>NZ_BAAGRZ010000047.1:0-31804 GCF_054782695.1 Streptomyces deserti
CGAGCAGGCCAGACCCTTCAAGTGGACCAAAACCGCAGACCAGATCATCGACCGCATCTGCCGCTACTGCGACAGGATCTCCGGACCGGGACACTAGGAACGCTCGCGCGCGTGGTAGGAACGCCGTGTGTGCTCGGTGTGTTCGCGCATCAGCCGCATGGCGCGCTGTTCGTCGCGGTCCGCGATCGCGGCGATCAGCTGGGCGTGTTCGCCCCAGGACTGCTGCCCGCGCTGCCGGGCGACCGGCGTGTAGTACCAGCGCACACGCCGGTCGACCTGCGCGGCGAGTTCGGCGAGGACCGCGTTGCCGGCCAGCTCCATGATCTTGGCGTGGAAGCGGGCGTTGAGGGCCACGGCGGCGTCCACGTCGTCGGTGTCGACGGCCTGCTGGCCCTGCTCCAGCAGCTCGTACAGGGCCTGGATGCCCGCGCCGTCCGCGTTGGCGGCGGCGAGCCGGGCGGCCTCGGCCTCCAGGAGCGTGCGGACCGTGAGGAGCTGGTCGGCCTCCTCCTCCGTCGGCTCGTGCACGAACGCGCCCTGCGCGGGCCGCAGATCGACCCACCCCTCGGTGTTCAGCCGCTGCAGGGCCTCGCGCACCGGCTGCCGGGAGACGCCGAGGTGTCCGGCGAGTTCGCTCTCGACGAGGTGCTGGCCGGGCTGGAGGGCGCGGGTGGTGATGAGTTCGAGCAGCGCCTCGTAGACGCGGTCGCGCAACGGGCCGGGCCGTTCGAGCTTGGGTACCGCCCCGTGGGGCAGTCCTGTCGACAACATCGCGGTCCCCCTCCTCGGCAGGGCCGTGCACAGCGGGCAGCAGGCCCGTGTCACCGCAGAGCCGGCAGTCGATTGTCTTTCGTCTACAGTCTACGGCGCGCAAAGACCAGGCAAACGGCGAGTTGGCCGCATCACACTCGTACGAGGGACATTCAGGGACAGCGGACGACCTGGCCCGCGTACGACAGGTTTCCGCCGAAGCCGAACAGCAGGACCGCGTCGCCGCTGGAGATGGCGCCCTGTTCGACGAGCTTGGAGAGGGCGAGCGGGATGCTCGCGGCCGAGGTGTTGCCGGACTCGGCGACATCGCGCGCGACGACGGCGTTCACGGCGCCGAGCTTCTCGGCGAGCGGCTCGATGATGCGCAGGTTGGCCTGGTGGAGCACGACCGCGGCGAGGTCCTCGGGTACCAGTCCCGCGCGCTCGCAGGCCTGGCGCGCGAGGGGCGGCAGCTGCGTGGTCGCCCAGCGGTACACGCTCTGCCCCTCCTGCGCGAACCGCGGCGGCGTGCCCTCGATCCGCACCGCGTGCCCCATCTCGGGCACCGACCCCCACAGCACCGGCCCGATGCCGGGCTCCTGCGCGGCTTCGACGACCGCGGCCCCCGCCCCGTCGCCGACGAGCACACAGGTGGTGCGGTCGGTCCAGTCGGTCACGTCGGACATCTTGTCGGCCCCGATGACGAGGGCCCGGCTCGCTGCGCCCGCGCGGACGGCGTGGTCGGCGGTGGCCAGGGCGTGGGTGAAGCCGGCGCAGACCACGTTGACGTCCATCGCGGCGGGCGACGGCACGCCGAGGCGGGCCGCGACCCGGGCGGCCGTGTTCGGCGAGCGGTCGATGGCGGTGGACGTGGCGACCAGCACCAGGTCGATGTCCGCGGGGGTCAGTCCGGCTGTCGCCAGCGCCTTGGCGGCGGCGTGGGCGGCCAGCTCGTCGACCGGTTCGTCGGGGCCCGCGATGCGGCGGGTACGGATGCCCACCCGGCTCCTGATCCACTCGTCACTGGTGTCGACCAGGCCCGCCAGGTCCTCGTTGGTGAGCACCCTGGCGGGCTGGTAGTGGCCGACTGCGGCGATGCGCGAGCCGTTCATGGGTGGATCCCCCTTGTTGCCGTGAGTAGCGGGATTCACCAGTGTGATCAGTGACCCGCGGGTACGACGGCAGGTGAAGTGACAGGAATCGCCCGCCCGGCTTGTCGGCTTCCGTCACACCCCCGGACGACCGAGCAGTGACCCGTTGGCCCTGTTCAACAGCCGTCCGAGGTCATCCGGTGAACAACTGGGTGGCCTTGCGCACGAGTTCGGACAGCCCGTAGGCGAGCGGTGCCCCCACCCACAGCCAGGCGAAGGCGATCAGGCCCCGCCGGCTCGGGTCAGGCGGACTCGGGCTGCTGTCGCCGGTCATCGGCGGCCTCCTTCGGTGCGGCACCGGGGCGCGAGCCGGGGCTGGGGATGTGGTGGCGGGGGTGCACGGGCCGGACGAACTCGTTGGCGGCGAAACCGACGACGAGCAGCCCGATCATGATCACGAACGACAGGCCGTACAGGGACGCGCCGTGCCGGCCCGCCTCCTCCTGCCGGTCGGCGATCCAGTTGACGATCAGCGGTCCGAGGACGCCGGCCGTGGACCAGGCGGTGAGCAGCCGCCCGTGGATCGCGCCGACCTGGTAGGTGCCGAAGAGGTCCTTCAGGTACGCGGGGATCGTCGCGAAGCCGCCGCCGTAGAAGGAGAGGATCACCAGTGCGCACAGGATGAACAGCGGCTTGGAGGCGTCGCCGAACAGCGCGATGAGCGCGTACATCAGCGCGCCCACGCCGAGATAGACGCGGTAGATGTTCTTCCGCCCGATCAGGTCGGACGTCGACGACCAGGTGATCCGGCCCGCCATGTTCGCCGCCGACAGCAGGGCGACGAATCCGGCGGCGGCCGTCGCCGACACGGGTGTGGAGGTGTCCGCGAAGAAGTCCGTGATCATCGGGGCGGCCTTCTCCAGGATGCCGATGCCGGCGGTGACGTTCATGCACAGCACGATCCACAGGCACCAGAACTGCGGGGTGCGCACGGCACCGCGAGCCGAGACCTGCGGCCCCTGCAGGACGCTCGGCGCGCCGTCCACCGGCTTCTCGGTGCGCGGCACCCGCACCAGCAGCACGCCCAGCAGCATGAAGACCGCATATGAAAGCCCGTGGACGAGGAACGCGAGCGCGATCCCGGAGCTGTCCGCGCCGAACGACTCCAGCATCTGCGCCGACCAGGGCGAGGCGATCAGCGCTCCGCCGCCGAAGCCCATGATGGCGATGCCGGTGGCCATGCCGGGCCGGTCCGGGAACCACTTGATCAGCGTGGAGACGGGCGAGATGTATCCGATGCCGAGGCCGATGCCGCCGACGAAACCGTAGCCGAGGACGACCAGCCAGTACTGCTCGGTTGCCGCGCCGAGCGCGGAGAGCAGGAAGCCGGAGGAGAAGCAGAGCAGGGCGACGGTCATCGCCCAGCGCGGCCCGTTGCGTTCGACGAGGGTGCCGCCGAACGCGGCCGACAGGCCGAGCATGACGATGCCGAGCTGGAAGGGCAGCGCGCTCTGCGTGCCGCTGAGGCCGAGCGCGGACTCGAGCGGCGGCTTGAACACGCTCCAGGCGTAGGCCTGGCCGATGGAGAGATGGACGGAGAGCGCGGCGGGCGGAACCAGCCAGCGGCTCCACCCCGGGGGTGCGACCGGTGGGCTCATGAGTCCCGGACGGTAGGCAGCGCCAACTGCCTTGAGAAGACGGTGAGTCGACGGTATGCGGTGAGCGGTATCCAGAATGCGCCGAACGGTCGCCGCAGTTGCCGAACGGTCGCCGCAGTTGCAGTCGCTGCTGCACGGACCCTTGCTGACCCTGTCTCCATACTGTAGACAATATTTCGTCGACAGTATCGCGCCAGTCTCGGACAGGGCTCGTCCACCCGACCCCCACCTCCGCGGTATCCCTCAAACCGAACGGAGCGTTCCCGTGAAAGTCGCAGTTCTCGGTGCCGGTGCCATCGGCGCCTACGTCGGCGCCGCGCTCCACCGCGCGGGCGCCGACGTGCATCTCATCGCCCGTGGACCGCATCTGGCGGCCATGAGGCAGCACGGCGTGCGGGTGCGCAGCCCGCGCGGCGACTTCACCGCGCACCCCCACGCGACCGACGACCCGGCCGAGGTCGGCCCGGCCGACTACGTCTTCCTGGGCCTGAAGGCGAACTCGTACGCGGCGTGCGGGCCGCTGATCGAGCCGCTGCTGCACGACACGACAGCGGTCGTGGCCGCCCAGAACGGCATCCCCTGGTGGTACTTCCACCGGCACGGCGGCCCGTACGACGGTCACCGTCTCGAGAGCGTGGACCCGGGCGGCGCGGTCAGTGCGGTGCTCGCACCCGAACGGGCCGTCGGATGCGTCGTGTACGCGGCGACCGAGCTCGAAGGGCCGGGTGTCGTCCGGCACTTGGAAGGCACCCGGTTCTCGGTCGGCGAGCCGGACCGCAGTGTCTCGGCGCGCTGTCTGGCCTTCAGCGAGGCGATGCGGGCGGGCGGCCTGAAGTGCCCGGTGGAGCCGGAGCTGCGCGGCGACATCTGGGTCAAGCTGCTCGGCAACATCTCCTTCAACCCGATCAGCGCGCTGGCCCGCGCGACGATGCGGCAGATGTGCCGGCACGGCGGCACCCGCAAGGTCATCGAGACGATGATGACCGAGACGCTCGCGGTCGCCGAGGCCCTCGGCTGCCGGGTGGGCGTGTCCGTCGAGCGCCGGCTCGCGGGCGCCGAACGCGTCGGCGACCACCGCACCTCCACGCTCCAGGACCTGGAGCGCGGCAAGCCGCTCGAACTCGACGTGCTGCTCGCGGCGGTCGTCGAGCTGGCGGAGATCACCGGCGTGGAGGTGCCCACGCTGCGCACCGTGCACGCCATCTCGGACCTGCTCGCACTGAGGAGCGCCGCATGAGGAACACGAAGAGCGCGCGGCAACGCGACCGAACCCCGACGACCTACACCCGGCTCACCCGTCCCCTGGTGCGGGACTCGCGCGACGCACCGTTCCGGCAGGCGAGCTGGGAGGAGGCCCTGGACCGGGCGGCCCGGGGCCTGGAAGCGGCGCGCGGGGCGTTCGGCATGTTCTCCTGCGCCCGCGCCACCAACGAGATGAACTACGTGGCGCAGAAGTTCGCCCGGGTGGTGATGGGCACCAACAACGTCGACTCCTGCAACCGCACCTGCCACGCCCCGAGCGTCGCCGGTCTGTCCGCCGCTTTCGGCTCCGGCGGCGGGACGTCGTCGTACGAGGAGATCGAGCACACCGACGTCATCGTGATGTGGGGCTCCAACGCCCGCTTCGCGCATCCGATCTTCTTCCAGCACGTGCTGAAGGGCATACACAACGGCGCTCGGCTGTATGCGGTCGACCCTCGACGGACGTCCACCGCCGAGTGGGCGGAGTCCTGGCTCGGTCTCAACGTCGGCACCGACATCCCGATGGCACACGCGATCGGCCGCGAGATCATCCACGCGGGCTTGGCCAACGAGGCGTTCATCGCGCGGGCGACCACCGGCTTCGAGGAGTACCGGCAGTTCGTCGAGCCCTGGACGCTGTCCCTCGCCGAGAAGGTGACGGGCGTGCCGGCCGCCGCCATACGGGAGTTGGCCCACGCCTACGCCCGCGCCGAGCGCGCCCAGCTGTGCTGGACCCTCGGCATCACCGAGCACCACAACGGCACCGACAACGTCCGCGCCCTGATCAACCTGTCCCTGCTCACCGGCCACGTCGGCCGCTACGGATCCGGTCTGCAGCCCCTGCGCGGGCAGAACAACGTGCAGGGCGGCGGCGACATGGGCGCGATCCCCAACCGCCTCCCGGGCTTCCAGGACATCCTCGACCCGCACGTCCGGCTGAAGTTCGAGTCCGCCTGGGACACCGTCATCCAGCCGCACTACGGCATGAACCTGACGGAGATGTTCGAGGCCATGGCGGACGGCACCCTGAAGGCCGTCTACTGCATCGGCGAGAACCCGGCCCAGTCGGAGGCGGACAGCGAACAGGCCGTACGGCGGCTGAAGGCGCTGGACTTCCTCGTCGTCCAGGACATCTTCCTCACGAAGACGGCCGAGTTGGCGGACGTGGTCCTCCCGGCCACCGCCGGCTGGGCGGAGACCGACGGCACGACCACCAACAGCGAACGGCGCGTCCAGCGCGTCCGCAAGGCCCTCAGCCCGCCCGGTGAGGCCCGCGAGGACATCGACATCCTCTGCGACCTGGCGGCCCGCCTCGGCCACGACTGGAAGTACGCCGACGCCGAGTCGGTGTGGAACGAGCTGAGGTCTCTCTCGTCGGACCACTACGGGATGACGTACGAGCGGCTGGAGGAGCACCAGGGCATCCAGTGGCCGTGCCCGAGCACCGCGCGGCTCGAACCGACCTACCTGCACGGCCGGCTGTGGGCGACGGACCCGCAAAGGCGGGGCAGGCCCGCGCCGTTCGGGATCGTCCAGCACGATCCGCCGGTCGACCTCACCGACGAGGAGTACCCGATCCGGCTCACCACCGGCCGGCGGCTCGACTCGTACAACACCGGTGTGCAGAGCGGTGGTTTTCCCTCGCCGCTGCGGCGCGGGGAGTACGTCGAGCTGTGCCCGGAGGACGCCGAGCGGTACGGGGTCGTGGTCGGCGAGGAGGTGCGGGTGACGTCGCGGCGCGGTTCGGTGGTGGCGCCGGTGTGGGTCGACACCGCGCTGCGGCCCGGGCTCGCCTTCATGACCATGCACTTTCCCGACGAGGTGGACACCAACCAGCTGACGATCGAGGCGAACTGCCCGATCGCGGGGACGGCGGAGTTCAAGGCGTCGGCGATCCGGATCGAGAAGCTCCCCGTGGCGACCATCGTGAGGTGACGCAAGTGGACCTGCACTTCGGCGACAGCGAGCCGACGGACGAGGAGCGGGCCGCCGTCGACGCCCTGCTCGGCCCACCGGAGTCCTCCTGGGAGGGTGCCGCCCGCGATGGGACGAGGGCTGCCGACCTGAGGTGGGCCCGCGGCGGGCGGGAGGCCCGGGACCGCCGCGACCTGCTGTTGCCGGGGCTGCACGCGATCAACGACCGGGTCGGCTGGATCAGCGAGGGCGCCCTCGGCTACCTGTGCCGGCGGCTGACCGTGCCGCCGGCCGAGGCCTACGGGGTCGCCACGTTCTACGCGATGTTCTCGGTCGAGCCCCGGCCCGCGACCGTGCTGCACGTGTGCACGGACCTGGCGTGCACGGCCGCCGGGGCGGCGCAGCTGTGCGCCGGGGTCGAGGCGCGGCTCGGTGCGGGCAGCGGGGTGAGGGTCGAGCGCAGCCCGTGCCTCGGCCTGTGCGAACGGGCCCCGGCCGCGCTCGCGATCCGGGCCGGTGATCCGGTGCGTACGGCGGTGTCGGCGCCGGCGACGGCCGACGCGGCCGTCCTCGCCGCGAGTGCCCCCGACTCGGCGCCTCCAGAGCCGCCTGCCACGGCGGCCGTACCGCAGGCGGGCCAGGACGGCCTGGTCCTCCTGCGCCGCGTCGGTGTCGTCGACCCGTCGTCGCTGGACGACTACCGCGCTCACGGCGGCTACACCGCCCTGCGCCGGGCCTTCGCACTCGGCCCCGCCGGGGTGATCCGCGAGGTCACCGACTCCGGCCTGGTCGGGCGCGGCGGTGCCGCCTTCCCCACCGGCCGCAAGTGGCAGGCCACCGCGTCCCAGCCCGACCACCCGCACTACCTGGTGTGCAACGCCGACGAGTCCGAGCCGGGCACCTTCAAGGACCGCGTGATCATGGAGGGCGACCCGTACGCGCTCGTGGAGGCGATGACGGTCGCGGCGTACGCGATCGGCGCGCACGAGGGTTACGTGTATCTGCGCGGGGAGTATCCGCGGGCGGTCCACCGTATGCAATATGCCGTCGACCAGGCACGGGCCCGCGGGCTGCTCGGCGACGACATCCTCGGCCAGGGCTATGCCTTCGACATCGAGATCCGGCGGGGCGCGGGCGCGTACATCTGCGGCGAGGAGACGGCCCTGTTCAACTCCATCGAGGGGTACCGGGGCGAGCCGCGCTCCAAGCCGCCGTTCCCGGTGGAAAAGGGCCTGTTCGGGAAGCCGACGGCGGAGAACAACGTCGAGACGCTGGTCAATGTGCTGCCGATCCTGACGATGGGGGCACCGGTGTACGCGGCGATCGGCACGGAGCGGTCCACCGGGCCGAAACTGTTCTGCGTGTCGGGGAGCGTGGACCGGCCCGGCGTCTACGAGCTGCCGTTCGGCGCGACGCTGGGCGAGCTGCTGGACCTCGCCGGGGTGCGCCAGGGTCTGCGGGCGGTGCTGCTCGGCGGCGCCGCGGGCGGCTTCGTACGTCCCGACGAACTGGACATCCCGCTCACCTTCGAAGGCGCACGGCAGGCGGGCACGACGCTCGGCTCGGGGGTCGTCATGGCCTTCGACGACACCGTGGCCCTGCCCCGGCTCCTGCTGCGGATCGCGGAGTTCTTCCGGGACGAGTCGTGCGGGCAGTGCGTGCCGTGCCGGGTCGGGACGGTGCGGCAGGAGGAGGCGCTGCGCCGGATCGTGGCGCGCACGGGCGCCGACGCCGCCGGCGACATCGCCCTGCTGCGGGAGGTCGGCCGCGCGATGCGGGACGCCTCGATCTGCGGTCTGGGACAGACCGCGTGGAACGCCGTGGAATCCGCCATCGACCGTCTGGGGGCGTACGAATGACCGCGCATCGCCGCGCAAGCACCACCGCGCAACACCGTGAACGCACCACCGCGCATCGCCGCGCACGCACCACCGCGCAACACCGTGAACGAACGACCGCGCATCGCCGCGTAGGAGCCGCCGTATGACCGTGACACCGCTGGGGATCCCCCGCCGTCTGCTGGAGTTCACCCTCGACGGCGAGCCGGTGCGGGTGCCCGAGGGGGCGACGATCCTCGACGCCTGCCGGGCCGCGGGGAAGGACGTGCCGACGCTCTGCCACGGCGACACGCTCACCCCGAAGAACGCCTGCCGGGTCTGCGTCGTCGAGGTCGAGGGAGCCAGAACCCTCATCCCCGCGTGCTCCCGCCGGGCCGAGCCGGGCATGCAGGTACGTACCGACAGCGATCGGGCCCGGCACAGCCGCAAGATCGTCCTGGAATTGCTGGCGTCCTCGGTCGACCTGTCGACCACCCCGCGGGCCGCCGAGTGGATCAAGGAGTACGAGGCGAAACCGGACCGCTTCGGCCCCGACGCGGCCCGCCTCAACGAGGAACCCAAGGTCGACAACGACCTGTACGTACGCGACTACGACAAGTGCATCCTCTGCTACAAGTGCGTGGACGCCTGCGGCGAGCAGTGGCAGAACACCTTCGCGATCTCCGTCGCGGGCCGCGGCTTCGACGCCCGGATCGCCGTGGAGCACGACGCGCCGCTGACGGACTCGGCGTGCGTGTACTGCGGGAACTGCATCGAGGTGTGCCCGACGGGGGCGCTGTCGTTCAGGTCGGAGTTCGACATGCGGGCGGCGGGTACGTGGGACGAGGCGCGGCAGACGCGGACGACCACGGTCTGCGCGTACTGCGGAGTGGGCTGCAACCTGACGCTGCACATGCAGGACAATGAGATCGTCAAGGTCACCTCGCCGCACGACAACCCGGTGACCCACGGCAACCTGTGCATCAAGGGCCGTTTCGGCTACCAGCACGTACAGAACCGGGACTGAGCGGGACCGACCGAACGGGATTGATGGGGACCATGGGACGAGTCACGGAACGACGCAGGGTGCTCCGGATCCGGGACGGGGCGGTCTCCAGCCGTCCCGACACGCTCGTCGCCGAGGAGCCCCTGGAGATCCGGCTGAACGGTAGGCCGCTGGCGATCACCATGCGCACGCCGGGCGACGACTTCGCGCTCGCCGCCGGCTTCCTGGTCAGCGAGGGTGTACTGGCTACCGCATCCGATCTGCAGAACATCGTCTACTGCGCCGGGGCGACGGTCGACGGCTCCAACACGTACAACGTGGTGGACGTGAAGACGGCCCCCGGCGTGCCGATCCCCGACATCACCCTCGAACGCAACGTCTACACGACGTCCTCCTGCGGCCTGTGCGGCAAGGCGAGCCTGGACGCGGTGCGCACGTCGGCCCGCTGGCCCATCGCCGACACTCCCCCGCTTCACCTCGAACCCGGACTGCTGGCCGGCCTCCCCGACCGGCTGCGCGCGGCCCAGCGGGTCTTCGAGCGGACCGGGGGCCTGCACGCGGCCGCCCTGTTCGACGAGGACGGCGAGCTGCTGGACGTACGGGAGGACGTGGGCCGGCACAACGCGGTCGACAAGCTGGTCGGCCGGGCCCTGCGGGACGGCAGGCTGCCCCTGTCCCGGACGATCCTGCTGGTCTCCGGCCGGGCCTCCTTCGAGCTGGCGCAGAAGGCGGTCCTGGCCGGGATCCCGGTCCTGGCGGCGGTGTCGGCACCCTCCTCGCTGGCGGTGGACCTGGCCGCCGAGGCCGGGCTGACGCTGGTGGGCTTCCTGCGGGGCAGTTCCATGAACGTGTACGCGGGCGAGGACCGTATCGCCCTGCGGGCCGCGGCCGCCCAGGGCTGAGAAGGTTCCCCGCGGCACGGCGGCGGGGCCCCGACCGGCGGGGAGCGCCCCCTGCGCCGTAGGGGCCCCGCCGTACACACGTGCCATGCGACGCGGAGAGCGCGCGTGCCCGCAGGCGTGCACGGTCCGGGCGACGCGGTTGGCACCTCGCCGGTGTCCGCGCCGGTCTCCGCGCAGTTGCCCTCGCCGGTGTCCTGGTCAGCTCTGCGTACCGGAGATCCGGGCCAACAGCCGCAGGAACTCCTCCCGTTCGGCCGCCGAGAGCGGCGCGAGGAGTGCGTCGTTCGCCTCGCGGGCCACCTTCTCGCAGCGCTTCAGCAGCCGGGCGCCCTCCTCAGTGAGGGACACCGCGTTCTTGCGGCGGTCCCTCGGGTCGGGTTCGCGTACGACGAGACCCTCGGCCTGAAGGTCGTTGAGGATGCCCACCAGGTCCTTGGGGTCGAGCCGCACGCTGCGGCCGAGGTCGGCCTGGGCGACGGGGGCGAGGTCACGGACGGCGGAGAGCACCACGTGATGCCACATCTTCATGCCCTCGGCGGCCAGTGCCTCGGCCACCAGGGCCCGGCCTCGGGTGGCGGCCCGGCCGAGCAGCCAACTGGGCAGGGAGCGGATCGCGGGCAGGGGGGCTTCGGCCAACGAGTTCCTCGGCGTTCCCGAGAATCGACTTCTGGAGGTGCGATGCGCCGCGTCCGCTACGAGTCCCCGGGCGGCCCTCTCTTCGTGGAGGAGGCACCCGTCCCCGAGCCCGGTCCCGGGGAACTGCTCGTCCGCACGGAGGCGGTCGGCGTCACCCTTCCGGTCGTGCGCAAGATCGCCGAGGCCGCCGCCCCCGTTCCGCTCGGCGGTGAGATCGCCGGGGAGGTCGTGGCCGTGGGCGACGGCGTGACCCGATTCAGGAGCGGCGACCGGGTGACGGGTCTGTGCTTCGGGCACGGCTACGCCGACGTCGCCGCCCTGCACGAGGCCATGGCCTCCCCGATCCCCGACGACGCGAGCGCCGTGGACGCGGTCGCGCTGGTCCGCAGCGGGCTGGTCGCTCTCGGCGCACTGGAGGCCGCGCGTCCCGCGCCGGGCGAGGCGGCGCTGGTCACGGCCGCGGCGAGCGGTGTCGGCCAGCACCCGTCTGAGAACCGCCCTCACCGCCCTGCTCGCCCTCGCCGCGACGGCCGCGGCACCGGTCCCCGTCCCCGACCCGCCCCCCCACGTCCGTTCGTCTCCCCGCATCTGGCCCGGTCCCCGCAACGAGCCGCCTCCCCGCCTCTGGCCAACTCCCCGCAGCCGACCCGCCGTTCGAGCAGCAGGTGCTCTTCAAGGCTTCCCAGGACCCCGGCTACGCCTGCTTCCGGATCCCCGCGATCGTGAAGACCAACGACGGCACGCTCCTGGCGTTCGCCGAGGGCCGCGCCCTCAACTGCGGGGACGCGGCCGACATCGACATCGTCCTCAAACGGTCCACCGACGGCGGCCGCACCTGGGGCCCGCTCCAGGTCGTCACCGACGGCGGCGGCGACACGCACGGCAACCCGGCCCCCGTCGTGGACCGCACGACCGGCCGCGTCCTGCTGGCCGAGACGTACAACACCGGCCGTACGGACAGCGGGAACTGCGCCATCCCATGCGACCGCACCCCGCACCTGCAGTACAGCGACGACGACGGGCTGACCTGGTCGAAGCCGCGTGACCTGAGCCGTGAGATCCTGCCCGCGCACTGGAACTCGTGGTACGCCACCGGCCCTGTGCACGGCATCCAGCTCACCCGCGGCCGGCATCCCGGGCGGCTCGTCATCGGCGTCAACTCCGAAAGTTGGAACGGCAGTCGGGTCACCGCCAACCACGCCGCGCTCGTCGTCAGCGACGACGGCGGCGACCACTGGCGGGTCGGCGCCACCGACTCCTGGCCGGTCGCCGAGGACGGCACGTTCCGGCAGAAGCCGTCCGAACTGACTGGACCGCGGCACGGTCGTCACAGGGACTGGTCCGGTTACTCCGACCTGGTGCGGATCGACGACACGACCGTGGGGCTGATGTACGAGGGCGGCACGGCCGACGCGCGTGACGAGATCCGCTTCGCCCGCTTCACCGAGGACTGGCTGCAGCCGCGCCGCGGCCCGGACCCGACCACCGCCGACCTCGCCCCGCTCACCGGCGGCCGTGCTCGGGGGCGCCCGGCCGGCGACCGGTGCCGTCGGCGGCGCGCTGGCCTTCGACGGCGCCGACGACGCCGTACGCCTGCCGTACCGGCCCCGACTCCGGCTGGGCGCAGGGGACTTCACCGCGTCCCTGCGGTTCCGCTACACGGCCACGACCGGTGAGCAGCCGCTGCTGTGGATGGGCGGCATCGGCACCAGCCAGCCGCAGGTCTGGCTGCGCGCCGAGCCCGCGCACGACCGCATCCAGGGCCTGATCACCGTACGCGACGGCGCCGCTCCCCCGCGGTCGGCGTACGTCCGCACCACCGGCGCCCACAACGACGGCCGTTGGCACCACCTCGCCCTGCGCCGCGACGGAGGCAGGCTCACCCTCTTCCTGGACGGTACGGCGATCAGCACCGCGGACGTGCCCGGTTCGGTCAGCCGCGACTCGCCGTTCGGGGTGCACATCGGCCAACGCCTGGACAGCCGGGCCCACTTCACCGGCGCGATCGACGACGTGCATGTCTGGAACCGGGCGCTCACCGACAAGGAACTGGCCACCGGCGGTCCGCCTTCGGCCACGGCGGGCACGGTCGCGTGGCTCCCCATGGACCAGGCGAGCGGGTAGCAACTAACGTCCCTCAGCGTGCCCGATGACACAGCACGAGCACGACAGCGCACGGGAACCGGGATCGGTCTGCTGCTGGCCCTGGTTCTCGGGGCGGTGCTGCTCACCGCGCTCCCGGGGGACGGCGACGGTAGACGGAATGGCGGCGACGGTCGACACGATGGCGGCGACTGCATACCGCATTCGGTCGGCTCATGGTGGGCCGACGACCGTCTCACCGCCGAGTTCGCCCGCTACGGCGACGACCCGGCCCGCACCGATGACTGGACCGGCGGCGACGGCACCCACTCCCTGCGGCTGCCGGACGGCCGGATCCTGTGGCTGTTCTCGGACACGTATCTGGGCCGGGTGCACGGACCGCCCAACCCGGCCGGCGAGTCCTACGCCTGGCGGGACACCACCGCGCCCCTGGTGCGCAACTCGGCGGTCGTGATGCGCGACGGCCGCCTGGAGACCACCCTGCCCGCCCCGCTCTTCCCCGATCCGGCGCCGAACCAGTGGCGCTGGCCGGTCGCGGCCCGCGTCGAGCCGCGCTCGCCCGGCTCGTCCGAGCAGGTGGTGCGGGTGCTGCTGTGGGTGCGCACGGCCGGCGCCGCCCCCTGGATCTACGGCGTGCCCACCGCCACCGAGGTCGCCACGCTGTCCCTGCCGGACCTGCGCCTGGAGTCGGTGGTGAAGGTGCTCGACCAGCAGTTGGTGCCCGACCCCTCCCGGCGTGTCCTGTTCGGCACGACGCTGGTCGAGGAGGACGGCTGGACGTACGTCTTCGGCGGCGACGACGGTCAGGCCGCCTCCCGCCCGGCCTCGCACGCGTACGTGGCCCGCGTGGCGGAGGGCAGACTCGCCGACCCGGCCGCCTGGCGGTACTGGAACGGCTCGGGCTGGGGCACCCGGCCCCGGCCCGTACTGGGCGACGGGCGCCGCACGGGCGTGGGCAGCGCGTTCTCGGTGCTCCGGCACGGCGGGACGTACGTGCTGTTCACGATGGCAGCGGGGACGAAAGGGCTGACCACGGTGACGTCGTACTGGGCCTGCTCACCGACCGGGCCGTGGCACGGGCCGACGAAGGAGTTCAGCCCGTCGCTGCCGCGGGGGGAAGTGGCCGCGTACAACCCGCAGGTGCATCCGGCGCTCAGCGGCGACGGACGTCTCGTGCTCAGTTACGACGTCAACTGGCTGGAGACCACCGGCGCCGCGGCGCAGCTCAGCCGGAACGTGTCCCTGTACCGACCGCGGTTCGTGACGCTGCGGCTGGCCGAGCGGCGCTGACCTCGTCCACCGGGTCGTGCGAGCGGCGCTTGGCGATCACCGCGCACACCATCAGCTGCATCTGGTGGAAGAGCATCAGCGGCAGCACCGCCAGGGAGGCGTGCGCGCCGAACAGCACGCTCGCCATGGGCAGCCCGGCGGCCAGGGACTTCTTCGAGCCGGCGAACTGGATCACGATCCGGTCCTCGCGGCTGAAGCGCAGCGCCTTGGCGCCGTACCAGGTCAGCAGGAGCATCACGGCGAGCAGGACGGCCTCGACGCCGAGCAGCCCGGCCAGCCGTACGGGGCTGACCTGGTGCCAGATGCCCTGGACCATGCCCTGGCTGAACGCCGTGTAGACGACGAGCAGGATCGAACCGCGGTCGACCAGCCCGAGCACCTTCTTGTGGCGGGTGACGAAGCCGCCGATCCAGCGCCGCAGCACCTGCCCGGCGAGGAACGGCACCAGCAGCTGCAGCACGATCTTCACCAGCGAGTCGGCGGAGAAGCCGCCGCCCGTGCCGCCGAGCAGCGCGGCCGCCAGCAGGGGGGTGGCGAGGATGCCGACGAGGGAGGAGAAGGAGCCCGCGCAGATCGCTGCGGGCACGTTGCCGCGGGCGATGGAGGTGAAGGCGATCGACGACTGGACCGTCGACGGCACCAGCGTCAGGAACAGCAGGCCCTGGTAGAGCGGGTGCGTCAGGAAGACCGGGACGAGCCCGCGGGCGGCGAGGCCGAGCAGCGGGAAGACGGCGAAGGTGCAGGCCAGGACGGTGACGTGGAGCCGCCAGTGCTTCAGCCCGTCCAGCGCCTCACGGGTGGACAGCCGGGCGCCGTAGAGGAAGAAGAGCAGGGCGATCGCGGCCGTCGAGGCACCGGACGCCACGTCGGCGGCCGTCCCGCGCGCGGGGAGCAATGCGGCGAGGCCCACCGTCCCGAGCAGCAGCAGGATGTACGGGTCGATCGGCATCCAACTCGGCCATCGCAGGCGTTTCACGGTGCTCCACTTGCTTGGTGCTGTCGGCGGTACTGGCGGTACAGGGCTCTCTTCCCTGGAGGGCTCGTCCTCCCTGGAGGACCCGTCTCCCCTGTAGGGGCCTTCTGCCCTGTCCGGTACGGGACAAGGGGTCCCCCCTCCATCCTGCTCCCTCACCCAGCGATCGGGAATCCGGTATACCGCACTCACTGTCATCGCGATCCGCGATAAGCTGGGTTCGTGTACGAACCCTCCCACCTGCGGACATTCCTCTCGGTGGCCCAGACGCTGAGCTTCACGCAGGCCGCCCGGCGGCTCGGGCTGCGCCAGTCCACCGTCAGTCAGCACGTGCGGCGGCTGGAGGACGCCACCGGACGGCAGCTGTTCACCCGGGACACCCACTCGGTGGAGCTGACGGAGGACGGCGAGGCGATGCTCGGCTTCGCGCGCCGGATCCTGGAGGTGCACGAACAGGCCACGGCGTTCTTCACCGGCACCCGGCTGCGCGGGCGGCTCCGCTTCGGCGCCTCCGAGGACTTCGTCCTCACCCGGCTGCCGGAGATCCTGGAGGGCTTCCGCCACGACCACCCCGAGGTCGACCTGGAGCTGACCGTGGAGCTGTCGGGCACGCTGCACGAACAGCTGGCCGCCGGGAAACTGGACCTGGTGCTGGCCAAGCGGCGCCCGGAGGACCCCCGCGGCGAGCTGGTCTGGCACGACCGGCTGGTGTGGATCGGCGCCGAGCGGCTGCGCCTGGACCCGGACCGGCCGGTGCCGCTCATCATCTACCCGCCGCCCGGCATCACCCGGGCACTCGCCCTGGAGGCGCTGCAGCGGCAGGGCCGCGAGTGGCGCGTCGTGTGCACGAGCGGCAGCCTCAACGGTCTCATCGCGGCGGCCCGCGCGGGCCTCGGCGTGATGGCCCACTCGCGGGGCCTGATCCCGCCGGGCCTGGTGCGGATGCCGGACCGGGCGGGCCTTCCCGAGCTGGGCCGCGTCGATTTCGTCCTGGTCCACGGCCGCCGCCGCACCTCCGCCCAGGGCGCGGCGGACGCCCTGGCGGCGGCGATCCTGGCGGGCGGGGACCGGCTGCAGCGCCGGCGCCGCGAGGGCCCCTGACGGGCGGCCCCGCCCTCCGTGCCACACCTGACACCGCCGTGACCAGGGCCGCAGTAACGGAATCCGCCGATCCGACGCTGTAAGGAAGAGACGACGACACCGGAGCGGACGAGCCCGGGCGCAGGGCGCCGACCGTGACCGGGTCGTACAGATTCGGTGGAGATTACGGCACCGAAACTTACTCAACCGTCAGGATTCTGTCCGACCCTTCCGCATGTGAGCGCATTTTCCCTCGTTGACCTGCGCATACCAGAGCGCTGCTCGTCTTCCGACCCCCTCCCGGCCTACGGCCAGGTGGGGTAGCTTTCACGGCGCTGAGCGAGTGCCACGAGAAGCGGGGAGCGGGGTTTGCGCGAGTTCACCAACCCTCCGTTGGCGCTGGCACCGCCGGTGGGCGGTCTGGCCGACGTCGTCTTCCGGTACGCCCAGGAGGACCCGCTGCACATCGCGCTCGGCCGCAAGGACGACACGGGCCGGTGGCGGGACGTCACCAGCGCCGAGTTCCGCGACGAGGTGCTCGCCCTGGCCAAGGGCCTGCTGGCCCGCGGGGTCCGCTTCGGCGACCGGGTCGCAATCATGTCCCGGACCCGGTACGAGTGGACGCTGTTCGACTTCGCACTGTGGACGATCGGTGCGCAGGTCGTGCCCGTCTATCCCACCTCCTCCGCCGAGCAGTGCTTCTGGATGCTGTACGACGCCGAGGTGACCGCGGCGGTCGTGGAGCACGAGGACCACGCGATGACGATCGCCACCGTCATCGACCGGCTGCCGCAGCTGCGCCGGCTGTGGCAGCTGGACGCGGGTGCCGTGCAGGAGCTGTACGACGCGGGCGCGCACCTCGACGACGAGGTGGTGCACCGGCACCGGCAGGCGGTCACCCCGGACTCGGTCGCCACGATCATCTACACCTCGGGCACCACCGGCCGCCCCAAGGGCTGTGTCATCACGCACGGCAACTTCATGTACGAGGCGGACACCGTCATCCGGCGCTGGGAGCCGGTGTTCCACTCCAAGAAGGGCGACGAGGCGGCGACCCTGCTGTTCCTGCCGCTCGCCCACGTCTTCGGGCGGATGGTCGAGGTCGCCGGCATCCGCGGCAAGGTGAAGTTCGGCCACCAGCCGCAGCTGAATGCGGCGGCTCTGCTGCCCGATCTGGCCGCGTTCCAGCCGACGTTCATCCTCGCCGTGCCGTACATCTTCGAGAAGGTGTTCAACTCCGCCCGTCGCAAGGCCGAGAAGGAGGGCAGGGCCGGGGCGTTCGAGAAGGCCGTCGCGGTCGCCGTGAAATACGCGGACGCCATGGAGGCCAAGGCGTGGGGTATCGGCCCCGGACCGTCGGCGGGGCTGCGCATGCAGCACCAGCTGTTCGACAAGCTCGTCTACTCCAAGCTCCGCGCCGCGATGGGCGGCCGGATCCGGCACGCCATGTCCGGCGGTTCGGCGATGGACCGGCGACTCGGGCTGTTCTTCGCGGGCGCGGGCGTGCACATCTACGAGGGATACGGCCTGACCGAGTCCACGGCCGCCGCGACCGCCAACCCGCCCGAGCGCACCCGCTACGGCACGGTGGGCCAGCCGATCCCGGGCGTCACCGTGCACATCGCGGACGACGGCGAGATCTGGCTGCGCGGCGACAACGTCTTCCAGGGCTACCTCAACAACCCCAAGGCCACCGACGAGACCCTGCACGACGGCTGGCTGGCCACCGGCGACCTCGGCGCCCTCGACGAGGACGGCTACCTCACCATCACCGGCCGCAAGAAGGAGATCCTCGTCACCTCGGGCGGCAAGAGCGTCTCGCCCGGGGTTCTGGAGGAGCGCGTCCGGGACCATCCGCTGGTCAACCAGTGCATCCTCGTCGGCAACGACCGCCCCTACATCGCCGCCCTGGTCACCCTCGACCAGGAGGCCGTCGAGCACTGGCTGATGATGCGCGACAAGCCCAGGATGACCCCGCAGCAGCTGGTGCGCGACCCCGACCTGGAGACGGAGGTGCGGCGCGCGGTGGTCGCGGCCAACACACTTGTCTCGCAGGCCGAGTCGATCCGCACGTTCCGCATCCTGGCGCAGCCGTTCACCGAGGAGCACGGGTTGCTCACCCCGTCGCTGAAGTTGAAGCGGAAGGCGATCGAGAAGGCGTACGCGAACGAGGTCGAGGCACTGTACCGGGCCTGATTCGTCCCCTCACGTGTGCTTCGTCACGTCTGGATTCTCCCGTCATTCTCGCGTCAGGAATGCATCGCGGCCCGTGATCGTTGACGATGGGAGTACCACCTGACGACAACCGTAAGGATCGAGAGCTCGTGAGCAGCAAGGTCCCCCCGATCATCCTGAACAACGGCGTCGAGATGCCCCAGCTGGGCTTCGGTGTCTGGCAGGTGCCGGACGACAAGGCCGAGTCGGCCGTCGCGACGGCCCTGGAGGCCGGGTACCGCAGCATCGACACAGCGGCGATCTACGGCAACGAGGAAGGCACCGGCAAGGCGATCGCCGGCTCCGGCATCCCCCGCGAGGAGCTCTTCGTCACCACCAAGCTCTGGAACAGCGACCAGGGGTACGACTCCACGCTGCGCGCCTTCGACACGTCCCTGGACAAGCTCGGCCTGGAGTACGTGGACCTGTACCTGATCCACTGGCCGCTGCCGGCCCGTGACACCTACGTCGACACGTACAGGGCGTTCGAGAAGCTCCACGCCGACGGCCGGATCCGCGCGATCGGTGTCTCCAACTTCCTTCCGGAGCACCTGGAGCGCCTGATCGGCGAGACGTCGGTCATCCCGGCGGTCAACCAGATCGAGCTGCACCCGCATCTGCAGCAGAACGCCGCCCGTGAGTACCACGCGGAGCAGGGCATCGCGACCGAGGCCTGGTCGCCGCTCGGCCAGGGCAAGGGCCTGCTGGAGGTCCCGGCGATCGTGGCGATCGCCCGGAAGCACAACCGCACCCCGGCCCAGGTCGTGCTGCGCTGGCACATCCAGCTCGGCAACGTGGTGATCCCGAAGTCGGTGACGCCGTCCCGGATCAAGGAGAACATCGAGGTCTTCGACTTCAGCCTGGACGCCGAGGACCTCGCGGCGATCAGCGCGCTGAACGAGGACCGGCGCCTGGGCCCGGACCCGGCGACGTTCGACATGGCCTGAGCGACGCCTGACCGGCGGTGGGTCAGGGCCCGGAGACGGGCCCTGCCCCTTCTTCAGTTCGGCTGCCCCAGGGGCCGTACGACCACGGTGTTGACGTCGACGCCGGCGGGCTGCCGGATGGCCCACACGACGGAGTCCGCGAGCTGGTCGGCGGTGAGCAGATGCCCGGGCGGCAGGCTGCCGTACGCGTCCCAGAACGGGGTCTCCACCCGGCCCGGCGCGATCAGGGTCACGCCCACACCCCAGCCGGTGACCTGTCGCCGGGTGTTCTCCGCGAGTCCGGTCACCGCCCACTTCGTCGCGCCGTAGAGGTTGCCCGGTCCGTGCACGAACCCGGCGACGCTGCCGACCAGCACGATCCGGCCGCGCGACTCCTTCAGGGCGTCGATGGAGGCCCTTTCAGCAGCGCCGGGCCCAGCACGTTGGTGAGCACCATCTCGGGCCAGCCGGTGGGGTCGCCCTCGGCGACGGTGTCGTGGGTGGCGAATCCGGCGTTGGCGACGACTGTATCCAGTCGACCGAATGCCTCGAGGGTGGTGTCGACAGCCGACCGTACATCGTCGTACTCGGCGGCGTTGCCGGCGATCGTCAGCAGACCGTCGGGCTCGCCGAGCTCCTTGGCGAAGCCGCGCAGCCGTTCCTCGCCGCGGCCGGTGACGGCCACCCGGTACCCGGCGTCCAGCAACTGCCGCGCGACCGCGGCACCGATGCCGCTGCCCCCGCCGGTGATGAGCGCGACCTGAGAGTCCGTCATGATTCCCCCCTGCTTGACGTCGGGGAGTCCATCACTTGAAGGGCTCTCGAAGTCAAGGGCGGCAGGTGTGCGGCGGCCGGCCGCCGCACCGGTGGCTGCTGGTGCGGCTGCGGCCGGTCGCCGCTGTCCGCCGGTGGTTCAGCCCGTACGGACCGCCGTGTGCACCGTGTGCACGGCCAGGACGAACACGTCCGGGCGGCGGTGCACGCTCGCCTCGTCGCCGGGGTCGAGGAGCCGGTCGAGGGTGGCGCGGTCGTCGGCGTCGAGGCCGTCGGCGAGGGCCTCGCGGATGCGGGACAGGGACGCGGCGACATAGGCACGGACCCGGTCGGAGGCCGGTGCGGGCAGGTCCAGGAGGAAGCTGCGCGTCCTGGTGTGCTTCAGGCCCGCCGCGGCGAGCAGGGCCGGCCAGTGCTCGGTCTCCGCGACATGGCCCGGCAGCTCGGCCCGCATGCGGGTGAACCACTCCTCCTCCAGCGCGTCGATCCGCGCCTGCAGGCCGGGCCGCCCGATGCCGATGTCACGCGGCAGGAACCGTGCCGGCAGGCCGCCCTCCATGAGGGCCAGCGTGCCGCCGGGGGCGAGCCGGGCGGCGAAGGCGGCGAGCGCGGCGCGCTGATCGCCGAGGTGGTGCAGGCTGCGGCTCGCCCACAGCAGGTCGGCCGGGTAGTCCAACTCGCCGAGGGCATCGGGGAGTTCACCGGCGAGCGTGCTGAAACGGTCGGCGGCCCCCTGGCGGACGGCGCGGGCGCGGGCCCGTTCCAGCAGTGGTGCGGAGCCGTCCACCGCCACGATCCGCGCGCCCGGGAACGTCTCGGCGAACAGGCAGGAGACGACGCCGGGCCCGCTGCCCGCGTCGACGATCAGCCCCGGCTCGGTCACCTCCTTCCCGAGCCAGGCCAGCGCCTTTTCGTACAGCGGTGTGAACAGCTCGGCCTGGGCCTCCAGCAGCGGGGCCATCTCGGCCCAGTCGATGTCGGTGTGATCGTGGTGGTGCGCCATGGTGGTCAGCCTCTCGCTCGGATGCGCTCAGCGTGCGCCGACGCACCGTGCGGAGGCCACCGCTGTTGCCGGTACGGCAAAAACGGGGCGCGGAAAGTCCGCGATCCGCCGGGGTCCGGCCCCGGAGGGCCGACCCCGGCGGATCATCGGGACGTCACCGCGTCAGGACAGCCGGGATGGTCAGGACCGTCAGGACAGCGGCGGGTACGCGTTCTTCATCAGCTCCTGGAACTGGGCGGAGAACCAGTGTCCGGAGAGCGGGGCGTCCGGCAGGGCGCCCGACAGGTTGTTGCCGTTGCGCGGGTTGCCCGTGTACGTCGGGTCGCACATCCGGTCGAAGCCCTTGCCCTCGTCGTTTTCGATGAACTTGCTGGAGCCGTCGGACTCCCCCGGCGGCTTCATCCAGACGTAGGCGTCGATGCCGGGCTCCGGGTTGGCCTGCGGGCGCTCGCCGAGGCCGGCTCCGGACTGGTTGCACCAGTTGCCGACGTGGATGCGCCGGTCGATGCGGCCGCCGTCGACGTAGGTGTCCACGGTGTCCCGCGCGCCCGGGCCGGTGGGCCGGGCGGTGCCGCCCCAGCCGTTGCGGGAGGTGTCGATCAGCATGCCGACGCCCGAGTGGAAGCCCTGCTTGACCGCCTCGCCCCGGAAGGCCTGGGCGAAGGAGAGCTCGTCGACGTACCGGTTCCAGTCCACCCACTTCGACTCGCGGACCGACTTGCTGCCCACGGTGTCGTTGATGGTGAAGTGCTGCTCCTTCAGGGCGCTGTAGTTTGCGGTGTTCGTGATGAAGCCGTGCACGTCGTTCACGGTGGCGCCCTCGGCGGTCGCCGCCTGCTTGATCATCTGGACGCTCGCCGAGAAGTTGTCGTCCCAGCCGATCCAGCCGTGGTGTCCGGCGTCCACGTAGTTGTAGACGTTCGGGACGTCACCGAGCTTGTTGAGCGCGTAGCCCACGCCCTTGACGTAGTTGCCGTTGGCCTTCATCGTGTCGCAGTTCGCGGTGGCGGTGGGCCGCGGCGAGACGTTGGTGACGAGGTTCGGCAGGGAGTCGATCTCCACCGTGGTGACGATCCGCAGCGAGGCGTACTTCGGGTCGGCGAGGATCGCCTTGATCGGGTCGATGTACTGCGTCTTGTACTTGTCGATCTCGTCCGCCTTCAGCTCACCGTTGGAGGCGAGCGCGGCGCAGTCGCGGCCGGGCAGGTTGTAGATCACCAGCTGGACGACGAGCTCTCCGCTGCCCTTCTGCTTCAGGGCCTCGTCGAGGTGGGCGCGCAGCCCCATGCCGCCGTTGACACCGTTGATGGCGGCGGTGCGGTCCAGCCAGACACCGGTGGGCTGGTTGGAGATCCTGCTGCCGCCCGGCTCGGCGGCGGCCTTGCGGGACCACTCCGGGTTCACGTACACCTTGGCGCCGGCATACGGGTTGTCGACGCGGTTGCCCGGACCGGTCGGGGGCGGGTCGGTGGGTCCGCCGGGTCCGCCGCTGCCGTCGTCGACGTTGCAGGTCACGCCGTCCAGGGTGAAGGTGGCCGGGATGGCGTTCGTGCCGCTGTACGTGCCCTGCAGGCCGAAGCTGACCGAACCGCCGGTCGCCAGGGTCGCGTTGTAGGACTCGTTGGCGGCGGTGACGGCGGTGCCGCTCTGGCTGAGCTTGGCGTTCCAGCCGCTGGTGATCTTCTGGTTGCCGGCGTACGACCACTTCACCGACCACGACGACTTGGCGGCGCTGTTGTTGGTGACCGTCACGGCGGCGGTGAAGCCGGTGTCCCACTGGTTCTGCACCTTGTAGTCGACGGTGCAGGGGACGGCGGCGGCGCCGACGCCACCGGGGTCGACGGCGAGTGCCGTCCCGGAGGCCCCGGCGGTCAGCGCCAGGGCGGCGAGGAGTGCGGTTCTGGTACGGCTCATGAGTGCGGATTTCCTATCCGTGGGGATCCTTCTGGGACTGTTCGAACTGTTCGGATGGTTCGGACGGTTCGGAGGGTTCGGAGGGTTCGGACTGCTCATTGCTTTTCGGGATGGTCAGTGAGGTTCAGGAAACTTCAGGTGTGTTCATGGACTATCCGTCCAGGGCACGCAGGTGATCGCGCAGCCCGATGCCGTACGGCGTGGGAGTGCCGTCGTAGCTGGAGATCAGGGCGGGGCCGGAATTGCAGTCCCAGGTGTTCCAGGTCCAGCCCAGGTACGAGAGGCCACGGTCGTCGAACCACCGCATGACCCGGTCGACGAAACCATGCGCGCAGGTGTTCTCGCCGATCTCCCCGGCGACCAGCGGCACCTGGGCCGCGACCGGGGCGAGCGTGGCGTTCCAGCAGCCCTCGTCGGCACAGGCGTTGAAGTTGTAGACGTGCCAGGCCGCGGCGAGATTGCCGGCCGGGTCGGTGGGCTTGTGCGTCAGCCACTGGCTGAGGTCGTTGGAGTAGGCGAGCCCGCCGGCGAGGATCGGGTTCGTGGCGCCGGTGTCCCGTATGGCGTCGACGAGATCCTGCATACCGGCGACCTCGTACCCGATGCCGGGGCAGGTGCCGCCGTCCCGCCAGCACCGCCAGGCCTGGGTGGCATCCGAGGTCGCGCGGTCCGGGTAGGGCTCGTTGAACAGGTCGAAGACAACCGTCGGGTCGTCCCTGAAGGTGCTCGCCACCGACGCCCAGAACGACGGTGTGTACCGCATGTTGGGCATCGGCTTCTGGCAGCCGGCGTGCACGTCGGAGCAGCCGGCCGAGTTGCCGGTGTACTGGCCCCAGCTCCAGTGCAGTTCGAGCATCGGGGTCATGCCGTGCGCCTTCACCCTGGCCACCAGGTCCTTGACGGCGCTGATGTAGCGGGTGCCGGCGTACTCCGGCTTGATGTTCGAAAGGCCCAGCCAGCATTCCTCGTTGAGCGGGATGCGGACCGTGTTGGCGTTCCAGTCGGCGATCGCCCTGATGGAGGCGTCGTCGACCGGCCCGTCGAAGATGCCGCGCCCCTGGACGCACATGAACTCGCCGCCGGAACGGTTGACGCCGAGCAGTCGACGGGTCTTTCCGTCGGCGTCCACGAGCTTGTTTCCGGAGACGTGCAGGGCCGGTGGCGTTCCCTCACCCGGTGGATCGGCCGGATCCGTCGGGTCGGTCGGGTCGGTCGGGTCGGGTGACGGTTCTGCGTCGACGTTGCAGGTCGTGCCGTTGAGCTTGAACGCCGTCGGGGCGGTGTTGCCGCCCGCGTGGGAGGCGATGAACCCGGCGCTGACGCTCGCGCCGGTGCGCAGCGCACCGTTCCAGCTCTCGTTGGTGGCGGTCACCGTCGTGCCGGACTGGGACCACTTGGCGTTCCAGCCCTGGGTGACCTTCTGGTCGCCGCCGAAGTCGAAGCTCAGGCTCCAACTGTTCACGGTGGCAGCGTTGTTGGTGATGTTCACGGCGCCCTGGAAGCCGGTGTCCCACTGGCTGGTGACGGAGTACTCCACCGTGCACGCGGGTCCGGCCGCTGACGCCGAGACGACCGGCACGACCGCGGTGCCCAGCAGGGCAGCAGCGGCCGCGACGGCTAAAAGTACTGAACGCGGGGGGTGTCGCATGAGCGAGTCCTTGCAGTTCAGGCGCGTCGTGACGGACGCGTCGACTGATGGAACCGCTCCCACTGGTGTCAACGAAGCTAGCGCCAAGTGACGGTAAAGAACAGGGGAGTCACTGACTTTCGCTCAACTCGCCGCATCGAATCTTTTCGACTCTTCGAACATCTTGACCCCCCACACCCCCGTCCCCACTATGGGAGCGCTCCCACTGGTTCAAGCCTTGACTTCTCCGAGCCGCAAGGAGGAACCAGCACCATGCATCCCCCACCCAGGAGACGCAGAGTCGTGCGGCGGTTGTGGACCGCCGCCCTCGCGGCTCTCGCGCTTCCCCTGACGATGCTCTCCACGGGATCGACTCCCGCCCAGGCGGCGGCACTTCAGTGCAGCGTCGACTACAAGACGAACGACTGGGGCTCCGGTTTCACCGCCGATCTGACCATCTCCAACCGCGGCACGGACGCCATCGACGGCTGGACGCTGACGTACGCCTACGCGGGCGACCAGAAGCTGTCGAACGGCTGGAACGGCACCTGGTCCCAGTCCGGCCAGACGGTCACGGTCAAGAACACCTCGTACAACGCGCGGATCGCGGCCGGCGCCGCCGTCTCCACCGGTGCGCAGTTCACCTACAGCGGCACCAACACCGCGCCGACCTCCTTCGCGATCAACGGCACGACCTGCGCCGGCGCCCACCAGCCGCCGATCACGGTGCTGACCAGCCCCGCCGCCGGCGCCGTCTACACCCAGGGCGAGGCGGTCCCGCTGGCGGCCACCGCGGCGGCCGCCGACGACGCCACGATCACCAAGGTCGAGTTCTACGACGACACCAAGCTGCTGGGCACGGACACGAGCGCGCCCTACGCGCTGTCCGTCTCGGATCTGACCGTGGGCAGTCATTCCCTGGTGGCGAAGGCGTACGACAGCCTGGGTGCCTCCGCGGCCTCCACCCCGGTCGGCATCACGGTCGCCTCGGGCCCCACGGTTGTCGCCTCGCCGCCCCAACTGGGCGTCCAGCAGGGCAAGACGGGCACGTACGAGGTGAAGCTGTCGAAGCAGCCCACCTCGAATGTGACCGTGACGACGGCCCGCGCGAGCGGCAACTCGGGCCTCACGGTCACCGGCGGCGCGACACTCACCTTCACCCCGTCGAACTGGAACACCGCCCAGAAGGTGACCATCACCGCCGACTCCTCCGGCACCGGGTCGGCCGTGTTCGAGTCGACGGCCCCGGGGCACGCCAAGGCCGCGGTCACAGTGACGCAGCTGGCGGCCGCGAAGGCGTACGACGCGCGCTTCCTGGAGCTCTACGGGAAGATCACCAACCCGGCGAACGGCTACTTCTCGCCCGAGGGCATCCCCTACCACTCGGTCGAGACGCTGATCGTCGAGGCGCCGGACCACGGTCACGAGACCACGTCGGAGGCCTACAGCTACCTTCTCTGGCTGCAGGCCATGTACGGCAAGGTGACCGGTGACTGGTCGAAGTTCAACGGCGCCTGGGATCTGATGGAGAAGTACATGATCCCGACGCGCGCCGACCAGCCGACCAACTCCTTCTACAACGCATCGAAGCCGGCGACGTACGCGCCCGAGAAGGACACCCCCAACGAGTACCCGGCGAAGCTGGATGCCGGTGTCTCGGTCGGCTCGGATCCCATCGCCGGTGAACTGAAGACGGCATACGGTACGGACGATGTCTACGGTATGCACTGGCTGCAGGATGTCGACAACGTCTACGGCTTCGGCAACTCGCCCGGCAAGTGCGAGGCGGGCCCGGCCGACACCGGCCCGTCGTACATCAACACCTTCCAGCGCGGCGCGCAGGAGTCGGTGTGGGAGACGGTGCCGCAGCCGACCTGTGACGCCTTCAAGTACGGCGGCAAGAACGGCTTCCTGGACCTGTTCACCGGTGATGCCTCCTACGCCAAGCAGTGGAAGTTCACCAACGCCCCGGACGCCGACGCGCGTGCCGTGCAGGCCGCGTACTGGGCGGACAAGTGGGCCAAGGAGCAGGGCAAGGGCGGTGACGTCTCCGCGACCGTCGCCAAGGCCGCGAAGATGGGCGACTACCTGCGCTACGCGATGTACGACAAGTACTTCAAGAAGGTCGGCAACTGCGTGGGTCCCACGTCCTGCCCGGCCGGCACCGGTAAGGACTCCTCGCACTACCTGCTGTCCTGGTACTACGCCTGGGGCGGCGCCACCGACACCTCCGCGGGCTGGGCCTGGCGCATCGGCTCCAGCCACGCCCACGGCGGATACCAGAACCCGCTGGCCGCATACGCGCTCGCCAACTACGCCCCCTTGAAGCCGAAGTCGGCGACGGGCGCGGCGGACTGGGCCAAGTCGATGGACCGGCAGCTGGAGTTCTACCGCTGGCTGCAGTCCGACGAGGGCGCCATCGCGGGCGGCGCGACCAACAGCTGGGCGGGCCGCTACGCGACCCCGCCGGCCGGGAAGTCGACGTTCTACGGCATGTACTACGACGAGAAGCCCGTGTACCACGACCCGCCGTCCAACCAGTGGTTCGGCTTCCAGGCGTGGTCCATGGAGCGGGTCGCCGAGCTGTACCAGCAGACGGGGAACGCGCAGGCCAAGGCGGTCCTCGACAAGTGGGTCGACTGGGCGCTGTCCAAGACCACGATCAACCCGGACGGCACCTTCCGGATCCCGTCGACGCTCCAGTGGTCGGGTCAGCCCGACACCTGGAACCCGTCGAGTCCCGGCTCCAACAGCGGGCTTCACGTCACCGTCGTCGACTACACCAACGACGTCGGTGTGGCGGGCGCGTACGCCAGGACCCTGACGTACTACGCGGACCGCTCCGGTGACACGGAGGCCGCGCGCGTCGCGAAGGCGCTGCTGGACGGCATGTGGGAGCACCACCAGGACGACCTCGGCATCGCCGTCCCGGAGACCCGCGCCGACTACAACCGTTTCGACGACCCGGTCTACGTCCCGAGCGGCTGGACCGGCACCATGCCGAACGGCGACGCGATCAACTCCTCGTCGACGTTCGACTCGATCCGTTCCTTCTACGAGGACGACCCGGCCTGGTCGAAGATCGAGGCGTATCTGGCGGGCGGGGCCGCGCCCAGCTTCACGTATCACCGGTTCTGGGCCCAGGCGGACATCGCACTCGCCCTGGGCTCGTACGCGGAGCTTCTCGAATAGTCCCCGCTGCGCTCCGCGTGCACGGCCCCGGCACCTTCACGCCGGGGCCACGGCCGGGCGGCCCCCACCCGCACGGGGGGCCGTCCGGCCTCGCGCGCTCCCCTCCTGAAAGGCCCCGGAAAGGCCCCCACAGGGCCCCTGAAAGGAAGGTCCCCCACCGTGCGAAGAACCCGCATCCTGACGGCCGTGCTGGCGCTGGCGGCCGGGCTGCTCGCGGGCACCCCGCCCGCACTGGCCGCCGAGAAGCCGAAGGCGGCCGTCGCCGCCGACACCTACACCTGGAAGAACGCCCGTATCGACGGCGGCGGTTTCGTCCCCGGCATCGTCTTCAACCGCTCCGAGAAGAACCTGGCCTACGCCCGTACCGACATCGGCGGCGCCTACCGCTGGCAGGAGTCGACGAAGACCTGGACCCCGCTGCTGGACCACATCGGCTGGGACGACTGGGGGCACACCGGCGTGGTCGCTCTCGCCTCCGACTCCGTCGACCCGAACAAGGTGTACGCGGCCGTCGGTACGTACACCAACAGCTGGGACCCGAAGAACGGCGCGGTCCTGCGGTCCTCTGACCGGGGCGCGAGCTGGCAGAAGACCGATCTGCCGTTCAAGCTGGGCGGCAACATGCCCGGCCGCGGCATGGGCGAGCGGCTGGCCGTCGACCCGAACAGGAACAGCGTGCTGTACCTGGGCGCGCCCAGCGGCAAGGGCCTGTGGCGGTCCACGGACTCGGGTGTCACCTGGTCGCAGGTGACGAACTTCCCCAACGTCGGCAACTATGTGCAGGATCCCGGCGACACCTCCGGGTATGCGAGCGACAACCAGGGCATCGTCTGGGTCACCTTCGACGAGTCCACGGGCACGTCCGGCAGCGCGACGAAGACGCTCTACGTCGGGGTCGCGGACAAGGACAACGCGGTGTACCGGTCGACGGACGCGGGGGCGACGTGGCAGCGGCTGGCCGGGCAGCCGACGGGCTATCTGCCGCACAAGGGTGTACTGGATACGAAGAACGGCCACCTGTACATCGCATACAGCGACAAGGGCGGCCCGTACGACGGCGGCAAAGGCCAGCTGTGGCGGTATGCGACCGCGACCGGTACCTGGACGAACATCAGCCCGGTGGCGGAGGCCGACACCTACTACGGTTTCAGCGGGCTGACGGTCGACCGGCAGAAGCCGGGCACGGTGATGGCCACCGCCTACAGTTCCTGGTGGCCGGACACCCAGATCTTCCGCTCCACGGACAGCGGCGCGACCTGGACCAAGGCGTGGGACTACACGTCGTATCCCACCCGCGAGAACCGGTACACGATGGACGTCTCGTCCTCCCCGTGGCTGACCTGGGGCGCCAACCCGTCACCGCCCGAGCAGACCCCGAAGCTCGGCTGGATGACGGAAGCGCTGGAGATCGACCCGTTCAACTCGAACCGGATGATGTACGGGACGGGCGCGACGATCTACGGCACCGAGAACCTCACGAATTGGAACGGCGGCGGCAAGTTCACCATCAAGCCGATGGTGCAGGGCCTGGAGGAGACCGCGGTCAACGACCTCGCCTCTCCCCCGTCCGGGGCTCCCCTGCTCAGCGCGCTCGGTGACATCGGCGGCTTCCGGCACACGGACCTGACCAAGGTTCCGTCGATGATGTACACGCAGCCGAACTTCACGACGACCACGAGCCTCGACTTCGCCGAGTCGAACCCCAACACGGTCGTCCGGGTCGGCAATCTGGACTCCGGCCCGCACATCGCGTTCTCGACGGACAACGGCGCCAACTGGTTCGCGGGCAGCGACCCTTCGGGCGTCAGCGGCGGCGGCACGGTCGCGGCGGCGGCCGACGGCAGCCGGTTCGTGTGGAGCCCGCAGGGCACCGGCGTGCACTACGCGACCGGGTTCGGCACCTCCTGGTCGGCGTCCAGCGGTATCCCGGCGGGCGCGATCGTCGAGTCCGACCGGGTCGACCCGAAGACCTTCTACGGCTTCAAGTCCGGGAAGTTCTATGTGAGCACGGACGGCGGGGCGACGTTCAAGGAGTCGGCCGCGACCGGGCTGCCCGGCGGTGACAGCGTGCGTTTCAAGGCGCTGCCCGGCGCGAAGGGCGATGTCTGGCTGGCGGGCGGTGCGTCGGATACCGCATACGGTCTGTGGCATTCCACGGACGGCGGGACCAGCTTCACCAAGCTGCCGAACGTCGAGCAGGCCGACGCCATCGGCTTCGGCAAGGCGGCGGCCGGCGCCTCGTACCAGACGCTGTACACCAGCGCGAAGATCGGCGGCGTACGCGGCATCTTCCGCTCGACCGACAAGGGCGCGACCTGGACGCGGATCAACGACGATGCCCACCAGTGGGGCTGGACCGGCGCGGCGATCACCGGTGATCCGCGGGTGTACGGGCGGGTGTACATCGCGACCAACGGCCGCGGTGTCATCTACGGCGACTCCTCCGCTTCCGGCGGGGACAACGGCGGTGGCACGGACCCCACGCCGACGCCCACGGGCTCCTGCGCGGTGACGTACAAGATCACCAACCAGTGGTCGGGCGGTTTCCAGGCGGACGTCCAGGTCAGCAACACGGGGACGAGTGCCTGGAGCGGCTGGTCGCTCGGCTGGTCCTTCGCCGACGGGCAGAAGATCTCCCAGCTGTGGAACGCCGAGTTCACGCAGTCGGGGTCGGCGGTGACGGTGAAGAACATCGGCTGGAACGGCACCGTGGCGCCCGGCTCGTCGGTGAGTTTCGGTTTCACGGGGAGCTGGTCGGGGGCGAACGCGAAACCGGCCGCGTTCAAGCTCGGTGACCAGAGCTGCATGGTGAGGTGAGCGCCGAGGGTGCGTGCCCCACCACGGGCACGCACCCTCCGCCGTGTCCTACAGCTTCCACTCCCCGACCTGCTCGGCGAAGCCGGAGTCCATCGCGAACTGGACCGTGGCGGCCTTCGACGCCTTCGGCACCTCGAACACGATCCAGCCCAGCGCCTTCGCACCGGGCTTCAGCCGGACGTCGGACGACATGGACGGGCCGGCCGTGATGTCGGCGAAGGTGGACTGGAACTGCTGGCCCTGGTCGTCGGCGATCTGCGCCCCGTTCCCCGGGCTGTCGGCGTAGGCCTTGGTGCCGGTGTTGAGGAGCTGGAACTGCACGCCGATCCACCGCTTGCCGGACTCCGGCTTGAAGAACTCGTCGCTGGACTCGGCGTTGTCGACGACCTTGACGACGGTGACGTCGAGCGCGCTGCCGTCCTCCATGCCCTTCAGGGCGAGGGTGTCACCGACCTTGGCGACGGCGGGCGCGGCGGAGGTCCGCTCGGCGGCGGGCTTCTTCTTCTCTCCGCCGTCGGCCTTGGCGGACGCCTGCGCCTTCGGTTCGTCGACGACCTCGTCGCCGTCGCCGGAGCCGCAGGCGGTGAGACCGAGCGCGGCGACGGCGGCGAGAGCGGTTGCGGCGAGACGGTTACGGGTGCGGTGGTACATGTTCTCCCCAGGTTTCGGTGGTACGCGTGCGAACGACCCGTGAAGAACCTGGAAGGTTGCACGGTTCACCGAAAAAAGTCGGGGCCCCGAAGCAACCTGACGACCCGTTGTACCGTCCGCCGCTGCCCGCGGGCGCCGGGTTCAGGGTGTGTAGACGGTGGGACGGGGTGGGGTGGGCATGGCGTTGCCGATGAAGAAGCTGGGGTGTGGTGGTTGGTTGTAGG
>NZ_BAAGRZ010000048.1:0-31556 GCF_054782695.1 Streptomyces deserti
AGCAGGCCAGACCCTTCAAGTGGACCAAAACCGCAGACCAGATCATCGACCGCATCTGCCGCTACTGCGACAGGATCTCCGGACCGGGACACTAGGAGTTCTGCCCCGGGAGTCCGGCCGCAGCACAGGACGTGAAGGAACCCACGAGCCTGGTTCGACCTCCAGTCGGCCCACTACCTCACCGAGGCCCAGCACCCCCCGTCCGATCAGGAGGTGCGATACGTGGAGACGAAGATCAGCCAGACCCACACAGACCGGCCGGCCTGAACCCCAGGAGGTCCTGGACATCGCCATGGACGTCCTGGAGGGCGACCTCGCGGACTGACATCTCTCTGGCTGACGGCCGCACCGAGACCACCCAGGCTGAGAAGGAGGCCGAGGACAGGCAGCGGAACATCGAGGCCATGGCTGTGACTGCTCCGGTCTGTCCGCGCTGCCGGTCGCCGTCCGCGCGGCGAAGGCCGGCTGCACCGAACTGCGGTATGCGCGATCCCGCACTCGCTGGCCCGCTATAACCTGCATGTTTTCGGCGGAAAGGCGGCATTTCAGCGGCGGAAGGGCTGTTCTCGTCTCATGGCCTCGGCCAGTTGTCGACGGGCTACAAACAGTGCCGTGTCCAGCTGGCGGGTGCCGGTGATCACACACAGTGTGTAGGTCGCGTCACCGAGCCGGCGGGCGGTCTCGGGACTGTCGTCGGTGGCCAGGCGGCGCCTGAGCGTTTCGCATCGTTCGACCAGCTCCCGCAGGAGCGAAGGGTGCGCCGTGATCATGGCTGGCTCCCTTCCGGGGTAGCTCATGTGGACCAGCCCCTTCACCCATACGGTCGCAGCCGTCGGCGCCTGCCGCATCCGGAGGCCGTGGCCTGGCGGGGCACCCCGGCCGGGGGGCGGCGGACATGCCCAGAGCGCCGATCGCCCTGTCCGACGACCCCAGCGGGGACGTCGCCGCACGCCGCCCCCAGAAGCAGGCTCCGCCGCCGGCACCGCGCCGCACTCAATCGACGACGTCTGCCTCGAGATCTACGTCCAGCGAGTGGACGCAGCTCGCCGACTACGGATCAAATCCGCCAAGTATCGAGCAACGTCGCAGCAGGTGAGGGTGATTTCTCCTCCGCCCGGCGGCGGAATCCATCCACAGGTGAACCGTTCGAGGCTGCTCCCGTGACGCCGTGACTGGCACGGTGTCCGACTTTTGAGGAGCCGTCATGCCCAAGACCACCTGAAGGAGGTCTGCGGCTTCAGCCACGCCGAGATCGCGGAGGCGGTGGAACGGTCCGAGGCGGCGGTACGACAGGCCGCGCACCGTGCGCGTGAGCACGTACGGGCCCGGAGGCCCCGTTTTGCCGCCGACCGCTCTCGGCAGCGCGAGGTCACCGAGCGGTTCTTCGCCGCAGCGACCGGTGGTGACATCAACACCCTGATGGAGCTGTTGTCCCCGGACGTCACCCTGTGGACCGACGGCGGCGGAAAGGTCCGTCAGGCGCTCAAGCCGGTCGTGGGAGCGCAGACGGTGGCCTCGTGGTTCGCGGCCATGGGCACGGTCACCTACCAGGGCGTCCAGCCCGCCGACATGCGCGCCGAGCTCGTCGAGATCAACGGTGGCCCGGGCATGGTGTTCAGCGCCCCGGACCGGGTGATCGCCACCGTCACCTTCGACTTGACGCCGACGGTCGTATCACCGCCATCCATGACGTCGCCAACCCCGACAAACTCCACGCCATCGCGGACGGCATCGCCCACGATGTCGCGACGCGGTGAGCGGGATCCGCCCTCGAACGGCACCCGAGGGCCGGCCCGGAAGGGTCCGCTCACCCTGTGACCGATAAGGGCCGCGACGGCCAGGAGGCCGGGTGGGCCCGCTTCACCGACAGGCGAACTCGCGGGGTGAGGAGCAGGAGCAGGTCCGGCCAACGAGGTGAGCACGGGTGGGGAGTTTCAGGAAGCCCCATCACGGGACGGCCATCTACGATCCGGCAGGGGTCCCGAGTTGCTGGAACGGACCACCGCGCGGCGCGCGGAACTGGACGAACTCGAAGAACAGCCGGCCAAACACCTGGCGGAGGTGCGGGCTGAGCGGGGCGAGCTTGCCGTCGACGAGCGGGTCCTTGAGAGGGTGAGCGAACAGCTCGCCGACGGGCGCGCCTCGGTCACGCCGACGCCGGGGCAGGTGGGCGGCCGGGCGGTGATGCTGATCCCGCACCGCACGCCGGACATGGAAGAGACCGTGCTCCACGCCGGACCACCAGCGCATTCTCGCCGCTGTGCGGCAGGCCGCCGGGCCGGTCATGGCCCGGCAGGTCGGCGAGATGCTGGGAGTCGACGTTCACCGTGCGGTCCAAGCCGGAACCGCTACGCGGGAGACGTCGTCTGCCTGTCCAAGTCCCTCAGGGGTACGGGATTCCCATGGCCCTGACGCTGATGCGCCCCGAGTGCGACGGGTGGAAGCCCGGCGAGTACGACGGCACCTTCCGTGGCTGCAACCCGGCGTTCGTCACCGCCGCCCGAGCGCTGGAACTGTTCTGGTCCGGCGGCGCGCTCAGGCCCAGGACCGCCGCCCGGAGCGAGCGGGTGAGCGGCGCCCTCACCCGGACCGCCCACCGGTACGGACTCCCCGCCCCGCGCGGCCGGGGTCTGGCCTGGGCCCTGCCCTTCGACCGTTCGGGCGCGGCCCGCGAGGTGTGCGACGCCGCCTACCGGAGCGGTCTGCTGCTGGAGACGGCCGGGCCCCACGACGAGGTGGCCAAACTCCTGCCCCCCTCTGACCGTGACCGACAAGCAACTCGACCACGGCCGCGACACACTCGATGAGGCCGCCGCCACGGTGGTCGGCGTGCGGACTCCAGCAGCCTGACAGGGCCCGGGCGCTTCGGCTCCCGGACCAACTCCCCCGGCGGCGTACCGGCCGACGGGCCCGATGAACGGAGAGCGGATGTCGGTCGACCTCGTCGGCTTCCTCGGCGTCGTCCTGGTGGCGTACGTGGTCCCCGGGCCGGACTTCCTCGTGGTGGTGAGGTCGGCGGCCGAGCACCCGGCGAAAGGACGGGCTGCCGCGCTCGGCGCGCAGGCCGGGCTGTGCGTGCACATGGTCGCCGCCGCAGCCGGCCTGTCGGTGATCGCCGCCCGCTCCCCCCTGGTCTACGACGTCATCAAGCTCCTGGGTGCCGCCTACCTGGTCTACCTGGGGGTGCGGGCGGTACTGACGGCCTGGCGGTCCGCCCGCGAGCGGTCTCACGGACGGGAGACGGCCACCGACCTCCAGGACAGTCCGCCGCCGCCCCCCTCGCCCCAGGACGATCCGGAACCGCACCGGTGGCGAACCGGCTTCACCCAGGGGTTTCTCACCAACGTGCTCAACCCCAAGGCGGCATTGTTCTTCCTCAGCATCCTGCCCCAGTTCGTCGACGGCGGCGGCTCGATGACCCGGCAGATCTTCTTCCTCGGCATCCTCGACGTCCTCATCGGCATCGTCTACTGGTTCGCCCTCGTCACCGTCGCCGCACGACTGGGCGCCCTCCTCGCCCGCCCGAAGATCCGCCGCCGCTGGGAACTGACCACCGGCTGGCTGTTCATCACCATCGGCATCGGCGTCGCCGCGACCACCTGACGGCGAGGCCGCCCGCGGGGACGGACTTCGCCGGCTCCGGGATCTGCTCGGTCGCGTACGCCGCCGGGCTCGGCTACGGCTTCCTCGGTTCGGCCCAGCATCGCCAGCGCGGTTCCCCTGCACTCCGGCGCCGCCTGCTCCACCCTCTGGAGTGCGGCGAAGGCACGTGCGGACCCCGCCGCGACCAGGCGGCGTACTCGTCGGGCAGGCCGTCGACGCCCTCGTCATCTTCGTCGAGCAGGTCGGGACTGAGGGGTGCGGCGGGTACGTCGGTGTCCGTGTCGGCGGTGGTGAGCAGTTCGATGGCGTCGTGGAAACTGTCGTAGTTCAGGGCCTGCAGGCGGACCAGAAGGCCGGAGAGCGGCAGGGCGACCAGGCCGTCGGGGCCCTGGCAGTTCAGCGTCCACGCCTCCCCCGGGAGGTCGGCGGGGACACCGGCGGTGATGACGGCGCCGGCGGTTCGCGGCTGCTCGGTGAGGGTGGACAGGAGGCTGTCGGCGGCGGGCGTTCAGGTGCAGGACCCCGATGCGCTCAAAGTCGACGAGGAGGTAGCGGCCTTGGGTGTCCCAGCCGATCGAGACGAGCTCGGGGTAGGGCGCGCCGACACCGTCCAGGCGGTCGGTGTCGGCCAGGTCGGGGTGACTGGCCGAGCAGGTCCACAGGTTCTGTCGGCCGCCGGGAGCGGTGAAGGGCGCGCACGGCGGTGAGCCTCGGCGAGGTGCAGTTCGAGGCGGCTTTCGTGCAGGACCACGCCGTTCAGGGCGGCAGGTCGCGGCTGGCTGCTTGGAGGTTGTGGCGAGGCAGCGCAGGGCGGCGTTGAGCAGGTCGAAGCCGGTGGGGGCCTGCACGCTGCGCAGGCCCTGCTCGGTGGTGGCGGCGCGGCCGGTGGGCATGGCGATGCGGCGTCCGGGGCCGCGCCGGTGCTACTGCGGCCGCGTCTTGCGGCGGGGGTGCCGACCAGTGCGGCGAGGACGCCGGTGGCGGTCCACGCCATGACGGCGCTGAAGGAGCCGGGTGAATGTGAAGGAGCCGGGTTGGTTGGCGCAGCCCGGGGGGCTGCGCCAACCGGCCGGGGCCGCCCCAGGGTTACCCCGCGATCGGGGACTCCGCGGTGCAGCCGCCGGCGGTCACCAGGCCATTGGCCCTCTGTTCCTCGAGCACCTTGCCCTTGTAGATGATCTTGCACGCGACCTTGGCGCCTTCGGGGTCCGCGGCGACCGGCATGACCGCCGCGGGCATGATGCCGCGCAGCGTGACCGTCTTCGTCCAGGGCAGCTTGGGCTTCGACACCGACTCGATCTTCGGCTCCATGGCCTTGCCACCGCCGCCGTGGAAGTCGATCGAGTCGACGTTCTTCCCCGTGACCTCGTAGGTGACTTCGTACGTCTCGTTCACTGTCTTGTCGACCTGGTCGACCGCCTCGGAACAGGAGCTGAGGCCGAGCGCGAGGCCGACGACGGCGACGGTGGAGACGGCGGCGCGGATGGTGCGGTTCATAGGGATCCCCCCGGATCATGAAGGTCGGATCGCAGCCAACCGTAAAGAGAGATTAAAGTCAAACTGTTGAGGGGCCCAACGAATTCGCAGGTCAGAGGGGTACTCCGGCCGGTTGCGACGCTGCCGTGCGTAGGCGTCCTAGTCGTGCCGATCGCGTGCCGGCGGCGAGGCCGTCGACGGCGCGGCGCAGCGCGGCGAGCGCGGGATCGGACGTGGGCCGGGTCCTTGCAACCGGCAAGCGTTTCAGCCCGCCCTGCCCACCACAAGATTGGGCACGAAACCGCGCCGAACCGGGAAAGCAAGCTCAGCGGTCGAGTCGTCGCGAGGGAGCAATAGGGACTCACGCCGGATCCGGCAGGTCCATCAGCGCGAGCCTGGCCGGGTCGATCACGACCCTGATGTCGATGATCCGGCCGTCGACGACGGTGAACGCGAGGACCGAGAGCGGAGTGCCGTCCTCGCGCCAGGAAATGATCCCGGGCAGACCGTTGGCGAGCACCGCCCGCCCCTGTGCGGCTGCGCTGGCGGACAGTTGCGCGCCGACTGCGACCTTGGTGGCGCCGAGGGTGACGACTACGCCGGACGGGGTGTCGACGGTCAGTTTCACCTCGGGGTCGAGTACCCGCAGCAACTCCTCGAAGTCGCCGCGGCGAGCCGCCGCCAGGAAGGCCTGTACCACCTCTCGCTGCTCCCGTCCGACACCGGTCGGCCCCTCAATCGCCTGCACCTTCCTGCGGGCGCGGCTGGCGAGCATCTTGGCGGCGGCGGTGGGCTTGCCGAGGATCTGGCCGATCTCGTCGAACGGCACCGCGAACAGGTCGTGCAGCACGAACGCCAGCCGCTCGCTCGGCCCGAGCGACTCCAGGACGACGAGCAGCGCGAGCCCGACCGAGTCGGCGAGCACCGCGTCGCCCTCGGGAACAGGACTGTCGTCGAGCGTCACCACGAGCTCGGACAAACCGTCGTCGCAGGACCCTCCGGGCGGGCCTGGCGCGATCGCAGGACATCGAGGCTGATCCGGCCGACCACCGTGGTCAGCCAGCCGCCGAGGTTGTGGATGGTCGCCGCATCCTGGCGGGAGAGGCACAACCAGGCCTCCTGGACCACGTCCTCGGCGTCGGCGTGCGATCCGAGCATGCGGTAGGCGACCGAGCGCAGCCGTTCACGCTGGGCCTCGAACGCCTCGGCCATCGAGTCCGCCGGGCTGGTGTCGGACATGTTGTTACCTTCCTCGGCTCTGCTCCGTCATGGGTGATGACGGGCCCGAAGGGGCGCAGGTGACCGATGAACCCCCGATGAAGGAGTAAGACCGATGGAAGCACGCATGAGCGGCCCGGCGAACCCCGACGTGATCACAGCGATCCAGCACCTCTACAAGGCGATTCACGCCGGGGGCGCCGACAAGCGCCTGCTGTCGCTGGTCCATCTGCGTACCAGCCAGATCATCGGCTGCAGCCCATGCGTTTTCGCCTCGATCGAGTCGGCGCAGAAGGCCGGTGAGACAGACGAGCGGCTGCACAACGTGGTCGCGTGGCGCGAGACGCCCTTCTACACCGAGGAGGAGCGGGCGGCCCTCGCCCTGACCGAGGCCGCCACCCGGCTCCAGGACGGCGCACCGGGCGTGACCGACGAGATCTGGGACGCCGCCGCCGACCACTTCAGCGAGGAGCAGCTGAACGCGATCATCCTCAGGCCGGCAAGACCTGGTGAGCCGGGCGGGGCGTCATCCCCCCGACGCCGGGTGGCCGAACGCACCCTCGGCTGGCTCATGCACCACCGCCGCCTCGCCCGCGAGTCCAGCAGATCGCGAGGGTCCTCGGCCCCGTCCAGGGCCTTGTTCGCCCTGATCCGGAACCACGTGGTGATGCGGTCAGGGATGCTGCTCATAGCGGCACCCGCCTCCTCACCCGGGTACGGGTCATCACAGGTTCGACCTCGCTCCGCAGCATCCAGCACAGCCGACCCGTCGTTCGTCACGTCTGCGTTCGACCCTGCGAGGCCCCCGGCCTTCCGAAGTCATGAGCAACAATGTCCCATTTGACTGTTCTGTCGGGATATGGGGGGTACCCGCTCATGGACGCGGATCCGGAGGCGCCGACTCCGTCGGCCGCCTCGGAGTACCGAAGGAGGAATGGCTCATGAGTGAAGATGCCGGTCGCGTTCAGCAGACGGGGCAGACGGCGAAGGAACAGACGTCGGCTGTGTCCGCGCAGACCGGGCAGGCGGTCGGCGAGGTCGCCGGGACTGCTGCCGAGCAGGCAAAGGCCGTCGCGGGTGAAGCACGTGCGCAGGCAGGCGGTGCGATACGCGACCTGAGGCAGCGCGTCGTGGGGGAGAGCCAGGGACAGGTGGAACGGCTGGCCGGGACGGTGCGGCAGTGGGCCGATGATCTCGCGGGGATGGCGGAGAACGCCTCGAGTGATTCGCCCGCCAGGAGCCTGGCGGTCCAGGCAGCCGATCAGGGCCACCGCGCGGCGGACTACCTGGACAAGAACGGCGCAGAGGGCCTGGTGGGCGACCTGCAGAACTTCGCGCGCCGTCGGCCGGGGGCGTTCCTGGGCGGGGCGGTGCTGGCCGGTCTCGTGGTGGGCCGCCTGGCCAAGGCCGGGACCAAGGCCGCGCAGGCCCCGTCGGCTCCGGCGGCTCCGTATCAGGACGTTCGGCGGCAGGGGCTGGAGCGAGAGGAGAGCAGCGCGCTGCCTGCGGGCACGCCGGTGCCGCCGCCGGAGCTGTCCGGTTATCCGGCTCATCCGGGGGTGTGAGATGTCGTCGATCTATCCGCGGTCGCCGGGAGCCGGTGGACGGGGAGAGGCGGCTCCAGACCGCTCGGCGGGCGAGTTGCTGTCGGCGGTGACGTCGGATCTGCAGACGCTGTTCCGCCAGGAGGTGGAGCTGGCGAAGACGGAGATCCGCGAGGAGGGCGCCAAAGCGGGCAAGGCCGCCGGCCTGTACGGGGGTGCCGGGTTCGGCGGATACATGGTGGCGCTCTTCCTGTCGCTCGCGGCCGTTTTCGGCCTGGCCAACGTGATGGACGCCGGCTGGGCGGCACTGATCGTCGCCGCCGTGTGGGCGGTGATCGCGGCCGTGCTGTACGTCATGGGCCGCTCCCGAATGCGGGAGGTGTCCCCGAAGCCGGAACAGACCGTGCAGACCCTGAAGGAGGACGCGCAATGGGCACGGCACCCGACCAAATAAGGTCCGAGATCGACATGACCCGGGAACGGCTGTCGGAGAACGTCAACCAGCTGGCCGACCGCGCCCGGCCCAGGCAGATGGTGCGCCGCCGCACCCGGCGGATGCGAGGCGCGGTGTCGGGGCTTCGTGACCGCGTCATGGGCACCGTCGCCGAATCGGCGGGGACAGCGCGGGACCGTACGGTGCAGGCCAAGGAGTCGGTGAAGGAAGGCACCGGCGGGGCCGCGGACGCGGTGCGCCAGACGGCCGGGCAGGCCGCCGGTCAGGTCGGTGAAGTGGCCGGACAGGCCCGTGAGGCGGTGAGCCGGGCGCCGGAGCAGGCGGTGCGGCAGACGCAGGGCAACCCACTGGCGGCCGGGCTGATCGCCTTCGGCGCCGGACTGCTGACCGCCTCTCTCCTGCCGACGTCCCAGGCCGAGGAACAGGCAGCCTCCCGGATCAGCGAGCAGGCCGGCGAAACGCTCGAGCCGGTCAAGAAGGCAGCCGTTGAGTCCGCGCAGCAGCTGAAGCAGGACGCCACCGAGGTCGCCCAGCAGGCAGCCCAGGAGGTGAAGGACACCGCCGCGGAGGCCGCGAAGACCACCAAGGAGGAGGCCCGCGACCAGGCGGGCCAGGTCTCAGGACAGGCCCGCGAGTCCGGGCAGCAGGTGGCCGACGAAGCCCGCAGGCAGAGCCCCGGCCCTGTCTGATCCGTGCACGTCGCCGGCCCGGCAGAGACTGTCGCGCACAGTGGGTCGGCGCCTTCTGCCCGGCTCTGTGCGGCACCGCGGGGTGCCGCACAGAGCCGGGCCCTCCTCCCTCCCCCGGATCTGCGCGGCGGCAGCGATCCGGGCACGCCTGCTCCCGCTGGCGGGCGTCCTGACCGTCAAGGGGACGACTGTCTTTCGGGCGACCATGGAGACACCCCGACCTCGTCGAGATGCGCCAGCGCCACGCGCTCGCCGAGCGCGCCGCGACCCCGCGGGCGCAGGCCATCGAGGCGATGGCCGTGCTCACAGGCCTGTAGCTCGCGGCCTGGCCCTGGACCATGGGGTCCACCGGCGGCGCTTTCTCGAGGCCGGCCAGGCTCTCGGGTCGTCCACAGCGGGCGCCACGGCTGCGATCGCGACATCGTGACCCGATGCGGTCCGTGCCACTGCTTCCTCGGATTCATCACCCATGACGCCGACGCGGACTCCCCCGGCTACAGCCTCACCCCACTCGGGCAAAGCCTCCTCGCCGTCCTCCTGGACGTCTACGCCTGGACCGCCGAGCACTGGGACGAACTCGTCGACGCCCGCGAGCGCGCAGATGGTGCAAGTCCTTGCCGCCGCGCAGTTGCGGGAGGAAGCGGACGGGAGCGCGGGTGGCCCACTCGCTCAGTTCGTACCCGATCTGGACGGCAGAGTTGCCGCCGCCCACCACCACGACCCGTTTACCCGCGTACGGTGCGGGGTTGCGGTAGTCGGCGACATGCAGCAGTTCGCCGGTGAAGCCCCGCTGCCCGGGAAGCTCAAGCTTCAGCGGGTTACCGAAGGCTCCGGTCGCGGCGACGATGCCGACCGCACCGAGGCTGCGGCCGTCGGTGGTGCGCAGGGTGTAGCCGCCGCCGTCGCTCTCCACGCTCTCGACGCGCGTGTGGGTACGGATCTCGGCGTCCAGGCGGTTCGCGTAGCGGGTGAGGTAGTCAACGACCTCGTCACGGTGCGGGTAGCGGTCGCCGTCGCCACCGAAGGGCAGGTCCGGCATGGCGCTGTACCGCGCGGGCGAGAACAGCGTGAGGCTGTCGTAGAAGCCGGGCCACGAGCCGGCCGCCCGCCCGGCCGCCTCCAGCACCACCGGAACCAGTCCCCGCTGGCGCAGCACATGCGCGGCGGCCAGTCCCGACTGTCCGCCCCCGATTACCGCGACATCGACGTACTCCATGAACCAGACCCCTCGCTTCGCGAACGTCTATGTTGACGGCCATCGAAGAAGGCACCATGTCGGCTGCGCAAGCCATCGACGGATGCCGAAGCAAAGGGTCGGGGCTCGTGAACGCGCCCACCACCGCTGAGCTGCCTGTCGAAGTCGTCGGGGCCGACCCGATCGGCCTGGCCGCCGCCCACCTCATCGAGCGCGGCCTTGACCCGCTGGTCATGGAGGCCGACCGTCCGCGGGCGCCGCCGTACGCGACTGGTCGCACGTGGGCTGTTCTCCACCTGGGGCGAAGCCACCGGCCCAGCCGCCGAGAAGCTGCTCGCCCCCGCGAGACAGGACCAAGCCGGACGCCGATGTCGTCGTCCTGGCGCTCCCCCTCGGCAGGTACCGCGGCATTCCCGCCGAAGCGCTCCGGGGCAAGCTCGTCATCGACGCGATGAATTACTGGTGGGAGGTCGACGGCATCCGCGAGGACCTCACCGACCCGCTCACCTCATCGAGCGAGATCGTGCAGGCATACCTGTCGGGAGCCAGCGGTCAGGCCGACGCGCGGGCCTCGCCGGCGGTGACGACCTGCTGGCGCTGCCGGTGGCGTCGTTCGTACTTCAGCACGTGACGGGCCACGTCGGCTGGAGCGTCCTGCAGGCTCGCGATGATCTCATCCGTGTCCATCGCGTCGTAGCCGGTCCACGGCTCGGCTTCACGCAGTTGCCCGATGGCGTTCAGGACACTCTGCCGATGGGCGTGTGCGCGCTCGTAGCCCTCGACCACCGTCAGGTCCAGCTGGGACAGCGTGCGCAGCCGCCTTTCGATCTGGTGCGTGCTGAGCCGGCTGAACCCGGGAATCGGCAGATCCTCCTCCCGCCTGACCGCCCCCAGGACTTCCTCGGCCATGGGGCCGGGCTCGGGCATCTCCCGCCCCGTGCCCGCGCCTTGGGCCCACCGGGCGCCGCGCCGGGCGACGTCGGCAGTCCGGTCGAACGCGGTCCGCATGGCCTGAGCCGCCGTGTCGGCCAAGCTGCCGCCCTGACGTTCGCGCGGGCCGGAGCCGTTGGTGGCCGTCACCACGGCGCGGGCCTGCTCGGCCAGGCTGTCCTCCAGCTCCCGCAGCATCTCCTCGTCCTGGCGACGCAGCGAGGCGAGCAGGCCGGCGGTGGTCTGGTCGTCCACCTGCCCGGCGACCACCTCTCCCGCCCGGCACGTCGCCACGGCCCGCGCCACGGCGGCGTACTCGTCCTCCGCGTTCCTCATCAGCTGTCGCGGATCGGCCGGGCCCCCGCCGGGCAGCATCCCCCTCACGATCTTCGACCCGACGGTCAGCGGCAGCATCGCCGTACGCAGGGCACCCCGGGAGACCGAGCGCGTCATACCGGCCGCGGCGCCCAGTACGCCCCTGGGGCGCAGGGCACGCTCCTGGCGTTTGATGCGCTGCAGGCTGACCTGGACCTCGGCGGCCTGGCGTTCGAGCGTCTGCCGGTGCGGGCCCGGCGGGGTGACCGTCACATCCGCCCGGAACCGGTCGAGAACCGCGGCATGCGCCTGGCGCGCGTCCTCCAGCACCGGTACGAGTTCCTCCGTCATCACTGCCATGCGGTGCTCCCTTGGGAAAGCCGGGGCGGCAGTCCGCCGCGCGGACAAGCGGCTGCCCCGAGCGGCCCCTCACGGCCGGGCAACCGGCACCATCCTGCGGGGCCCGGCCCAAGATCGCCCGGCGGCCGGACCGGGGATACCCGGCCATCACCGGGCCGCAGCAGCGTGTCGCCGACGGCGGAGGGCACTGTGCCGCATTGGTCTGTCCAGGTGAACGCCGAGCCGCCGTACGGCGCGCACGAGGCATACGGGCGTCCTCGGCGTGGCACGGTCGTCGCTGCCCGTATCTCCGGGCGGCGGCATCGTGCGGGCAGGGGGCCGTGTTCGGTGACCGGCCCCGTCCCGGCCATGACCATGCGGAGGAAAGATGCCTGTTGAGGCGGAGCCGTTCCCCTGGGCCGATCGGCCCTCTCCGGCCACCCCGAGCGCGAGATTCGTTCCGGAGGCCCGCACGTCCGCGGAGGACGACAGCACACCAGGTGTCGTAGGCGGTGATGTGACCGCCTTGGCGCTGTACGGCCTGATCTTCGCTGCGGTGGCATCCGGGAGGCCGGACCTTCCCAGGCGCTCCGGCAGCCCCTCGTGACTCAGCTCGCCGGCCGGCAACCCGACGTTTCCTGACGCGGCATCCGTAAGAACGACGACGCGTCCTGACGCGGTCTCCGCATCCACCACGCGCAGACGTCCCGGCCCCCCGGAAGCTGGCAATGCGCGCCCGGCCGCCGCGTAGACGACCGTGCGTCGGGTACTACCTATGCCGCACACAGACGGCCATCCGGCGGCTCCTGTCGAGGGAGGTGCCACCGTGGGAGCGACGCTTTCCCTGGGGCGCGTGGCAGGCATCCGCGTCGGGGTGCACTGGAGCGTCCTGGTCATCTTCGTCCTGCTGGCCGCTGGGCTGGCCGAGGGCCGTCTGCCGGACGCCCACCCGGGCCGGTCGGGCTGGCTGTACTGGGCTGTGGGGCTGATCGCGGCAGCCGTGTTCCTGCTGTCGCTGCTGGCCCACGAGATCAGCCATGCCCTCGTGGCCCGCCGCAACGGCGTTCCCGTCGAGGACATCACCCTGTGGCTGCTGGGCGGCGTCGCCCGGCTCAGGAGCGAGGCTCCGCAGCCAGGCGCGGAACTGCGCATCGCCGGTGTGGGCCCGCTGGTCAGCCTGCTTCTCGGCGTGCTGTTCGCGGGGCTGGCCGGGGTGTTCGGCGCTGTGTACGGCTACGGCCTGTTCGTGGAGGCACTCACCTGGCTCGCCGGGATCAACATCCTGCTGGCCCTGTTCAACGTGCTGCCGGCCGCACCGCTGGACGGCGGCCGGCTGCTGCGCGCGGCGGTGTGGCGGTGGACGGGCGATCCGCTGCGCGCGACGATGGTCGCGACCGCGGCCGGGCGCATCCTCGGCTGGGTTTTCGTCGCGGCAGGGTTGTATCTCCTCCTCTTGGGCGCCTCGTTCAGCGGTATCTGGCTCGCGATCATCGGCTGGTTCATGATCGCCGCCGCGACCGCCGAGGGCGGGCAGGCGAAGATGCGCGAACTGTTCGCCGGCGTACCGGTACGGCAGGCGATGACGCGCGATCCGCTGACCGTGCCCGCCCCGGCGACCGTCGCGGAGTTCCTCGCCGAGCCGACACTGCGCTACCGGCACTCGGCGTTTCCGGTGACCGGCGACACGGGCGAGCCGGTCGGCCTCGTCACCGTCCACCAGGCCGGTGCCGTCCCTGCCGCGGAGCGGGACACCACCACTCTCGCGTCTGTCATGACCCCCGTCGACGAGCTCATCACGCTTGCCCCCGACGATCCGCTGGTCAATCTCCTGCCCGACCTCATGGCCAGCCCCGTCCGCCGCGCCCTCGTCGTGGAGAACGGACGGCTGGCCGGGATCGTCAGCTCGTCCGACATCAACCGCATCACCACATGGCTCACCTCCGGCACTCGGGAGCAGCCCCGTAAGCCCGGGTGAAGCGGTACGGCCGACGCGAGCGGACGCGCCTCGTCCGCCGACCTGGTTTCCATCACTCCTGAACCGGCCGCGCGCGGTTTCAGGACGACCGGTGCCGCGCCGCACACTCACCATCACCTGCGCCCTTCCGGATGCAGCGCCCAGTACCGCGCATCAGACTGGAACCGCGGCTTCACGGCAAGCGGGACCAGCAGCACGGAGTCACGACAATCCCTGGAGGCTTGGCACGGGCCCGGCATGGTGCGGGACGTCATGACCGCCCCGCCGGTCGAAGTCCTCCCCCAACGTCTGGAGGCCGACCCGCCACAGACGTACCCGCCGCATACGGGAAGCGGACATCGGCGCGGTCCTGACCACGGAGGACGGCCGCCCTCTCACCCACCGGCCGCATCGGGACGGAGAACGGAGAACGGGCATGGATCACGACACCTTCATCGGTCAGGTACAGGCACGCGCCCGGCTCGACAGCCGCGGCACCGCCGAGGCCGCCACCCGCGCCACCCTGGAGACCCTGACCGAGCGCATCCCCGCCTCCCTGGCGGACCATCTCGCCGCCCAGCTGCCGCGCGAGATCAGCGAGCATCTGCGCCGCGTCGCCACCGCCCCGGACCAGCCCGACACCGGCATCCGGATGGGCTACGACGACTTCCTCGACCGCGTCGCCCCGCGTGCGGGTACCGACAAGGCCAAGGCGACCCACGAGGCCCGCACGGTCATGGGGGTCGTCGGCGAGGCGCCCCAGGGCGGCCTGACCCAGAAGGTCCGTCAGGCGCTGGACGACGAACTCGCCCGCGTCCTCTTCGCCGGCAGCACCGGAACCATCACCTGACCAGTACCGACGGCAGCCATCCACCGTGCGGATCCTCAGAAGCCAGGGGCCATCGTGAACAACGATCAACGCAAGGACTCGTATCTGCGGCAGTCCGGCCGCAAGGACGTCACCCCGCGGCAGCGGCGACGGCTGAAGAAGAAGGCCCGGCGGGGCAAGGAGTAGAGGACGCGCCCGCACTCACCAACGGGTACCTGCGCGCCATGGTGATGTTCCGCGTCACTGCGGGTGAGCCGGGACGGCGGCCGAGCCGGAACGACCGCGAGCCGGGACGGCCGCCGAGCTGCGCGATGGTCTGCCCGACGACTTCGGCGTCCTGTTCACCGAGCCCGATCTCGGCTCTCCCCGCGACAGCCGGGCTCCGGCCCGGCGGGGTCAGCGTCTGCGGCCGCCGCGCAGCTCCAGCCGGTCCCCCGGGAAGCGCTCGCGGAAGCCGCGGTCGTGCGAGACCGCGACCACCGCTCCCGGGTACGCCGCGAGTGCCGCCTCCAGGTCCGCGACGAGGTCTGGCGCGATGTGGTTCGTCGGCTCGTCGAGTACGAGAAGGTCCGCGGGCCGGGTCACCAGGCTCGCGATCTGCAGCCGCCGCTGCTGCCCTGCGGACAGCGCCGCTACCGGGACGTGCAGGTCCTCCGTACGGAACAGGCCCAGCGCCAGCAGCTGTTCGGCGTACTCCTCCGGCAGCCCGGCAGCTGCGCCACGGCAGCGGGCACAGCGGTATGGGCGCGTTCGCGCATGGGGGGCTTTCCCTGAGGATGCGAAGTGTCTACGGGCAGCAGAAACGGCGTCGTCGGCCGTGCCCGGACTCAGAGAAAGGAGAAGAAGGCCACGCGTTCACTATAACAAGACGATGCGTCTCGTCTCTACTCGTGCGCCTCGCGAAGCAGCGGCAGCGCGCGCTCGACGTCATCGCCGGAGCCTGTCGCAGCGCGCGTGTGCGACGCCCCCCGTACCAGTGGCGGACCGCGTCCCGGGCGCTTGACTCCGGGTCCGGTCAGCGCCGACATCGAGCCGGCCAGCGGCTGGGTTCACCGCCTGGCACGCACCACGCCCGGCAAGTAGACCACGCAGCACTCCGAGCTGCGAGTCCAAGGCAGAGACGTCCAGCCGACGCATGCGTCCAAGTGACGACCGGGGGGCGGTTGGACGCCGGGGCGCCGGATGCCCGCGGCCCCTGTCGTGGTTGATGGTCAGCGAACCGCGGGGGCATAGTGAAGCGCGGTCAAGCCGCCCCCGCACTCCCTTCCTTCTTAGAGAGAGGGCAACGCTGTGCCGAATCCCTTTGAGGACCCCGACGCCAACTATTTCGTCCTCGTCAACGACGAAGGTCAGCACTCGCTCTGGCCTGTTTTCGCCAAGGTTCCGGACGGATGGAAAACCGTATTCGGAGAGGCCGGGCGCCAGGAATGCCTCGACTACATCGAGAAGAACTGGACCGACATGCGACCGAAGAGCCTCATCGAGGCGATGGAAAACCAGCGCTGACGCCATGACCGTCGACCTCAGCGAATACCGGAGCCTGGGCGAGGCCTTCGCCGCGCGCGTTGCCGCTCATCCCGAACGGACCGCACTGACTCTCTTCCAGGGCTCCACCGGGGCGGAGCCCGAGAGCATCACCTACGCGGAACTGGCCCGCCGGTCCTGGGCACGCGCGGAGGACCTGAGCCGGAGGCTGCCCCTGGGCGAACGGGTGCTCATCGCCCTGCCGACGAGCACCGAGTTCGCGGAGGTCTACCTCGCCTGCCTGTCCGCCGGGCTGGTCGCCGTGCCCTCGCCGATGCCGGGTGGCTCGGCGAGCGCCGGCGAACGGATCGCCGCGATCGCGGCGGACTGCTCGCCCGGACTGGTCGTCACCACGGAAGCCGCCCGGGCGGAGGTCACCGCGCACCTGGGCGGCCACGGGCTGGAACGGCTCAGCGTCGAGGCCGTACGGCCGGTCGGCACGCAGCCCGCCTCCGCGCCGGAGGGGTACGGGAGGGTCGTCGACCGCGGCGCGGACGCGGTCCTGCAGTACAGCTCCGGGTCCACCGGGTCACCGAAGGGGGTGATCCTCACTCACGGCTCGGTTCTGGCCAACGTCGCGGCGCTGTGCACGTACATCGGCCTCGGTCCGCAGGACCGGTTCGGCAGCTGGTTGCCGCTGCACCACGACATGGGCCTGTTCACTCAGCTCACCGCGGCGCTGCTGTGCGGCGCGCCCCTCACGCTGATGCAGCCGACCCTGTTCATCCGGCGGCCGGTCGAGTGGTTCCGCATGCTGGACCGGTTCCGGATCACCTACACCTGCGCCCCCAACTTCGCGTACGACCTCTGCACGCGCCTGATCACCGACGAGATGATGGAGGGTCTGGATCTGTCGGCGCTCCGCCACCTCGCCAACGGCGCCGAGCCGATCCACGCACCGACCGTGGAGGCGTTCACCGAACGGTTCGCTCGGATCGGGCTTCGCCCCCTCGCCCACTCCTCCGGCTATGGCCTGGCCGAGTCCACGGCGTACGTGACGTGCGTACCCGAAGACGCCCGGCCGACCGTGCTCACGGTGGATCCGCTGCGTCTGGAATCGGGTCGGCGGCCGGAGCTGCGACCGGCTTCCGGGGGCGCGGGCCGGCAGGTGATGGGCTTGGGCCGGCCGCACGCCTTCGACCTGCGGATCGTCGACCCGCACACGCGCGGCCCGCTGCCCGAGGGCAGGGTCGGCGAGATCTGGCTGCGCGGGGAGAGCCTCGGCCGCGGTTACTGGGGCAAGCCGGAGCTGAGCGCGCAGGTCTTCGACGCCCGTCTGGCGGACGCCGACGAGGGGCCGGGCTGGCTGCGCACCGGTGATCTGGGCGCGCTCGTCGACGGCGAGCTGTTCGTCACGGGTCGCCTCAAGGAACTGCTGATCGTCCACGGCCGCAACATCTTCCCGCAGGACGTGGAGCACGAGGCCCGTGCCGCGCACGACGCACTCGGCGGCCAGTTCGGGGCCGCGTTCGGGATCGGCTCGCCGGACGAGCGCGTCGTGCTCGTCCACGAGGTGCACCCCAGAACCCCGAAGGCCGAGCTGCCGGAGGTCGTCACCGCGGTCACCCGCCGGCTCAGCCGGTCGTTCGGCCTCCCCATGCGCAACATCGTGCTGGTACGACGCGGCACCGTGCGCCGCACCACCAGCGGCAAGATCAGGCGCACCGCGATGCGGGAACGGTTCCTCGCGGGCGACATGCACGTGCTGCACGCCGAGTTGGAGCCCGCGCTGCGCGCGGCATCGACGGGCCCGCAACGGTGATGCCGGTCCGCGCCGGCACGGGCACCGAGCCGGAGGTCGCGCTCGACGCGGCCTTGGCGGATGCCGCCTCCCCTGGTCCGTCCGGCCCCGGCCCGGACGCGACCAGGGGCGGGCTCGGCCGCCGGATCGCCGAGCTGGACGCCGCCGAGGAGTTCCCCGCTCCGCTCGTCGAACGGCTCGACGCGTTCGGACTGCCCGCGTACTACGTGCCGGCCGAGTGGGGCGGCGCCGGCGGCGACCACGAACTGCTGCTGCGGCTGTGGCGTACGGTGGCCCGTCACGACCTGAGCGCCACCATCGCGCACGGCAAAACCTATCTCGGCGCCGCGTCGGTCTGGGCCGCCGGCGACGACGAACAGGCCACCACCGTGGCGGCCGCGATCCTGGCGGGCGAACCGGTCGCCTGGGCGCTGTCCGAACCGGACCACGGCGCCGACCTGCTCAACGGGGCGCTGACCGCGACCCAGCACGACGGCGGTCACCGGCTGGACGGTGTGAAGTGGCCCATCAACAACGCCACTCGGGCCCGATACCTCACCGTCCTGGCCCGCACCGGCGCGGCCGGCACCGGGCGTGGCCAGAGCCTGTTCCTCGTGGACAAGACCGCGCTCGCACCCGGAACCTGGCGTGTGCTGCCCAAGGAGCCCACGCACGGCATCCGCGGCATCGACATCTCCGGTGTCGCGTTCGAGGGGGCGATGCTGCGCTCCGGTGCGCTGCTCGGCCGCGAGGGCACCGGAGTCGAGACCGTGCTGCGGGCGTTGCAGCTCACCCGGACCATGTGCGCCGCTCTGTCGCTCGGTGCCGGCGAGCACGCGCTGCGGATCGCCGCGCCGTTCGCCGCCGAGCGGATCGTCCAGCGGCGCCCGCTGCTGGACCGCTCCTACCCGCGGGCGATCCTCGGCCGGTGCGCGGCGCTGGTGGCCGCCGCCGAGGCCGCGGCCCTGGTCGGCAGCCGCTCGATCCACGCCCTCACGGCCGAGATGAGCGTGGCGTCCGCGGTGGTCAAGTCCGTCGCGCCGGAACTGACCGACTCGGTGATCGGCGAGCTGGCCGAGCTGCTGGGAGCACGGTCCTTCCTCACCGGCGTGTACGCGCACGGCGCGTTCCAGAAGGTCTGGCGCGACCACCAGATCGTTTCGGTGTTCGACGGCAGCACCCCGGTGAACCGCGCCGCGCTGGTTCAGCAGTTCCCGCGCCTGGTACGGGAGTACGCCGCCGGCACCGTCGACGAGGAGGGGCTGGCGGAGGCGGCGTCGGCGGGCGATCCGCCAAGGTCGCTGGACCGCGGCGCCCTCACGCTGCTGTCCCGGCGGGGATGTTCGGTGGTGCAGTCCATCCCCGCGCTGTCCGCGTCCCTCGCCGCCGGGACGGCTCCGGACGGGCTCGCGGCACATGCCGCCGGTCTCGAAGCCGCCGCCGCCGAGGTCCATGAGCTGATGGCGGCGGTGGCTCCGGCCGCCCACCCGCCGATGGCCGCCTACGAGATCGCCGCCGCCTACGAACTCTGCTACGCGGCCGCGGCGTGCCTGCACGCGTGGTCGGCCGGACGGCACCGGCACGACGGCGAGCCGCTGTGGGAGGACGGCTTGTGGGTACGGGCGGCGCTGCGTGCCCTGCGGGCCCGGCTCGCCACGACGCTGCGCACCCCGGCACCGGCCGCGGCCCCGGGAGACGACCGGATCGACGGCCTGCTCGCACAGCGCGTGGCCCAGGCGGCGCGGACCGGCGCTCCCGTGACCCCGTTCGGCGCGCCGATGCCCCGGTTCCGGGACGGCCGTCGATGAGCGCCGCGGAGCTGGACGCGCTACTGGGCGACGCCTGGGACGACCGGAACCCGGTGGGTCACACGGCCGTCCTGGCCGCCGACGAACGACAGGAGATGCTCGCCGCGGGCGAGCGGGCGCTGGACGAGTACCGCCTGAACGCGGAGTTCGTGCCGGTGGCGTACGGCGGCCGCCTGGAGCGCGCCGACCGGCTGGCCGAGGTACTGCGGACACTGTGGCGGCGGGACCCGTGCCTCGGCCTCGGATACGGCTTCAGCTCCCTCATCGCCTCCGTCAACATCTGGACCACCGGCGACGAAGAGCAGCGGCGCCGGGCGGCGGACCTGCTCCTGGCAGGCGGCCGGATCGCCGCCGCGTTCCACGAACTGGCGCACGGCAACGACTTCGCACACGCCGAGTGCGCCGCCCGCCCGGACGGCACGGGCTGGCGGCTGTCGGGCCGCAAGGAGATCGTGACGAACGTGCGACGGGCTCAGGCCATGGTGCTGTTCGCCCGGACCGGTCCGGGCGCGGGCAGCCGCAGCCACAGCCAGTTCCTCCTCACACGGGACGACCTGCCCGCCGGGACGATCCGGGACCTGCCGCGCTTCCACAGCTCCGGCATGCGCGGCATCGAGCTCGGCGGCGTGGAGTTCGCCGACTGCCCCGTCCCCGAGGGTGCGCTGATCGGCTCCCCGGGCCAGGGCATCGAGGTGGCGCTGCGCTCGTACCAGATAACCCGTTCGCTGGGCCCGGCGATGATCGTCGGACCGCTTGACACCGCGCTGCGCCTCGCGGTCCGGTTCTCCCTCGACCGCCGCCTCTACGGCGGCACGGTCGCCGACCTGCCGTACGTGCGCGCGGTGATCGCCCGCGCCTACGCCGATCTGCTGGCCATGGACGCGTTCTCGGCGGTCATCCTGCGGGCGCTGCACCTGGAGCCGGAGTCGATGGCGGTCTACGCCCCGGCCGCGAAGTACCTGACCGCGCGGATCCTGCTCGACGCGTTCGAGGACCTGCGGACGGTCCTGGGCGCCAGGTCCTACCTGCGGCAGGGCCCGTACGCGATGTTCCAGAAGCTGGCCCGGGACGTCGCTCCCGCCACCTTCGCCCATGTGTCGCTCACCGCCGCCCTGGTGACGCTGCTGCCGCAGCTCCCCCGGCTGGCCCGCAGGTCCTGGCTGGCCGACCCCTCTGCCGCGCCGGCACTGTTCGACCCGGCCGGTGGCCTGCCCGCGCTGTCCCTGGAGCGGCTGAGCACCGGTATGCCACGCCACGACGGCATCATCGGCGCGCTCACCGAGCTCGCGGACGGTGTGCCGGCGGGCGACAGCGATCCGGTGCGCCGGTTCGCCGCGCGGTGCCGGGACGAGCTGCGGACGTTGCGGGACGGGTGCGCGGCGCTGGGACCCGCGGACCTCACGATCGACGCCTCCCCCGCCGCGTTCGCGCTCGCCGACCGCTACACGGCGGTCCTGGCCGCCGCCTCCGTGCTGGCGGTGTGGCGGCAGTGCGGCACCCGCTACCCCGATGCCGCGCTGCTGGGCGCCCTGGACCGGCTGACCGGCCGGATGGGCGGCCCGCCGGTGCTCACCCCGGCCGAACGCGAGGACGTGGAGCGGCGTCTGTTCGACCTCGCCGTCGAGCGCTGCCTCGACAACCGTCTCCTCGACCTGTCCGCGCGGCGCATCCCGCATTGAGAGGACCGTACGAACGGACCGTCCAACTGGGGCCTCCCCTCAGTTGGACGGTCCGTTCGTACGGCCCGCCGCTCAGCCGCCGGTGTCACACCGGAAGACGAGGAGCGCGGCCTCGCCGCCGTGTTCACCCGGAGGTACGAGGCGGCACTCGGTGGCCACCCAGACCAGGATCCGGTACATCTCCGTGTCGTTCGTGAGGCGGCCGCCGGCACCGCCCAGCAGGACGTGCCGCAGGTCCCCGGAGTTCACCATCTGCCGCAGCTGCTCGAGCGTCGGGCGAGGCACCTGTCCGGAGAACCCGCCCAGCGGCAGGAATCGCTGCCCGGTCGGGATGATGTACTGCCCGGCCGTCCGCCACATCGCGGCCGCCACGTAGGCGGCTCCGTCCCTGTGTGCGAGCAGGTAGCCGTCCAACCGCCGCTGAGGGGCGGTCAGGGTGTCGCTCGTGTCGGCGTCCAGTTCGACACCGACGGGACCGCTCGGCCCGGCACCGGCCTCGAAGGCACTGCCCGCGTACTTGTCGTCGAACGCCGACAGGCCCCACGCACACGGCACCGCCAGCACCGCGGCGATGCCGAGCACCGCCGCCGGGACGAGCACCCGGCGCCGCAGGGCGCCGGCGATCACCACCGCCGCCGCGACGGCGGCTCCGCCCAGTGAGAGCCAGGTCAGCCAGGGGAGGAAGTCGGCGTATCTCGACGCGAGGTAACCCGTCCAGACAAGCTGCCCGACGATCAGCGACGGCAGCAGCCAAGGCGCCCGCCCGTCGCGGTACAGCCGCAGGCTCAGCACGATGCCCGCCGCGGCCAGCGCCGCCGTCGCGGGCGCGAGGGAGGCGAGGTAGGCGTTGTGCATGACGGTCATCCGGCTGAGGACCACGGCGAACGTGACCAGCCACACCCCCCACATCACGAATCCGCCCCACACCAGGTCGCCACGGCGGGTGCGGCGGTACAGGAAGAGGCCCGCCGCCAGCCCCGCCAACGCCGACGGATAGAGCCATCCGACCTGGGTGGCGTATCTCTTGTCGGCCAGCTTGTGCCAGGCCCGAGGAGGCTCCTGCGCCTTGGGCGCCGGGGGCGCGTCGGACGCCGCACCGGGAGCGGGTGCGGGCTGCGCGTCTCCCGGCGGCGGAACCTTCCCAGGCTGCTCGGGCTGCCCAGGCCGCTCGGGCTGCGCGGGCCGCTCGGGCTGTGCAGGAGCGCCAGGCAGCTGAAGAGCCGGAGGCAACCGCAGGTCGCCGGACTTCTGTGAGTCCGTGAAGTCGGAACGCACCGCGCCCGGTACGTGGATGCCGAACCGGTCCAGGCCGTTGTAGCCGAAGACCATGGAGAACGCGTTGTTGTTGGTGGTGCCGTCCACGTAAGGCCGATTCTGTGCGGGCGTCACCGTGTACAGCAGAACCCAGCTCAGTGACACGGCGACCATGGCGGCGCCCGCTGCGGCCAGGTGCCCGATGCGCCGTCTCCAGGGCGCCGGGGCGACGAACAGGTAGGTCAGGGCGAACGCGGGCACGACCATCCACGCCTGGAGCATCTTGGTCTGGAAGCCGATGCCGATCCAGATTCCCGACAGGACCAGCCAGCGCGGCTTCGCCTGTGCCAGCGCGACGACGAAGGCGTCCGCGGCCAGGAGCAGGCACAGGGTCAGTGCCCCGTCCTCCATGGAGTGGCCGAACACCGAGGCGACGATCGGCGTGAGGGCGAACAGGCCCGCGGCCAGCAGACCCGCTTCCGGGCCGAGCAGGCGCCGGACGATCCGGTACAGGACCAACACCGACAGCACGCCCCAGATCACCTGCGGGAGCGTCAGGGACCATGGGTGGTAGCCGAAGACCCGCGCGGAGAGGGCCTGCGGGACGAAGGCCCCGGCCAGCTTGTCGAGCGTGATCGTCGCGCCGGGGTCGAGGGCGCCGTAGAAGAACGCCTTCCAGCTCACCGACATGCTCTTGACGGCGACCGCGTAGTAATGCGCGTAACCGCTCTGATGGATGTTCCATGAATACAGCGCCGCGGCCAGGACGGCGATGCCCAGTAACGCGGGACGGGCCCAGGGCGGCTGGCCCGCCGGTGAACGCCAGAACGTCAGCATCCGCCAGATTCTGGTTCCGTGCCCCCCGTCCACACCACCTTCGGGAACCGGACGCCGGGCCTGGGCGGGGAGACGGCGACCAGGGCGGCGCCGGCCGAGGCGATGGTGATGGCGGGTCTTCGGTCACGGCGTCAGAACCGGCCCAAAGCACGGCTGCGTCAACGCTGTTCCGTACTTTCGGCTGGTACGTGACGTGCTTCGGCTTTCTAGCCTGAGCGGCATGAATACAGCGGAGCAGCCGACAAGGCCACCTGGAAAGATGTTCAACGTCGCGCTGGGCGTCGTGTGCGCCCTGGGGATCGTCTTCACGGCGTTCATGTTCATGACCAGCTGGGGCGGCGCCTCCTGGGTGTTCGGCACCGCCGTCTCGATCGTCATGAGCGGCATCGCGCTGCTGCGCGAGCGGCACAAGTTGCTGACCGCGCTCGCGGGTCTGGTCGTGACGGCCGCCGCCGTCCTGGTGTCCCTGAAGGCCGGGGACGACCTGCCGCAGGAGCCCGCGCCCATCACGGCGTTCGCTCTGGCGGTGCTCGTCGGCTCCGCGCTCAGGACGCTGCCGGCGGGGCAGGCCGCCGGGATCGCCGTGGGCGGCATCGCGGTGACCGTGCTCATCTGGCTCGACGGGTTCAGCGGCGTGACGAGCGTGGCCACGCTGGCGATGATCGTCGCCCTGGTGATGGGGCCGGTGCTGCGCGGGCTCGACAACCGGGCGTTGGCCGGCGCCCCGGCACCCCAGGACTCCTGGGCCAACCCGCCGCACTCGTAGCATGACCGGAGATCTGAACGCGATGAGCGCCGCCCAGCCCGCCGCCAGTACCGCGAAGCCGCCCGGCACCCCGGCCGCGGCCCCGCCGAACGGCGCGGACCGCGGGCACGGATTCGGTAATCTGATCAACGTGACCATTCCGAACCCGTGGGCCAAGGTCGTCTCCACCGTCGGGCTCGGCGTCACGTTCCTCGCGGCGATCGCCATCCAGGCCGTCGCCCTCGCGCAGACCTGGGGAGCCGCGTCCTGGGTACCCGGCGCCGCCGCCGCCGCGGTGGTGTGCGGGCTCGCGCTGATGCGCCATCGGGAGCGGACCTGGACCGCGGTCGCGGGCCTGGTCGTGGCCGCGGTGGCGGTCCTCGTCCCGCTGCTGCCCGACACCCAACTTCCCGCCGGGCTCGGCCCCTCCATGGCCCTGGGCCTGTCGGTGCTCGTCGGTTCCGCGGTCAGGGCGCTGCCGACGGTGCGGGCCGGGAGCATCGCGGCCGCCGGGCTGCTGCTGGTCGCCGCCCAGGTCGCCGCCCGGCCGGCAACCGCCGTCTCGGCCATCGCCGCGGCGGCCTGGCTGGCCGCCCTCGGGGTGGGGCTGTCGCTGCGCAGGCTCGACGACCGGGCGAAGGCCACCGCCAAACAGGTACGCCGGGCCGAACGGCTCGAGCTCGCCCGGGAACTGCACGACATCGTGGCCCACCACATCACGGGGATGCTGATCCAGGCGCAGGCCGCCCAGGTCGTGGCGCGGCGGGACCCGGAGAAGGTGTCGGACTCGCTGACCGAGATTGAGACCGCCGGGTTCGAAGCCATGGCCGCGATGCGCCGCGTCGTCGGGCTGCTGCGCGACACCGACGACGCGGCACCCGCCTCGCCCGGGCCGGAGGGGCTCAGCACGCTGGTCGAGCGCTTCAGCCGCCAGGGCCCGAAGGTGCGTCTGCACGCGCCCGACGACGACACGGAATGGCCGCCGGAGGTCACCAGCACCGTGTACCGCATCGTCCAGGAGGCCCTGACGAACGTCCTGCGGCACGCGCGGCACGCCCGCTGCATCGACGTCACCGTCGGCCGCGACGCCGAGGCCGTCACCGTCGAAGTCGCCGACGACGCCCCGCCGAACTCCGCCCGGCCCCACCACCGCGGCGGGTACGGTTTGATCGGTATGCGCGAACGCGTCGAAACGCTCGGCGGCTCGCTGAGCGCCGGTCCCCGGCCCGGCGCCGGCTGGTCCGTGCGGGCGACCCTGCCCATCCCCACCAGGGAGCCCGGATGACCATCAAGGTCCTGCTCGCCGACGACCAGGCGATGATCCGCCGCGGCCTGCGGCTGATCCTCGAGGACCAGCCCGATATCTCCGTCATCGGCGAGGCCGAGGACGGCGCCGAGGCGATCGCGATGGCCAGGCGGCTACGGCCGGACGTGTGCCTGGTGGACATCAGGATGCCCAAGCTCGACGGCATCGAGGTCACCCGCGCGCTGGCCGGCCCGCAGGTGACCGATCCGATGCGGGTCATCGTGGTCACCACGTTCGACCTCGACGAATACGTCTACGGGGCACTGCGCGGCGGCGCGGCGGGGTTCGTCCTCAAGGACGCCGGGCCCGCCCTGCTCATCGAGGCCGTCCGCGCCGCCCACAACGGCGAGGCGCTGGTCTCGCCGTCGGTCACGCTACGGCTGCTGAAGCACCTGAACGAGAGCCAGGCGATGCCCCGCGGCCGCGCCAAGCAGCCGCCGCAACTGTCCGGACGCGCGCTGGAGGTCGTCAAGGCCATCGCGCGCGGCCGCACCAACCAGGAGATCGCCGCCGAGCTGTTCATCTCCCTGAGCACGGTCAAGAGCCACCTGTCGGGGATCCAGACCAAGCTCGGGGTGCGCAACCGGACCGAGATCGCCGTCTGGGCCTGGGAGAACCGCATCGTCGAGAGCACCTCCGAGTAGGCCGTTCACTCCCTCAGCACGAGCGCCAGTTCCCGCACGGTCGGGTTGAGGTAGAGCAGGCGCGGATGCAGGGACGGCAGACCCCGTTCGCGCAGCATCGACGCCATCCGCACGGCGAGCAGCGAGTTCCCGCCCAGCTCCCAGAAGCTGTCGGACAAGCCCACGGTGAACCCGAACAGTTGCTCCCACACCGTCAGCAACTCGCCGGAGAGGTCGTCGTCGACGCCCCCGGGGTCTTCCGTCCCGCCGGGCGAGGGCGCTGCCGGTTCGGGCAGGGCGGCGAGGTCGAGCTTCCCGTTCGCCGTCACCGGAAGCGCGGGCAGCGCCGTGACGGTGGAGGGCAGCATGTAGTCGGGGAGGATACGGGCGACCCGTTCCCGCACGCCCGCCGTGGAGCCCTCCGAGAGGACCACGTACGCGTCGAGGCGGCCGGTCGCCGCGTCCCGTGGATCCACCTGACGCAGCATCACGGCGGCAGCGGTCACCCCGGGGCATTCGGCCAGCACCGAACGGATCTCGCCCAGTTCGATGCGGAACCCGCGCAACTTGACCTGGTTGTCGAGCCGTCCCAGGTGCTCCAGCGCGCCGTCCGGACGCAGCCGGCCCCGGTCACCGGTCCGGTACATCCGCCCGCCGCCGAACGGGTCGGGGCGGAACCGCTCCGCTGTCAGCTCGGGGCGCCGCAGGTAGCCGAGCGCGACCCCGGCGCCGCCGACGTGGATCTCCCCGGCCACCCCGGGGGGCGCGAGCCGCCCCGCCGCGTCCAGGACGTACACGCGCCAGCCGGGGAGCGCCCTGCCCACGGACCGGGATCCGGCCAGGGCGAGCCGTCGTGTGACGGTCTCGGCGGTGACGTGCACGGTGGTCTCGGTGATCCCGAACATGTTCACGAGCCGGCAGCGGGATTCGGGGTACCGGTCCAGCCACGGCAGCAGGCTCCGGGCGTCCAGCGGCTCGCCCCCGAAGACCACCAGCCGCACCGCGAGCCGCCTGGCCTTGGCGCGGTCCGCCTCCGCGAGTTGGGCGAAGGCGGACGGCGTCTGGCTCAGCACGGAGACCCCGCGGGCGGCGACGAGGTCGTGGAACTGCTCCGGCGACCGGGACACCCAGTACGGGACGACGACGAGGCGGCCGCCGGTCATCAGACAGCCCCAGATCTCCCAGACCGAGAAGTCGAACGCGACGGAGTGGAAGAACGTCCACACGTCGGCGGTGCCGAGCGCGAAGTCGTCGCGGGTGGCGTCCATCAGAGCGACGACATTGGCGTGCGGGACGAGCACCCCCTTGGGCCTTCCGGTGGAACCCGAGGTGTAGATCACATACGCCGCCTCCTGCGGGCTGGTGCCGGTCACGGGCGGACCGTCCGCTTCGTCGTCGCTCAGCTCCAGCACCTGTGCGGGCGTGAGCACCTGAAGGCCCGGGGAGCCGGGGAACTCCGCCAGCCCGGTGACCACGACGTTCATGTCGGAGTCCTCGACCGTGTACGCGAGACGTTCCGCCGGATACGCCGGGTCCAGCGGCACATAGACCGCCCCGGCCTTGAGCACGGCGAGCAGGACCGCCACGAGCTGCGCCGAGCGTTCCAGGCAGACACCGACCAGGGTTCCGTCGTCCACTCCGGCCGCGCGCAGGCCATGCGCGAGCCGGTTGGCCCACTGGTCGAGCTCGCGGTAGGTCACTTGGACGTCCTCGTCCAGGAGCGCGACGGCGTCGGGGTGTTCGGCGACCCGCTCGGCGAACACGTCCGGGATCCGTCGCGGCGTGCTGAGCAGGGGCCGCGGCGCTCGCCCCAGTTCCAGGATCCGTTCGCGTTCCGCCGCGTCGTAGAGGTCGGACGGACCGGTGATCTGCCGGTGCGCCTCGATGAGGTGCCGCACGAACTGTTTCGCGATCGGCTCGCTCACGCGGCCGAGCCGGTGGTCGCAGCGCAGACCGCCCTCGCCCACGGTGATCGTCAGCGGGAAGACGGGCGCCAGGCACGGCACATACTCCCCCTCGCCGCCCAGGTCGAAGATCAGCCCGGCGCTCACGGCCGAAGCGGGCAGGGTGTCGTCCCGTCGGCCGGTGTCCAGTGCCGCGACCACCGGCTGTTGCTCCGGCTCGTACCGGGAGAGCACGACGGCGAGCGCCGCCAGCCAGCCCGCCGGTTCACGCGAGGTGCCCTCGGGCAGGTCTGCCCGGTGGCCGGCCGACGCGTCCCCGAGGCGCCGGTCGCCCAGCCCCCAGGCGGGCGCGTGGTCGAAGTCCCCGGGCAGGTCTGCTTCCGCGGCTGTCGGCGCGGGTTCCGCACCGTCGCGCACCGCGGCCACCAGGCGCCGTAACGCTCGCTGATCGAACGCGGCCCGGTGGGCCACGACGACCAGGTCGGCCTGGCCGTCGGTGTATTCGATCAGTACGGTGCGCGCTCCGCGGTCGGCGTCGACCGGCCGGGCCAGCTCGCGTTCGCGGTGTCGCACGGCGCCCGGCTCGTCACTGGCGAACGGCACCCGTTCCACCCAGGGCACGTCCACCCGGGCCGGGGCTCCGAGGCGGACGCGCAGTGCGTGGCACTGCCGGGCGTCCTCGGCTGACTGGAAGGTGACCACGTCCCTCTCCCTGTGCTCAGCGAGTCGTGAACCCGCCGTCGACGGTGATGACCGATCCCGTGACCTGCCGGGATCCGTCGGAGGCGAGCCAGACGGCGGCCGAGGCCACGTCGCCGGGCTCGATCAGGGTGTTCATGGGCTGCGCCTGGACGAATGCCTCCTCGTGCTCGGTGACCGGCACCTGAAGCGACCTGGCGATCTCCGACAGCATCCGGCCCTCCACCGCCGCCTCGTCCCGGACCGACCCCGGGCACAGGGCGTTGACCCGGACCTTCACCGGGGCGAAGTCCAGTGCCGTGGCCTTGGTGAGCCCGATGACGCCGTGCTTGGCCGCCACGTATCCCGCGAAGTTGCGGTATCCGACCAGCCCGGCCGTGGACGCGACGTTGATGATGCTGCCGGCCCGCTGGGCGGTCATGATCTTGCCGACCGCCTTGGTCGCGCGCCACGCGCCGGACAGATCCACGTCGAGCATGAGGTGCCACTCGTCCTCGTCGATCTCGTCGGCGGGCTTGCCGGAAGGCGCGGCGATCCCGGCGTTGTTGAGCAGCACGTCGATCCGCCCGAACCGGCCGTGGGCGTCGTCCACGGCATCCCGCAGCGCGGCCAGGTCGCGGACGTCGGCCTGCCGGGCCAGGACGGCGGCGCCCTGCTCGCGGCACAGGTCGGCGCTGTACGCCAGCTGGCCTGCGCTGCCGAGCGGGTACGGCACACCGGGCAGGTCCGCGCAGAGGTCGAGGAGGACGAGATCGGCGCCCTCGCGGGCGAAGGCGAGCGCGCAGGCCCGTCCCAGCCCGCGGGCGGCCCCGGTGACGATCGCGGTCTTGCCGGCAAGCTGCATGGCCTCTCCTAGCGGGCGAACGCGTCGTCGACCAGGCGCAGCAGGCTGCCGGGGTCCTCGGCGATGTACATGTGTCCGCCCTCCACCTCGGTCTGGGTGAACTCGGCGCTGGTCGCCTTGGCCCATTCACCGGTCTGCTCGGCCGTGACCAGGTCGTCCCCGGTGCCGCGCACGGCGGTGATGGGCAGCGGCAGCGGCCGGTCCGTGGCGGGGACGTAGTTCTCGTGCATCTCGACGTCCGCCCGCAGGGTCGGCAGGATCAGCTCGCGCATGTCCGGATCGGCCAGCGCCTCGTGGTCGTAGCCGGCGAACTCCTTGACGCGCAGCAGGAACTCCTCGTCGGGGAGGCCGGTCGCCCGTCTGGTGCGCCGCGTCCAGGGGCCCGGTGAGCCGCTCACGAAGAGCCGCGCCACGTCGGTTCCGCTGCGATCGACCAGCAGGTGGGCGAGCTCGTACGCCAGTACCGCGCCGAGGCTGTGACCGAAGATCGCGACCCGGTCGCCCGGGCTGATCTCCTCGGTCACGGCGGGGAAGAGTCCGGCCGCGGCCTGCGCCACGTCCCGGTACGGGTCCTCGGAGAGCCGCCACTCCCGGCCCGGTAACTGGAGTGCCACGATCCGCGGGTTCCCGTCCGTCAGCGCCGCCCACGGGTGGAAGAACGAGGCGCCGGCACCCGCGAAGGGGACACACAACAGGGATGTGCGTCGCATGTCTGTTCTCTCCGTTCCTGTCGTCATCGGGATTCCAGCCAGGCCGAGATCGCCTGCCACACCAGGCCCATCATGTCGGGGCGGACCATGTCCACGTGTCCGCACGGGATGGACACCTCCGTCAACTCGCCGGAGACGTAGGGCGCCCATTTCGCTGTGAGGGGCCCGTCCTCCGGAGCGTTGTCCGCCGAGGTGAGGATCAGCGCGTCGCCCTCGAACCGGCCGGTGGTGTGCGCGGCCCTGATCCGGGTGTTGTTCTCGAACGTCCGCGCGACGACCGCGATCTCCTCGTCGGAGAACCCGCCGAGCAGGTGGCCGAACTCCGCCCGGATCGCGTCCTCCCACGACAGGTCCCCGTCGGCGGTCGCGCCGTCCTCGGCGCCGGCCGTCGCGACCTCGTCGTCGAGCGGGAAGGAGTCCATGATGACCAGGGCGGCCACCTCCTCGCCCTGCGCCCGCAGCTGGACGGCGATTTCATGCGCTGGAGCCGCGCCGAAGGAGTAGCCGACGATGTGGTACGGGCCGGCCGGCTGCACCTCGCGCATCCGCTCGATGTAGTCGGCCGCCATCTCCGCCAGCGAGCCCGCGAAGGGGGCGTTGCCGTCGACGCCGCGGGCCTGCAGACCGTAGAGGGGCAGGTCCTCCGGCGCGTGCTGTGCGAAGGGCGTGTAGCACCAGCTCAGCCCGCCTGCCGGGTGGACGCAGAACAGGGGCGGCCGATCAGCGCCGTCGCGGATCGTCAGCAGCACACCGAGCGAGTCCCGCATCGACGACAGGCTGAGCGTGTTCCGCAGCGCGGTCACGGTCGGGGCGGCCATCACGTCCCGGACGGAGATGGTGATGCCCCGGGCCTCCAGCCGGTGCACCAGCGTGACCGCCAGCAGGGAGTGCCCGCCGAGTGCGAAGAAGTCGTCGTTCACCTTGACCTCGGGCAGCCCGAGCACCTCGGCGAACGCCTCGCACATGGCCTGCTCGACCGCCCCCAGCGGCCCGGGGGCCACTGTGCCGCCGGTCCCGTGCGCGAGGCCGGGGTCGGGCAGGGCCTTCCGGTCGAGCTTGCCGTTGACCGTCAGCGGCAGGGTGTCCAGTTCCACGAACGCCGTGGGGATCATGTACTCCGGCAGCCGCTGGGCCGCGTACGCGCGGACCGCGCCGTCGATGGCCGTGCCCTGCTTCTGCGGCACCAGGTAACCGATGAGCCGTTTGTCCCCCGGGATGTCCTCACGGACGACCACCGCGGCCTGGCCGACCGCCGGGTGCCCGGCCAGCACGGCCTCGACCTCGCCGGGCTCGACCCGGAAGCCACGGATCTTGACCTGTTCGTCCGCACGGCCGG
>NZ_BAAGRZ010000049.1:0-31384 GCF_054782695.1 Streptomyces deserti
CATCGAGTCCTCCACCCGGCTCGGCCGGCACCGTTGGACGATCGAGCGCACCATGTCCTGGCTGGGCGGCTGCCGACGCCTGCACCGCCGCTACGAATGCAAGGCCGAACACTTCCTGGCCTTCACCGCCATCGCCTGCAGCCTCATCTGCTACCGCAGACTCACCAAATGAGACGACGTCTTATACGCTCCGCCGTCTGGCGACGAACGATTCCCGTGGTCTCCATGAGGACCGACCCTAGTCAAGCAGGCGCGAAGCGCGCCTGAGGCGCAGGACCTACTCCCAGCGACCGATGAACCCCGCAGCTTTTGGCTCGGAGCGACCAACTTCCGTGCTCAGAGTGGCCAGCGGAAGTGCTCAGTCAAGGCGGTCCGCGCCGACGACCTGCCCAGCCTCCACACCTTCGTCAACGGCCTCGAACGCGATCTCGCCGCCGTCACCGCCGGCCTAACACTGCCGTGGAGTTCCGGCGTAGTCGAAGGCCACGTCAACCGAATCAAAATGATCAAGCGCCAGTGTACGGCCGGGCCGGCTTCGACCTGCTGCGGAAGCGAGTCCTGCTGGCCTGACCGCAGCTCTGTTGCTCAACGAGCAGGTCCATTCAGCTGATCGCGAGCGGCACAGGATCCAGGCCCAGCTTGCTCCGGCATGAGTCGACGGCCCGGGCGACCCAGGCCGTCACGGCGGCGCGATCTGGCGCGATCGCGTGAAGCTCACGTGCCTTCTCCTGGGCTTCGACCATCCACGGGGCCAGCGGGTCCTCTCGAAGGATTCGCTCGAAGTGATCGCGAGCTGTGTCCGGATCCCCGACCAGGGCGGCCGCGATCCCGGCGTCGAAGCAGTCCCACAGGAATCCCCGCCGCACCGGCCTGGACGTCAGGTATCGGACGACGTCTGGCAGAACCGGGAACTTCTCCCTCAGCGCGGTCACGTTCGCAGCCGCCTGTCGGCTGAGTTCGAGTGCCAGCGGCGTGAACTGTTCCTCGCTGCGGAACGGCTCAGGGCTGACTCGGACTGCGTCCACGTGGAAGGCCAGGTGGTCCACGTCGTGCCACAGCCACATCGCACCGACGTGCAGACCGCTGCCAGCAGTGCGTGGCGGGGTGAACTCCACAACCCCGAGCCACCACCCTTGATCATCAATCCATAGCCGCGACCGCCCACGCTGGGCCAGGCCGAGAGGCTTCAGGGACTCCCGCGCCGCCGAGGTGATGATCCGGAGAACCGGACTGCGATCTGCCATGACCGGCATTATCGACCGTCCTACCGACACCCCCGTCGGTACTGGGCGTCACCGTTCCACAGAAGTTGGACCAGAACCCGAAGTTCGGCAGCATCTGTTCAGCAGTTTGGGAGGCACCCGAACCGCGCTGTGTTCGATGTTCACGAGATGTGACAGCGCCCGATCCTCATCGGCGCGGCCGCCATTGGCGGGCCCTGCCGACCATTCGATGGCATGCACGGGCAGCGTCCGCTTGCCGGGGTGGCCGGGCATCGGTTAGGCGGTCAGGCGGAGCGTGGTCAGACGGTCGGGATCGGTGAGGATGTCGAGTCCGGTGATGCGGCCGTCGCGGATGGTGAACGACATGACGGACAGCGGTCGGCCCTCGGCGAATGAGACAACGCCGGGTGTGCCGTTGACCAGGACGAGGCGTGCGTCCGCCGCGAAGCGGGCGAAGGTGATCGCCTGGGATGCCACGTCGGACGCGCCGCGTCGCAGGATGCTCGGAACGAGCGTGCCGCCGTCGGAGCGCGCGACCACATCGGGGTCGAGGACGGCCAGGAGCGCTTCGAAGTCGCCCCCGCGGGAGGCGGTGAGGAAGGCGTCCACGACATTGCGCTTCCGGGCGAGGTCCGTGTCGGCCGCCGGGGCGGCACCCTGAACCCGGCGGCGGGCGCGGCTGGCGAGCTGCCGCGTGGAGACCGTCGTCCGGCCGAGGATGGGGGCGATGTCGTCGAAGGGCACGTCGAACATGTCGTGCAGGACGAAGGCGAGTCGCTCGGCCGGGGAGAGGGTCTGTAGGATGATCATGAGTGCGATACCCACCGAATCCGCGATCAGGATCTCCTGCTCGGGGTCGACGCGGGACAGCGCGGTGACCACCGGGTCCGGCAGCCGGATTGACCCGTCCTGCTCGGGCAGCGGGTCCTCGCGTCGCGAGGTACGCGAGCGCAGCATGTCCAGGCATATCCGGCCCACGACCGTGGTGAGCCAGGCGCCCAGGCTTCACGTCGCTCACATCGGTGCGGCTGAGCTTGAACCACGCCTCTTGGACGGCGTCCTCCGCCTCGGCGAGCGACCCCAGCATCCGGTAGGCCACCGCCCGCAGCGCGGGCCGCTCCGCCTCGAAACGGTCGGCCAGAAAAAAGTTCTCGCTCACCTGTCACACCCCCGTGGCCGGGTCCGTCGGTCCAGTGACAGACGCTAACGGATCACCAGGAGAGCATCAGATGAACGCCGCGATCACCACCACTGCCCGGATGAAGAACCCCGCCCTGGTCCTGCCGGACGCCATGAAGGGCATCCAGAACATCTACAAGGCCATGTACCAGGGCGGCGTCTCCCCGCAGATCCTGGAGCTGGTCCACCTGCGGGCCAGCCAGATCAACGGCTGCAGCGCCTGCGTGTTCGCCGGCGTGGCGGGTGCGAAGAAGCACGGCGAGAGCGACGAACGCCTGCACGCCGTGGCTGCCTGGCGCGAGGCGCCGTTCTTCACCGACGAGGAGCGCGCGGCCCTGGCCCTGACCGAGGTCGCCACCCGGATCGCTGACCGCTCCGGGAAGGCCGTCCCAGACGAGGTGTGGAACGAGGCCGCAGACCACTTCAACGAGGAGCAGCTCTCCGCGATCATCCTGATGATCAGCCTCACCAACTTCTTCAACCGCATCAACACCACCATCGAGGAGCCCGCAGGCACCACCTGGTAACCGGCGCTGCTGACCTGTCGTCAGGGGCCCAAGGTGCATGCCGTCCCCAGCGACGGTGCTGGTGGTCGCGGAGCTCCGCCACCAGCACTGGCTCGGGCCCCCAAGCGAAGTCACACGCGGGACCAGCGCTGCCCAAACTCGTGAACAGTTCGACTCCCGCCCTTGCTCCATCCGCCTCTGAGGCGCCGTGCTACTTGACCCGCCCGGCTGGCACCGGCTGGGGGAGCGCGAAGCACCGCACTGGCCGTACGTGAGAGCGGTCGACCAGGCCCCTGGCCGACCGCGGGATTCCGCCCGGTATCGTCCGGGCCGACGTCGCCCTGCGCCCGTACTACGACACCGACGGCCACGACAGGATTTTCATCCTCCTCATCTGGGACGTCAGCCGCACCGGCACCCGGGGCGGGGTGCGGCTCGCCTGGGACGACGACACGGGCTGGTCCCACGCCCTGCTCGGCTCCGACACCCGGCCAGGTGCTTCTCGAAGCCCCCGTCGCCTCGCTGCGCCGTGTCTTGGCAAGCCCGGACGATGTCGCCGAAGGGCTCGTGCACCACTGGCGTACACCCGACGTAGAGCACGGCGCGGAGTGGGACCAAGCCCCGCAGCTGCGATCCGCCCTGGAGGAATTCCACCGCCTCAGGGCCACGTAGGACGATGCCTGCTGGTGTCACGCCAAACGGCGGCCCGCTCGACGCCGCGATGTGGCGGGCGCACGCATGCGTGGTGGCTGTGCCGCTCGTAGGCTGGTGCTGCTCGGGGCTAGCGTGGAGGTGCCTCATGCCCCGAACCGTATGGTCAGGCGCCATCTCCTTCGGTCTGGTCACCGTGCCGATCAACGTGCAGAGTGCCACGGAAGATCACAGTGTCCACTTCCACCAGTACCACCTGGAGGACATGGGCCGCGTGAGGGTGCGCAAGTTCTGCGAGACCCGAGGACCGCGAAGTCCGCAATGACGAGATCGGTAAGGGCTACCAGCTCACCAAGGAGCAGGTCATCCCGATCAGCGACGACGAACTGCGCGACCTGCCCCTGCCTACGGCCAAGGCCATCGAGATCGAAGCGTTCGTGCCGCTGGAGTCCGTGGACCCGATCCGGATCGGCGAGGGCTACTACCTCCAGCCGGCCGGGCAGGTCGCCCACAAGCCCTACAAGCTGCTCGCCCAGGCCCTGGGCCGCTCCGCCAAGGTCGCCGTCGCCAAATACGCCTGGAGCGGTCGGGAACGCCTCGGCCTGCTGCGATGCTGCCGCCGCCGGAGTTCCAGGACACCTACACCGAGGCCCTGGAACAGATCATCGAAGCCAAGCGGGAGCACCGCGAGCCGCCGGCCCTGCCGGAGCCGGAGGGCGAGTCCGGCCGGATCGTCGACCTCATGGCCGCCCTGACCCAGTCCGTACAGAAGGCACGGGCGGACCGCGGCGAGGACGCCGACGTCCACGACATGCCGAAGAAGAAGATTACGGCGAAGAAACAGCCCGCCAGGAAGACCGCGGTGAGGAAGACATCGACGCGCAAGCCGCGCAGGAGCGTGAGGTTGGAGCGCGGACGGCGCCGACGCGTGGCCGCGGCGAGCAGCACGAGGCGGTCGGCAAGCGACGACTCCGGGCAAGGACTACGCCGAGGGCGAGGTCACTGGACTCCCTGCCGCGCCCGCAAGGCACTGACTGCCTAACCACGGCATGCCCGATCTCTCACGTGGCCGGGGTGCGTCGCCCTCGGAAATCCACTCAGCGTCCCGTCGTGGTCGTGCGGGAGAACCGCGCAGTCCTGGCACCAGCAGCGTCGCCCCAGCGATGGGCTGGGGCGGGCTGGGTGGGAGTCGGCCCCGAGCGGGGCGGAGTGGTCTCAGCTGTGGAAGCTGATGTATCCGTTGCCGTCAGGATCGTTGCTGGACTTGGTGTAGGTGTGGACGTCGGCGCGGCTGCCTGAGGGCTTGTACAGGTAGATGGTGTCCTTGTCGTTGTTCCACAGGAAGTTGCAGTTGTCGCGGTAGACGACGTTGTGGGTGTCGGAGTCGGTGCCGTGGCCGCCGCGCAGCTTCACGTAGTCGCCGGGTTGCAGGTAGTGGTTGGCGGTGAAGGTGAAGCGGTTGCCGGTGGCGTCCTTGACGACGTAGCCCTTGAGGTTGACCGTCGAGCGGGCGGAGTAGTTCTTCACCGTCAGGTATTCCTCGTCGGTGTTGCCCGAGGAGCAGCTGTTGGAGTCCCGGCCGGGTGCGTCGTACTGCACTCCGCGGATCTTCAGCGCCGAGCTGTACTCGGCGGCGTGTGCCGGCACCAGGGTCAAGGCGGTCAGGGCGCCGGCGGCAACAGCGGCAGCGGTGACGAGGTTCTTACGCAAGAGCTGGCTCCACATGGTTGAGCGGGTGGTGTCGCCTGTGCACGACACCCACCCCGGGGCCGGCGGTTGCGCGGGATGAGGACCTTCACCCCTTCGAAGGACGCAGAGACACACAGCCAGCACCGGCGGCTGGGGCGCCGGTGCTGCTGGAGACCGGCCCCCGCACCGAGGACGCGAGACTGACCTGAGCGACACCAGTGCGCCCGGCCCACGCTCACGAGTGGAGCCGGGCGCCGGTGCCAGGGGCCCGGAACGAGGCAACGCCGGAGCCCTTGTTCGCGCATCCGCTCGGGGGACGGACGTTCTTGGCGCGATCACCTGATCAACACGGGCCGGACAGCACGTCACGCCCGCGCACAAGATCTGCACAGGCTGCGTCCGGCAGCACGGCCGCGTGCTGTGCCGACGAAAGTCAAAGGTTCCAGTCAGTGTGATCCCCTGGGATCGCAATGGATCGCACAATTCTCTCCTGCCGAGGTGGTGAGTTGCTGCGGTATGCATGGCTTCATCCCGTCGAAGAGGTGGGGCTGAATCCGGCTGGCATGGGACGGCAGATACGGGGAACAGCCCGTCGCTTTGTGTGCTTCTTGTGACAGCTTGTGTGGCCCAGGTGACCGTATGGCTCGCCGATTCTGACTGTCTGTCTGACTTCCGTGGGGGAAGCTGATGCATTCACGTGCGCAGAGCACGCCGCTGTGGCGTGCCCGAAGAACACGCAGAACCGCTCTCCTGTCCGCGCTCACGACCGCCGCCGTGGTGCTCTCGGCGGCACCGGGGCTGGCTGCGCCGCCTAGGCCGGAGTTACCGGAGCCGGAGAGCCCCTGGACGAGACCGACGAAGGTCGAGGCGCCCTCGACACCGGCCGGGTCGGTCAAGGCACCGGAGTCCCAGGCGGAGGCCGAGCCGTCGCCCGAGGTCGCCGCGTGGCGGGCGGCGCAGCAGGCCCGTACTGCGGGAGGGAGGGCCGGGGCCGAGCGTGCGGGGGCCGCTGCCGAGGCCACCTCGTTCGTTCCGGAGGGCCAGGGTGAGGTGCCCTGGCACCGGATCATCGACACGCGTCTGAACGACGCGATGGTGGCGCGGGTCAACGTCTCCAACGGCAACCTGATGCTGGCGGCCACCGACTTCGACATCGCCGGTGTGGGCCAGAAGCTGCAGCTGGCGCGGACGTACAACTCCCTTGAAGCGCCCTGGGGGAAGGTGTCGCAGCGCTGGTGGCAGGCGTACGAGCGCTACCTCCAGTTCGGTGACGGGGAAGTGATCGTCTACGACGCCACCGGCAACACACTGCGGTTCAAGGAGACGAGCACCGGCGGTTACACCACGCCGACGGGCTACTCGAAGGACCTGAAGAAGAACGCGGACGGCACCTACGCCCTGACCGACCGCAAGTCGGGCACGAAGGACACCTACGACGAGCACGGCACGCTGACGAAGGTCACGGACAAGAACGACGGCGTGATCACCGTCGACCAGCACGGCGAGGATGGCGAGCACAAGGGCTTCAAACTGACCGAGACCCGCTCGGGCCGCTGGATCGACCTGGTGAAGACGAACCCCAGCCAGTGGCAGGCCAAGGACCACACGGGCCGCACGGCCGTGTTCGACCTGGACCCGGCGGGCAACCTGGCCAAGGTCACCGACACCGACGGCAAGGCCACTGCCTACGCGTACGACTCCTCACGCCGCCTGACGAAGGTGACCACCCCCGAGGGCACCATTACGCTGTTCAGCTACGACGCCCACAACCGCGTCAGGTCGATGCAGCGTGCCACCGAGGTGACGAGCAGCGGTCACATCGGTCCGACCTGGCGCTACGACTACACGGCCGCCAGCCCCTCCGACGCGGGCACCACCACGGTCACCGACCCCGACGGCGACGCGACGCAGTACGTGCACAACGCGGACGGCGAGGTCACCAAGGTCACCGACGCGTTGGGCCACTCCCGCCACGCCAAGTACACCGACCACCTGCTGCAGACCGCCATCGACGCGATGGGCACGGGCGCGGACGGCACCGGCGGCAACACCACGACCTACGGCTGGGACGGCCGCAACAACGCCCTCTCGCAGAAGCTTCCGCTCGGTGCAACGGCGTCGGTGACGGCTTATCAGACCGTTGCCGGCACCGACCTGCCCAACGACTTCACCACCGCGGACGGCCGCAAGGACACCTTCAAGTACGACACCAACGGCAACACCATGTCGGTCACCACGTCCGGCACCGCCGGCGGCACCCGCGAGTACACCTACAACAAGGACACCCCGACCTGCGGCGGCTTCGAGGGCCAGCGCTGCACCGCCAAAGACGCCAACGGCAAGGTCACCTCCTTCGAGTACGACACCAAGGGCAACCTGTGGAAGGTCAAGCCGCCGGCGCCGCTAGGCGAGACGACGTACACGTACGACGCGCTGGGCCGCGTGGAGACGGTCAAGGACGGCCGGAACATCACCACCCTCTACGCCTACGACAACCGTGACCGCGTCCGCGAGGTCTCCTCCACCAACCCCACCGTTAAGTTCACCTACGACGGCGACGGCAACGTTAGGACCCGCACGGACGCCTCCGGCACTACGGGCTGGACCTACGACAAGCTCAACCGCGAAAGCGTCCGCACCCTGCAAAACGGCGCCCAGACGGCGCTGGCCTACACCCCGGGCGGCGAGGTCGACCACTACACCGACCCGACCGGCAAGACCGACTACACCTGGGACAAGGCCGGCCGCCTGGACTACCTGACCGCCCCGGACGGCAAGAAGACCGACTTCGACTACGACAACAACGACAAGCGCACCAAGACCGTCTACCCCGGCGGCACGACGCAGTCGGTGACCATCGACGACAACGGCCGCCCCGAGGCCGTCAAGACCACCTCGGGCACGACCACCCTGATCGACCTGACCTACGACTACAAGAACACCGCGGGCAAGGACACCACCAAGATTCGCACCCGCACCGACAACCTCACCAAGTACAAGACCACCTACGACTACGACTCCCAGGACCGCCTCCGCTACGCCCTGGAAGCCGACGCCGCCGGTGCCCGCAAGGCGTCGTGGCTGTACTGCTGGGACAAGGCCGGCAACCTCACGTCCCAGGACGGCAGCAAGAACGCCTGCCCCGGCGGCACCACCTACACCTACGACGACGCCAGCGAACTGACCGGCAAGAACGGCTCCACCACCGGTTGGTCCTACGACAAGCTCGGCAACGAGACGGCGGGCGCGAGCACCACCGCCCGCACGAACGAGACGTGGACGGACTACAGCCAGCTCTCCACCATCACCGCAGGCGGCAAGAGCTACGACCTGGTCCACGCCGGCACGGACAACTCCGAGCGCACGAAACTGGGTTCGACCTGGTTCCACCACACCGCGCTCGGCCTGGCGTCCACGACCACCAACGGCGTCGACACCGGATTCATCCGCGAACCGGCGGGCACCTTGAACTCCATGACGACTGGGGGGAAGTCCTACTACTACCTCACCGACGCCACGGGCAACGTCCTCGGCCTCGTCGACGACACGGGCAAGCGCACCCACACCTACGCCTACGGCCCCACCGGCCTGCCCCGCGGCACCACCACCGAGACAGTCCCCCAGCCCCACCGCTACGCGGGCACGTATCTGGACCCGACGGGCCTGTACAAGATGGGCCACCGTTACTACGACCCGTCTCTCGGCCGCTTCACCCAGCCGGACCCGTCGGGGCAGGAGACCAACTCTTACCTGTATGCGGCAGGCGATTTCATCAACAACACTGACCCCTCCGGACTGTTCAGCTTCTCCGACATACTCGACAAGGGCAGCGACGTTTTCGGAGTTGTCACAGGCTGCGTGGCGGGAGTCGGAGCTGCGGCAGAAACCGGAGCCATCACCTACGCCGCCGCAGTGGGCGGCGTGGTCGGCGGCGGAGTCGGCAGTGCTGTAGGTGCCGGTGCTGCCGTAGTCGGCAGTTGCGCGCTCGGAGGCGCCGCAGGGTACTACGGAGCGGACATCCTCACTTACGGGTAACACGTGAGGAGTAGCTAGATAGGGGACTACGGCCTCGGTAGATCGCTTTGGGCCGGGATTTCCTTCCCGGCCCATCAGCTTGAATGCGTAGAGGGGTGGTGGAATGCGGCGGAAGGGTGCATCAATGGATGATGCAACACGGGTAGTGCGAATCTTTTCTGCGGTTTTGATCGTAGGAGGGATATGTGCCTGCGTTGCAGGAGCCGTTACTGGCGATGCTGTGCCGATCGCACTCGGAGTTGTTGCTGCAGTCAGCGGAGTGGTTCTGGCGGTCCTCGCCTTTCTAGGGCATCGGAAGGCTCGCTCCTGACACGAGGACGGCTGGGCGGGGGACCGAGGCACGCCCACCCCCGCCCACCTGGTGTCAGCCGACTTCGCAAAAAGCGCACGTTTGCAGTTGCCCAGACGGCAGCGGGGCCGGGCAGGATTGCCGTGCCTGGCCCCGCTTCTCACGCCCGGCGCACGCCGACGGCGAGCGGCCACCACGCGCCTGCAGACCCGCACGCACCTGCTGTGGCTCGCCCAGCAGATCACCGAAGCCCGTACGACGGCCCAGGCCGCCCTCGACATAGCCGGAGACGGCCCATACCCGCCTGCCGGACGTCCTCGACCTCACCCTCGCGCCCCAGCTCCACGCCGAACACATGCCCCCCGGCGCGCAGCAACTCGCCGACGCCGTGCACCAGGTCCGCCGGGGCGCCGGGCCGCTGGCCGCCGCCCCACCCCGTGAGGCCCGGCGCATGCTCACACGCCTGGCCGACGATCTCGCGCAGGCAGAGGAGTTCCTCGAGCGCGCGTGCTACGACGTACGGGGCGCCGACCTGAGGCCGCCACCCGGTGGCCCGAGCAGCAGCGCGAGCAGATCCGTACCGGCTCCGACCTGGGCGACGGCATCCATCAGATCCGCGACCGCTGACATGCAGCGTCCCGGCGGCACGGGGGGACCACCGGGACGGCAGCACCCAGCCTACGCAGCACCGTTCACCCCGCGTGCGGGATCGCGCGAAGTGTCCGGATGCGGTCGCCCGGCCGGCGGCGCCTCCGGTTCGTCACTCCTGCCCCGGCAGCCTCAGCCCCTCCTGTGGACTCTTTCAGCCAGGCACCGTCGCGGCAGCTTCATGCGGCGCCAACCGTCTCAACGGGGCCGCCGCCTTGGGGGTTACGGAAGCAGGGCTATAGACGTGGGCAGGCCGACGCGCCTGGCGATGGAGTTCTGAAGTTGGTGTGGGAGCCGCAGGCGGGAGCCTACTAACCGCCTGCTGAGCCTTCGCCCATCCCTGTTGTCAGCGGTGAGCCGTACCTTGAGAGCAGCGCCTTCTACGCATTGCTACTAGGTGGGGGACATCTGTGGCGAACGGTGTATGGCATTCGGGCCTCCAGCGGATTCTCGAACTCGACAAGGAAGACCTCGGCCTGGGCGGCGCTGGACCGAGCGTGCCCGAGCTGATCGAGAGCCTGCTGCAGCCTGTGGCGGAGCGTGATCGGGAACTCCTTGTCTGCGTGGAGAGCAGCCAGGGCCGACAGTGCAAAGCCGAACTGAGCGGGGTGAAAAGCCCGCACATGTACGTGCGGAAACACCGAGGTCCCGACGGCGCCCTGCGGCTGCGCGCCGCCCACCTTCCCACTGTGCACGAGATGACGCCGGAGGAGAGCGACAGGCACAAGGCCATGAAGGACTTCCTGGCCCGCACCGCGCAGGGAGCCGGCCTCGAGGTCCACGTTGAGAAGACCACCAAGATCCGGACGTCCAGGCCAGACGTGACGATCATCGGTTCCGGTGGTGTGAGCTTGGGATGCGAAGCCCAGTACTACAACGCCAGCGCGGGCACCGTGCTCCGTCGGTCGAAGGCCCACACCGACGCCGGGCTGGCCGCCAACTGGATTACCCACGACGACAGGTTCCACCTGATCGACCGGGCCAACTGGATGCTGACGCGGCAGGTGACCTGGCGAGAAATCAGCAGCGCGGCAGACCTTGTCCTAGTGGGCGGCTTCCGTGTCCTCGTCGAGTGGCGATGCACTGCGAGTGCTGAGCGTCCCTGCCCGGACAGCCGAGTGAAGACAGGCTGCGGGAAGGTACACCTGCAGTGGGACACTCCTCGCCGCCTAGACGATGAAGGCACCGGATGGACCGGCCATGAGGGCAACACGCGAGGCGTCACGGTCGGGCAGACGCTCATAGGCGCGGCAACCGGCAGCGTGGCACCGCTGTTCGTCCCCTCCCGCAAGGATCGGCGTGCTGGCGCATACATGTGGGTTTCCGCAGATGACCGGACCAGATGGAATGACTACCGGAGCGCGGAGACCCCTGATCTCGAGGAAGGGCAGGTCCCTGAAGAGGACATCCGGTTCTCGGGTAACGACGCGGATACCACGTGCAAGTTCGGCGAGCCCACTTGGTTCCCCGGCACGCCTCTGGAGCGCCGCGGTGCCTACGGCGTGGAGCTGACGATCACTGTCGACAACCCAGCGCCAACCCGGACCACTGCTTCGGTTCCTGGTCCTTCCAGCGTCTGTGAATCCCGCGCCGTCGTACGCTTCAAAGCACCGGATATCCCACGTCCTCGTCCAGGCGTATGCGAGACCGGCACGCCGAGGTGCGGACAGCCAGCCCGCCTCTACGCGGCCGGTTGGCGATGTGAAGCGCACCGCCCGTAACGGGGAGGGACACAAGCAGGTTCGTGCGGTGGCTGACGGGGCCGCTGGGCGCCCGGTCTCGGATGCAGTGTGAGCAGGCCGGCGTGGCGCGCGGCCTCAGCCTGTGGCGAACACGGGGATAGCTGGTCTGGGGGAGAGACGAGACCGTTCGGAATGTCAGTGCCATGGTCTACGGTCGTGGCGTCCTGCACGGGACCGTTGCGCTCTCGCCTGGCCTCCAACTCCGGCCAGGCGAGAGCGGCGATGCCCGCATCCCCCAATTTTTCGGCACAGGGGCGGGCCCTTCCGGATGGAAGGCCGACACCCAACGGCGTCTTGTTCCATTGACCCGTTTTCGGCGTGCAATTGCAAGGAGAACCGGGAACTTCCACCCTTCAGCGCGCCGACTTGCCTCCCTGGCTGTCACCGCCCACCCGACTGTCCGTGATCGTCATTGTTCCGTGATTCCTTGATCACGTGGCGTAGTAACTACCGCTCTGGCCATGCTGGTTGCCCTCCCCGGTAGAGCGGCTGGCACCCGCCTGCCCGGGGCGCCGGTGGTCTTCCGGATGGGCCGCCGGTCTCCAGTAGGCCGACCTCCCCAAGAGATAGGCGGTATTCATGAAGACCCGACCGATAGTGGTCATCTCGGTCACCGCGACGGTGTTCGCCTGGAGCGGGGTGATGGTGGCCACCGGCCAGACGGCCGCCGTCGCCGCGCTCGCCCCGGCCCTCGCGCTGACCGTGCAGCAGATCGTCCACATCGTCCGCCCCCACACCGCGTCCGGCGACGGCAACCGCCCGGCCGTGGCCGCGGACAAGGAGGACGACGCCCCGTGACGCCACCCATCGAGCCGCCGTCGCCCCCTGACAGATCCGTCGCCGCACGCCGCGGCCGCAAGCTCGGGCCGATCGCGGCCACCGTCGGCAGCGCGCACCGCGCCTGGCTGGAGCCGGTGCGAGGCGCCTACCTTACGAGCGGACTGACCCTTAGCGAGCTCAGCACCCGGGTCAGCTTCGCCAAGTCCAAGATCTCTGAACTGCTGCGCGGAGTCGGCCTCTACCCGCGCTGGGAGATCGTCCTGCTGCTGGCCGTCGAACTGGACATGCCCAGCTGGCCCCTGTACCGGCTGTGGCGCCAGGCCGCTTTCGAGGCGCACAAGAGCAGCGAGTGGGTCGAACGCTGCACCCAGGGCACCACCCTGACGACCACCGACGCCACCCCTGCCCCCTTGGACCACCAAGCCTTCCGCGAAATGGTGGAGTGCGACTACCTCCTCTACGCCCAGGTCTTCCTCGACAACGATCAGCGCGACACCGCTGTGTCCGACACCTTCGACATCCTCTGGCTGTCCTGGAACGACGCCCTCGCCAGCCACGACACCCGCCGCTTCGCCTGGAACGTCCTGCGCGCCACCGTCATGGCCCGAACGCCCCACCTGGACGGCCGGCCCGAGCTGGGCAGGGCCGCCTTCGACACCGTCGCTCTGCAGTCCCTCACCGACCCGGCCGACTGCATGAACCAGCTCACCGAAAGCCTGGAACTGTTCACCGCCATCAGTCGCCTGCCCGCCCACCAGCTCGACGTCATCGTGCTGCGCCGCCTGTGCGGATTCTCCCCGGAGCGCGTCTCCGCCCTCCTCGGTGCCTCGCTTGCCGCCGTCCGCTCCGACGAGCGCCATGCCACCCGCTTCCTGGAAAGCGTCATCTGCCCGCCGCCGTCCGAAGGGAACACCCCGTGACCCGCATCGAAGAACTCCTCTCCAGAGCTCTACTGGTCCATGAGCGCACCGTCCCCCGCGACCTTGTCCCCCAGCCCGCCAACAACACGCCCCCACCCGGCGACCCCGCACAGACCAGCACACCCAACGGCGCGGCCGAGGACCTGCGTACCCTGTGCGAGACCCTCGTTACCCACACACCGCCCACAGAGATCGCCGACTTCGTCACCGATCAGGTCCCCGAGCCACGCAGCGCACTCGTCCTCGCCTGCGTCCTGCAGCTCACCGACACGGATGAAGGCGCACGCTTTTGGTGGCAGTACGCCGCCGGAGCCGGACAGGCTGCCGCCGCCTACTGCCTCTACCTGCACCACCTGGCCCTGGGCGAGGAAGACACCGCCGACTGGTGGCACCGCCAGACAGACGACGTCCAGCCCCCGCCCGAGCCCACCACACCCGACGAACAGCCTGAGGCCTCCTGCATCCGCGACTGGCACCCGGCCAACCACCGCATCACCAGCACCTCCACCACGACCATCCTGAGAATCCTGCGCCACCTGTCCAAGCACACCGTCCGCTCCCAGTCCACCGCGGTCACCAACCTCATGGCCTACATCCCCGGCGCAGTCACCGCCGGCTACCTCAGCGAACCCGACACCGAACTGCCCCTGCCCGGAGCCGGATTCGCCCACCGCATCAACGCACTGCTCACCACGGCAGACCCGCTCCGCAGCCGCACGGCTCCCAACCGCCGCGGCCCACATGACAGGGAGCGCACCTCACCCCGGTCGGACGCCGCCAACACCGTCCAGAGAGCATGACGGCAGATGGAAAGATGCGAACCCGATACGCCGTACGCACCACTGGACGTTTCGTCGGGTCAGGCTTTGGCGGATGTGGGAGCGGGTGCAGCATTCGCACGACGCCGTCAGGCGTCGTAAAGGGAGTGCATCACCTCCGCCCACTGCTGAGGCCGGGCAGCCTCGCAGTCAGCGCAGCGGCGCCCTGCGATCCAGATGCGGGCCGGGTAGTCCTGCTGAGAGGAGGGGCGGGTGCGGCCGTACTCGATCCGGAGCGGTCGCGAGCACAGCGGGCAGGGGTCTCCATAGAGCGGTTCGTTGATCATGCGGCGGACTGTGCACACGTCGACGGCTTACCGTCTCGCGCTGGCCGGGCGGCCCGCCTGGCGGGCGCTCCGGTAAAGACTTGGTGATGGTCTCCCGCCCGGCGGGAAGGACCCTGGATCGCGCTTTTGTGCAGGTCAGTGCCGGGGTTCCATGGGCGGATGATCAGCATGTCGCCAGTTCGCCCGGGGAACGGGTGGCGCTACCTCTTCCGTGGCGTGATGGTCGGCGACGGCCACCGCCCCGCGGGCACGCCGCTTGGCGGCCCAGGACGAAGCCGGTGTCCCGCCCGGCGTGTGGAAGGGCCGGGGCCTGGCCGCGCTTGGCCTCAAGGACGGGGACGTGGTGACCGAGCGGCAGGCCGAACTGCTCCTGGGGGAGGGTCGGCATCCGGACGCCGACCGGATCGAGCGCGAGCTCCTGGCGCAGGGCAAGAGCCCGGCGCAGGCGAGGCGGGCGACCGTGCTGGGCAGGCCCATCGAGCACAACCGCTCACCCAAGACCGACAAGGCCAAGGAGCGCACCCCCTGGCTGGGCTTCGACTTGGTGTTCCGGCCCCCGCCGACGGCACACCTCGCGTGGGCGCTGGGCGATGACAAGACCCGCCTGGTGCTGGAGCTCTGTGAGGACATCGCCCGCGACAAGACGCTGACGTGGCTGGGGGAGTCGGTCGCGGAGATCCGCTGGAAAGCCGGCGGCAAGCAGCGCGCCCGGGTCAAGGACGGGCTGATCGTCGCGGTCTTCCGGCACTACGAGTCGCGGGCCGGGAAGCCGCTGCTACACGATCACGCCATCGTGTCGATCCGCGTCCGGCGGCCGGACGACAAGGAAACGTGGGGCAACCTGTCAGCGGACTCGCTGATGACCCACATCGTCGCCGCCGACACCCTCTACACCCTGTATTTCATGGAGGAGGTGTCCGCCCGGCTCGGGTGGGCGTGGGAGCCGCGCGAGGTGACGCCCGGCCGCCGGCCGGTCATGGAGATCGCGGGCATCGACCAGCGGCTCATCGGCTGGCAGTCCACCCGCCGCCAGCAGATCGAGGATGCGCTGCCCGTCCTCACCGCCAAGTACGAGGAATGGCAGGGGCACCCGCCGGGGGAGCGGGCCGCCTACGCGCTGGCCTGCCAGGCCGCCGACCAGACGCGCCCGCCCAAGCGCACGGAGCTGCTGTCGCTGACCGAGCTGCGCAAGCGATGGCGGGCCTCAGCGATCCGGGCCTACGGCGCCGACGTCGTCGACCGGCTGGCGGAGCGGGCGCGGGCGGCGGCCGCGGCGGTATGGGCGCGGGTGCGGCCGGTGGTCGACATAGCGCTGGCGGCCGTCGACGTCGTCGCCGTGGTGTATGTGATGCGCGGCGCGTTCAAGCGCCACCATCTGCTCGCCGAAGCCCGCCGCCACCTCTCCTACGTCCTGCGCGGCCGACCCCACCAGGCGGGCCTGGACGAACAGATCGTGCAGACGGTCGTCGACGACTACACCCGCCCGGCCAGCCGTCGGATGATGACCGCCGACCTGCGCTCCCTGTACCCGCGCGACACCGAGGACCAGGCCGTGCTGCGCCCGCTGACCCGCAAGCGGACCGCCCCGCCGTACGAGCGGGCCCGCCTCGCCGCCGACGCCCTGGCCGCCCGGGTCCACGCGGTGCGCCGTGCGGAGCGCTTGGGCTCCCGCGCCCGACCGCGCACCGTCGCCGTGCCCGCCGCCTCGAGGCCGCGCCCGCGGCCGTTCCGCACCGGCCCGAAGGACGGCCGCCTCCTGGAGCCGGAGACCGGCGTCGACACGGTGGAGCAGACCCGCCGGACCTTCGAAGCCGCCGCCTGGCTGGCCGCCAAGCTCCAGGACGGCAAGCGGGAGCGCGCCGTCGCCCACGGCCCCCGGCCACAGCTCGCCCCGGCGACGGCCCCGCAGCCGCACACCCAGCAGCCCGGCACCCAGCACACACCGGGCCGGACCACAGGAGGAGTCGCATGAGCATCCCGGAAGAACGCCCCAACCCCGACGACGCACTCGCACGCGCCCACGCGGCCCGCGCGAAGATGGCCGCCGCGCTCAACGAGGACCAGGAGCCCGAGCCCGATGAGCCTCTGGGATGGCAGCCGATCTGGAAGCGCCCCCGGAAGCTGAAGTCCAAGGCGGCGAAGAAGCAGGAGCTGCGCAGGCAGCGGCGGCGACTCCAGAAAGCCGGGCGGCGCCGACTCGCCGCCGGGCAGTCGCGCCGGCCTCGCTCCCGGCAGAACCGGATCGGCAACGCGGCCGCGCGCCGCGACGCCCGCGCCCTGTCCCGGCTGCGGCACTCCAGCGCCTGGCTGTGGTGACGATGCCGGACACCGTCCACTCGGTGGAGCCCACTCGATGGGCTCCACTGAGTGGAGCCCACCCGATGGGTTCCACCGAGTGGACTCCACTCTGGTGCGCACCACCCGACGATGCCCGGCACTTTGGCGCGCACCCGGTGCGCGCATCTCATTGGTGCGCGCACCGGCACCTCTGCTCCAGGTGCGGCCGGGTTCGCGCGCCCCCTTGTCCACCTCTGCTACCCGGCCCATTTCTCCTTGCCACAGCGCCTTCCGGCCGCCGATCAGATCGCGGTCAAGGGGGTGCGTGATATAGGAGCCCGCCACCCGTGGCGTGCGCCCTGGTGCGGTGCGTCGGCACCGATGGCGCGCACCGCGATGGACAGTCCGCTGCGGGGAAGCGCGCGCAACGCGGTAGTGCTGCGCACCGCCACCGCGCGGCGCGCGCACTACACGACGGTCAGGCGCACCGGGGGCGCACCGGCCGGTGCGGGGTGCGCATCGAGGGCCTGGCCCACGCCGACGGCCTCCAACTGGCGCAGGGTGTCGGCGACGTCCTCGTGGTCCTCGGTGAGTGCGTGTTTCTAAGCCCCGGTGCTGAGTAGTCTGGAGTCCTACGCTGGCCTGGTGTCCGAGGACGCCGGTCGGACCGGGGAAAGGATCTGCCGGGGCTGTGGGGAACGGCTGAGGCCGGGTGCCCGGCCCGGGGCGGAGTTCTGTTCGTCGGTGTGTCGGTCCAGGCAGTGGCGTCGGGGACGGCGACTGCGCCAGCGCCTTGCGGCCGTTCAGGACGGCACGGGCGAGGTGGAGTGCCCGGAGTGCGGAGCCCGCTGGGTAGCAGGCGTCGACCGCCGCTCCGACGCGGTGTTCTGCTCGCCACGGTGCAAGGTGAGGGCCTGGAGGCGCCGGAAGGAACCGTTCGGCGAACGGTCACAGTAACCACTGAGTGAACGCATGGTGACCCCAACTCCGGTCATCAGCCGGTCATTTGTGGTCAATCGTTGCGATCTTAGGATTTTCGGTCTGACTCTCGGTGAGGAAGCGGGCCCTGTCCCGTCACGGCCCCAAGTGCCGTGCCCCGGCCCGCGGTTGGTGGTGGAACACCATGACCGAGGAGAACGAGAAGGTCGGAAGCGTCAGCCAGTCCCGTTACGAGCAGATTGTGGCCGAGCTGCGGGACGTGGTCGAACAGCAGACGCGCGGGCAGTTCACGATCGGTGACCGGGCTCTGGAGATCGAGCCGATGCGGCAGAGGGGCGGTCCGGTCGGGGAGACGGAGTGGACGGTCGAGCAGTCGCTGGCCCGTCTGGCCGACGACATCGGGTTGAGCGTCGCCACGGTGAAGACCACGAGGTGGGTGGCGTCCCGCTGGCCGAAGGAACACCGGCAGCCCAAGATCGCGTCCTACACCGTCCACCGGTCGCTGGCGAACATTGAGGACGACGAGGAGCGGTTCGCGGCGATTGTGGTGCTGCCGGAGGGGAAGCCCCGGTGGACGACGGACGACGCGAACCGGCGGGTGGGGCAGCAGGTCGAAACCCCCATCACGCCGCAGGAGAAGGTCACCGCGATCCACTCGTTGGCACAGGACGAGGAGGTTGCCGCAGCGGTGACCACCGACTTCCTCAAGCGTCCGCAGGTGGCGGCCAAAGTGTCGGCGGAGGACAAGGTCCGGGTGGTGGAGGAGTTCACCCGCGACGAGACGGTCGCAACAACCGCCGCAACCAGCCTGCTGCGCCGTCCGGACGTCGCGTTCAAGGCGATGAGCGACGACACCGCCCGCTTCCAGGTCAACCATGCCCAGAACGAGCGAAGCCGACAAGCCCGCGAGGACTTCGAACGCACCAGCCCCGTGGCCCCGGCCGTCCGCGCGATTGACCGGTCGGTGGAGTTCCTGGACCTGGTCACCGCCTGCCACTCCTTCGTCGCCGCCGCCGGCCGCACCGTCCCCGGCCTGCGGGATCGCACCCTCAACGACGACGAACGCACGATCGTGCACGAGAACGTCGCCCGGGTTCGGGCCACCCTGGACTGGATCGAAACCGCCGTCGACACCGGCAAGGTCGACATGGACGACGAACTGGCCCGCATGCTGAAGGGCGAGTAGGCATGCCCCGAGCCTCGCGGCGGCGGGGCGATGCCGCCCGGCGGCACGCGGACACTGTCCGGTTCGTGTTGTTCGAGGCAAGACCCGCCGGTCTGCTGTTCCCTCAGCTGGTACGGGCGAGTGATCTGTCCCCCAGTCAGGTGCGGTCCGGGCTTGCGGCCCTGAAGGACCAGGCGACGGAGAAGGGCTGGCCGCCGCTGATCTGGACCAGAGCCAACGGCTACCAGCTCGGCGCCGAACGGCCCGCCCTAGAGGCATACGAACGGGCCGTGATCAGGGAGAAGCTGACCGAGTTCCGTCGGCTAATCACCGGCACCGTCGCCCCGCACGCCGCCGCCCACCCGGGCGACAAGTGGGTCAAGCACATCACCGCCCAGCTCAACTCCATTGAATCCACACTCGACCTCATCAACAGCTCCTGACCGACCACCGCGGGGGACGCCCGGATGCGGGCGGCCCCCGCAGCACTGCGGAAAGCCAACTGCCATGCGTCGCCGCCGCTATCCCTCGGACACCACCAACGCCGAATGGGCCCTGCTCGAACCCCTCCTACCCACACCGGCCTGCGACACCAGCCGCGGCGGCCGGCCGGAGAAACACCCCCGCCGCGAGGTCGTCGACGCGATTCGCTATGTCGTGGACACGGGCTGCAAGTGGCGGGCCTTACCTGCGGATTTCCCGCCCTGGCGCACAGTCTGGGGATTCATGGCCCGCTGGGCGGCCTGCGGGGTCATCGGACAGATCCGTGACCATCTCTCCGGGCGGATCCGCCGTGACATGGGCAAAGGACCCCGAGCGGTAGCGACCGTGATCGACTCCCAGAGCGTGAAGGCCGCCGAGACCGTCTCCAAAGCTACCCGCGGCTATGACGCGGGCAAGAAAATCAACGGTCGCAAGCGCCACCTGGTCGTCGACACCCGAGGACTTCCCCTGCTGGTCATGGTCACCCCCGCCGACCTGCACGACTCCGCTGCGGCGAAAGAAGTCCTGTTCCGCCTGCGCCTGATGCACCCCGAAATCACGATCGTGTGGGCCGACTCGGCTTACGCCGGGAAGCTCGTCGACTGGGCGAAACAGCACCTCAACCTGACGATCAAGCCCGTCAGCCGTCCCAAGGACGCATCCGGCTTCGTCGTACTCCCACGTCGTTGGGTCGTCGAACGCAGTCTTGCGTGGATGATGCACGCCCGCCGACATGCACGGGACTATGAACGGCTCGTCCAGCACTCCGAAACTTTGATCACCTGGGCCGCCATCACCCTCATGACCAGGCGCCTGGCGCGCAAAGGCGCAACCCCCAGCTGGCCGAGGAAACCGGCGTCTGCCGGGGGCTGACCGCCCTACCTTCCAAGAGGTATCGCCGAGGTGAGCCCAAGAGGGCATGGGGCGAGGTGGTGCGCGACGTTCATCTGCGGCACCAGCGAGCGTCGCGCCGAGCTCACCGCGACGACGCGCCCGCTCACCGGGTGCTGGGGCGGCCGCCGGCGCACAGTGCGTGGTCGATCAGGGCGCTGGCCGCGTTCTCCTGCTCCAGTATGTGGTCTTTGGTGTCGCCGCGGGCCTCGGACATGGAGACCACAGCGCTTCGACGCCCGTCATCGGTGACGCCGTTGAGGGTGATGTAGCCGCCGTCCCCTCCCTCGTGGCTCCAGTAGGTTCCTCCACAGGTCAGGGGTCGTTCGACCAGGCCGAGTCCGTACCGGCCGTCGGGCCACAGCTCTTGGACCGCCGCGCTCACGGGGACGGTCTGCTTCATCTTGGCCAGCTGCCGTGCCGGGAGTAGGCGGCCGTCGAGCAGCGCGCGGAGGAAGCGGTTTTCGTCCCGTGTGGTCGTGACCCACGAAAGGTTCTCGTAGTCCACCGGTATCTGGTCGGTGACGTTCACCCGGGAACCGGGGCCGAAGAGCTGGTAGGCCTGGGCGTGAGGCCGGGGCAGGGTGGGCGAGGTGCCCATCCACCGGGTCTGGTGGAGGCCGAGCGGGCGCAGGATGCGGTTTGCGATCTCCTGGTGGGCGGGTTGACCGGTGGCCTTCTGGATGATCATGTGGAGCAGGACGTAGCCGGTGTTGGAGTACGCCCAGCCCTTGCCGGGCTTGAAGTCCTCCGGCTCGTGGGCCATGGCGAGGTCGACCAGTTGCTTGGGTTCGTAGACGTTATGGCGCTGCTGGTAGTACTCCTTCGGCGTGGTGTATCCCGGCAGGTTGTCGCGGATGCCGCTGGTGTGCTGGAGGAGTTGGCGGATGGTGATTCGAGTGCCGTCATTGCCGTTACCCTGCACCACTCCTGGCAGCCAGTAGTCGACCGTGTCGTCCAGGGACAGCTTGCTCTCGGCCTCCAGTTGGAGGACCACGGTGGCGACCAGCGTCTTGGACGTGCTGGCCATGCGGAAGTAGCCGCTGGAAGAGACCGGGCGACCGGTGGTCAGGTCGGCGGTGCCGCTGGTGGCGACCGCCTGCCGACCGTCAGGCCCAACGACGCGGGCCTGCACACCGCTGACACCGAGGGCGTGGATCGTTGCGGCATCCTGGCGTAACTGCTCCACGAGGGAGGGACCGGCAGGCTGGGCGACGGCCGTGCCCGCCTCTGCGGCGAGCAGCGTAGCGACACCGATTGCCATGGCGAGGTGCTTTCGCAGAGTCGAGGTCATGGCCGAACGCTAGTTTCGCCCCCATGGGGGCGCGATCCGGCGCACCCCAAGATCAGAACGGGGGATAACCCCCGGTGCGGGCCGTCACCAGTCTGACGCTGACCTGCCGGGCGCCGTGTGACGGTTCTTAACCCAACCGGCGCCGCCAGGGCACCCGGACGAGCCCCCACCAGGCCCGTTACGAACCATGGGATGAGAAACACGCACTGACTGGGACTGGGAGATGCCTCCCAACGTCATCGACATCCGGCACCACGAGGTCATCCAGGCCGCGATGGACGGCCGGTGCACAGAAGCCGCTGAGCTCGCCGCCATCGGCGAACGGCAGGACATCACCGCCCACGGGATCAACTCGGAGCAGGCGATCTCCTGGTTGTCGACCCGGGCCCTCGTGGCGGAACTGTGCGGAAGCCCTGACCAAGCCGCACAGCTGCGGGCTACCGTCGCCCGCATGGGCAAGGACGTTGAGTGGTTCCAAAAAACCGGCGATGACGCGTCACCGCAGTGGCATCGCGGTCCCCAGCCGCCCACACCGGCTCTCCACGACACACCATCCGAGGCTCCGCGTCGACGCACCTGGCCGTACGTCGCCGCCATCGCAGCCCTGGCCATCGCTGGCGCGTGCGTGTGGCAGAACGCCTCGCAGGCAGAACACAGCCAGGAACGCCAGGAGAAAGCCGCCGCGTTCAAGGGCAGGTCGGGAGCGGCACTCGCCATCGACGGTGTCAACGCAGAATTGGTGGCCCGCTGGAACAGGGACAGGGACCAAGTGATCCTGGTACTCAGTTCGTATTTCGACCGGGACGCAAAGTATCTCCGGATCGACGCGTCCGGGAAGAGCGCCATCAGCACTCCAGGGCCAGATCGGCTCCCTAAGGACCCTGAGATCGTTCTTCCGGTCAAGGATCCTCTCGCTGACGTGACGGTCCGGGTAGCGGTAGGCGGAAAAAGCTGGAAGGAAGGTGAGCGGGCCTCCTCCCGGACCGTTCGCCTGTCCCCGACCGGTATCGCATACGACGCGGAGACCGGTCAGAGGCTCCCTTCCGATCTTTGACGTACGTTCCTGACCACTGCTGGCCCGCACCCCTCGGGGTGTGGGCCAGCGCTTGTAAGCGGACCAAACCTCGCCTGTGAGCTGTGACTACAGCAACGGCCCTCCGGCGTCGTCTTCCGGTCGATCCGCCTGGTCCTCGCCCACCCGTCACAGGTTGGCGAGGACCGGACAGGCCGCCCGGCCGCCCCGCACCGCCCGACTCCACCACCACCCGCGAGCGAGAAGGAGACCTTGTTGTGGCGAAAGCCCCGACCGTCATAGGCGTGCTCACCGAGCCCCCGGCGCCCACCTGGTGGAAGACCAACCGGCACAGGTGCTTCCTCGCGGCCGGAGTGCTGCTCGGCTACCTGATCGGCACCCACACCGGCGGCGCCCCCACGCAGCAGCCGGACACCCCGCGCCCGGGCCACACTGCGCCTGCGACGCCTGGCCAGCACCGTACGACTCTCGGCATCGCCGCCTGACCCTGCCGCCCGCACCGCCCGCGCCCCGCTGACGAACCCACTGTCGGCGGGGCGCGGCGCTGTCCACCCAACCCGCTGGAGGAGATCGCTCGTGCTCATTCCTCGACCGCGCCGCCGGATCGGCCGGCCCCGTCCGCAGCGTCCCGGCCCCCGCTACCCGCAGCGCCCCGCTCGGCTGCCCGGCGCCTGGGGGCAGTGATGCCGCGCCCCAGGAAGAAGCGCCGCCGCGAGAAGAAGGAGCGGATACCGCGCGGAGCCAGTGGCCTTCCTGAATACGACCGCGGTGCTGTCCCCGAAGGCCTGGTCACCCGGCGCCAGTTGAGCGCCATGGGCCTCAGCCCGGGCGGCAACACCCGCTTGGGCCCGGCTGCGATCCTGCGCTGCAAGCGGTGCGCCTACCGGCCGCAATGGTCGTGCAACCACCCCACCCGCGGCTTCCTGCTCCGCGTCGACTTGGCCGTGCCCAAGCGGGTGCCGACGCTCGCTCAGGAATGGGCCCTGGATCGGGCCATGGCAGCTCGGCAGACATGCAAGAACTGCCGTCGCCGCTACTACCACTGCCTTTCGACCAAGCTCCGCATCTGTCTGGAGTGCCACGACGGCACACCCGCCGACCCCACCACCTACATCGCCACGCCGGACCACGCCCTGGCGGCTTGACCCATGGAAGGACACCCCCACATGACGGCACCGACCACGCCGCCCACCACGGACCAAACCACCCAGACCACAGACAAGAACTTGGATGCGGCCTGCGCTGCGGTCGCAGGCGAGATCGGCCGCACCGACGGCAAGGCATCCTTACTGCTGGCCTTCAACGGCGCCGTCCTCGCTGGCCTGACCACGCTCGCCGACCACGACCTGCCCGCCGCCACCAAGGCGGCCGGCGCCCTCGCGGTCGCCGCCCTCGGCACCGCCGCCGTGTTGCTGCTCCTGGTCGTCCGGCCGCGCCTCGGCGGCCACGACCGCGCATCCTTCCCCTACTGGGCACGCCTGGACGAAACCGAGATCCGCGCCAGCATGACCGGTGACACCCGCGCCGCCCGCATCCGCGTCCTGTCCGGCATCGCCGTCGCCAAGTTCCGCCAGCTGCGCCGCGCTGTCGACTGCACCCTCGTGGCACTGGCGTTCCTCGCCCTGGCCGCGATCAGCGCCCCGCTCTAACCGAGCCCGGGGCGGTCGCAGCATCGGCTAAGGCGCAGGACGACTGCCCCAGACACTGGCCGTCTCCGTCACAAGACGCCAGCACTTCCAGCATGCCTCGCTGCCCGGCCACGGCCGGGCGCAGGTGACCACACACAGCAAGAGGCGCACCCCATGTGCCGGCAAGCCCCGGGGTGCGCCTCCCTCATTCCGCCCTGACGGGCGAGAACGGATATTCCATCATGCCTGCAACCGCCGTCTTACGGCAGCCGTCGCGCACCCTCATCATCACCGCAGCCGCCGTGCCCCTCGCCCTGGCCGTCCTCGCCGACGACGTCCGAGTGCGCCGCCAGCTGCACGCCGCCCGCCGCGACCCGCTGTCCGGCCTGCCCGGCCGCGTCGACCTCCTCGCCTACGGCGACCGGCTGCTGCGCACCGGCCGCCGTGACCGCGTATACGTGATGCTGCTGGACGGCAACGGCTTCAAGGCCGTCAACGACACCTACGGCCACGCCACCGGCGACGCCGTCATACGCACCACCGGCCGCCGCCTCGCTGCCTGGACCTCGCGACGGCAGGCCCTGGCCGCCCGGCTCGGCGGCGATGAGTTTGCCGTCGTCGCCGTCCTGCCCGCCCGATCCGCGCTCGCCGACATCACCGCCCTGCGCGAGCAGCTGCACCAGCCCTTCACCCACGACGGCCGCACCCTGCAGATGACCGTGTCCCTGGGCATCGCCCGCGCCACCGACATGCCCGGCGAGGACACCGACCGCATCCTGCGCGGCGCCGACGCGGCCATGTACAAGGTGAAGACCGGCGAGGCGGAGTTCCCCTACCTGGCCACCCTCGCTGACGCCTACGCCGACACCGTCAACGGCCGCCGCACTGGCCGTTCCGGCACCCACCTCCCCGCCGCATGAGCGTCCGGACCGCACGACGGCCCAGGACACCCGCACCCCGGCGGTCCGCCGACTGGGAGCCCGGCCCCGTCCCGGAGCCGGGCAGCCTGCTCGACTGGCGCGACGGCCGGCGCTACAGCTGGGACGCCCCCTGCACCCTGTGCGGAGCGCCCACCCCGCTGCGCTCCCACGCAGGCGAGCCCGTGCACAAGACCTGCGCCGAAGAATGGATCGCCTCCCACCCAACTGAGTACCGACTGGGCCGGTTCGCCTCCGACCCGCGCTCCAAGCGACGGGACGACAACGACCACACCTGACACTGCCTGCTGAGTGACCGCCGCATCCCCTGCGAAGAGCAACCGCAACCCCGACCAGGGGGCACCCGCCACCTGGGCAGCCTGACTCACCGCACGACCGCGCACGGCAAGAGGCCCGTACTCCCCGCGAACCAGCGCCGCAGGGGAGTACGGGCCTTTTGCGTTTTGCAGGAACTGCGGTTCTGCCGCCCCTGGCGTATTGTCCGCGGACAACACGCGGGGCTTCGGCTATGCGTGGACGCTGAGGGCTTCCACGAGCGCGGCCAGATCGCTGGTGTTGTCCGCGGACAACACGAAGACCGGTGAGCCTCCCGCCAGCAGCACAATCCCGCACCAGGCGGTGGACCGCTGCGAACTGACCGGGCTGATCGACCTTGCCACCCGGACGCTGGCCGCCGTGGTGCTGCGGCCGTCGACGAAGGCGGTCGATGCCGCGCTGCTGCTGGCACGCGCCATGACACCGGAGCCAGTGCGGCCCGGCTGGTCCGACGCTCTGCGCATGTCGCGCTCCGTGCTGCCCTATGCCTCCTTGCTGTCGCTGGACGAGCGGCTGGACAAGGCCGCCGCGGTCCCGGTGATCGTTCCGGAGACGGTGGTCAGCGACCACGGCAAGGCGTTCATCTCCGACAACTTCCGCAACGCCTGCCGCCACTTGGGGATCTCGTTCCAGCCCGCGCACCCGGACACCCCGACCGACAGGCCGCACATCGAGCGGACGTTGGGCTCGGTGTCGACGATGTTCGCCCAGTACGTGGCCGGCTACACGGGACGCAGTGCCGAGATGCGGGGAAAGAACCCGGCCGCGCAGGCGGCCTGGTCCATCCACGAACTGCAGGAACTTCTCCAGGAGTGGATCGTCGTCTGGCAGTCCAGGCCGCACGACGGGCTGCGCGATCCCTTGATGCCGGACCGTCCGCTGAGCCCGAACGAGAAGTACGCCGCGCTGGTCTCAGCAGCCGGATACGTCCCCGTCGCGCTCAGTCCGGAGGAGTACATCCAGCTCATGCCCCGTGAATGGCGGGTCATCGGCCGCAGCGGGATTCGGATCAACAACCGGACTTACGACGCTCCCGGACTGGCTCCTTTCCGGCGTCAGCCCTCGGGGGCGGGCCCGGACGGCAAACTCTGGGAGGTCCACTACGACCCCTACGACATTTCCTGTGTCTGGGTACGCAACCACCACGGCACAGGCTGGATCACCGCGACCTGGCGCCACCTGCGCACGTCTCCCGTCCCGATGGGCGAGCTGGTCTTCGACCGGGCCCACCAGATCCTGACCGAACGCAGGCAGCGTAAGCCCGACGAGGAAGCCGTCGCACAGGTGGCGGCAGAGCTGCTGGACCGGGCCTCGGGCGGGCCCGATCACGAGCCTGACCGCCAGCTGGAGACGAAGGACCGGTCAACCCGGCTACGCGACCGCAAGGTCGCCGCCCGCACCCGGGCCACCAGCGAGCCTGCCTGGCCACGGCCGGCGCCCGCGCCGGAGCCGGACCCGGCGGATGACGAGGACGCCGGCGAACTCGGCGAACTCGCCGATGTCGTCCCGCTGGAGATCTTCGACGCACGCAAGGAGGCGGAGAAGTGGTGGTGAACGCTGCGGAGCCGGGCGGGGATGAGGCCGGTCTGCCCGATGACCGGACCGATCCCTCCACCCGGCTGGAGGGCTGGCGGCGGTTCGTGGAGGCTGATCCAGCGGTCTTCGAACTGCTCCCCGATCAGCGGTGGCAGGCCCTGTCCCCGCAACTGCGGGAGACCTACGACGAGGCCCGCATCGCCTACCACTCCGAACTCCAGGTCGTGCGCACGTCCACGGTCAAGGAGATCGCCCATCAGGGACGGCTGCTGACCCTGCTCAACCAGCGTGAGCACGGCGCCCGCCGCGGGATGATCGTCTCCGGTCAGTGGACGACCGGGAAGACCACCGCGCTCAAGCAACTCGGCCGCACCCACGAACTCCGTATCCGGCAGCGCTACCCGGGCAGCGACCGCATTCCGGTGGTCTACATCACCGCCCCGCCCAAAGGCTCCCCGCGCAAACTCGCCCTGGAGTTCGCCCGGTTCTTCGGCCTGCCCGTGATCAACCCGCGGCACAACACCATCGACGTCACCAGCGCCGTCTGCCAGGTGCTGATCGAGGCCCGCACCGACCTGGTCCTGGTCGACGAGATCCACCTGCTCAATCACGCGACCACCGCCGGCGAGGATCTCTCCGACCATCTGAAGTACTTCACCGAACACCTGCCCGCGACGTTCGTCTATGCCGGGATCAACGTCGAGAATTCCGGCCTGTTCACCGGAGTCCGCGGCAAGCAGCTCGGGGGCCGGTGCATCCTCGTCCGCACCGGCGCCTTCCCGCCCAACGCCGAGTGGCAGGCGCTGGTCGCCTCCCTGGAAACGACCCTCCGCCTGCACCGGCACCAGAACGGTGCCCTGGTCAAGCTCGCGAAATACCTCCACCAGCGCACCGGCGGCATGATCGGAAGCCTGTCCCACCTGATCCGGGCCGCAGCCGTCTCCGCCATCCTTGACGGCAGCGAACGCATCACCAAAACCAGCCTGCGCGACATCCGGATCGACCACAACAGCGAATCCGACTCCCCGCCCGAACCGCGCAGGGCAGCCGGATGAGTGCACGGTTCGAACCCATCGTCTTCCGACCGCTGCCGCGTCCACTGAAACCCTTCCCGCAGGAGACCGAGGCATCATTCCTGGACCGGCTCGCGGCGGCGAACGCGATGCCCGTCCGGCGCCTTCAGCAGCCCTCCCTCTGGCTGACCTCCCGCCCGGACCCGACCGACCAGCTCAGCATCCTCAGCGGACAGCCCCGAACCAGCATCCAGCACGCGATCCCCCGCTGGGAGAAACAGGCGTGGAACCTCCCGCAGGGCCCTTTCGCCGCGACCATCCGGTGGGCCTGCCGCCGCTGCGTCGCCCGCAGGACCGGCAACCCGGACCAGGGCGTCATGGTCTGGATGTCGAAACACCACGACCAGGTCTGCGTCCCCCACCGCCTCTGGATCGGCCGGGCCGTCGAGTCCCCCGCCACCCAGTTCGACCTCGCCGACCTCCCCGAGATCGTCGCCGCCCAACAGCGCCACTACCGGCTCCTTCGCCGCCACGGCCCGCACGTGCTCAACCCGTGCTATGCGCAGTGCTCACTGTTCTGGCACGTCCTCATGCAGCACGGCTACCGGATCAGCGACCGCTCCCGCCGCCTCGTCCGGCTCCAACCCCGCCCTGCCCGCAGCGTCCGGCCCTGGGATCCCAAACGCTATGCCGCGGTCTATCCGGAGATCGTCACGACCATGGCCCTCTACGCCTCTCCGCACTGGCGCCGTCTGGCCATGTCCACCGACGAGGAAAACTTCTGGGCCTTCCACGCGGAGTTCACACGGCGGCTCCCCAACGAGAGCCCTCTGCGCACAACGGCCAAGCCCTGGTTCATCCAGCAGCTCCGCACCATCGCGCACACCATCCAGGACGCGGCCGGACACCCTGCCGGAGGCAACACGACCAACGGTTCTGAGCCTGTTACCTCCGGCTGAGTGAGACACACGCCCGAAGACCGTCCCACTCAGCCTGGAACACAGCAGTGCACATGCGGTCTCAGCCGAAGGCGGCACCGTTGTCCGATGCCCATTGCTGGAACGATCTGGGCACGGACCCGGTGACCCGGGAAACGGTGTCGCGCACCCTCACCAATTCGTCATTGACGTCCCCACCCATCAAATCGAGGACAGCACCCGCAGTCTCGTCTCCCATGAAGGAAGCCATCTGCCGATGGGCTTCCTCCCGGCTGATCTCAATGAAGGCCACCTCTCGCCCCAACACCGCAGCGATGGCTGCCACTTGCTGTCGGACCGTGACGCATTCCGGCCCAGTCAGCGCATACGTCCGTCCCCGGTGCCCCGGCTCGGTCAGCGCCACGCGGGCCACCGCCGCGATGTCCGCGGGGTGGATCGCGGGAAGGCCGATGTCTGCATACGGCGCTCGGACCACGCCCTGATCACGAATCGACTGCGCCCACCACAGGGTGTTCGAGGCGAACTGCGTCGGACGCAGGATCGTCCAGGCCATGCCGCTGTCCTTGAGTAACCGCTCAACAGCCAGATTCTCGCCGGCGCCAGGCAGATGCGGATGAGTCTGCACCGTGATCGACGACACGAGCACCACATGCTCGACACCTGCCTGCCGGGCAGCCGCGATGACATCGTCTTCCGCACCCATGCCCACCAACAGGAACAGCGAGCGCACACCCTCCAACGCAGCCTCCAAAGACTCCGCCTGCGCGAGATCGCCCTCAACGGCTTCGACCCCCTCAGGGAACGAGACCCGTCCCACGGCACGAGTAAGACCTCGCACAGGTGCAGCACCGGACAGGCGCAACTCCCTCAGCAAAGCACTCCCGATATTCCCGGTCGCGCCGGTCACGAGGATCATCGTCATCTCTCCCTGTCGTCAGCCGTTGATCACGTCCACGGCACGCTAAGACCTCAACTATGCTTGAGGTCAAGGAGTCAGCCCCACTGCCTCGGGTTGACTGAGACGACTTCGGCACCGGCGTCTCAGTCAACCCGAGCCACCGCAGGCCACCACCTCGCGATGGCTCGGGTCGACTGAGACAGGACACATCCGCCCCGGACGGTTGCACCTCCTCTTCTCCCAGTACTGATGTACCTGGAGAAGCGTCCCGGGCCCGCAAGGCTGCGGCGACGAAGCTGCGCCTGGCCACACCCCGCCAGCTCAAGGCGCTGCTGCTGCCCCACCATCAGGCCGCCGACCACGTCCGGCGCGCGCTGCGCAACCTGCTCGCCGAATCCCCGGCTCTGGTCGGCCCGACCCACCGCACTCAGCAGAGCTGCTGGTACTGCACCCCGGCGGGCCTCGCCGAAGCTGCCGCCTCCGGTGAGCTCGCGCCGACGGCGGGCCGGACTACCGGAAAGCGCCAGCAAGACGGGACTTCGGGAGCACGGCCTCGCCCTGGCCGGCACCGTCATCGCCTCCACCAAGCGGAGATGGCCGACCACGCCGACTGGCAGGTGGAAGTCGCCCACCTCACTCCGGCCGGCTCCCTGGTGCCCGAGAAGGGCACGGCAAAGAACGCTGCACTGGTCAAAAGCTTCCGGGGAGAACCGCATGACCGTGATGAAGGAGGCACTGGTACCGGCGCTGGAATGGCCGTAGTCACCGCCGACCCGATCAGAAGCACTCATGACGGCGATTCCTCAACGTGACGGCTCGCAGGCGACGTCCTGCTCAGGGGCCGCTCGTGCCTGATGGTCAGCGTCCGGTTGATCTCAGCGGCCAGGTCGGCGGTGACGGGGCGAGTTCTCTCGCCGTGCGGGCCGGCGGCCCAGGCGATGGCCACCGGGGTTTGGGCGATGATCAAGTCGCCGAAGCGGACATCGAGTCGCCCGCGTGACATCCACTGCGCGTGCGCCGGGCACGGAGGTCGGGCAGCCGCAGGAACGACGAACCCGAGCGGCGCGGAGCTACACGAACCCACCTGCTGAAGAAGCCAGCCAGCCACGCCAGGGGCTGCCACGGGTGGTCACGGCCAGGACGGCTCGTTGCGGGGCACGACGACTACTTCGGGCATGACGCTGGTGGGGCGTAGGGACAGGGCGCACAGCACCGCATCGGCGACGACGTCGGGGTGTTGCAGCTTGGAGGTGTCCGCGTCGGGGAAGC
>NZ_BAAGRZ010000050.1:0-24580 GCF_054782695.1 Streptomyces deserti
GGAAGACGCTCTCCCACGTCGAGTTGGCCACCGCCGAGTGGGTCGACTGGTACAACCACCGAAGACTCCACGGTGAGATAAGCCACGTTCCGCCCGTCGAATACGAAGCCAACTACTACACCGAACTCACGAAACCCCAGGTCACAACCACAGTCTGAGATCTCTATGGAACCCGGGGCGGTTCATGATGGCGGATGTACACGGGTTTGGGAGGCGCCCAGATCCACGGTCGGGTGATGTTCACGAGTCTTGTCAGCACCGAGGTACTTGCCAGGACAGCATCGGGGTGTTTCCGGTGAAAGGTCCTGGTCATGCCGCAGATGTCGAAGGTCGAGCTGTACGCGGCGATCCGGCGGGACCACCGGGCCGGCCTGACGATGCGGGAGCTGGAGCGCAAGTACAAGGTCGCCTGGCGGACCGTCCGCAAGGCCCTGGACTCGGCCTGGCCGGAGCCGCGCAAGCCGCTGCCGCCGCGGCCGTCGGCACTGGATCCGTACAAGGCGGTGATCGACGGGATCCTGCGGGCGGACCTGGACGCGCCGCGCAAGCAACGGCACACGGTCACGCGGATCTTCCACCGGCTGGTCGAGGAACATGGCACCGATGTGTCGTATCCGATGGTCAGGCGCTATGTCGCCGACCGGAAGCCGCAGATCGTGGTGGAGGCGGGCAAGGCACCCATCGAGGCGTTCGTCCCGCAGACCCACCCGCCCGGCATGGAGGCGGAGGCCGACTTCGGCGACGTGGCCGTGCGGCTCGCCGGCGAGTTGGTGACCTGCTACCTGTTCTCCTTCCGCCTGTCGTATTCGGGCAAGGCCGTCCACCGGGTCTTCGCCTCGGCCGGCCAGGAAGCCTTCTTCGAGGGCCACGTGCACGCGCTGCGGGTGCTGGGCGGTGTCCCGCGGGGGCCGGGTCCGCTACGACAACCTCAAGGCCGCAGTCGCCCAGGTGCTGGGCCTGAGCCGGGCGAGGGTGGACCCAGCTCGCGGTTGCACCGCTGGCGGACAGCCCGGCCACCCTCCGGCCACGGCCGGAGGAGCCGTGGAGCGGCCACGGGCCCGCAGATGGAGCAGCGCCGCGACGACCGGGCCTCTGCGACCACCTCCGCGCCAACGCACGACCCGCATTCTGCCGGTGATCTTCTTGCCAACGTCGACGCCCTGCCAGCCCGGTGCCGCTCTGGCGCTGCTCGCGCCCTGGCGCCCACCGATCTAAGGATGTCCTGACCAGCTATTTCAACTGAGTCAAAATCGTGTTGGGTGTGGAGACAACCACCGTGTCGACTTTCAAGGCGATGCCCGGAACTTCCAACGTGCCACTCTTCGTGCTGCATGTTGTGGTCAAGCTCGATGTGGTTTGTTCCAGACTCCGCGTCTCACCGTTCACGTCGATGATGTGCTGTAGCGCATCTACGATGCTGGCCTCTACGCGATCTCGCGCTGTGGGCTCCAAGAGACATGCTTCCAATAGTTCACCGGCGCCTCTCAGCGGCGTTCTACGTTCCTGACGGTCGTCGCCATTGAGAAAGGCTAGCGAGGCGTCCGAGAGTGAAAGGACCACTATATATTCCTGAGTGAGTTGTTGCGCTTGATAATTCAGCGGAACTGTGCCGTCCGAATTATCAACCTGGATCACATAACCGGTCTCCTTTGACATGTCGAGCTTATACTCAGCACTCTGGACGCTGACGCGCTGTCGATGAGTCTCCTTGGTGTCACTTGCATGACGCTGCAATTGTGTGCCGACAGCACTGGCAAAGCTGCTACGAACATCCTGGGAGCTACCACGAACATTCAGATCCGCGTCCGCCTTTCCTCCACCCACAGTCACTTTCGCCCTACCTCGGAAGGATGCGTCCATGCTATAGGCGTACTGCTCCTCACTCCCGGACTGGGATTCGTCACTTCGCAGTGCGTCGGAGAACTCTTTCACCGCCTGTGTTGACGAACTTTCCAGGATGTTGGACGATATTTTCTGTTCTATCGTCTCGTTGGTTTTTGTCACTATGTAGAACGTGGTCTTTGTTCTGCCTCCTGTGCTTTGCCCTGCTCCTGCGATTAGTTCACCCGCTCCAACTTTCCCCAGAAATGTGTGGAGCTTGTACTCTTCGACCAGGAAGAGCTGCGGACGCTGCATGAAGCGAGACATGACGGGCCACCGCTCGACAATCGGGGACGGACCTTTGTCGACGCGGTTGCCCTGTAGGTCGAAACGAATGTATTGATCTCCCCGGAAAAAATAGATTTTTCGTGACTCGCTGCCCGTGCCGTAAAATGCGAGATCCACGCCGTCGGCGAATTCCGAAGGCCAGTCGTTCCAGTTGCCCGTGATGGATTGCGGCCCGCCTTCGGCCTGGCTGGTGTTCATGTTGTAGCGGATGTACTGCCCTCCCCTGAACAGCCAGCAGACTCCGTAGTCCTCTCCTATGCCGTGTATTGCCGCATCAATTCCTTCAGTGAAGGGGCTGATAACGCCCGGCCAATCGGCGATCTTGCCATGGGGAACATCGACGCGGTGGTTTGCGAGATCATATCGCAGATACTTTGACCCGAAAAAGAAATAAGCTTTTCCTTCGTACGGGCCAGTGCCCTGTAGTGCGGCGTTTACACCGCTCGCTGCGCTCGCCGGCCAGCCAGGCCAATGCTGGACCGTCCGAAGCCATGGTTCGTACGTGTCCTTGCCGCCCGGCTTTTCGAAGTAAGAAAGATAGCTGTCCCCTTTGAACATCCAGATACGGTCGGAGTACTCTCCTGTTCCCCGTAGTGCTGTATCGAAGGCGCACTTTCGCGTCTGACTAGGTTCTACCCCCTCGGGACGGCCGCCCACCTCTGCATGGAAAGCCGAGAGGGGCAGCTCAAGTGAGATGTAGACCGGCGGAAGTTGGATTGCCCTACCATTCTCCATCGAAGGTGCAATTCTGATGATTCGCTCAGGGGTGGAGGGTGTCAGTGTGTATTGCTCGGCTGTTGACAGTGGCTGTCCGCCCATCAGGAGTCCTCCGTGTTCACTCATGGAAGGAACTCGTGCAGAAATCAACCACGAGACCCCCGTCGGTGCCTGGCGGCAACTCAAGGAGGCGTCAGCGGCCGCGGACCTAAGCTGCTAGCCGGAGCAGTCGTACCCAGTCCGAAAGCAGAGGGCAAGATACCGCCTTCCGCATCCGCCTCCCCTCCCTTTTCGCATCGCCCGATGCCGCGGCTGTCGCATCGAAAATGGCCGGTGTGCCAAGTAGCGATCGAGGAGCACGTGGTCGTCAGCGAAGGTTGGTGACCAGCGAGGGCCGCCAGTTCCGCGTGTCGTTGAATGTCTGACGAGTATCCAACCGTACGGTGACCAGTTCACCGGCGGCTAGTAGTTACCCTCCCTCCCAGTCTCAGTCCGTCCCTATCTGGTTGCAACTCAGGCCGATGGGCCTGTGAGTTGCTCCCGCATTGCCGCCTGAAACGGCCTTCCCTCCTCGAGGGGGAAAGTACCGGCGAACGTCCCCAGTCGCATACGACTTCTTGCACCATCGCGTACGAATGTCGGTGCTCAGCCGTCCGTTCGAACCGTGTCGGGGCCTGTGGCGGGGGCCGGGACGGAGGCCAGGCGCTGGCTATTGCCGAGCTTCTTCTTCAGCGCGAGGTTCTCGTGGTAGAGGTTCGCGGTCACCGTCGCGAGTGCGTCGAGCTTGCCCAGGACCTCGGTGACCTGAGCCTTGGCCTTCCGCAGCTGCTTGCGGAGCTCTGCGATCGTCTCGTCCCGCTGCACCTCGCCGGGGGTGCGGAGGACCGGGCGGGCGACCTTGGCGTCCCACTCGGCCAGGACCTCCTGGGCCCGGTGGACGGTTGCGTGGCTGACCTTCGCCTCCCGGGCGAGGTTCTCCTTGGTCAGGGCCCCGTCGGTGTGCAGGGGCTCACCGGCCAGCAGCCGGGCCATGGCCTGTCCGCGCGCAGCCGCACGAGCCGGCCGAGTGTTCCGGTGCCGCCCCCGCAGACCGGCCCGACGGCGGGCCGCAGCTTCGCCTCGGTGGCGGCGGACACCGGCATCAGAGATCGCCTCCGTTTTCCTTGAATGTCCGGGTGATCAGCCTGACGTCCGTCAGTCGCTGTTCCAGGGACTCCCGGCGAGGGGGCGCCAGATGCTTCTCCGCGAGGGTGGTAACCAGGTCTTTCTCCTCGGCCAGCCAGATCGGCGCGTGATCGCGGGTGATGGCCGAGTTGCGGCGCTTGGCGGGCTGGCAAGCTCCCAGCAGCGGCCCTTGGCCGCGCTGGGCCTCGGGGAGCCCTTCTTGGCATTCGGCCTGACGGGCGTCGAATAGGCAGTGGTTGAGTGTGCCCCAGTGCAGTTCGGGGAACTGCGAGTGCAGCAAGGTGGCCATCATCGTTTCGTCCGCGAGCTGGGCCCGAAGCTGCGGATCGGCCTCAATCGTGGTGAGGACTTGGTCCAGCCCGGCGTGTAGGCGGGCCGCCCCGGGGCCGACAGCGACCGTCTCGCCGCGGTGCCGGTCCTTGAGCAGGCTCACTAGCTTGCGGGCGGCCGCCAACTCCAGTTCCCGGTCGAACTCCTTGGCCCAGCCGGCATCCATCTGCCCATAGGCCGGGGTGGACCGGTTCGACACCGCTCGGCGGGCCGCATGCTTGAGCTGGAGACCGAGCGCGATCTCCGCGTCCGGCTCGCGGCCGGCGATCAAGGCCATGGTGCGGCGGAACATGTGCGGCCTGACGTGGGCGGGTGGAATCGCCTCAAGGCCCAGCTGCCCACAGGTGGTGTTGATCCGCTCGATGAAGTAGTCGAAGTCGGAGGCCGCGTTGATCCCGCGGCGCCCGTGCCGTCGCTTGCCCGCCTGCCGTCTTGGGCGGGACGATCGAGGCGAAGACGTGGGTGGGGTGCCACGACAGCCGCTCGGCGACCGCGATGGCCTCGGCGACTGGATCGATGATCCACCAGTGCTGGTGGGAGCGAGCCGGGTCGTTCTTGACCTTCCGGGACGTCACCGCGGGCGAGCCGAAGAAGGTGGCCACCGCGTCCCGTTCTATCTCCTGGATCTCGCTGTCGCGCATCGCGCTGAGGGCGACGATGAACACGTAGCAGGCCGCGCGGACCATCCGCAGTTCGACGTCCAACTCGTCCAGGGTGATGCCGTTCCGCCAGGGGCCCGTGGTGCCGTCGGCTCGGGTGACCTCGGCGAACCCGGGGCAGGGGTGGCGGCGGGCCCGGTAGCCGGTGCCGTTGATGATTTCGACCTGGCCGCGCGCGACGGCCTCCTCGATCCACTGCCGACGCCGCTGGCTCGAGGACGGCGGCGACCTTGCGCATCCTGCGGATGGCGTGGATGCAGTGCCGCAGCCCTGCGGCGGTGGAGTCGGCGGACTGGTGGTCGAGGAAGTCCTGCCAGTCCTGCGGATCCCATCTGCCCAAGTCATCGGGCAAGTTTTGTTCTTTGCCCCACGTGATGACGTCGACGATGTTCCAGATCGTCTGCCGCAGCGTGCTGATCTCCGCGGGCTCTGCGGGAAGGAACACCGCGCGGTCGCGAAGGGCCTTGTGGGTGGGGTTGAGCTGGGCGAAGACCATCTCCCGCAGCCGCAGGTTGGTCAGGTCTGTGCCCGCGTCCTCGAGGGGGAACATGAGCGTGTGCTCGGTCACCGGCCGGTTGCTGGGACGCCGGATGCGGGTGGCCGGCCATGCCTTGCGTTCCCCAAACAGCGGGACGCGGCGGTTCTGCGGACGGTTGTCGCGTGTTGCCGCTTGGTCGATGACGGTACCAGGGCGCGCGGGAGAGCCTGCGCCGCATGTGTTCGGACCGAGAACGTTTCCTGATAGCCGGCAAGGGGAAGCGGGGAGCAGGCGGACGCCACTCAGATAGCTGCCCGGAAGCCGGGGCGCGACCGCCCGCCTCATGCGCTGGCTGCAGCACCCTGGCTCATCGCCTGAACGGTGTCGTCCAGGACGTTCCTTCGTGGCTGCGGGCCCCGTTATTCCGGGGACTGGAGTTCCCAATTTCATCATTTCGGCTGCGCGCCAAACCGGTTACCTATTTGCTCAATAATCACATGCTTGCCAGGTCGGCTGGCTCGGCTTCGGCGAAGGCGACCACCTCATCGCCTCCCTGCCCACCGCCCAGGCCTCCTTCCGCGAGCGCGACCACCCCGTGGACACCCTGCTGCTCTACGCAGACCTCGACCTCAAGGGCCTGTGCTGCGCCAAGAATGCCAGTGAGCGCGCCCACGCTGTCGGTCTTCCCCCGCTGCAACCCGCCACCGGCCTCTACCAGGCCCTTCTCACCCGCCCACCGCGTGCTCACCCACCCATCCCCGCCGACGACGCGCAAGCCGCGGCCACCTGGCTGCCACCCCACCTCGCCGCTCCCGTCGCACAGTTGCTCACCGATGGCTTGGTCCTGCGCCACGAAGCCCTCCCGCTTCCCCAGCTCCGCTCCCTCCTCATCCCCAACGCGCCGCTGCTGCCCCAGATCCGCGACATGGCGCTGCCCATCACGCCGGTGATCTCGCAGCTCCCATCTCGATCTGCACCGGTACCGAGAGGCCCCAGCACATGAAACCCCGCTACCCCCCGCCATGCCTGCCGGCCCCCAGCACCGACCTGTCCCGCTCCGACGCCCAGACCTGGAGCGACATCTTCATCACGACCATCGACACCGTCCCCGTCGAATGCATCCGGCCGAGCGACACCGACCGGCCCACCTGGTGCATCTACACCCCAGGCAGCTACCGGCCCGAGGACTACCTCGGCACCCTCCACGCCCGCGACACCGACGGCCTCTGGCACGTCCAGGCCACCGGTGAACGCCACGCCTCATTCGCCGACGCCGTCCGTACCCTGCGCCGTCCGCCCACCTGGCCCCGCGAACGCGCCCACGCTACGTGGTGGGCCCGCCGCCTGCTGGCCGACCCGGCCCTGCTCATCATCGACGTCCAGACCACCGGGCTCACCAACCCCTTCGTCGCCCAGATCGCCGCGGTCGATGGCAGCGGGACGCTCATTCTGAACGAACTCCTCAACCCCCAGGCGGCATTCGAACCCGGAGCCAGCGCCCTGCACGGCCTCACCGAGGAAAGCACCCGTAACGCAGCCACCTTCAACGACCTGCTGCCCGTGCTCGCCGAGCTCTTCCACGGGCGCCACCTCGTCGCCTACACCACCTTCGACCACGCCGTCATCGCCCGCGAGCTGCACCGCCACCTCAGCGAGCCTGTCCGTGTCAGGGCATGGCTGAACAGCAGCCACTGGCACGACGCCATACCGCCCATCTCCACCTGGACCGGCCTGTGGTCCACCCGGTACCAGGCATACCGTCACGTCAAGCTCGGCAGCCACTACGAAGCCGCCGCCAACTGCCACCTCCTGCTGCGCCGCCTCCAACAACTCGCCAACCACCAAACGGAGACCTGCCCCGATGCCCGGCCCTGACCTGCCGCCCGAGCCGGCGGTCCAGCGCGTTGTGCAGCGAGATCAGCATCCGCAGGGCCATGGAATGTCGGAGCATCTTCGGGGTCGCGAAGACCTCGAGGTCCTGTGCGCCTTTGTCCTGCGCCGTGAGTGGAGATCCCGCGCCGAGAGCGGACCAGGCCGCATGTGTGGACGATCGCGTTATTCCCCACCTCGACGGTCACGTAATTCCCCAGTGCCTTGGGCAGTGGGGACGCCGGAGGCCGAGTTGCGGGTCCGGTGCAGACAGGCCAGGGCGGGATGTCTAGGCTGACTGGGTGAAGCGGGACTTGATCGCCGCCTTCAGCGGTGCTGCTCGGCGACGGATGACTGACGCTGGATGGCGCAAGCGAGCGGGTGACATCTACTCGCTGGAGCTTGGCAACGGCTTCCATGCCCGGCTCGGGCTCAATCGCGCGTCAAAGCACGTCCCGTTGAAGATCAACCCCGTCGTGGGCCTTCGATATCACCCCGTCGAACAGCTGGTGGCAGAGCTCCTCGGCGAACCGATGGGTTTCTCGGCGACGATCGCGCGGCCCGTCGGATACCTGACGCCGAGCCGTAGCTTCCTGCAGCTGCAGCTGCAGCTGCAGGTGGCGGCGGAGGCCGACGCCGAGCCCGTCGCGGAAGAACTTGTGGCCCTCGTGAACGACTATGGGCTGCCGTTCGCACGACGCCATGCGGATCCCGACGCGTTGGCCGCCATGATCGTAGCGGGCGGAAACGTGCCCAACCCGGACCGGGCACGACTCCTCCTTCCGGCCCTGCAGTTCCTGCAGGGCCGGAAGGAGGAGGCCCGCGCCAGCGTGGCAGTTGGGCTCGATCACTTCCCAGACAGTTGCGCTGGCCCAGCGAGCGCGGAGTATCACCGCTTCGCTGCGGGCTTCACCGCTCGCGCGGGGCGGGCCTCCGAGCTCAGCTGACCGGAGATTTTTCCGGCTTGTCGGCCGGGTTCCGGGGGCGCTTGTTGGGGCGGTAGCTGGGGCCGTTCATGATCACCTGGTGGCTGGCGTTGATCAGTCGGTCCAGCAGTGACTCGGCGACGACGGGGTTGGGGAAGAGGGGATACCAGTCGCTGGGTGCCCGGTTGCTGGTGATGATCAGAGAGGGAGACGGTTCGGGCGTTGGGCGCGTAGATCACGCGGATCTGGTCCATGGTGGCTGTGTGCACGAGATCGGGGTTCTGGCACAGATCTTGGGGAGCGGTCGCGGAGGGTTACCTTGGTGTTCGATTGCGAGGGGGTGGATTCTCGTGAGACCGCGTACGCCTTGCCGTCTGCCGACCGAGAGTGACGCTCCATCAGGTCTTGGACCGTCTCTGCCGTGGTCGGCTATGGCCGGTGACGGTACTGGTCATGCAGACCGACATGCTGTTCTGGGACTCTCTCGTGTTCGACGGAATCGACGACGTGGACGTCGACGCGGCGACAGCCGCCTTCGGCACGGTCGAGGTGACGGCGCGAGGCCGGGCGGCCGCGGCGACATGCCCCGAGTGCGTCCACCTATCGGGCCGGGTGCACGACTCCTACCAACGCAGGCTGAAAGATCTTCCGCTCGGCGGGCAGAGCGTCATGATCCGGCTGACGGTCCGGCGCTTCATCTGCGATGCGGGCGACTGCTCGCGTCGTACCTTCGCGGAGCCGTTCGCCCAGCTGACCCGCCCGTACGCGCGCTTCACCACGCGCCTCAATCACCTCTTGGAACGGGTCGGGCTCGCGCTCGCCGGACGGGCCGGCGCCCGCCTGGCGAGCCAGCTGGGCATTAGCGCGGGACGGATGACCTTGCTCCGCAGGATCGTGGCGCTGCCGGACCCGCTGTCCAGCACGCCGCGCGTGCTGGGCGTGGACGACTTCGCGACCCGCCGGGGGCAGAGCTACTCCACCGTCTTGACCTGCGGAGAAACCCATCGTGTGGTCGATGTGCTCCCGACCCGCACGGCCGGACCGCTGGCCGCCTGGCTCACCGCCCACCCCGGCGTGGAGATCATCTGCCGGGACCGGGCCGGCGCCTACGCCGAAGGCGCCCGGCTCGGCGCCCCCGACGCTCTCCAGGTCGCCGACCGGTTCCACCTGTGGCAGGGCCTGGGCCGGGCCGTGGAGACCTGCGTCGCCGCCCACCGCGAGTGCCTGCGCACCATGATGTCGGACGAGCCGCCTTCCAGCATCCCGCAGGCGGCCCCGGCGCCCCTCCGCCCGGAACCAGCCGGCCGACGGGCCCAGCGCAAGCAGGCCGCGCACGCCCTGGTCCACGAACTCCTCGCCCAAGGCCGCTCCCGCCGGGCGATCGCCCGGCACCTGGGTTGGGGCCTCAACACCGTGCTGCGCTACGCCAGCGCCGCGCGCTGGCAGGACACCCTCCGCGACAACCGGCCCCGCCCCAGTCGTCTGGACCCCCACAAGCCCCACCTGGACCGCCGGTTCGCCGAGGGCTGCACGAGCGTCACCCAGCTCCACCGTGAGCTGGTCGCCCAGGGCGCCCCGGTCACCTACGGCATGGTCCGCGCCTACATCGCCACCCTGCGCACTGTTCCGCCGGACGCGCCGCCCCCGCCGCCGTCCGTGCGGAAGGTGACCGGCTGGCTCACCCGTCACCCCCTCTCCCTCAGCGAGGAGGACCGAGCGGGTTTGAAGGACGTCTGGCCCGCTGCCCCGAACTGGACACCGCCGCCGGCATATCCGCGACTTCGGCGAGATCCTCACCGACCGCCTCGGTGTCACCCTCCCTGCCTGGATCGACGCCGTCGACGCCAGTCAGCTGCCCGGCCTCACCGGCTTCGCCCTCCACCTGCACCGCGACTTCGACGCCGTGACCGCCGGACTCACCCTGGACTGGAGCTCTGGTGCCACCGAAGGTGCCGTGAACCGCATCAAGAAGATCAAAAGGCAGCTCTACGGCCGAGCTGGATTCGAACTACTCCGCAAGATGATCCTGCTTCAGTGACCGCCGGTGACGGCTCCCAGCGATCACTGCCAGTGCCCGCTGACGGGGTCTTTCCAGGCTGTGGCCACGGCTCGATGCGGGCGCCTGAACGGTGTCTGCGGCAGCTGCGAGACGTGCCGTTGAGCGAGCACGAGGAATAGAGCAGGGTTGCCGTCCCTCCAACGAAAAGCTTTGCGCGTGCCGTCGTCCGGATGATGGGGTGGCACGGTGACCAACCACGATGATGCGGCGGCTGTCCGACCGTTGACACTGGCTTGGGTGAGCCGGCATCTGGAGGTCGGCGAACGGATCGTGAGAACCGAGGCGATGCACGGCGGCATCACTGCCGAATTGCGGAGGCTGACCGTCAGCAGGCGGGACGGAGGCACCCGTGACCTGGTGCTGCGGACCTTCGTCAACGTGGAACACGCCGAGGACTGGCTGAACAGGGAGGCTGGCGCCCTGTCCCTGCTCACGGGGACCGGCGTGCCGGCGCCTGGACTGGTCGCGGTTGATCCGACCGCCGCGCATTGCGAGTATCCCTCGCTTCTTATGACACATCTGGCAGGCCGGACGGTCCTCGACGATGAAGGATTGGAGACGCGCGTTCCTCTGCCGGCCCGTCAACTCGTGGCGATCCACGCGTTGCGACCCGCCGAGCGGCCCCGGGAGTATGTGGCGTTGACGACCGCCGACACCGTCGTGACTCCGAAGGGCGCCGACGCGGCGGCATGGGCCGCGGCGATCGACGTGATCCGCAGGCCCGCGCCGCCCTATGAAGGGCGATTCCTGCACCGGGACTTCCAACCCGGCAACGTGCTGTTCGACGTGCCGCCCCCAGGGCCGGCAGGTGCCCGGATCACCGGCGTCGTCGACTGGGCAGCGACCTCCTGGGGCCCGGCAGACCTCGATGTCGCGCACTGCTCCACCAATCTCGCGCTGCTATACGGCCCGGAGTGGGGTCTGCGGTTCGCTGAGGCGTATGAGCAGGCCGGCGGGGTGCTGGCCGCGGCCGCGAGCGAGCGGCTGTACTGGCAGGTGCGGGACGCGCTGGCGTGCTCAGAAGAAGTACAGCAGGTGGCGCAGCCATGGCGGGAGGCAGGGAGGACCGACCTGGCGACGCGAGCCGTGGAGGAGCGACTGGATGCCTATGTCACCGCCCTGATGGACGCGCTGGGCTGAGCCAAGGCAGTCCGGGGCGCGGGCACGGCGGCGAACCGCCCTTGCCTGTGCCCTACCTCGATTCAAACAGCGGCATCACCCGCCGTGACCACTCCCCGTGATCTGTGACAGACCCGAGAATTGATGTCACTCAGAGGCCGTTGAGGGCCGAGTCGGCGAAGGGACGGGGCGTTGATGATCAACCTCTCGGACCGGGGCGTTTCCGATGGAAGCGAGGAGGAGCAGGTGCAGCTGCGCAACGTCACACCGGACGACGTCGATGCCTATATCCGGATGCGGTGCGATCCCGTGATGATGGCTGACCTGGGTGGGCCTCTCCCGCGTGCGGGGATGGCGGACAAGGTCCGTCGGGATGCCCAGCAGGCAGCAGACGACCTCGCATGGTTCAAGTTGATCGTTCCCGATGCGATCAGCCCGGACGTGGTGGCTGGGACGGTGACTATCTGGTCCCACGACACCGGCGACGGGCCGATGTCCGAGATCGGTTGGATGGTGCTGCCTGAATTTCAAGGACAGGGCCTCGGTAAATGCGCCGTTCGCACCCTTCTGGAGCAGGCCAGGGACCAGGGCCGTTGGGGCCTGGTGCATGCCTTTCCGGCAAGAAACAACGCGGCCTCGAACGGCATCTGCCGTTCCGTCGGGTTCCGCCTCCTCTCCCAGGTCGAGACGGTCTTCGCAGGACGAGTTCTCAAGACCAACCACTGGGTCATAGACCCGGGGAAGGACTTGCGCTGACGCCAGCGATCCCCGGGGCTAATCGGTACGGGTCGGCGGGACCGGGTCACCATCCGACTCAGCGAGCTTGCGGGCCTCCAACGCGACCGCGTCCGAGGTCAGCGCCCCGGCCCGATAGGCAGCGGCCAGGCCGGCCACGACCTGCTCATGGTCCATGTGCCGGGCCAGCAGCAGCACCTCGATCAACGCGCGAGTGCCGGCCGCGTCTCCGTGGGCAGACTTCGCCGCGGCCCACCACTTGTCGTGGACAGGGGTGAAACGGCCCGCAGAGCGGGCCTGCTCCAGCGCGGTCGACCCGGGAAAGGCGCCCGGCTTGCGCAGCAGTGCCTCCAAGTAGTGGTCCAGGACCAGGCGGGAACCGTGCCGGCCGCCGAGGCGCTCATGCCGGGTGACGACGTGGCGGCTGTCGTAGACGATGAGGTCGTTGGCGTGCAGCAACACCCGCAGCTGGCGGCCGATGAAACGAACCGGCACCGAGTAGGCATTGCCGCGGACGCTGATCTGACTGAACCGGTTGACCCGCGGCGTGAACCAGCGGCCCGTCTCGAACGGCTCCATCGGCAGCGGTCGCAGCAGGTGCTGTTCCTGCGCGAAGTACTCACCGACGGTGCGCGTGCGGCCCCGCAGCCTGCGGCCCTCGTCGTCCTGATCCCACCGGTCGACCATCGCGTTCAGCTCCGTCAGCGAAGCGACTTCGGGACGGGGACGAAGTGATTGCGGCGGAAGTAGCCGATCTGCCCCTCGACACCACCCTTCTCGTGGGCGCCCTCGATACCGGGCCGGCAGTAGAACGGCTCGATGCCCCAGTGCGAGCGGAACGCCGTCCAGCGGTCCGTCTCCACCCGGCCCCGATAGAAGCCCAGCACCCGCTCGACCGCGGCCCGCAGATTGTCATAGCGGATGTGTCTGTGCGGGACACCTCCCAGCACCCGGAAGGCGTGGACGTGGCCCTCGAAGAACGCCTCCTGGCCAGCGGTGGAAAACACCCGGTGCACGGCCTTGCCGGAATACGACATGACGCCGTGTGAACGCTCACGTAATTCCCCAGGGCTGAGTTCACGTAATTCCCCAGCCCCGGGGACGGTGACGGCTACTTGATCTTGAGGTCGTCCGGCTTGCTGGTGGGGTTCTTGGGGCGCTTGTTCGGGCGGTAGCTGGGACCGTTCATGATCACCTGGTGGCTGGTGTTGATGAGCCGGTCAAGGAGGGACTCGGCGACGACGGGGTTGGGGAAGAGGGGATACCAGTCGCTGGGCGCCCGGTTGCTGGTGATAATCAGAGACCTTCCCTGCCGCTCGGAGACGAGTTCGTAGAGGTCGTCGGCCTGGGTGGCGTTCAGCTGGCGCATCGCGAAGTCGTCGAGGATGAGGACGTCGGGGCGGACCAGTTCGCGGATCCGTTTCTCCCAGGTGCGGTCCGCGTGGCCGCCGGCGAGGTCTGCAAGGATGCGGCTGGTCTTGGCGAAGCGGACGTGGGCGCCCTGGCGGACGGCGAGGTGGCCGAGGGCCTGGGCGACGTGGGTCTTGCCGACGCCGACCGGGCCGAAGAGGATGACCGACTCGCCGGCATGCAGCCAGCGGAGGGCTCCGAGGTCTCGGATCTGGGCTGCGGGCAGTTTCGAAGAGGCAGTGAAGTCGAACTCCTCCAGGGTGACCTGCTGCTCGAACTTCGCCCGCAGCAGCCGACGTTGGAAGGCGACGGTCTCGCGGCGGGTGATCTCGTCCTGGCAGAGGACCTGGAGGAAGTCGAGGTGGCCGAGTTCGCCGCCGTGAGCCTGGGCGAGGCGGGCGTCGAGGGTTTCGAGCATGCCGGACAGTCGCAGGGCCTTGAGTGACTCCCGCAGGGCGGCGTCCATCACGGTCATCGGGCTTCCACCTCGGCTTCGTCGTGGACCCGGTCTTCGCGGTCGTCGTCCGTCACGCCGGGGGGCGCGACGGCGGCGAAGAGTCGGGCCGGGCCGTGAAGGAAGGCCGCGGCCCCGGCGTCTCCGCTGGTCTCGGGCTCGGGGTCGGTCTCGGTGCCGGCGATGAGGATGCCCTTGATGGTGCGGTAGGAGGGGTCGCCGACCGCGATGGCCCTGGCGCAGGCGGCTTCCAGCCGCGTCTCGCCGTACTTCTTCCGCAGACCGAGAACCCCCTGGGCGGCGCGGAGCCGATAGAGGACGTTGATTTCCAGCAGCTGGTCGATGACCTCGCGGCAGGCGTCGCCGATCTCGGATGCCTGGCTGCGGCACCAGACCGGCGTGCGCATCTGGAAGGCGATCTTCTCCGGCGGATAGTCGCTCTTGTCTGTGCGTTTTCCCTGGTCGAGGGCAGTGTGGGTCTTGACGAGCTGGCCGTCGTGGAAGACCTGGACCATGGTGGAGGTGGAGCGGACGTCAACCTTGCGGCCGATCAGCTTCCACGGCACCGAGTAGAGGGTGCGGCCGGCCTTAATGTGGATGTCCGGGCCGACCGTGGCCGTCGACCAGCGGGCGAGCACGAACGGAGTCGGCGGCAGCGGCAGCAGTTCGGCAGCCTCCAGTGCTTCGAACACGGTCATCGGGGCGGCCCCGCCCAGCGGCCGACACTTTCGCCGCCCGGCGACCTGCTGGCTCCAGGTCACGGCCTCGGCCTGCATGTGCTCGATCGAAGTGAACTCGCGTCCCCGCCAGAACGAGTCGCGGACATAGGGCATCGGCCGTTCGACCCGCGGCTTGTCCTTCGGCTTCGCTGCCCGGGCCGGATCGACCAACGCTCCGTAGTGCGTTGCGAGTTCGGCATATGCCTTGTTGATCTTCGGGTCGTAGAGGTCGGGCTTGTCGACGCCGGTCTTGAGGTTGTCCGGGACGAGCCGGCGCGGGACGCCGCCGAAGTAGCGGAAGGCCGCGACGTGCGCTTCCGTCCACGCATGCTGGTCCAGGTGCAGCACCGGCCGGACGAACATGTGCCGCGAGCACGGCAGCACCATCACGAACGCCCAGACCCGGTGGCGTTTCCCGGTCCGCGGATTGATCCACTGCCCGAGGAAACCGTAGTCGATCTGGGCCTCCGAGCCGGGCTCGATCTCGTCACGCAACACGGTGACCTGCGACTTCGTCACCTCATCCGGCAGCGTCGCATGGATCCAACGACGGAACGAGGAGATCGACACCTGCAGCTTGCGCTCATCACGAAGCCGCTGATGGATCGTCGAGACCGTCACTGTCCCGAGCAGGCTCTGGATGTAGTCGCGGTGCTGGTCGATCTCCGGCCAGGTCACCTGCCTCAGCCGTCTGTCGATGAGCCCGGGGAACCACTCCTTGATCAGCTTCGACCAGTCCGCCTCGCTCATTGGCGGCCCGCCCGGGCTGATCCCGGATGCCTCCGCCGGGGCCAAGTACTTCCTGACCGTCTTGCGGTCCACCCCCAGCGACGCGGCCAGCTCGCTCTTCGAGCGGCCCGCGTACCAGTGCACGTAGATCTCGGTGATGTCGACCACGACGAACGTTCTCCTCGCCATCCGGGCTGCCCATCGGCCATCCGAACCAAGGGACGAGGGGCATGAGCAGCTCCGCGACGACCAGGTCCCTCGATCCCGACCTCCGCGCTACCCATGGCCAATGCGGAGAATTCAGGATGATTGATTCATGATGCCCAAACCGCCCAAGTTGGGGAAAATGATCCGGCAGCGACGTCGCCTGTCAGCACCTCCTGACAGGATGCGCGGATGACCTCAACTGGCCACTCGCTCACCGACAATGACGCTCAGCCGCGTGCCCGCCTTCTGGAGCTGGTCGGCGCCATCGAACCCTGGGACAGCCTGGAGCGCACCCACCTGAAGACCGCCGCGCAGTGGATCTCCAGCGGAGCCCCGGTCTACCGAGTGCACAAGCCGGATGTTCCCGCGATGCACTTGGTGAGCTACTTCGTCGTCCTCGACGACACGCGCGGTCAGCTGTTGCTCGTAGCGCACCGTAAGGCGGGCCTGTGGTTGCCGGCAGGCGGACACGTCGAGCCGGGTGAGGACCCGTGGGCCGCAGTGGTCCGCGAATGTCGTGAGGAGCTGGGCATTCACGCCACGGCATCGCCGATCACCGGCGAGCTCCCCCTCTTCCTCACCGTCACCGAAACGCGGGGGCAGGGCGCACACACTGACGTCTCGCTGTGGTACCTCCTCACCGCCGACGCTGACACCATCACCTCCTACGACCAGGACGAGTTCAACGCGATCCGGTGGCTAACTGACGAGCAGGTGCTCGAGGAGTCGGACGAGCTGCTCGACCCCCACATGCACCGCTTCACCCACAAGCTGCAGCACGCCCGGGCCGGGAGGCCAGCCGAGAACGACACCAGCACCGCTCACGTTCACCGTCCCCATGGGGAGTCCTGACCGCGAGGGTGGGGAATTACGTGACGCTCAGGCCGTCGGAAGTGGGGAATTGCGTGAGCGTCGACACGCCGTCACGCCTCCGGCTGCAAAGGCTCCACCTGGCGCAGGCAGTACACGCACCTGGACTCCGAGTCGACGCGGCCCATGCACCGCCGACAGTCCCCGCGTTCACGCACAGGCCCCCGGCCGTCCGCGCAGCCGGGGCAGGTCATCACCGGCTGCCGAAAGCCGAAGCTGACCACCCACCCGTCGCCTTGGGCAGCGTCGCGCGCCAGCTGCGAGACCTCGGAGGCGGAGCGAGCGTCCTCGTCGTCGCCAGTCTCCACCGCCAGGTAGACGGCGAAGCAGTCGTCGGTGTCGCACACGACAGCCACTCCTGTAGGCATCTGCTTTCCTCCCCAACTCGGCACTCCGGGCGATGACTTCAGCCGCGCTGTGCTCTCCGGTCTTGCCCTGCATGACCATCCTGCGGCAGAGCAGTGCCTGCGAACCGCGAATCCGCAGAGGCTCATCGAGCGAGGTCAGCCCCCACCCCTTGCAGTGCAGCCCTCTTGACGCTGATCGACGGGCGGGCGGATCGTGGCCGTTCGCGTCACGCTCCACCCCGAAAGGGGCCCGCATGTCACAGTCCTCCATCTGGCGCTACGTAGTGCGCTCCGACGGCTCTTTTCTTCCGCACCATCAATGCTGACGGTCACCTCGATGACGTCAGCGACGAAGAACTCCTCCGCCTGAGTCCCACCGCGAACCGAGACGATCGGCCGTTGCGGCCGTGCTCCCGCTGCGGAGGCGACCTCCTGCTGCAGTGGAACGGCCCATGGGGGACCGGCGTGTGGATGGAGCTCTGCCCGGCCTGCGACGCCGACCGCCCGGCTGCCAGCGCTTTCATCTGCTGGCACCGTGACCCCGACCGCGACCCGAAGGCGCTGCCCCAGCTGTTCGAGGACTGGGAGACCGAGACCATGTACGCCCACGGCCGGTCCCGCGCTCCTCAGCCCGAAGCGTCACCCAGCCCACCGGCCCCTGCGCCTCGTACCGCGAGGGAGAGGCTGAGTCCGCTACGAGAAATCCGGCCAGGACTGTCAGTGGCTCAGGGCAGACTGGTCGGATGCAGCTCACTCAGGTGCGAAGCCGCCTCTTTCGTAACATCGTTGACAGTGGCGATGTCGATATCTCGCCAGACGTCACGGCACTGGTCGGCAAGAACGAGAGCGGAAAGACAGCGCTGCTCTCTGCGATCTACCGCTTCAACCCCGTGTACTCGGAGGACTCCTTCGCCCTCGGGCAGGACTATCCGCGGTGGCGGAAGGTCAAGGACACGCGCTCGGGACAGATCAATAATGCCAAGCCGATCACCTGCACGTTCGCGCTGGACGACGAGGACTTGAAGGCAGTCGCCGACGTACTCGGGCCCGATGTGGTCAAGGGGCGCTCGTACTCACGCTCCATCCCCTACGAGGGGCGACACACGGTCACCTTGACCGTTGACGAGGGCGCTGCTCTGGAGAACCTCTACAACGACGAGGAAGTACCGCCGGCGCTGCGCAGCGTCCTCGGATCCCAGAGTCTTGCTGCGGCCCTGGAACAGGCCGATGGCCTGGAGGCCACTGAAGGCTCCGATTACACCGCCGCAGACGTCGACCTCTTCACCAGGGCGGCGCGCCAGCGGCTGGACGACAGCGCGAGCGCCTGGCAACGGGCCGTACGCATTCTGCGCGAGCGCGAGCCGAAGTTCTTCTACTTCAGCAACTACCAGAACCTTCCCGGCCGGATCGCCCTGACGGACCTCAACGGACAGGAGGAAGAGCCCGGTGCCTCCTCCTTGCAGACTGCCCGAGCCTTGCTGGAACTCGCCAGCACCACCGCCGGAGCGCTGTCGGCCGAAGACTTCGAAGAGCGCAAGGCCGAGCTCGAAGCGGTAAGCAACGACATCACGCAGCAGGTCTTCGAGTACTGGAAGCAGAACCCGGACCTGTCGGTGGAGATCGACCTGGACAAGACCACCGTCCACTACCCGAACGGACAGCAGGCCGTCGCCAGCCACCTCGACATCCGTGTGAGGGACCGCCGCCACGGCTTCACCAACAACTTTTCTGCCCGCTCCACGGGCTTCCAGTGGTTCTTCAGCTTCCTCGCAGCCTTCTCCGAGTTCGAGAACTACCCGCACGGCGTCGTCGTCCTGCTGGACGAACCGGGACTGAGCCTTCACGGCCGCGCCCAGGCCGACTTCCTGCGCTTCATCAACGAGCGCCTCGCTCCCGTCGCGCAGGTCATCTACACCACCCACTCACCGTTCATGGTCGAAACGGCCCGGCTCGACCGCGTCAGGATCGTCGAAGACCGCGGGCCCGACACCGGCGCTGTCGTCACCGACGAAGTCCTCTCCGTCACCGACGACTCGCTCTTCCCACTCCAAGCCGCCCTTGGCTACGACATCGCCCAGAACTTTTCGTGGGCCCCGACAACCTCCTGGTCGAAGGAACCAGCGACTACACCTACCTCACCCTGATCAGCGATTTCCTCAAAGAGGCGGGCCGCACTCACCTCGATGACCGCTGGCGCATCCTGCCCGCTGGCGGCGCCACGAACATCCCCGCCTTCGTCGCCCTCATCGGCACCAGCCTCCAGGCCACCGTCCTCATCGACAGCACCCCGGCCGGAGTCGCCAAGCTCAAGACCCTGACCAACAAGGGCCTGCTCTCCCCGAAGCGACTCCTGCTCACAGACGCGTTCAGCGACGGTGTCAAGGACAGCGACATCGAAGACCTGTTCTCCCCCGGCGACTACCTCAAGCTGTACAACGCAGCCTTCGGTACCAAACTCAAGGTCAGCGACCTCAACGGCAACGACCGCATCATCGCCCGCATCACCCGGGCAACCGGATCTTCGTTCACCGAACACGGTCGCCCCGCCGACGCCCTACTTCGCAAGCGGGACAGCCTCCTCCCCGGACTCTCCGAGACGACCCTGAGCCGCTTCGAGCAACTTTTCACCGCCATTAACAGCACCCTCGCCTGACCTTGTGAGGGCACAAGCAGCGGCCGGCCTCCATCTCAGGACGGTGGCCGGGCCGCTGCTCTGCTCACTGCCTACGCCGCCCACTCCAGCCCGAGGGCGGCCAGCGCAGCTGTCCAGGAGCGGTAGGGCGGCGACCTCCACCACGGCCAGGCCCGGCCGTGCCATGTGTGCCTCGCTGATCGATCTCATACGCGCTGTCACGCGACGCTGTGCGTCGGCAGTTCGCTAGGCATCGGCTTGTCACCCGATCGGGTCGCCCACGCGATCAGGACGGGTGCTGATAGCGCACGGTCGGCCCCCACTGCTCCGTGGCCTGATCGAAGCGAGTCGAGCGGACGATCGGCTGGTGCGTGAACGCCGTCGCAACGTATGCGTTGCTGTGTATCCGCGGTGAGCTTCTCGCGTTTCGTCGCGCCAGCACGCCCTCAACCGGACCTCGTTCGCGCCGGTTGTCAGTGCCTGCTGGGACAGTAGTGAACATGACTGATTTTTCTCTTCATCTCCTGGGTTCTCAACGGCAGGTCCGCGCGGATGAGCTTCCGCCTGCGACCTCCGCCCACACAGGACGGCAGCTGCGACGCGTGGAGCTGGAGCTGCGGGTACCGGGCGATCTGCAAGACGACCTCGAAAGCGAGCTCAATGCCGCTGCTGCCCCCGCTGGACAACCCCTTGCGGGAGAGGGCACAACCTGGCTGGTGACCAGCCACAGTTACTCGTACACCGACAACGCGCAGCCACTCGTGTACACCCACCGACTGGAGCTGCAAGAGGTAGAAGCCCTGCAAGCCTCCACTGTGGAGGTCGCAGGGCTCCCGCTCGTACCGATCCAGTACAACGAGGACATCCATGAAGGGGCGCTCCTGGTGTCTCTCGTCACCGACGTCTCCGGCGAAGAAGGCGAGCGCCTGGAGGAGCTCATCGTCACGCAGGAAGACCAGTACGTCGACGTCGTCCGTCGAGGCGTCAGCGAGACCCCCGTCCGCATGCGCTTCGGCCGCTGTCTGTGGCAGCAAGGCGAAGGCGATACTCGACGCCACAATCTGACGCTTGTCGCTGACGAAGGCCAGCCAGATCGTCCCCTCGGCCTCGCGGCGATCAACCAGCCCCAGCTCGGCCGCACCATTGAGAGGACCGTCGCCAATGCCAAGGCGCTCGACCTGCTCGTGGAGCAGCTTCGCTCTCAAGGAGTCCTGACCGAAGAGGTCGCCGCCGACATCAAAGCTGCCGCACTTCCACACGACCTCACGCCCCGCGAAAGCCGCGAGTTCTACCGCACAAACAAGATCGAGGAGTACTGGCGCTGAGCTCCTGCCGGCGGCTAGCGAAGTTGAGTAAGCAGCCGCTGGACCGCCTCAGAGAGCCCCCTTCCGGGCCATCACCGCCGACAGGCGAGAGTCGCCCAGTCCCAGGGCCTACACGCACCCCAGTGCGATGCCGCAGACCCCGGGACAGCGAAGGACCCCGGGCCGCCCAGCGTGCCCGGGGAGCTTCCTACCGGCCTTACGCCGCAGCCAGTTCGTGGAAGGCAGCACCTCTCACCAGTCGTCGGGTGCGCTGCCCACCCACGCGATCGGCTGCCCCTCGCTGTTGTGGCCCCAGTGCGGTTCCTCCATCGAGGTCTCGTGACCGTCGTCCAGGACGCAGATCCGTCCCCAGCGGCCGTGCTTGCCCGGACAGATCCCGGTGAGCCGGGCCGCGTCGCCGTCGCGCACGGCCTGGTCGTAGCGGTCCTGGAAGGGCTGGAGACGGGCGGGCAGCTCCAGGCCGAACCGCGTCTCCGCCTCCTCGATCTGCGCCCTCACAAGCTGCACCTGCGGGTCGGACAGCACGATCGAGACGGCCTTCTCCGCATCCTCGAACGCTTTCCGCCGGACGTGCCGCCGTACAGCTGCCTGCACGCGCTGATCCTCAGCGCTGTTACCGGTCATCACGCTGCCCCCTCCGCTGCCGCCCACTCCAGCCCGAGGTCGGCCAGCGCCTGGAGCTTGTCAGAGGTGAGCTTCGCGCGCCTGCTCTTGCTGTTGCTCAGGAACACCCCGAGCTTGACCTCTGTGCCGTCCTCCAGCCGCTCTACGTGGGCCCTGGGGACCTTCACCGAGCCGGTGCGGGCCTTGTACTGCGCCAGGGCCGCAACGCCCCGCTCGAAGGCGCTCACGGACGCCGTGGACGGCTTCGCGGGCTCCTCCGGGGCCGGGGCAAGCGGCGTGATGCCGAGCTGCTCCAGGCGCTCGCGCTGCCCGTCCGTCAGGGCCTGCCAGACCTCCGGCTTACGCTGCTTGGCCAGCCACTTCCCGATGTCCATTCCGTGGACCGTGACGCCGGGCAGAACATCGGCCTGGTCCTCTTCGCGCAGCAGCTCGCGTACGGCGGCGTAGTGGCGTTGCCAATCCGCCGGCCACGCTGGGTTCCAGTCCGGATCGACCTCGCGTAGTGCCTTCTCCCACTCGGGGTGTCCGTCCAAGGCTCCAGGGCGGCGCAGGTTGGACAGCCACTGCCCCACCGGCCGGTCCAACATCGTCGCCGACCGGGGCGCGCACAGCGTCCAGTGCTGCTCGTAGTACGCCTTGGCGGCTTCGAGGTTCTCCTGGAACCGCTCATCGGCCAGCGACCAGACCATGCCGAGTTTCTCCAGCCGCCGGGCACGCTGGCCGCTCATCTGCCCCGCCCCGTAGGCCCTTCGCTGTTCGGCGACCCACTGCCCAAGGGGATACGGGCCGGGGGCCTCCTTGTGGCCGTACGGCACCCGTGCGTGGCCCTCGCGGTCGACGAACCGCTTCAGCGCCGCCCAGCCGCGAGCCCAGTCCTGCTTCTCCGTGTCGATCACGTTGAACGACACCCACTCCGCGACCATCACCGGATCCCGGGGGGCCGCAAAACGCAGCAGCAGACGAGACTCCTCCTCTCCTTCCTCCGGCGCCGGACCGATATTCACGGACGGCTCGACCGCGTTCTTCTGCGGTTCCTGCGGAATGGCGAGCAATTCCACGGCCTCTTCATCGTGAGCCCGAAGACCGGCAAGAACCTTCACCAAAGGCCGATACGAAGCCGAGGTGAACAAATCCTCCGGCTTTTCATCGGGCTGCAAGAATACCGGCACGATCAAAGACGCCAACTTGCCTTGCCCCGGCTTCTGTCGCAACGCCCGCCCGATCGCCTGGACGATGTCGTGCGGCGCTCCCTTCGGGTCCAGCAGGGCCACGGAATCCACGGCGCGGATGTCCACGCCCTCGCCCAGCACGCGGCAGTTGGACAGCACGGCCCGCCGCGTGGTGGAGCCGAAGTCATCCAGCACCTTCCGCCGGCGCTCCGGGGCGTGCTCGCCGCACAGCCAGTCGGCCCAGATCCGCTTCGGGTACTTCTCCGGCTGGTCCGCGTGCAGCTTCCCGGCGACGCGCTCCAGCCCCTCGGCGTAGGCCTCTGCCTCTATCGTGCGGTGGTGGAAGGTGATGCACGTGCTGAGGTCGTAGTCCGCCATGGTCCGCAGCAGCGCAGCCTGCAGGGCTCCGAGCCGCTGGCCGCGGACTTCCTCGGTGCGCCGTTCCTCGCTCATGAGCCGCTCGGGGGTGATGACCGGGTCCTGGAGCTCCAGCACGATGATCTGGTAGCGGGCCAGCAGGCCGCGTGAGACGGCCGACGCCAGGGACAGCTTGTACAGCACCGGCCCGAAGACGGACTCGTCGTCCATGGAGGCCGCCATCTCCTCCGGCAGCGGGTCCCGCACCCCTTCGGCGACTTCCCAGTTGGGCCGCTCCTGCCAGATCCGCGGCGTCGCCGTCAGGTACAGCCGCCGGTACGCGGGGATGATCGTCTGGTCGTGGATGGCCGCCCACGCCTTACCCATCGAGCCACTTGTCCTGTGGGCCTCATCAACTACCGCGAGGTCCATTGGATCAAGTTGCTGGCCGTAGGCACCCTCGAAAGCCTCCGCCAGCACCCCCAGCGACGCGTAGGTGGCGTAGATGGTCACCGGCCCCTGCCCGTGCCACAGGGCCAGCTGCACGGGGTTCGTGGTGGAGCGCACCTTCAGGTTCCACAGCTCCGGGTCGTCCTGGAGCGAGCACACGGCAACCGCCGGCCCCGTGTGCCCGGCCGCATGCCACGCCTGAACCGTCTGGGACAGCAAATCCAGCGTCGGCACCAAAACGAGGATGCGCCCCTTGGGAGCAATCCGCTTTGCCGACGCGGCAGCAATGATGGTCTTCCCCGTCCCGCACGCGGCGTGCACCTGCCCGCGCAGGCCATCCACCGGAATACCGCCCGGCGGAACATCGAGGCCGCGCACAATGGCACTCACGGCCTCGACCTGATGGTCACGCAGTTTTACTGCCATTCCCTTAGCTCTCCTTTTCACGGAACGTGGCGGGCTGTCAGAAAGGGGAGTCCCGGAGCGGTGAAGTGGCTCGGGGGATGTGCTGTCTGATCCCAAACTCTACACAGTGCATCATCGTGATGCAGCACTCTTGCGCCAACTTCCCCAACTTCCCCACCAGGTTGATACGTGACCGGATCCTGCGCCCGTGGTGGCGTGTTGTGGGGTATGCTGGCGGGGCAAGGTGAACAGTCCGGTTTGGTTGTGGGTGTTGGGGAGGGTTCGGGTGGAGCGCAGCGGAGCCCGATTCTGTGGTGGGGGTCCCGGGGTTCCCCTGGCTGGAGGGTTCGTCAACTCCCGCCGTGGGGTGGTGGGCTGGATTCCCAGGGGCTACACAGGTACGCGCGTGATGCACTCACCCTCCTCGCTGCCCGGCGAAGCCGGTTGGGCGGGAGCGCAGCGGACGCCCCATCAATTCCCGCGCAGCGGAAATTGATTCGCTTCCCGGATTGGAGCGCAGCGGAAATCCGGGATTCCCGCAAAGCGGGAATTAGAAAGGCGCGCAGCGCCTTTCAAGGGCTCGCGCAGCGAGCCCAGTTGATCCCACGCGAAGCGTGGGATAACCCGCTCCGCGGG
>NZ_BAAGRZ010000051.1:0-24070 GCF_054782695.1 Streptomyces deserti
ATGGGCCGAAGACCGGCGGCAGCTGCCGCCAGGTGCAGCCCGTGGTGGCGACAAAGATGATCGCAGCCAGCACCTCGCGATCTCCGTACCGGCGCCGACCGCCGCCCTGCGGCCGCGATGGCGCGGGTGGGACCACCCGCTGGAACAACTCCCACAGCTCGTCCGGCACCATGCGCTCGACCATGACCACACAGTGCAGACTACCCAGCACACCAAATGAGACGACGTCTAAGTCGCTGCCGAAGGCGTCGAGCTGAGGATCGACGGCATGGAGACCCAGGTCCGCCGCCCCACAGCGCACCGGCCCGGACGCCGCGCGTTCGTCTCCGGCAAGAAGATCAAAACCACCACCATCAGCGACTTCCAGGGCCGCACGCTGCGGAACGGCGCAGACCGGCCCGGGCGCATGCATGACCAGACCGCCAATGCGCACCGAAGGCATCGCTGAGCAACTGCGTCTACCTCAGCGTGTAAAAGCCGAGGTCGACGAGGGGTACCGGGGATTGGCGAACGAGTTCCCCGATCAGGTCACCGCCCCGCCGAAAAAGCCCAAGGACGACGTGCCCGAGGGGGACAGGCGGGCCTGGCGCGAGATGCGGCGCCGCCAGTCCCGCCGCATCGTCGTCGAGCACGCCAACGCCGAGATGCGTCAGTGGCGGTTGCTGCAGCGCTACACCGGGCGCCGCAAGGACTACGCCGAGTCACACCGCGCCGCCCGGCGGACCACCAGCCGAACTGTCAGGCGAGCACGCCCGAACCTCAATCGCCGACCGAGTCGTTACCGCCACGTTGTGCCCGCTCTCGGTCACGGGCGAGCGCCTCAGCTCCTCGACAGCCGGGCCGACGATCTTGCACTGCTGCCCACAGCGGTTCCCGGCCACCCAGTGACAACCATTCCCCTGGGGTCCGGCAGAACAACGGGCCGTGCACCGACAGGCCGGCGCGCTCGTCACCCGCTTCCACGCTGCCGGTGAGGTCACGGGCCTGGACCGCACGGAGGCCGAAGCGGCACTGCTCTCCGCCGCCGACGGCGCGAAGAAGCACCTCGCCCGGGCCGGTGGCCGGCTCACCGAAGACCACCGGCAGATCATCCGCAACCACGCCGAGCGGCTCCGCCGCGTCGACCGGGTGCGGCTGTCGACACGCTACCTGTCACCGCCCGGTGCTCACCCGCGTTCGCGCCTCCGGCCCGCCGGGCGACGGCTCAGTCCGAAGGGACATGAGGGCGCCTTGGTGCCTGGGCAATATGGAAGATGGCCGGACTCCGTCGCGCGGATAAATTGAGGCACGTCCATGCGGGCCTTACTGCGAACAGAGGGGCGTTGGCGGCATGAGCCATATCGGCGACGACTCGGAAATCGTCAAGTTCATCTACTGGGACAACCTCACTTACGCGCCGCCGGGATCGCGCGATCCAGAGAAGTGGGACCCCCGGCTCGGGGCCGAGATTTACGAAACCTATCTCGACCACTGTGTCGAGGCGGAGCGTCTCGGCTACGCCGGCCTCAGCATGCCGGAGCATTTCGGCCCGTCGTCGCTGGTCACCCATCCGAACATCATGCTGGCCGCGCTCGCCGCCAGGACGACCAGGGCGCGGATCCTCTCGGGCGTGAACCTCGCCCTGCTGCACAACCCGCTGCACCTGGCCGAGCAGTTCGCCATGATCGACGTGCTCTCGGGCGGTCGGCTCGAGGTGGGCCTCGGCCGGCGCGGTGACCGTGCCGCCTTCGAGCACGCGGCCGATCTGGTCGACGGTGTCCTCAACGAGATCGACCACCCGGTGGACAAGGCCGACCTGACGCCGGCGCTGGCGCCCTTCGCGCAGGACATCGAGACCGCGAGGGTCACCGTCTGGCCTCGGCCCGTCCAGCAGCGCGTGCCCCTGTGGGTGGCCACGGAGACGGACGGGTCGCTCGCCACGGCGGCACGCCGCGGGTGGAACGTCTTCACCGGGCTGAACCTGGACCCGTCCGCCGGCGGCATGTCGAAAGTCAGCATCGACGAAATGGTCGCGCGCCTGCATCGATATTTCGAAATCGGTCAGGAAAACGGGCACGAGTTGTCCATGTCGAATGTCGCGGCGAGTTGCTTCACCGTCATCGCGGACACCGACCAGGAAGCCGCGGAAATCGTCCGCGACGGTTTCGCTTCGCATGTCGAGGCCGCCGGAGGACATCTGGCCCGTCTAGCCGGTGCCGGTCCCGCCGAAGGCGCGCTGGAAACGCTGGCGAAGGAGGGCGACACCGGCGTACAGGGCGTGCTCGAAGCACCGGCGGATTCCTATCTCAGGAATCCGTTCGCCCTCGTCGGATCGGTCGAGACGGTCAGGGCGAAGCTGGACGCACTGCTGTCGGCCGGATTCAGGCGGTTCGTGCTGCTGTGCGGCGGCGTCGGCAACACCCACGAGATCGGCTGGCAGTCCGCGACCGCCATGGCCCACGACGTGGCGCCCGATCTCTTCTCCGCCGCGAAGTCCGGCCTGGACGAGGTGGCCGCCTGACGCGTGTCCCGGCCCGGCGCGCTCCGCCCCCGCTCCCCCCGGCGGCGGAGCGCGCCGGGCCGGGCGGTTTCCCGGGGACGCCGGGCCGGCCCCGGTATCCCCACACGACCTGTGATCCGGCGTCACCGCACAACAACTGCTTCCGCGTCGAGGAGCGTCCGAACGCACCCTCTGGAGGAGCCTTCGTGTCTGTACCGACTACAGTGGCCGACGGGCTGGACTTCCCGACCAGCCTTGCCTTCGATAACGACCACGGCGTGTATCTGGCCGAGTCGGGGCTGCCGTTCGGTGGCGCTGAACCGGGGGGCCGGGTGTGGCGTCTCGGGCAGGACGGCGCCGACCACCTGCTCGTCGCCGACCGGCTGGCCCCGCCGGTGACCGGGCTGCTCTGGCACCGGGGCTTCCTGTACGTGTCCGAGGGCGGTGCCGGCCGAATCCTGCGGATCGGCCCCGACGGACGGCGCACCGTAATCGTCGACGGGCTGCCCGGCCCCGGCAACTACCACGTCGACATGGCGGTGGCGGGTCCGGACGACAAGCTGTACTTCGCCCAAGGATCCATGTCCAACCTGGGAATCATCGGACTCGACGCCTACGAGCTGGGCTGGCTGGGCCGGCTCCCGCACTCGTACGACGTTCCGGGGCTCGACGTGGAACTGACCGGTGTCAACGTCACCACCCGCGACCCGCTGGCCGGCGAACCCGGCGCACAGGCCGTCACCGGCGCGTTCGTGCCGTTCGGCACCGCCACCCGCCCGGGGCAGCGGATCGAGGCCGCCCTGCCCTGCACCGCGGCCGTCATGCGCTGCGATCTCGACGGCGGCAACCTGGAACTGGTGGCCTGGGGCATCCGCAACGCCTTCGGGCTCGGCTTCCTTCCGGACGGCCGGCTGCTCGCGGTGGACCAGGGAGCGGACGACCGGGGCAGCCGCCCCATCGGCAACGCACCCGACCTGCTGCTCGACGTACGCGAGGGGGCCTGGTACGGCTGGCCGGACTTCGTCGGCGGGATCCCGGTGACCGACCCCAGGTTCAAGCCCGAGCGCGGCCCCCAGCCGACGTTCCTGCTCGCCAACCACGACCGGCTGCCGCCTCCGGAGCCGCCCGTGCTCGACTTCGAGGCGCATGTCGCGGCGACCAAGTTCGCCGTCGTCCCGCCGGGCTCGCCGTTCGCCGGACAGCTGGTGGTCACACTGTTCGGGGACGAGGCCCCGATGACGCTGCCGTCGGGCGGGCCAAAGCTCGGCCGGCACCTGCTGATGGTCGACCCCGACGGCTGGTCCACCCGTGGCCTGGCGTCCGAACCCGAGCTGCACCGACCGATCGACGTCGGGTTCGCGCCCGGCGATCCGGCCCTGTTCGTCCTCGACTTCGGCGAGTTCGAGATGACCGACCACGGTGTCAAGGCCAAGGCCGGGTCCGGCCGGCTGCTGCGCTGGGAGGGCTGGGACCGGCCCGCCACGACCGGCTGAGCCGGGCCGCGCGCTGCGGGACGTCATCTCTCACCCAAGTTGGAAAGGAAGTCGCACGATGGAAGGCAGAAGCGGTCTGTGGCTGATCGGCGGCAGGGGTTCGGTGGCCACCACCGCCGTCTGCGGCCTCGCCGCGCTCAGCGCGGGGCTGATCCCGGCCACCGGCTCCGTCAGTGAGCACCTGGACCTGGATCCGGCCGTTTTCCCCGGCTGGTCCGAACTGGTGGTGGGCGGCCACGACATCGCCCGGACCCCGCTGTGGAAGCGGGCCGAGGACCTCGCCGCCGCCGGTGTGTTGCCGGCCCGGCTGCCGGCGGCGCTGGCCGACGCGCTCGATGCGGCCGACCGCGAGATCCGGCCGGGTTACGACCCGGTCGACGGGCCCGACCGCCAGATCGACGCCATCGAGTACCTGGCCTGCGACATCGCGGAGTTCCGCCGCGCCCATGACCTCGCCCGGGTCGTGGTCGTCAACGTCTCCAGTACGGAGCCCCCCGTCCACCCGCTGCCCGAGCATGCCAGTCTCGCCGTCCTCGACGGCGCGCTCGCCTCCCCCGGGCAGCGGGTGCTCCCGCCCAGCGCGCTGGCGGCCTATGCGGCCTTCCTCGCCGACTGCCCTTACGTCGACTTCACCCCGTCGCCCGGTCTGCGCATACCCGCCGTGGTCGAACTGGCGCACCGCCGGAACCTGCCCTACGCGGGCAGCGACGGCAAGACCGGCGAGACCCTCCTGCGCAGCGCGCTGGCGCCGATGTTCGTCTCGCGCGGACTGCATGTCCGATCGTGGGCGGGCACCAACCTGCTCGGCGGCGGCGACGGCGCGAACCTCGCCCAGGAGGGGCGTGCGGCCGGAAAGCTGGCCTCCAAGTCCCGCGGGCTGGAGGCGCTGCTCGGCGGCAAGGCCGACGCGCCCCTGCACATCGACTACGTGCCCGACCTGGGCGAGCGCAAGGTGGCCTGGGACCACATCTCCTTCGAGGGCTTCCTCGGCGCGCAGATGAGCCTGCAACTCACCTGGCAGGGCCATGACTCGGCGCTGGCGGCGCCGCTGGTCCTCGACCTCGCCCGGCTCGTGGCGGGCGCGCACGCGGCCGGAGAGTCCGGTCCCCTGGGTGAGCTCGCCTTCTTCTTCAAGGACCCGATCGGCAGCGACGAGCACCGGCTCGCCCAGCAGGAAGAGGACCTGGTTGCCTGGGTGCGGCGCCTCGCGGTGTCCCGGTGAGGGCTCGGGCGTCCCGGCACCGGCTGGGCGACTGGCTCGAACTGGTCCGCGCGCCCGCGGCCCTCACCGTGCTCGGCGACACGGTGGCCGGGGCGGCCGCCGCCGGGCGGCCGCTGCGCGGACGACGGCTGGCGCTGCCGCTCGCCTCCGCCGCGCTGTACTGGTCGGGCATGGCCCTCAACGACTGGGCCGACCGCGCCGTGGACGCGGAGGAACGCCCAGAGCGTCCGATTCCGTCGGGCCGGATCGCACCGGGTGCGGCCCTCGCCGCGGCCGCCGCGCTCAGCGTCGGCGGGCTCGCCCTGGCCGCCTTCGCCGGCGGCTCCGACGCCCTGCGCGCCGCGGCCGCGCTGACCGCGGCGATCTGGGCGTACGACACCGTGCTCAAGCCGACCCGGGCCGCACCGCTGGGGATGGCGGCCTGTCGCGCTCTCGACGTGCTGCTCGGTGCCGGTGGCGGGGCGTCCGCCCGGAGACCGGCGCTGGCCCTGGCGGCCCACACCCTCGGGGTGACCGCGCTGTCCCGGGGCGAGGTCCACGGCGGGCGCCGGTCCGAGGTCCGGCTGGCCCTCACCACCACCCTGCTGTCCGCGGCCCTGACCTGCGGGGGGCGAGCACCGTCCGGGCGGCACCGGACGGCGGCCGTGCTGTGCTCCCTGGTCTATGGGGCCACCACGGCCACCGCTCAGCTCGCGGCGGCCTCCGCGCGGTCCACCGCCGGCGGCCTGGTCGAGCCCGGCGCCGTCCGGACCGCGACGGTGGCCGGGATCCACGGCATGGTGCCGCTGCAGTCCGGGCTGGCCGCGCGGTCCGGCTCGCCCGGGGCCGCCGCGCTGGTGCTGGGTGTCCTGCCACTGGTCCGGAGGCTGTCCACCATACGGAGTCCGACATGAGTTCTTTCGACCTGGGTTACGGCACCAACGGCTTCTCCAACCACCGGCTGCACGACGCGGTACGGGTCATCGCCGATCTGGGCTACACCGCGGTCGGTCTCACCCTCGACCATCACCACCTCGACCCGTTCGACCCCGGCCTGGCCCGGGCCACCGGGCGACTGGCGGCGCTGCTGTCCTCGTCCGGACTGCGCTGTGTGGTGGAGACGGGCGCGCGCTATCTGCTCGATCCGTCCCGCAAGCACCATCCGACCCTGGTCTCGGAACCGGCCGGGCAGCGGATCGACTTCCTGCTCCGCTCCGTGCGGATCGCCCAGTCGCTCGGCGCCGAGTGTGTGTCCTTCTGGTCCGGTGTGGGCGAGGCGGGGGTGCCCGGGGAGACCAACCGGGACCGGCTACTCAGGCATCTGGACCCGGTGGTCGACGAGGCGTCGAGGCGGGAGGTGCGGCTCGCCCTGGAGCCCGAACCCGGCATGGTCGTCGAGCGGCTCGACCAGGCGCTGGAGGTGCGCCGGGCACTCGGCGAACCCGAGCCGCTGGGCATCACGCTGGATGTGGGGCACTGCGTCGCCGTGGAACCGGCCGACGCCGCGGAGTGCGTCCGGCGGGCCGGGCGGCTGCTGTTCAACGTCCAGCTGGACGACATGCTGCCGGGGGTGCACGAGCACCTCGAATTCGGCGAGGGCCGGCTGGACCTCGCCGGGACGCTGGCCGCGCTCGACGGGATCGGGTACCGCGGCGTCGCCGCCGTAGAACTGCCGCGGCACAGTCACGCCGCGCCCCAGGTCGCGTCGAGGGCCCTGGCGGCGCTCCGCCGGGCCCGGAACGATGCGGCCGGGCAGCCCGCGCGCGCCGGTGCGCCGATGCCGTCCACGATCGGAGAACGCTAGCCATGGACACGCGACAGGACGACCGGCTCGCGGCCGCGGAACGACGCGTCCGGGACCGGCCCTCCGCCATCCACGAGGAGTATCCGCTGGCCGGACGGCATCCCGTCCGGCACGGTACCGACCCCGACGCCCTCGTCTTCGGCACCGACGACGACCGGGCCCGGGCCCGGCTGCTCGCGGTCCTGGCCGAGGTACTGCCGGCCGGAGAGCTGGAGCGCGAGACGGAACGGCTCTACCGGCACGGGGACGACGCCGAACGGCGTGGGGTGCTGCGCGCCCTGCCCGTGCTGCCCGCCTCGTCGGCCCGGCTCGGTCTCGCGCTGGTCGCGGACGGCCTGCGCAGCAACGACCCGCGGCTGGTCGCGGCGGCGATGGGTCCGTTCGCCGCGGCGCACCTGGACCAGCCGGCCTGGCGGCAGGGCGTGCTGAAGTGCCTGTTCGTCGGGGTACCGCTGGCGGCGGTGGCGGACCTCGCCCGGCGGGCCGACGCCGAGCTGCTCCGGATGGCCCGCGACCTGGCCGAGGAGCGCCGGGCCGCCGGGCGGGAGGTCGGCCCCGACCTTCGCGCGCTGCTCGGCATCGCCGTACCGCCCGCCCTGGTGCCGTCGCGAGGAGAGGACGACGCTCGATGAGGATCTTCGATCCGCACATCCACATGACCTCCCGTACCACGGACGACTACGAGAACATGCACGCGGCCGGTGTCCGGGCCGTGGTCGAGCCCGCCTTCTGGCTCGGCCAGCCGCGGACCGGCCTGACGTCCTTCACCGACTACTTCGACAGCCTGATCGGCTGGGAGCGGTTCCGGGCCGCGCAGTTCGGCATCAGCCACAACTGCACGATCGCGCTGAACCCGAAGGAGGCCAACGACCCCCGCTGTGCTGAGGTGCTGGAGGTGCTGCCGCGCTACCTCGGCAAGAACGGGGTGGTCGCGGTCGGGGAGATCGGCTACGACTCGATGACCGCAGCCGAGGACGAGGCCTTCACACGTCAGCTGGCACTCGCCGTCGAGCGGTCCCTCCCGGTCCTGGTGCACACCCCGCACCGGGACAAGCGGGCCGGCACCCGCCGTAGCCTGGACGTGGTCCGCGAGTCCGGCATCGCCCCGGAGGCCGTGCTGGTGGACCATCTCAACGAGGTCACGGTGCGGATGGTCGCCGACTCCGGCTGCTGGATGGGCTTCTCCATCTACCCCGAGACCAAGATGGACGAACACCGCATGGTCGCCGTGCTCAGGGAGTACGGAACGGACCGGATCCTGGTCAACTCGGCGGCGGACTGGGGCCGGTCGGACCCGCTGAAGACCCAGCGGGTCGGCCTGGCGATGCTGGCGGCCGGGTTCAGCGACGCCGAGGTCGACAGGGTGCTGTGGCAGAACCCGGTCGAGTTCTACAGGCGCAGCGGACGTCTGATCCTCGACGAGGACCGCGAGGCCGGCGCCGGACCGGCCTTGTACGAGGGCAATTCGGTGCTGCGGGGCCAGTCGTGAGCCGGCTGTGCTACTGCACCAACGTCCATCCCGCGGAGGATCTGGCCGGTGTGCTCCGCCAGCTCGACACCCACGCGGTCCCGGTGCGCGAACGGCTCGGGCGCGACCGCCTCGGCCTCGGTCTGTGGCTGGCCGCCGAGGCCGCCGCGGAACTGGCCGCCGACCCGGCCGCGCTGCGCCGGCTGCGCGCCGAACTGGACGCCCGCGGCCTGTCGGTGCTGACCCTCAACGCGTTCCCCTACGGCGGTTTCCACCAGCGGGTCGTCAAGCACACCGTCTACCGCCCGGACTGGACCGATCCGGCCCGGGCCCGCTACACCGCCGACTGCGCGCACGTGCTCGCCGGACTGCTGCCGGACGACGCCGCCGGCGGCAGCCTGTCCACGCTGCCGCTCGGCTGGCGCAGCCCGTGGCCGCCCGCCGCCGACCGGGCTGCCGAGTCGGCGCTGCGGTGGACCGCCGACGAGCTGGTGAAGGCCTCGGCGCAGGCCGGGCGTCCGCTGCGGCTCGCGGTGGAGCCGGAGCCGGGCTGCGTCCTGGACACCGTCGCGGACGCCGTGCGCTGGCTCGCGCCCCGGGTGGATCCCGAGGTCATCGGTGTCTGCCTGGACACCGCCCATCTCGCCGTCTCCTTCGCTGACCCGGACCAGACCGTCGCCGCCATCGAGCGGGCCGGCCTGGCGGTCGTCAAGATCCAGGCGGCGTCGGCCCTGCATGTCGACGATCCCCGTGACCCAAAGGCCCGCCGGCTGCTCGCCGAGTACGCCGAGCCCCGCTACCTCCACCAGGTCAGGGAGCTGAGCGGCCGGGGCCGGGTGCGCGCGGCCGACGATCTCCCCCAGGCCCTGGACGAGCTGCCCGGTGACGGGGCCTGGCGGGTGCACTTCCACATCCCGCTGCACGCCGAACCTGCGCCTCCGCTCCGGGGCACCACCGACGTACTGCGGCGGGCCGTGGCGGCCGTGCGGGACCGGCCCGTGGTCGAAGTCGAGACGTACACCTGGCAGGTGCTGCCCGGGGGCGCCGACCCCATCGACGGCATCGCCGCCGAACTCCGCTGGGCCGAACGAGAGCTGCTGGACGAAGGGCGCGCGACATGAAGCCTGTGGTCGTCCTGAACGTGGTCGGTCTGACGCCGCGTCTGCTGCCGGCCATGCCGAACCTCTCCCGGTTCGCCGCGCGGGGCGGATCCGCCCCGCTGCGCACCGTCCTGCCCGCCGTCACGTGCACCGTCCAGTCCACCCTGCTCACCGGGCGGCTGCCCGTCGACCACGGCATCGTCGGGAACGGCTGGTACTTCCGCGAACTCGGCGAGATCCATCTGTGGCGGCAGCACAACCGGCTGGTCGGGGGCGCGAAGGTGTGGGAGACCGCCCGCACCCGGCATCCCGGCTACCGCGTCGCCAACGTCTGCTGGTGGTACGCCATGGGCGCCTCCACCGACCTGCTGGTGACGCCGCGCCCGGTCTACCACGCCGACGGGCGCAAGTCGCCCGACTGCTACACGCGCCCGCCGGCGCTGCACGACCGGCTCACCGCGGAACTCGGGCCCTTTCCGCTGTTCCAGTACTGGGGTCCGACCGCGGGCCTGGCCTCCAGCCGGTGGATCGTCGCGGCCACCCGCCGCATCCTGCGCACCGAGCGCCCCGACCTGCTGCTGGCCTACGTACCGCACCTGGACTACGACCTCCAGCGCTTCGGCCCGGACTCCCCGCAGGCGACGGCCGCCGCCCGGGCCGTCGACGCGGAACTCGCGCCGCTGCTGGACGAGGCCGCCCAGGACGGCGCGACCGTGATCGCGCTCAGCGAGTACGGCATCACCGCGGTCAACCGGCCGGTGGACATCAACCGGGCGCTGCGCCGCGCCGGCTGGCTGGAGGTGTACGAGCAGGCCGGCATGGAGTACCTCGACCCGTGGGCCTCGCGGGCCTTCGCGGTCGCCGACCACCAGACCGCGCATGTCTACGTCGCCGACGAGGCCGACGTGCCCAAGGTGCGCGACCTGCTCACCCGGCTGCCCGGTGTCGCCGAGGTGCTGGGCCGGGAGGAGCAGGCCCGGTACGGGCTCGACCACCCCCGCTCCGGTGAACTGGTGGCCGTGGCCGCGCCGGACGCGTGGTTCACGTACTACTACTGGTTGGACGACGCCCGGGCCCCCGACTTCGCCCGCTCGGTCGAGATCCACCGCAAGCCGGGCTACGACCCGGCCGAACTGTTCTTCGACCCGGCGGACCGGCTCGTCAAGGCCAAGGCGGCGCTCGGGCTGGCCCGCAAGAAACTCGGCCTGCGCTACACCATGAACGCGGTGCCACTGGACCCGTCCTGTGTCCGGGGCTCGCACGGCCGGCTCCCGGACTCCCTCTCCGACGGCCCCGTCGTGCTGTGCTCGGCCCCCGACTGGCAGCCCGCCCTCACGTCCACCGGTGCCCTGCGCGCGGTCGACCTTCCGGACCTGCTGCTGGGCCTTCAGGGCCTGCGGGGCTGATCGCGGGCGGGACGGCCGAGGACCGGAGGACGAGTCCAGGGTGTCGACCGGGCCGCAGCCATGGCACGACCCTTCGCTCGGATGTGTCCGCGGACGTCGAAAGCGCGTGCCCGGGTCCGACGTCACGGATACCAGGGCATCCGGTGCCACCGCGCCGACCATCCGAAGGGACCTCCATGAGCACCACCGCGACATCGAGCGGACCGGCTCCGCGCCCCGGCAGGCGGCAGTGGATCGGCCTGGCCGTGCTCGCCCTGCCGACCCTGCTGGTCTCGATCGACGTGTACGTCATGCTGCTCGCGCTGCCCGCGCTGTCCACCGCGCTCGGGGCGAACAGCGTCCAGCAGCTGTGGATCACCGACATCTATCCGTTCGTGCTCGCCAGCCTGCTCATCACCATGGGCACGCTCGGCGACCGGATCGGCCGGCGCAGACTGCTGCTCATCGGTGCCGCGGCCTTCGGCATCGCATCGGTGGGCGCCGCCTACGCCACCGGTCCGGGCATGCTGATCGCGGCGCGCGCCGTCATGGGCGTCGCCGGGGCCACGCTCGCCCCGTCCACCCTCTCCCTGATCTCCACCATGTTCCCGGACCCCCGGCAGCGCGGTACCGCGATCGGGATATGGGGAGCGTGCTTCTCCGTCGGCGCCGTCGTCGGCCCGCTGGTCGGCGGCCTGATGCTGGCCCGCTTCTGGTGGGGCTCGGCCTTTCTCGTCGGCGTGCCCGCCCTGGTTCTCCTGCTGGTCCTCGGACCGGTGCTGCTGCCGGAGTACCGGAATCCGGAGGCCGGCCGTCTCGATCTCGTCAGCGTCCTGCAGTCGGTCGCCGCCGTCTTCCCGGTCGTCTGGGGCATGAAGGAACTGGCCACGGAGGGCTGGGACGCCCTGCCGGTCGTCGCCGTCCTGGCCGGCGTCGGCTTCGGCGTCGTGTTCGCCCGCCGCCAGCGAACCCTGCCCGACCCGCTGCTCGACCTCGGTCTGTTCTCCCGGCGCCGCTTCTCCGCGGCGCTTGTCAGCCTGTTCCTCGGCACCATGCTCACCGGCGCGGTGATGTACTTCGTCACCCAGTCGCTGCAACTCCTCTACGGCCGTGGGCCCTTGAGCGCCGGCGTGTGGATGCTGCCGGCGATCGTCACCAACACCGTCGGCTTCGTCCTGGCCCCGCGGCTCGGGCAGCGTTTCCGCCCCGCCTACCTCATCGGCTCCGGACTGCTCGTGTGCGTCCTCGGCATGGCGCTGCTCACCCAGGTCCGGGCCGATTCCGGCCCGGCGCTGCTGATCACCGGCTTCGCCGTGGTCTACCTCGGCTCGGGGCCCATGGTGACCCTCGGCATCGGTCTGGTGATCGGCTCCGCGCCCCAGGAGAAGGCCGGTTCCGCCGCGGCCCTGAACGAGACCAGCGGCCAGTTCGGCTTCGCTCTGGGCATCGCGGTCCTCGGCAGCATCGGCACCGCGGTCTACCGGGCCACGCTCGCCCTCCCCGCGGGGCTGCCCGCGCAGGCGGCGACGGCGGCCGGTGATTCGCTCGCGAGCGCCGAGGAGGCCGCACGCGCGCTGCCTGGCCGGACGGCCGCGGCCCTCCTCGACCCCGCCCGCGCGGCGTTCACCACGGAACTCCACCTGGTGGTCGCCGTCGCGGGTGCCCTGCTGCTCGCCACGGCGGTCCTGGTGACCGCCCTGCTCCGGCACGTGCCTCCCACCGGTCGCCGGCGGCCCGCCGAGGACGACGCGGACACCGTCCCGATGGCCTGACGCCCCGCACGGCGCAGCCCCGGACCATGTCACGGTCCGGGGCCGTCCCGCGGGGTCGCTCGGGCTACGCGTTCGGGCGGTCGCCGTCCAGGGAGTAGGCGATGAGCTCGGGCTTCGCGTCCTTGTCGTCCCCGGCCACACCGGCGCCCACCAGCAGCATGTCGCCGCTGACGGCCGGGAACGAGTTGATGCCGGCCGACGCGGCGCCGGTCCACAGGGTCTTGCCGGTACGGATGTTGAAGGCGAAGATCCGGCCGTCGTACGTGCTGCTGAACACGACGTCGTTGGCCACCGTCGCCGCACCGAGCGGCATCTGCGGCAGATCACGCTTCCAGCGCACCTCGCCGGTCCTCGTGTCGAGCGCCGCGAGCCCGCCACGTCCCCCGTCCGTGCCCGGATAGGTCATGCCGCCGGTGGCGCTCATCTCGGCCGGGAGGTCGACCCAGGGCACGAAGACCAGTCCCTCTGCGGCGGCCATCGGGGTCTCCACCCCGCCGAGGACGCCCGGGTAGATGGTGACCGGCTCGTCCGGCAGCGGGCCCTCGTCGTTGAGGTGGATGCCGACCGACCGCGTCCACAGCGGTGTGCCGTCGTCGGCGCGGTAGGCGAAGACCTTGCCCATCTTGCCCGCCACGATCACGATCTCGGTCCGCGCCCCGTCGATCGGCACGGTGGTGATGATGGGCGAGATCTGGAGGTCGTAGTCGCGTATGTCGTGTGGCAGGGCCTGGCGGTACCAGAGCAGTTCCCCGGTGCGGCCGTCCAGGGCGACCAGGGAGTTGGTGTAGAGGTTCGGGCCCGGTCGGCTGCTGCCATTGGGGTACTCGGGGGTGCCGGGCATCGGCGCCGGGTTGCCGACGGCCAGGAAGACCCGGCCCCGCTTGTCGACGGCCGGCGGGAACCAGAGGCCGCCGCCGGAGTTGATCTCCGGGTGACCCCACAGGTCGCCGTCCTTGACCGTGTTGAAGCTCCACCTCGGTTTGCCGGTGGCCATGTCGAGGGCCCAGACGGTCCCCATCGTTCCGGGAACGTATGTCCCGAACGTCGACGGTACGGTGCTGACCAGGACGGTGCGCCCGTAGACCTGGGGGGCGACGTCGATGCCGCCCTTCCCGGCGTCGATCAGGTGCCTCGACCACACGGTCCGCCCGGTGCGCGCGTCCAGGGCGAAGGCACCAGTGAAGGTGGTGCCGAGGAGCAGCCCTTTGCTGTAGGCGACGCCGTTCGGACCGACGCTGGGATCGTCGAACTCGCGCTTCCAGCGGACCCGGCCCGTCCCCTTGTCCACTGCGTAGACGTTCGAGTTGAGATCGATGAAGTAGACCGTCCCGCCGACCACGATCGGGTTGGAGGCCATCAGGCCGGCGAAGGTGGGCTTGCCGGTCAGCGGCAGCCGCCATTTCACCTCGAGATCGCGGACGGTCTCGGAGCTGATCGGGGTCCGGGTGGTGGCCCGGGTGTTGGAGAGATCGCCGTTGGCGATCGGCCAGTCGGCCGTTCGCTCGTGGCCGCGCACCCGCGGCTCCGGCGCTGCCGCCACGCTGGTGCCGGCCGGGCCGTTGCAGCCCGCCCCGACCAGTACCCCCAGCAGGGTCAGCCCGGTCAGGCCGATCCGGCCCGCCCCGATTCGTCTGCCGCGGCGGGTTCCGCGGGCGCGTGCGATTGCTGTGGCTGTCAAGCCGGCCTCATTTCCGCCCGGTACCGGTCCGCCGATCCGGGCTGCTCGAAGTGCTGTGTTTCTTGGGGGGCCGCGGTGTCAGCGCCGCGTACGCGCGAACGCCCGGACGTCGCCGACGAACAGCTCCGGCTGCTCCAGGGCAGCGAAGTGCCCGCCCTGGTCGAATTCGGACCAGTGGGTGAGGGTCGGGAGGATCCGCTCCGCCCAGCTGCGGATCGGCCGCACGGCGTCGTGGGGGAACACGGCGACGCCGACGGGCATGGTCAGCGGCCACGGGCCCGCCCAGGTCCGCAGGAAGTCGGCGTCCAGCCGGTTGGACTCGTAGTAGAGCTGGGCGCTGGGACCGGCGGAGGCGGTGTACCAGTAGATCGAGGCGTTGGTGAGCAGCCAGTCCCGGCTCACCGGGATCTCCGCTGCCGTCTCGGCCGCCGTCCACTCCTTGAACTTCTCGACGATCCAGGCGAGCTGGCCGACCGGGGAGTCGGTGAGGCCGTACGCGAGGGTCTGCGGCCGGGTGGACTGGATCTTCCGCCACCCGGCGCCGTCCTGCTCGAACGCGGCCGCGAACTCTAGGCGGGCACGATCCCGGGCGCCCAGCCGGGCGAGCTCGGCGGGATCCTGCGGCGGCAGGGTGACGAACATGTTGAGGTGCACGCCCGCGACGTGCTCGGGATCGGCCAGGGCTGTGCGCAGCGAGACCGGCATCCCCCAGTCGCCGCCCTGGACGAGGTACCGCCGGTAGCCGAGCCGGTGCATCAGCTCGGCCCAGGCCCGGCCGGTCCGGGCGGTGTCCCACCCGGCCTCCCGGGGGCGGCCCGAGAAGCCGTAGCCGGGCAGCGAGGGAATGACCAGGTGGAACGCGTCGGCGGGATCCGCGCCGTGGCTTCGCGGATCGGTCAACGGCCCGATCACGTCCAGGAACTCGGCCACCGAACCGGGCCAGCCGTGCGTGACGATCAGCGGCATGGCGTTCGGTTCGGGTGAGCGGATGTGCAGGAAGTGGATGTCGACACCGTCGATCTCGGTGAGGAACTGCGGGAAGGAGTTGAGGTGTTCCTCGACCTGGCGCCACTTGAAGCCGGTACGCCAGTACTCGGCGAGTTCCCGCAGAAAGGGGACCGGGACACCGCGCTGCCAGCCCGCGCCGGGCAGCTCGTCCGGCCAGCGGGTGGCGGCGAGCCTGCGCTCCAGGTCGTCCACGGCCTCCTGACCGACAGCGATACGGAAGGGACGCATGACAAGTGCCTCTCAGCTGGGCCGTCGTGCGACGTGGGTCGGCGTGGGCCGGGCGGTGGCGGCCGCACCCGCCGGCGGGCGGAACGAGTGCCGCAGGACGCGCAGCAGTGTCCTGGGCCGCATCAGCGACGCAGGGGGGTCGATCAGCCCGGCCGCGCGGATGAAGGCGTTGGTGAGTTCGGCGTCGTGGGTGGCGGCGCGCTGCAGCCGGTCGACATAGGCGTTGGCCAGGCGGATCCGGGGCGTCCGGCGGCCCTCGACGCCGCGGTAGCCGAGATCGGCGCCGGCCGCGAACTCCCAGGGCGCGTCGACGGCGCCCGCGACCTCCTGGAAGAAGCGTCGGAAGTCAGGCGGTGCACCGGACTCCAACTGCCGCCGCAGGGCGAGTGTTTCGAGCGCCGCGACCGACATGCCCTGTCCGTACACCGGGTTGAAGCTGCACACGGCGTCCCCCATGACCAGGAAGTTCGCGGGGAAACGGGTCAGCCGCTCGTAGTGGCGCCGCACACTGGCGGGGAACTTGAACGTCCCCGAGTCCAGGGTCGGCGTGGCCCGGCGGACGGCGTCGTAGATGTCCGGCACCGGCAGTGACCGGGTGAAGGCGAGGAACCCGTCGAGATCCGCCGGCGGATGGTCGCCGAGGATGCCGGTGAGCGACAACTGCACCTGGCCGTCGTCACCGGGCACCCGGTAGAAGAACGCGCCCCGCGGGTGCGCCGGGGACGCCACCGGGATGATCGCGAGTTCCTTGCCGAACGGATCGGTGTCCAGCGCGAAGTGGCGCGTGGTGTAGGCCAGGTCGATCTTGATCCTGGACTCCTCCGGGCGCTGGTAGCCGAGTTCCTCCAGCCACACCGGGGTGCGCGAGCCGCGTCCGGTGATGTCGACGACCAGATCGGCCGGCAGCACCTCGGGAGAGCCGCCGTCCTGGCGCTGGACCCGGGTGCCGACGACCCGGCGCCGATCGGCAGTGGTCTCCAGACCGAGGATGTCGTGGCGCTCCAGGAAGGTGACCCGGGGCATGTCCTGGACCCGGCGGCGCACGTGGTACTCCAGCACCGGACGCGTCGCGGGCACCGACAGCAGTCCGGAGTGGCCGGTGGCGAGCCGGTGGCCGTTGAAGTACCAGCGGATGGCGCTGCCGAAGTCACCCGGCCGGACACCGGCCGTCCGCAGTTCCTCGGTCAGGCCGGGGAAGAGTTCCTCGAAGATCTGCTGACCCCGGGCCACCAGACCGTGCGCATGGCGTCCGTGCGGGGCGCCGCGCCGCGCCCCGGTGACACCGTCCAGTTCGTCCCGGTCGACGACCAGGACCTCGGCGTACGCCTCGGCCAGCACGGTGGCGGCCAGCAGCCCCGCCATGCTTCCGCCGAGCACGATCGCGCGATCCCCTACCTGACGGCCCATCGCCGGCACCTCCTTGTCCCGCGCGCTTTCCCACCGGGCCGGGTCACGCGGCGGCTATGGGCGTGTTCTGGTAGGAGGCGACGCGCCAGTCGTCCGCCTCCTTCACCAGGACCCAGGTCGCGCGGATCGCGCGTTCGGCAGTCGGCTCGACGTCACCGGGGGCCAGCACGCCGCCCTGAGTGACGAGCGCGGCCACGCCGGCGGCCAGCGGACGGATCGACAGCGGTTCGCCGGTCACCCGGGTCCCCTTGAACGGGCCGGAGAAGGCGTTGCGCATGAAGGACCGGATTTCCTCACGGCTGGTCAGAAAGACATCGCCAGGCAGGATCAGGGTCGCGTTCTCGGTGAAGATCTCGGCGAACCGGTCGGCGTCGTGCTCCGCCCAGGCATCCATGATGTGCTTCGGAATGGCGCGCAGCGCGTTGGTGTCGCCGGTGTTCCACGGGGTGGAAGCCATGGCTGCTCCTTCGGCAGGCAGGTCGGTTCCGGATGACGGTCAGGCTCACACGCGTCCGCGGAGGGCTGCATCTTCCCGATTGCGCCCGCGGACCACCCCGCGGACCACCCGTGGCCGCCCCGTGCGCCGCAACCAGGGAGATGCGGGCGACCTTCGCGGATGCCAGCCTCGACGGGGCCGATCACGCGGCCCGCCCGCTCAACACGGAGGAAATCCGCCCATGCCGAACGAGATTCCGTCCAGGGAAGAGCTGATCGACCGCGCCGCCGGCCTGGTGCCGCTGCTGCAGAAGAACGCCCTCCAAGGGGAGGAGTACCGGCGCCTGCCCGAGGAGACCCTGGACGCGCTGACCGAGTCCGGGCTGCTGAACCTGCGGGTGCCCACCCGTTACGGCGGCTACGAGTCGGACATGCGCACGGTGGTCGACGTGATCGCTGAGCTGGGCCGCGGCGACGGATCGACTGCCTGGGTCATGTCGGTGTTCGCCATCAGTACCTGGATGGCCGGCCTGTTCCCGGACGAGGTCCAGGACGAGATCTTCGCCAAGCCCGGCGTGCGGGTGTCCGGCATCCTGAGCCCGACCGCCACCGCCGAACCGGCCGAGGGCGGCGTGGTCCTGAACGGCAAGTGGTCGTTCAACTCCGGTGCGCTGCACAGCTCGTGGAACACGAACGCGGCGGTGCTCCTCACCCCGGAGGGGCCTCAGCCGATCATGGTGGCGATCCCGATGGCGGACCTGGAGATCGTCGACGACTGGCACACGGCAGGCCTGCGCGGCTCCGGCAGTGTCACCACGGTGGCCCGTGACCTCTTCGTCCCCGAGCCGCGCGTGCTGCCCATGGGCCCGGTCCTGCAGGGGCAGCACCGCTCGCGGGCGAACGCGGACTCGCCGGTCTTCCGGGCGCCGTTCATGGCCACCGCGTGCGCCACGGTGGCCGCGCCCGCCGTGGGGCTGGCCCGGGCCGCCAAGGAGGCCTTCTTCGAGCGGCTGCCGGGACGGAAGATCACCTACACCAGCTACGACAGCCAGGCCGAGGCCCCCGTGACCCACCTCCAGGTCGCCGAGGCCATCGCCAAGGCCGACGAGGCGGAGTTCCACGCCCGGCGCGCGGCCGAGCTGGTCGACGGCAACGCCGCCGGCGCCAAGCCGTGGACGCTGGAGGAGCGCGCCCGCGTCCGGCTCGACCTGGGCGCGGCCTGCCAGCGGGCCAAGGAGGCCGTGGACATCCTGAACAGCGCCAGCGGCGGTTCCTCCGTCTTCAGCATGGTGCCGATCCAACGCATCCAGCGCGACGTCCAGACGCTCAACCTGCACGCGATCCTGCACCCGAACACCAACTACGAGCTGTACGGGCGGATCGCCTGCGGGCTCGAGCCGAACACCCTCTACGTGTAGTCATCGCGGGGTTCCGCCCTCATATCCGGAGGCCGTTGTGACACATCACCCCCCGACCGTCATCGACCGTACCGGCGCCGACATCCACGCCGAACTCGCCGCGCTGCGCCGTCAGGGCCCCGTGTCCCGGATCGAGCTCCCCGGGTCGGTGCGGGCCTGGTCGGTGACCGGCTACGAGGCCGCCCTGCAGGTCCTCGGGGACCCGCGGTTCTCGAAGGACCCCCGCAAGCACTGGCCCGCGTTCCGCGAGGGGGAGATAGGCGCCGACTTCCCGCTCATCGGGTGGGTGCTGATGGACAACCTGACCACCGCGCACGGCAGCGACCACAGCAGGCTGCGGCGGCTGACGGCCAAGGCGTTCACGCCGCGCCGGGTCGAGGCCATGCGCCCGATGATCGAGCGGGCGGCGGCGGAGCTGCTGGACGAACTGGCCGGTGTGGCACCGGGCGAACCCGTGGACCTGAAAAAGCGCTTCGCCCATCCGCTCCCGGCCCGGGTCATCTCCGATCTCTTCGGGGTACCGCCCGAGGAGCGCGCCACCCTGCTGCGCGGTGGGGAGGTGAACGTCGACACGACCACCAGCCCCGAGGAGGCGGCGGCGAACGTCGAGCGCTGGCACCAGCAGATGCACGCGTTCGTGGAACGCAAGCGCGCCGCACCGGGGGACGACCTCACCAGCGACCTGATCGCCGCCCAGGAGGCGGACGGGAGCCGGCTGAGCCCGTCCGAACTGGTGGGCACGCTGCATCTGATGCTGGCGACGGGGACCGAACCGGTGATGAACCTCATCGGCAACGCGGTCCACGCCCTCCTCGCCCACCCGGAGCAGTACGAGCTGATCCGCAAGGGGGACGCCGACTGGGAGGACGTGATCGAGGAGACGCTGCGCGCCGAGGCTCCGGTGGCGCATCTGCCGTTCAGGTTCGCGACGGAAGACGTCGAGGTCGACGGTGTGACGATCCCTCAGGGCGAGCCGGTGCTCGTCGCGTTCGCCGCCATCGGCCGGGATCCGGCGGTGCACGGGGAGAGCGCCGGCCGGTTTGAGCTGACCCGGGAGGACAAGACCCATCTGTCCTTTGGACACGGGATCTACCGCTGCATCGGCATGCCTCTGGCCCGTGCCGAGCTGCGGATCGCGCTGCCCGCGCTCTTCGACCGGTTCCCGGACCTGGAACTGGCCGTCCGCCCCGAGGAGATCAAGCCGCAGAGCACGTTCATCATGAACGGGCTGGAGTCGCTCCCGGTGCGGCTCGGGCCGGAGGGTGGTCGCGGATGAAGGCCGCCGTCATCGCGGCGCCGAAGGCGCCCTGGGAGATCCGGGAGATCCCCGCTCCCACGCCCGGTCCTGGCGAGGTCCTGGTCCGGGTGCGCGCCTGCGGCGTCTGTCACAACGACGTCTGGACCGCCCAGGGAGTCTTCCCGTTCCCGTCCTTCAGCCCGGCGGTCACCGGCCACGAGGCCGCGGGCGAGGTCGTGGAGCTGGGCCCCGGAGTGACGAGCCGGCGGGTCGGCGACCGGGTCGGTACGACGTGGGTGCAGGAGACCTGCGGGCGGTGCGACTACTGCCGGCGCAACCTCCCGCTCACCGGACAGTCCGGGATGAACTGCACCGCGTCGGTGATGACCGGACTCAACACCCAGGGCGGTCACGCCGAGTACCTCTGCGTCAAGGCGGCGAGCACGGTGCTGCTGCCGGACGGGCTCGACTACACCACGGCCGCGCCCGTCCTGTGTGCGGGCTACACCTCGTGGAGCGCGCTGCGCACGGCACGGCCCCAGCCCCATGAGCGGGTCGCCGTGCTGGGCATCGGCGGGCTGGGACACCTGGCCGTCCAGTTCTCCCGGGCCTGCGGGTTCGACACGGTGGCCATCACCCGCTCGCCCGACAAACACGACCTGGCGGTCAAGCTCGGCGCCGGCACCGTGGTGGCCGACGGCACCGAGCTGCGTGCCGCGGGGGGTGCCGACGTCATCCTGGTCACCGGCATCTCCTACCGGTCGGCCACGGACGCCCTCCAGGGGCTGCGGCCGGGCGGCCGCATCGTCCTGGCCACGATCGATCCGAGCAACGCGTTCACCATCGACCCGGCGACACCGTTCTGGTCACTGCGCCAGCAGGTCATCGGTGCCACGCACAATGGCCTGCACCAGCTGACCGAGGCCCTCGATCTCGTCGCGCGCGGGTCGGTCACGCCGGTCTGCGAGGTCTTCGCCAAGGAGGACGTCTCCGAAGCCGTGGCGAGGACGGCGGCCGGGGACGTCCGGTTCCGTGCCGTGGTGACCTACTGACCGGCGCGGAAGCATCCCTCGTTGGACTGGCGGTCCGCCTCGGGAAAAAATCTTCCGCGCCGATGTAGAGAACGGCACTTGGGCACCGACGAAGAGCTGAAGAGGCGCACCGGACGCCTCACGTGAGCTAGGAGCAGTACTGTGAAGTACCTGATCATGATGTACCCGAACGCCGAGGTCATGGACGCCCTGTCGGAGGAAGAGCGCAACGCCGTGTTCCAGGGCCACGGTGAGTTCATGCAGAAGATCAAGGAGTCCGGGGAGTTCATCGGCACCGTGGCCCTGGCCGGTCCGGACCAGAGCTCCGTGGTGCGGGTGCGCGGCGGGGTCCCCGCGGTGACCGACGGCCCTTACGCCGAGTCCAAGGAGTTCATGGGCGGCTACTACCTGGTCGAGGTCAAGGACCGGGACCGCGCCCACGAGCTCGCCGCGATGATCCCGGACGCCGCGGTCGAAGGCCTGGGAATCGAGGTCCGGCCGGTCGTCTTCAGCGACGACGCCTCGGCGTGACTCCCCTGCCCGGGGGCCGTCACGCCCCCGGGCCCCGCTTCCCCTCGCGAGCCTGCCCGCCCCGTATCGAGAGGACGTACGTACATGAAGGTTCCGCAGTTGCTTCGCGGCAAGGTCGTCGTCGTGTCGGGAGTGGGCCCAGGGCTCGGCCGGACGCTCGCGGTGCGATGCGCGCAGGCCGGGGCCGACGTGGTGCTCGCGGCGCGCACCTCGTCCTACCTCGACGAAGTGGCCAAGCTCGTCGAGGCGGAGTCCTGCAGCCGCGCGTTGGCGGTGCCGACCGACATCACTGATCCGGTCGCCGCCGAGGCGCTCTCCGAGGCGGCGCTCGACACCTTCGGCCGGGTCGACACACTGATCAACAACGCGCTCGTGGAACCTCCCCACACGGAGCTGTGCGACACGTCGATCGACGACGTCCGCCTCGGTATGGAGGTCGGCGTCTACGCGGCGCTGCGGCTGTCGCAGCTGTTCGCCCAGGCGCTGAGTGACAGCCGTGGCTCGATCGTCATGGTGAACTCGTCGGTCCTGCGGCACTCCAAACGGGCCTGCGGCGCCTACAAGATCGCCAAGTCCGGGCTGCTCGCGCTCGCCCAGAGCCTGGCCACCGAGCTGGGCCCGGAGGGCATCCGGGTCAACAGCGTGGCGCCGGGCCCGATGTGGACCGACAAGGTGAAGGACTTCGTCGGAGCCCTCGCGGCGGCGCGTGGCATGACGCTCCAGGAAGGCTACGACGAGGTGGCCGCCGACATGGATCTGCGCCGTCTGCAGACCGCCGAGGAGACCGCCGACGCGGTGATCTTCCTCGCCTCGGACCTGGCGCGTGCCGTCACGGGACACTGCCTCGACGTCAACTGCGGCGAGTACCACCACTGACTCGGCAACCCCTCGCGAACACGCGTGCGCAGGCGCCTCGCCCTGTCGTGCTGAGGTACGGTGTCGGCACCGGCTGCCGGGCGACCGGCAGTGCCGCGCACCGCACGACAGGGGATGGTCCGAGTTCGCATGGCTGTCGCAGCGCCTCTCCGCTCCGCGCTTCCGGCCCGTCGCCGGGGAACCCGGTGAACGGCGATACCGGGATCGGCGCCCCGCTGCGGGAACTCATTCCTCAGGTGGTGGGCACACTGGTCCGCCGCTACGGCCGGTTCGAGGAATGCGAGGACGCCGCCCAGGACGCGTTGCTCGACGCGATCGTGCAGTGGCGCAAGGACGGCGTCCCCGACAATCCGCTGGGCTGGCTGACGAAGGTCGCCCACCGCAGGCTCGCCGACCGCGCGCGCAGCGACATAGCCCGCCGGCGCCGGGAGGCGACCGTGGCGGCCATGGTCCGGGCGGACGAGCCGGTCGAGTCCGGCCCCGCCGAGCTCCACCCGTCGGACCAGGACGACTCGCTCATCCTGCTGTTCCTCTGCTGTCATCCGAGTCTGTCCCCGTCGTCCCAGCTGGCGCTGACCCTGCGGGCGTGCGGCGGCCTGACCACCAGCCAGATAGCGCGCGCCTTCCTGGTGCCCGAGGCGACGATGGCGCAGCGCATCAGCCGCGCCAAGCAGCGCATCAGGGCCGCGGGCGCGGAGTTCGAACTGCCGCCGTCCGAGGACCGGCCGGAGCGGCTCGGTGTGGTTCTGCACGTGCTCTATCTGATCTTCAACGAGGGATACACCAGTACCTCCGGCGCCGAACTCCACCAGGTCGAGCTGACCCGCGAGGCGATCCGGCTGACGCGCGCGCTGCGCCGCGCCATGCCCGACAGCCCGGAGGTGACGGGCCTGCTCGCGCTCATGCTGCTGACCGACGCCCGGCGGCCCGCGCGCACCGACGGCGACGGCAATCTCATCCCGCTCGCGGAACAGGACCGCACCCGCTGGGACGCGGCTGCCCTGAAGGAGGGCGTCGCGCTGACCACCGAGGCGCTCGCCCGCGAGCCCATGGGCCCCTACCAGCTCCAGGCGGCCATCGCCGCGGTGCACGCCGACGCCCCGAGCGCCGAGGAGACCGACTGGCGGCAGATCGTCATCCTGTACCGGCTGCTCGAGCAGGTGTCTCCGAATCCCATGGTCACGCTGAACCACGCCGTCGCGGCGGCCATGGCCCACGGTCCGCAGGCCGGCCTCGACCTGCTCCGCCCCCTCGACGAGGACGACCGGGTGGCGGACCACCACCGGCTGCACGCCGTACGCGGCCACCTGCTGGAGATGGCCGGCGACCATCACGCGGCCCGTGAGAGCTACCGGGAGGCGGCGCGCCGTACGGCCAGCCTCCCGGAGCGGCGGTTCCTGGAGTCCCGGGCGGACCGCCTGAGTAAGGGGTCCTTGCAGAATGATCTTCCTGTGGCACGGTGGAGATGGAAGTGATTCCGTCTTTGTGGGGGTGGCCCGTGGCACGGCGGAAGCCGTGG
>NZ_BAAGRZ010000052.1:0-23203 GCF_054782695.1 Streptomyces deserti
TTGTCCAGGGCACCGAGCGGCTCGTCCATGAGGATGACCGGCGGGCGGTAGACCAGCGCCCGGCACAGGGCGACACGCTGCTGCTGACCGCCGGACAACTCACGCGGCTTGCGGCCGCCGAACCCGGACAGGCCCGCGATCTCCAGCGTCTCCCCCACCCGCCGACGGATCTCCTCCTTCGGCACGCCGCGCAGGGTGAGCGGGAACGCGACGTTCTCGCTGACGGTCATGTGCGGGAAGAGCAGGTACTGCTGGAAGACGAAACCCAGCCCCCGCTTCTGCGGCGCGAGCCGCGTGACGTCGCGGCCCCCGACGGTGATGGTGCCGGAGTCGGGTTCGCAGAACCCGGCGATCATCATCAGGGTCGTGGTCTTGCCCGACCCGGAGGCGCCGAGGAAGGTGACGAACTCCCCGGCCGCGATCTCCATGGATGCCTCGTCGACAGCGACGACGTCACCGTACGTCTTGCGCAGAGCCACCACCGACAGCGCTTTGCCGGTCGCGGTGGCCGACGTACTGCCGGCCACCCTGACGGACGGTGTGGCGACACCGAATTCAGCCACGAGCCCACTCCAGCCAGCGCTTGGTGACGGCCGCTTCGTTCTTCAGCCACCAGTCGATGTCCGTGTCGAAACCCTTGTCGTAGTACTGCGGCGCACCCGCGAGCGCGTCACGCTCATCCGCGGTGAGCTTGGCGTAGGCCACCGGAGAAGACGGGTTCGACGGGAAGGCCTTCGCCAGGGCGGCCTGGCTCTCGGCCCGCAGCGAGAAGTCCATCAGCTGGTAGGCGGCGTCTATGTTGGCCGCGCCCTTGGCGATGGCATAACCGGAGAACTGACGGCGCATACCGTTGAGCTGCCGTGCGACCGGAACACCCTGCTTCTCCAGATCGGCCAGACGGCCGTCCCACACGGTGGACATCGTCACTTCCTCGCGGCTGAGCAGCACACCGGGCAGCGGGCCGCTGTCCCAGAACTTCTTGATGTCACCCCGCAGCCGCGTCAGCACCTTGAACGCACGGTCCACATCCAGCGGATACAGCTTGTCCATCGGCACGCCGTCAGCCAGCAGCGCGAACTCCAGCTCCGGCAGGTCACCGTCCGGGTGGACCATCGCGCGGGCGCCCTTGAACGCCTTGGTGTCCCAGAAGTCCGCCCACGACTCCGGCTTCTTACCCCCGAAGGCATCCGTGCGGTACCCGATGCACTGGCCGTAGAAGCTGTGACCGATCGCATGGTCGGTGACCTGCGCCTGGGGGATCTTCGCGCTCTTCAGGCTCTTGATCCGGTCGCGGTCCAGCGCCTCCAGGGCATCCTGCTTCACATACTTGAAGTGGGACATCATCGAGTTGTTGATGAGGTCGCACTGCGGCCGGCCCTGCTTGATCTGCGCCAGCAGCGGAGCGTCGTCCAGGTTCAGCACCTTGACGGTAATGCCGGTCTCCTGCGTGAACGGCGTGTAGATCGCCTTCTGCAGAGCCGCACCATAGGAACCGCCGCTGTCACGGACGATCACCGTCTTGCTGCCGCCCTTGCCTGAGCCGGACGAGACACGGCTGGTACCGGTGCCACAGGCGGCGAGAGAGGGAAGAGCGGCAAAGGCGGCCAGGCCGCCCGCTCCACGCAGGAGCGCTCTCCGGCCGATCATCGAATCACTCATGGCAATACTCCTTGTCTAAGGACGACGGGAGAAGCTGTGCAGGGAATGACCTCGCGGGTGCGGGGGTGGGATGGTGCAGGGCGGCGAACGCGGACAGGAACCTCGCCCGCTTGCGTTGCCGGTCTGCCGCTCTGGGCGCGTGTTCGCCGTGGATCGAAGTCCCCGACGACCCACGGGGCGACGCCGGCTAGAAGGCCAGGTGAGCGGCGGTGGGGAAGGTGGAGCCGTCGCAGATGGTGACCAGCAGGGTGGCGGTGGTCCTCAGCGCGATGTGTCGCGGTGGCGTCGGTGCGGCCGGGGTGGCGCGGATGCGGTCCTCGGCACGGGCGCACTGTGGGTGGCGCAGTTCGAGTGCGGCGATCGGGACATGCACTCGACTCGTGGTCGTCGGTCATGCTGCAATCGGCGGTCGCCGGAGGCAGAAGGCGAGACGGAGAGCAGGTCGTTCAGCCCCATGCTGGGGGCGATGCCCAGCAGGGTGTTCAGAAAGCGGTGTACCCGCCGTCGACGGGGAGGACCGATCCGGTCACGTACGACGACTCCGTTGATGCGAAGAAGAGGACCGCGTCGGCGACCTCTTCGGGAGTGGCGAGGCGCTGGAGCGGGATCTGGGTCTCGCGCTCGCGGCGGTAGGCCTCGGGGTCGGAGCTGCGCCGGAACGATGCTTCGATGGTCGGGGTGGCGGTCAGACCTGGAGCGACGACGTTGACGCGGATGTTGCGCGGCGCCCATTCGATCGCCGCGCCCTTGGCGAGCATGATGAGGCCTCCCTTGGCGGCGGAGTACAGGACTTCACCGGGCTTGCCGACCATGCCGAGCCGTGAACTGACGCAGACGAACGAGCCTCCTGTCTCGGGCATCAGCGGCGCGAAGTGCTTCATCACCAGGAACGCGCTGAGCAGGTTGCTGTCGAGCACGTTCTTCGCGTCGTCGTAGGGCATCTCGGTAAGCGGACTGCTGGCCTGCAGGCCGTGGTTGAGGACGACGACGTCGACGGTGCCGAGGGACTCGGCGGCCTGCTTGGCCAGGTGCTCGACGAACGCCTCGTCATTGAGGTCCCCAGGAACATACAGGTCGTCGAGCTGGGCGGTGTCGGGTTGCTGCTTGCGGCCGGTGAGCAGCAGCCGTGCGCCCTCGCGGCGGAAGTGGGCACTCACCGCCTGACCGATGCCACTGCTGGCGCCTGTCACCAGGGCCGCGAGGTTCTTGAGTCTCATGTCAGGTATTCCTTTGCGGGGGAGGTCGGTCGGGTTGCGGGCTCTGCTACGAACATCTCGTCCCGCGGCCGGTCAGTTGAGGAATCCGCGGGCGTCGACCGGCCAGCGCTGGAGCGACGTGCCCGTGCTGTCGGTGACGATCAGTTCCTCGAAATTGATGACGACCGGGCATACGTGGTTCGGCACGACCGGTACGACGGTGCCGACGCTGGGGCGGAACTCGCCGTCCGGCAACGGGAGGAATCCGTGGTACTCGTTGAGCTTGGCCAGGACCGCCTTCGTGCCGGCGACGCCGCCGTAGCCGATCTCGGGGCTGCCTTCGCGGCTGAGGGCTTTGGTGCCCACATCGAGAATGACCTGGTTGGGGACCCAGTCGCTGACCACGGTGCCGGCGACGAACAGCGCGATCTGGTCTTCCGCACAGGCGCCCAGCCGAGCGTTGTTCAGATCGCCGAAGATGTACTCGCCGGGACGGATCTCGGTGATCGCGGTGCTGCTGGTGGAGAACTCGACGGTGGGCGTGGAGCCGGCGCTGACCACCTCTGCGGTGACCCTGACGTCGGCGAGGCTGCGTACCGCGGTGGTGAGCGCGGCTTCCTGGTCCTGCGCGGCGCGCTGGCGAGCGTCGCGACCGGCGCTGCCGTGACCGGGATAGGTGAAGACGCCCACCGGCACCAGACCGCGTTTGCGGGCGGCGAGCGCGAGGTCGCCCGCAGCCTCGGGTGGCGCCCCGGAACGACGGGCGCCGCAGTCGACCTCGATCACGACCTGCAGCCGGTCCGGTTCGTCTCCCATCGCGTCGGCGAGAGCCTCGATCGCCGCGGCGTTGTCGACGCCGACCCGCAGCCGGGCGGCCTCGGCGAGCCGGCGGATCCGGGCCCCTTTCGTTCCCGCGGGCCAGATCGGGTAGGCGAGAAAGATGTCGTCGAATCCGGCCGCGGCGAAGACCTCGGCCTCACCGACGTTCCCCGCGGTGATTCCGACCGCGCCGGCCTCGATCTGGCGCCGTCCGATCTCCACACACTTGTGCGTCTTGACGTGCGGCCTGACGTCGAGGTTGTGCTGGGCGGCGAAGCCCTGCATGCGGTCGATGTTGTCCTGCATGACGTCGACCAGCACGATCGGCGCGGGGGTGTCGACCCGCTCGACCAGAGCGTCGAGTGCTCGTTGGAGCCGGTTCACACTGCCCTCCTTGTGGTTCTGCCTGGGAATGATCGAGGGGCGCGGTGCTGACTTCCCCGGATGCCGAACGTGCACGGCCCGCGACATCGCGCGCTCGCGTACACCGCCGTCGCGTCCGCCCTACACCGCGGTGCAGACCATCTGGATCTCGACCGGACTGTTGAGCGGCAGCCCGGCGACACCGATCGCCGTGCGAGCGTGCCGTCCGTTCTCGCCCAGCACCTCGATGAGCAGTTCACTGGCCGCGTTGGCGACCCGCGACTGCAGACCGAAGTCCGGCGTACTGGCCACGAAGACCAGCATCTGCACGATCCGGATCCGGTCCAGATCTCCCACCGCCTGCACAGCGGCGGCGAGCGCGTTGAGCGCGGCATGGCGCGCGAGCTCCCGCGCCGTCTCCAGCTCGACGTCCCGGCCGACAATGCCCTGACCCAGCAGCTCACCGTCCTGGTACGGCAGTTGGCCCGAGATGTGGATGCTGGAGCCCACCGTCCGGTGGTCCACGTAGTACGGGTTACTGGCGAGGACGGGCAGGTCCAGACCCAAGGCCTTAAGCCGATCGGAAGCCGAGCCGGTGTTCACTGCCGAAGTCACGGGCCCGCTCACTGAGCCACCGCCGTGGACGGCGCGGGGCGTACACCCTCGCAGCTGGCCATGAGAACCCGCTTCACATGAATCTTGATCATCTGTACTCGGTTCTCCTCTCGAGTAGCAGTGGCGGAGAAGCGCCGCATGATGGCTTAAAATCGCCGCCATATTGTCGTTTGTCGACCATATGAGTGCCCGTCGAGAACTGTCAATACACACTTCACCTTCGAGCGCGACGTGACCTGGCTCACCGGTCTCATGCGGTTCGGCGTGGACCAGTATGTGCAGCACACCTGTCCGCATCACGATCGCTGACGGCGGCGAGATCTCGAGCGGTTGACAGGGATGGCCGACCTCACCCACGACGAGATCCGCATGCCACAAGGGCGGCTTGACCTGCTGCCCGGTTGTTCCGGCGAGGCCTACAGCGACTGGCTGATGTTCCACGGCCGGAAGAAGGCCATCGACGTCTCACTTGAGGACCGGGTCGCCTGCTGGACCCTTTCTCCATCGTCAACTCGGCACCCATGCCGTCGACGACGTCCACCGCCGGGTTCCGGGCGACAGGAGATCACGTCTACTGCGGCCGTAAGAAGGACCCGCTCCCCGGCATCTCGACCGTCCTGCGCTGCGGCGCCAGAACCTCACCGCCCGCCGGCGCGTACCGCTCGAGCGAGCGATGGTGGCGGTGCGCCGAGCGACTCCGATCCGTCTACCAGGAGAGTCGAGGGCCGACGAGTCGGTGAAGATCCGGACCGCCTGCCCCGACCTGCCCGATCCCCTGGACCAGGCGACTCGGCGAGACCCTGAAGCAGTGCCGCGAGGTGTTCCCGGTCTACCGTGAGACCGGCCGCGCCGACACCAGAGCCGCCGTCAATCGCTTCATCGAGCTTCACCGACGCGTCGCCTTGCGGCTTCAGGAATCTTGCCGATCAAGGCACCCGGCGACAGCTGCCTCCGGTGTTCGGGCCAGCGGTCTGGCCGACCGCATACCGGTGCTTCGCCCAGGGGTCGATGCCAAGGACACTGCTGGGTTGATCCCGACCTCACGGTGGCGAGCCGGCTTGGACACTTCACGCAAGCGGCATGGCCTCATGCGTGCCGGGGCGCGCCTTCCCCTTGATCTCCCGTCTGGGCTCGCAGCCCCATGGGGAAATGGGCAGCCAGTTCCTGACGGAACGCGTCGGCGTCGCCTTCCAGGGCAACCGCGGCCAACCTCTCGTGCTCGACGACCAATTGATGCGGGTTGTCGCTGTAAGTGCGGTGATCGGCGCTGAGGTGGAGGCGCAGCTTGGTCTCCCAGCTGTTCCAGAGACTCTGCAGGACGCCGTGCTCCGAGAGTTCGTAGAAGAGCCCGTGGAAGCGAAGGTGCGCGTCGATGCTGGCGGGGATGTCGTCCTTCTCCATTGCCCGGCGGAGATCCTCGACGGTTTGCAGCAACCGCGGCCGCTCAGGACCGCGCAGTGCTTCGGCCGAGAGCTCGGCGGCGTACGGCTCGACACGTAGCCGCACTGAGTCGATCTCGGCGACCTCACGAGCGCTCACCTCTACGACGAACGCCCCACGGTAGGGGATCTTGACGACGAGCCCCTCCTCCTCCAGCTTGGTCAGCGCCTCGCGCAGCGGGGACCGGCTGATACCGAGATCCGCGGCGATGTGTGCCTCACGCAGCTGGCCACCAGGAGGTACGGTCCCGTCGAGGATGGCAGCACGCAGTGTGCGGTAGACGCCGTCCGGCGTCGTCATCCGCTGCTCCTGCCACTCGAACTTGTGGTCCACCCCGTCGCCCTCCCTTGCCCGTTGTCGACCACTTGGTCGTTTGTCGACTATACCTCCGCTGATCTGCATCGACACCTCAAGTTGGTGATCTGCGCCCCAGGCCGGCGTCTCGGAGGTGCATGTGGACCGGCAGCAGGGTGCGGCCGGCCATGCAGGCGCCGTGGTGGGGGCGGTACCGGACCAAGGCGGCCCTGCTGGGACGTGTCCGGCAGAGCCGACGTGGTTGACCGGGCCTCGGCGGGAGCGGATCCGGTAGAACTCGCGCAGCACGGTGCGTTGAATCCGTTCATGGACTCCGTTGCGCCGTGGAGGCCGGGGCGGGATCTGGTGAGGGACGATCCTCCACCCGGCGACTCGCGCCTTGAACGCCTTGTGGGGGGTGAGCGCGGCGGTCCGTGGCTCAGGGTGCCCCGGATGTGCGGCGCAGCACCCGCGCCTCCGCACGCCAACTGTTCGCCTTCTTCGTCCAGTCGTACCAGGTCTTGCGGGAGACGCCGAGCTTCTGGCAGATCGGTGACGTTTCCGATCCTGGCGGCGTGCTCGATCACCCGCACCGGCGGTCGTGCGCCACCTCCCCGTGGGTCACGGAATGGCCTTCTTCTCTGCATCTCAGCGATCCGGAGACTGCCTTCCGTGACCCGCAACCGCACGTGGGCGTCAGGGACGGGGCAGGCCGAAGAGGACCGGGAGGTCGGCGATGTCGGTGATCCGCTTGTAGCCGAGCCAGTGTTCGTCCTGCTCGAAGCCGCGGTCGACGTACACCTTGTTCTTGATGCCCAGGTTGGCCGCGGAGCGCAGGTCATACATCGGGCTCGCGGAGACGTGCACGATCTCGTCGGGTGTCACGCCGAGCTTGTCGAACGTGTACTCGAACGCACGGAGCCGTGGCTTGTAGACGCCCATCTCCTCGGCGCTGATGACGACCTCGAACGGGGCCTTGAGGTTCTCCGCGAGGCGCACGGCATGCGCGGTGTCGCTGTTCGTGATGATGACCAGCGGGACTTCCTCGGCCAGGCGGTTCAGCGCCTCGGTGACACCGGGGTACGGGCCCCAGGTGGGGATGATCTCGTACACCGCTCGCGCGTCGTCCTCGCGGTACTCGAGACCGACCCTGCGCGAGGCGCGTTCCATGGAACGAGCGACGACCTGGTGGAACGGCTGGTACGCGCCCGTGCACTCGTCGATCCGGTACGCCTTGCAGATCCGCAGGTACTCGTCGGCGACCTCGGCCGGCAGCCGGTCGCCCAGGACCTCACGCATCGCGTCGTTGATGCTGAACTTGATCAGCGTCCCGTTCATGTCGAACGTGACGAACTTCGGCTTGCTCTTGAACTCCATGGGTCTCTCCAGTTGCCGATCGAAGGAGCCAGGCACTGTCGCTTGTCGATTGTCGACGATAAGGCTATTGTCGACAACTGTCAACAGGCCCGAACTTCCCTCAGGCCCACTCTGCGGAACCCTCGAAAGGGCCTGACCCACGCGCCGCGCGTTCACAACGGACGGCACTGGCAGGAGAGAGCAGCGACATGAAGTTCACCCCTTACTGGCTCGACACCGCTCCCCAGGGTCCGGACCGATCCCGGACCGAGATCGGTGGGCGCGTCGACGTGGCGATCATCGGTGCCGGCCTGACCGGCCTCTCGACGGCACTGCATCTGGCGCGCAAGGGCGCCAACGTGCACGTCTTCGAGAAGGACACGGTCGGATTCGGGGCATCGGGCCGCAACGGAGGCATGGCCACCACGGGCCTGTCGATCGGGTTCCGGCAGGCGGTTGCCCGCTACGGGTTCGATACCGCGAAGGCGTACCTGATGACCTACCACGACGCGGTCGACACCATCGAGAAGCTCGTCGCCGAAGAGGGGATCGAATGCGACTTCGCCCGCACGGGCAAGCTGGTCCTGGCCTCCAAGCCGGCCCACGTCGACGGTCTGCGCAAGACCCACGAGATCATGTCCGGCCGCCTCGGAATCGAGACCCGGCTGATCCCCAAGAGCGAGCTCCACACCGAGATCGGCTCCGACCGCTTCCACGGCGGGCTGTCCGACACCAAGAGCGCTGGGCTGCACGTCGGCAAGTTCACCAAGGGCCTCGCCGAGGCGGCCGCGCGGCTCGGCGTCACCCTCCACGAGAAGGCACCGGTCGAGAAGGTCGAGCGGCTGGGCGGCACGCGGCACGAGCTGGTCACTGCGCGCGGGACCGTCGAGGCCGCCCAGGTGCTCGTCGCGACCAGCGGCTACACCCGCAGGCCGTTCCGCTGGCATCAGGTCAGGCTCGCGCCCGTCGGCAGCTTCATCATCGTGACCGAGCCGCTCGGCAAGGACGTCTGCGACACGCTGCTGCCCAACCGGCGGATGGCGTCGAACACCTTGAACCTGTTGAACTACTTCCGGATCACTCCGGACCACCGGCTGCTGTTCGGTGGCCGCGCCCGGTTCGCCCTGCCCGACCAGCAGTCGGACGCGAAGAGCGGGCGCATCCTGCACAGGGCGATGACCGAGACCTTCCCGCAGCTCACGAACACGCGCGTCGACTACTGCTGGGGCGGCCTGGTCGACATGAGCATGGACCGCATGGTGCACGCGGGCGAGCAGGACGGGCTGTTCTACTCGCTCGGCTACTCCGGCCATGGCGTGCAGATGGCCACCTACATGGGCAAGCAGATGGCCGAGTACATGAACGGGACGCCGTCCGCCAACCCCTGGTGCGATCTGCCCTTCCGACGGATCCCGGGCCACTTCGGCCCGCCCTGGTTCCTGCCCTTCGCGGGCGCCTACTACAAGTTCAAGGACCTCATCAAGTAGGCGTGAAACAGAGATGCTGAGCAGATGGGCGGTGGACGCATGACACCCCCCTCGCATCACTGGTTGTACGTCTCGCCGGATCGCCCCCGGTCTGTGGGTGGAGACCTGCCCGGGATCGACAGGCCCGTGCGCTACGACGCCTCCGACTACCGTCTGCTGCCACGGGCCGCGGCCTTTCCGCACCGACCACATGGTCGGTGGTGCTGCGGGCCTGCCGTGAGGGTGGTGTGCCGGTCACGGCCCCGGGGCGGTGGCACGAGCATGGCGGGCAACGCGGTCGGGCCGAGTGCGGTCCTGGTTTGCTCCCGGTGCATGAACCGGGCCCTGGACATCGACGCCGAGGCGCGCACGGCGCAGGACGAGGCCGGTGTGCTTTTTGGATGCGCTGCGGAGTGCGACCGAGTTGCGCGGGCTGGACTTCGGTCCGAGTCCGTCCTCGCACAGCCGCTGCACGCTGGGCGACATCGAGTGCTGGACCTTCCGGCGCGGGTCATCCTTGGCGACGGCCGGTGCCACGGAGTTGACGGGAAGGTGGTCACTGGGGTTGAGGAGGTAGCCGTCGAAGATCGGGCGGCCGCTCGGCCCGCGGATGTGGTGTGGAAGCCGTCGCGGGTGCAGCTCACTGGGAGTCGTTGCGGGTGAGGGACGGGCCGTGGCCTCGTACGATCGCCTTTCCAGCCGTCTCGGTGGCCATCTACGGGTGGCCGATGGACGACGCCGCCAGGATCGCGGTGAACGGCGGTAGGGTCGGCGAGGAGACCGGACGAGGACGGCAGGTTCGTCCTCTTCGACGCGGGCGCGTACGAGGCGTTCGCCCGGCAGATCGACCGATCAGGATCGTGGCCCGTTCACCCATCCCGTGCGAGTCCCCTGTCCAACTGCGCCGAATGCGCTGATACATGGAGTGACGCTTGTGACGCCCGCTCTGATGGCCTGTCAGACGCAGTCAAGGGCACCGACCGGCACGGACCTCAGCGGACCCGCAGGACGTCGAGTGCCGTGAGTGCCACGTGTAGTTCGGTGCGCTGTTCGCCGGACTCGAGGTCGCAGTCGAGGATCCGCTCGATGGCGCGCAGACGTTGGTAGACGGTCTCGCGGGGCAGACCGCCGGAGCGGGCGGCCACCGTCTTGTTGCCTGCCGCGTCCAGGTAGTGGCGCAGGGTGGTCAGCAGGTCCGTGCCGTGGCGGGCGTCGTGGTCGGCGAGTCGGCCGAGCCGGCGTTCGGCGTAGTCCTGGATCCGGGTGTCGTCGCGGAGGGCGAAGAGAAGGCGACGCAGGCCCTCGGGCAAAGGCATCCCGGTGGTCAGGACGAGTTCGCTGCCCTTCAGGAAGGAGGCGGGGTCGGTCAGTTCGGTGATGTGGACCCAGCGGACGGGGCGGTCGAGCCGGGACAAGCCGGTGACGACCTGGGGGCTGTCCGGCGGCCAGGACGGGAAGGGCCAGTACGTCGGCCACGGTGGGCGGGCGGCCGGCGGTGTTCATGTCGCGGCCCGGCACGCAGGCGTCGGGGCCGTCGGCGCCCGGCCCTGGAGCCGTGGGGTGGTTCTCGCTCACGGTGCCTCCATGGGGGTCCCGGCTCCGGTGAAGGCACAGAGCTCGGGGAAGTGCCCCGTCACCGTCGCTGACCTGCGCAAGAGCCCGGAGACGGCAGCTACGAGGCGGAGGGGCGGGGTGGAGGGCCCGGCGCGGCTGACACAACGTCCGGATCTCGCGTCCCGGCCGGACAGATCGCGCGTTGGCGCGTCCCTGGTCCGCCGAGATGCTCGTCAGACCGCAGTACAACCGCAGCAGAACCGCAGCAGACCGAACACCGAGGCCGGGAGACGAACATGACCGCACTGTCGCCGCACCTTCGCCAGGCCACGCCCGTGGTGGCGGCCCGGGGCGAGGGCGTCCACCTCTACGGCGAGGACGGCCGCCGCTACCTGGACTTCACCGCCGGCATCGGCGTCACCAGCACCGGGCACTGCCATCCCAAGGTCGTGGCCGCGGCACAGGAGCAGGTGGGCACGCTGATCCACGGCCAGTACACGACCGTCATGCACCAGCCCCTGCGGCGTCTGGTGGACAAGCTGGGCGAGGTGCTGCCGACCGGTCTGGACAGCCTGTTCTTCACCAACTCCGGCAGTGAGGCGGTCGAGGCCGCGCTGCGGCTGGCCCGGCAGGCCACCGGCCGCCCGAACGTCATCGTCTGCCACGGCGGCTTCCACGGCCGTACGGTGGCCGCCGCCTCCATGACGACCTCCGGCACCCGCTTCCGCTCCGGCTTTTCCCCCCTGATGAGCGGTGTCGTCGTCACCCCGTTCCCGGCGGCCTACCGCTACGGCTGGGACGAGGAGACCGCTACACGCTTCGCCCTGAAGGAACTCGACTACACCCTCCAGACGATCTCCTCGCCCGCCGACACGGCCGCGATCATCGTCGAGCCGGTGCTCGGCGAGGGCGGCTACGTGCCCGCCACCCGCGCCTTCCTGGAGGGCCTGCGGGAGCGCGCGGACCGCCACGGCTTCCTGCTGATCCTCGACGAGGTGCAGACCGGCGTCGGCCGCACCGGCCGCTTCTGGGGGCATGATCACTTCGGCGTCACGCCCGACATCCTCGTCACTGCGAAGGGCCTGGCGAGCGGCTTCCCGCTGTCCGGTATCGCCGCCTCGGAGGAGCTGATGGCCAAGGCGTGGCCGGGTTCGCAGGGCGGTACGTACGGCGCCAACGCCGTCGCCTGCGCCGCGGCCTGCGCCACGCTCGACGTCGTACGCGACGAGAAGCTCGTCGAGAACGCCGAGGCGATGGGCAAGCGGCTGCGCCAGGGCCTGGAGGCGGTGGCGGACCGGACGCCGGGCATCGGGGACGTACGCGGTCTCGGGCTGATGCTGGCCACCGAGTTCGTCACCGAGGACGGCAGTCCCGACCCCGAGACCGCCGCCCGCGTGCAGCGTGCCGCCGTCGACGAGGGACTCCTCCTGCTGCTGTGCGGCGCCTGGAATCAGGTCGTGCGCATGATCCCGGCACTCGTCATCGACGAGACCGCGGTGGACGAGGGCCTCCAGGCGTGGGCGACCGCGGTCGAGGCCGGCACCTCGGGAGCGGCACGGCGATGACGGACGCCACCACGGCCCTGGAGCCGCTGGCAGCGCGGCTCGCCGAGACCGCTCCCGGCCTGCGGGTGGAGACCGGCCCGGGCGCCACCGGCCTCTACGCCTACGACGCCTCCAACTACCGGGTTCCGCCGCAGGCCGTGGTGTTCCCCCGCAGCGCCGACGACGTGGCCGCGGTGCTGCGGACCTGCCGCGAGGCGGGTGTCCCGGTCACCGCGCGCGGCGGCGGCACGAGCATGGCGGGCAACGCCGTCGGACCCGGCGTCGTCCTGGACTTCTCCCGGTACATGAACCGGATCCTGGACATCGACCCGCAGGCGCGCACCGCGCGCGTCGAGGCCGGCGTGATCCTGGACTCGCTGCGCAGCGCGACCGCGCTGCACGGGCTGACCTTCGGCCCCGACCCGTCCTCGCACAGCCGCTGCACCCTCGGCGGCATGATCGGCAACGACGCGTGCGGCAACCGGTCGGTGCGGCACGGGCGTACCAGCAGTCACATCATGGCGCTGGAGATCGTGACGGCCGATGGTGTGCGGGCCGTCGCCGACCGCACCGGCCTGCGCGCCGCCGACCCGAACGACACGGACGCCGTCCAGCGTGTGGCCCGACTCGAGGCGGACGTACGGCGGCTGATCGACGCCAACCTGGCGCCGATCCGCACCGAGCTGGGCCGCATTCCGCGCCAGGTCTCCGGCTACCAGCTGCACCACCTGCTGCCCGAGCACGGCTTCGACATGGCCCGCGCGCTGGTCGGCACCGAGGGCACCTGTGCGGTCGTCACCGCGGCGACGGTCCGCCTGGTGGCGACCGCACAGGCTTCGGCGCTGCTGACCCTCGGCTACGACGACGTCGTGGACGCTGCCGAGGACGTGCCGGAGATCCTGCGGTGGAATCCGACCGCCGTGGAGGGTATGGACGAGGCGATCGTCGCCACCATGCGCGCCCGCCGTGGGCCGGACTCCGTCACCGGACTGCCCGAGGGGCGTGCCTGGCTGTACGTCGAACTCGACGGGGACGACGAGGGCGCGGTGAACGCCCGCGCCGCCGAGCTGCTGGCCGTGCTCAAGGCCCGGGGCCGGATGACCGGCGGACGAGTCGTGGAGAGCGCGGCCGAGCGGCGCTCACTGTGGCGGGTCCGCGAGGACGGGGCCGGGCTCGCCGCCCGGCTCGTCGACGGCGGGGAGTCCTGGCCCGGCTGGGAGGACTCGGCCGTCGCGCCCGAGAACCTGGCCGCCTACCTGCGCGACTTCCGCAAGCTGCTGACCGGCCACGGGCTGACCGGCGTGCTGTACGGACACTTCGGCGCCGGCTGCGTCCACGTGCGCATCGACTTCGACCTCGCCACGGACACCGGCAGAGCAGCCACTCGCCGCTTCCTGTCCGAGGCCGCCGCACTCGTCGTCGAGCACGGCGGCACCCTGTCCGGTGAGCACGGCGACGGGCGGGCGCGCAGTGAGCTGCTGGAGGTCATGTACAGCCACCGCATGATCCGGGCGTTCACCGCCTTCAAGGAGACCTTCGATCCCGAGGGCCTGCTCAACCCCGGCGTCATCGTGGCCCCGGCCCGCCTCGACGCCGACCTCGCGCTGCACACACCCTCGAACGTGCTGCCCGTCGAGACCCTCTTCTCCTTCCCGCACGACGAGGACGGCTTCGCGGGCGCGGTACGCCGCTGCGTCGGTGTCGGCCGCTGCCGCAGCGACGCGGGCGGCGTGATGTGCCCCAGCTACCGGGCCACGGGGGAGGAGAACGACTCCACGCGGGGTCGGTCCCGTCTCCTGCAGGAGATGGTGCGGGGCGGGACCGTCCAGGACGGCTGGCGCTCGACCGAGGTCAAGGACGCCCTCGATCTGTGTCTGTCCTGCAAGGCGTGCTCCAGCGACTGTCCGGTCGGCGTCGACATGGCCACGTACAAGGCGGAGTTCCTGCACCAGCACTACAAGGGCAGAGTCAGACCCCGCTCCCACTACTCCCTGGGCTGGCTGCCCCTGACGTCCAAGCTCGTCGGATACGCGGCCCGCCCGGTGAACGCGCTGCTGCGCGGCCCCCTCGGGAAGCTGCTCGCGCGCCTGGGCGGCGTGACCACGAAGCGCAGGATCCCGGCCTTCGCTTCCCGGCGCGCGCTCCGCCGGGCCCTACGCACAGCGAGGACCGGCGAACCGGCGAAGACGCTGCTGTTCGTGGACAGCTTCACCCGCGCCTTCCGCCCCGAGATCGCCGGAGCCGCGAGCCGTGTACTCGCCGACGCCGGCCTCCCCTGCACGGCCGAGGACGATCTGTGCTGTGGCCTGACCTGGGTGAGCACCGGACAGCTGTCCCGCGCGCGCCGCATCATGGCCCGTACGGTCGCCCGCCTGGACAACGGCGACGACCGGCCCATCGTCGTGGCCGAGCCCAGCTGTGCCGCGGCGCTCAAGCGAGACGTGCCCGAACTCCTCGGCACCCGCGCCGCCCGCCGCGTCGCGGCCCGTGTCCACACCCTCACCGGGGCCCTGACCGATCTCGCCGCCCCCGGCTGGACGCCACCGGAGCTGCCGGACAACGTCGTCCTGCAGACCCACTGCCACGAGTACGCCACCTTCAAGGGCCGCCACCCCCGCGACCTGCTCAACCGCCTCGGCGTACGGAAGGTCGACGAGGCCGAGGGCTGCTGCGGACTCGCCGGGAACTTCGGCTTCGAGGAAGAGCACTACGACACCTCGATGGCTGTCGCCGACCTCGCCCTGAGGCCCCGCCTCGACGACGTCGACCCGCGGACACCGGCCGTCGTCGTGGCCGACGGCTTCAGCTGCGCCACCCAGATCGACCACCTCGCCGGAGACCGGGGCGTCCGCGCCCTGCATCTCGCGGAACTGCTCGACCCCGCCGCCGACCGGCCCGGACAACCAGGAGAGAACTCATGACCGACACACCCACGCAGTTGTTCATCGGCGGTGCCTGGGTGGACGCCGCGGACGGCGCCACCATGCCCGTCGACGACCCCGCGACCGGCGACATCCTCTGCCACGTCGCGGACGCCGGCCCCAAGGACGCGAAGCTCGCGGAGGACGCGGCGGTTCAGGCGCAGGAGGAGTGGGCGCGTACGGCGCCCCGGGTGCGCAGCGAGATCCTGCGCCGCGCCTACGAGATCATCATCGAGCGCACCGACGAGCTCGCCCATCTGATGACGGCCGAGATGGGCAAGCCGCTGGCCGAGGCCAGGGGAGAGGTCGCGTACGCGGCGGAGTTCTTCCGGTGGTTCTCCGAGGAGGCTGTCCGTATCGACGGTGGCCTGGCCACCTTGCCGGACGGCCGTAACCGCATGCTGCTCTCCCGCCGCCCCGTCGGTCCCTGCCTGCTGATCACCCCGTGGAACTTCCCGCTGGCCATGGGCACCCGCAAGATCGGCCCGGCCGTCGCGGCCGGCTGCACGATGGTGCTCAAGCCGGCCCCGCAGACCCCTCTCTCCAGCCTGGCTCTCGCCGCCATCCTCAAGGAGGCCGGGCTGCCGGACGGCGTGCTGAACGTCGTCACGACCTCCCGTGCGGGGGAGGTGTGCGAACCGCTCCTGCGCGGCGGGCGGATTCGCAAGCTTTCCTTCACCGGCTCCACGGCCGTCGGGCAGCTGCTCCTCGCCCAGAGCGCGGAGGCGGTCGTACGGACCTCGATGGAGCTGGGCGGCAACGCGCCGTTCATCGTCTTCGAGGACGTCGACCTGGACAAGGCCGTGGACGGCGCGATGGTCGCCAAGATGCGCAACATGGGTGAGGCCTGCACGGCCGCCAACCGCTTCTTCGTGCACCGGTCGGTGGCGGAGGAGTTCGGGCGGCGGCTGGCCGAGCGGATGGGCGCGCTGGTCGTCGGTCCGGGCACCCGGGACGGCGTCGACGTCGGCCCCCTGATCGACAGGAGGGGACGCGCCAAGGTGGAGGAACTCGTCGCCGACGCGGTGGAGCGCGGGGCGCAGGTGCTCGTAGGGGGCCGTACACCCGAAGGCCCCGGCTGCTTCTACCCGCCGACGGTGCTGGCTGACGTCGATCCCGGCAGTCGCCTGATGGACACGGAGATCTTCGGCCCCGTCGCCGCGATCCTCACCTTCGACGACGAGGACGAGGTGATCCGCCGGGCCAACGACACCCCCTGGGGCCTGGTCGGCTACGTCTTCACCGAGGGACTGGACCGCGCCTTGCGGGTGAGTGAGCGGCTGGAGGTGGGCATGGTGGGGCTGAACACGGGTCTCGTGTCCAACCCGGCCGCACCCTTCGGCGGCGTCAAGCAGTCCGGGCTCGGCCGCGAGGGTGGCCGGGTGGGGATCGACGAGTTCCTGGAGTACCAGTACCTCGCGGTGCCCGTGCGATGACGGCGGTCATGCCCTGACCGCGCCGCAGCACGCACCGTGACGGGCCTCACCCGTGCCCGGTTTTCCACGCCGCCGGGCACGGGTGGACGGCCATCAATTTCTCGACTCCAAGGAAAGAAAGAACATGTCGTTCCTGAAGACCATCGACACCAACCCCTCGTTCGCGCCGCACGAGTCCGGCCCGCTCCCGGAACGTCTGATCTCCGGCGACCCCGCGTTCATGACCTGGCCCCAGGACATCGCCCGCGGGGAGATGATCCATACGGGAGTCTGGGAAGCGACGCCCGGCGAGACGCGCTCGATCAAGGGCGAGACTTTCGAGTTCTGCCACATCCTCGCCGGCATCGTCGAACTCACGCCGGAAGGTGGCGAGCCGGTGGTCTACAAGGCAGGCGACAGCTTTGTCATGAAGCCGGGCTTCGTCGGTGTCTGGAAGACCATTGAAACCGTGCGCAAGATCTACGTGATCGTGAAGTGATGGGTCGGCCACGTCGGGTTGCGAGCGCGGCCGGCAGCGGGGTGAGGATCCGGAGCCGGGACCGTCGTCAGGCCAGGTGCCGGGCGGTGATCTCCGCCGCCGTCTCGGCGACCAGCCGACCCATCTCGGGCAGTCGGCCGGCCTCGAAGCGCGAGTCGGGCAGGGAGACGGCCACGGCGGCCAGTGCTGCGCCCTCACCGTCCAGCACCGGTGCCGCGATGGCGCAGACACCCTGAAGGTACTGGTTGTGGTTGACGGCGTAGCCGCGCTCTCTCACGCGGTGGAGCTCCGCCCGCAGTTGCTCCGGGTCGGTGATGGTCTCTTCGCCGTAACCCTCCAGCGTCCCCGCGGTGACCTCGTCTATCTCGGACTTCCTCAGATGGGCGAGGACGGCGTTTCCGGCGGCGGTGGCGTGCAGGGGCGAGGTGGCACCGATGGCGTGGAAGGTCCGTACGGCGTGGTCGCAGTCGACGCGGTCGACGACGACCATGCCCTGGAGGGCGTCCGGCACGGACAGGTGGATGGTCTCGTTCAGCGCGTCGCGGAGCCGGATCATGGGTTCACGCGCGGCGGCGAACAGGCTGGAGCCCTGGAGGGCGGCGGGCCGTACGGCCAGGACGCGGGCGCCGATCTCCCAGCGTGTGGTGTCCTTGCGGTTCGCCCGTAGCCAGCCCGCCTCATTGAGCGTGATCAGCGTGCGCTGCACGGTGGACTTCGGCAGCCCGAATATCTTTGTCAGCTCCCCGACGGTCACGGGTTGATGTCGGGCGACTGCCTCCAGAACCCGCAGCGACCTGGTGACGCTCTTCATTTCCATTCGATGCCCCCTCAGACCGGTGGATTCCTGGTTCTCACCTCGTGACTCCAGCACCGGTTCACGGTCATGATCGTGCCGTATTTTAGCATAGCGTTCCACTATCTGGCACGAAGCTTGAGTTGGTCCATCGCCGAACTGACCTTGACGCACGCCGGGAGCGCCGGATTCGCTGCGGTGCTGGACAGTGGTCGGGCATGGCTGAGGGCCGGCTCGAGCGCTGACGCGTGCGAGCCGGCCCTCGGTCGACGGCTTGGGGGTCGTCGTCTGCCGTTCAGGCGCCCAGGCGGCGCTGAGAGATCTCCGCGGCTGTGTCGGCGACGAGGCGGCCCCACTTGGGTGCCTGTGCACCGTCGTACCGTGCCTCGGGCATGGAGACGGCCACGGCGGCCAGTGGGGTGCCGTCCTCGTCGAGCACGGGCGCGGCGACGGCGCAGACGCCGGGCCGGTACTGGTTGCGGTTGATCGCGTAGCCGTCGGTGCGGATCCGGTCCAGCTCGGTGCGCAACTCCTCGGGCTCGACGGGGGTCGTGTCGCTGAACCGCTCCAGTCCTGCCGCGATGAGGTCTTCGACGTCCCGCCTCGGCAGGTGGGCGAGGATGGCGCGCCCGACGGCGGTGGCGTGCAGGGGTGAGGTGTCACCGATCGTGTGGAAGGTGCGTACCGGGTGGTCGCAGTCGACGCGGTCCACCACGACCATGCACTGGAGGGCGTCCGGCACCGACAGATGGATCGTCTCGTTCACCGCATCCCGAAGGCGAACCATGGGGTCACGTGCGGCGGCGAACAGGCTGGAGCCCTGGAGGGCGGCGGGCCGTACGGCCAGGACGCGGGCGCCGATCTCCCAGCGGGTGGTGTCCTTGCGGTTGGCGCGCAGCCAGCCGGCCTCCGCCAGCGTGATCAAGGTGCGCTGCACGGTGGACTTCGGCAGTCCGAAGAGCTTCGTCAACTCTCCTACGGTCACGGGCTGATGCTGGGCGACCGCCTCCAGGATCCGCAGCGACCTTGTGACGCTCTTCATTTCCATCCGGTTTCCCCCTGTTAATCCTCAAAATTTCCGCTGGACACCCTCTTGACTCCTTGCCGAAGCCACTGTCATTCTTCGTGCCAGATTCTAGCACAGCATTCCACATAGTGGCACGGCCTTCGGAGAGACCCCCGGAAGTGAGCCGGACTGCGAGACGCGGCGGTTGCGAGCGCAGGCCCACTAGGAGGGCCTGACTCCCGCCCAAACCATCTCGAATCGAACAGCCTCACGTCGAAGGCCCAGCATGCGCCTCGGCGATACGAAAGGAAAGTCCTGTGTCAGCTGCCAGGAAGCGCGTCGCGGTGATCGGCGTCGGAACGATGGGCAGCCAGGCCGCCTGGCGGCTGGCGGCCCGCGGCGCCGAGGTCGTCGGCTACGACCGCTACGCACCCGGCCACGACCGCAGTGCCGCCGGCGGCGAGTCCCGGATCTTCCGCAGCGCGCACTTCGAGGACTCCCGGTACGTCCCGCTCCTCAAGCACGCCGACGCCCTCTGGGAGCGGCTGCAGCAGGAGACCGGCCGCGAGCTGCGCCGCCTGACCGGGTGCCTGCTCATGGGGCCGACCGACCACCAGCAGATGGCCACCGTCCTTCAGTCCATCGCCGAGCACGACCTCGACCACGAGGTACTGGACGCCGAAACGCTTGCCAAGCGCTTCCCGCAGTACCGCATCGAAGACGGCGACGCGGCAGTACTCGACCGTCGTGCCGGGTTCATCCGCCCGGAGCTGACGATCCAGACCGCCGCCCGCCGCGCCGAGCAGCTGGGCGCCGTGATCCACCGCTACAGCACGGTCCGCGAGATCGTCCCCGTCGCGGGCGGCGTGGAGATCCGCACCGACTCCGGCAGCGAGCGCTTCGACACCGCCGTCGTCACGCCCGGCCCCTGGGTCAACGACCTGCTGCCCGACCTGCCGTGGGAGGTGGAAGTCCGCCGCCTCGTCAGCGCCTGGTACGTGCCCACCGCCCCCGACGCCTGGTTCGGCGAGGAGCGCCCGGCGTTCATCCGCACGGCGCCTACCCACTGCTACGGCCTGCCCTCCCCGGACGGCATCTCGGTCAAGCTCGGACTGTCCCGCGCGCTGCACCGTCTCGCCGACGACCCCAACCAACTGGACCGCACCGTGCGGCCGGACGAACTGGAGATCTTCTCCGAGCTGATCGGGCGTTACCTGCCCGACCTGCACCCGGACCCCACCCGCCTCTCCGTCTACATGGAGGGCTACACCGAGAGCAGCCGCCCACTGGTCGGCCCCCTGCCCGGCGCCGAGAACGTCATCCTTCTCGCCGGCTTCTCCGGTCACGGCTTCAAACTCTCGCCCGCCTTCGGCGACATCGCCGCGGACCTCGCGCTGGACGGCGCCTCGCCCCAGCCCATCGACTTCCTCTCCACCGTCGGCCGTACGGAGGCATGACCATGCAGGACACCACCCTCTCCGTCGGCTCTCTGGCGGCCCGGCCCGGCACCAAGGCCCGCGGCACCGTCCAGGCCGATCTCGGCACCCTCACCGCGGACATCCCGGTGACCCTGGTCAACGGAACCCGCCCGGGTCCCCGGGTCGTCATCACCGCCGGTGTGCACGGCGGCGAGTTCACGCCCATCGAAGCCGCCGCGCGCCTGGCAGACCTGCTGGAGCCCGGCGAGGTGAGCGGGCAGGTGATCGTCTGTCCGGTCGCCAACCCTCCCGCCGTGTACCAGGGCCGGCTCAACGTCTCCCCGGTCGACGGCGTGAACCTCAACCGTGTCTTCCCCGGCGACCCGGCCGGCGGCCCCACCGAACGGCTGGCCGCCTGGCTCTTCACCCACCTTGTCGACGGCGCCGACGTCTACATCGACCTGCACTGCGCCGGCATCGACCAGGTCCTGCGGGACTTCGTCGGCTACCGCCTCACCGGTGACCCGGACCTGGACAAGGCGACGGCCGAACTGGCAGGCTCCTTCGGCATCGAGGACGTCATCCTCGGACTGGCGCCCGAGGGCGGCAACAGCCACGCGGCCGCCGCCCGCCGGGGTATCTCGGCGGTCCTCGTCGAGGTGGGCCAGCTCGGCCAGCGGGACGAGGCCACCGCCCTCCGCCGTGTCGACGGACTGCTGAAGGCACTTCGCCATCTGGGCGTCCTCGACCAGGACGGTTCCGCTCCGGCACCGATCCGCGAGTGGGTCTGGTCCGCCGGCGTCACCGCCGAGGCCACCGGCCTGTGGTACCCGGAGTTCTCCTTCGACGCCGACGTCATCGGCGAAGTCGCCGAGGGCGACCTCCTCGGCCGCATCATCGACCCGACCGACGGCACCGAGCACACCGTCCACGCCCCGGCCGACGGCCGGATCTTCTACGGCATGCACGGCCTCACCGTCGCCACCGGTGCCGAACTCGCCGCCCTCGCCGTCCCGTGGGACCCCGACACGGCCGCGCGGGCCGACACCCTCCGGGCCCCCGGTCTGGGTGCCGGATCCGACGAGGCGGGCCCCCGCCCCTAGACCCCCATTCCAGCCGCCCCCCTTTCCACGTCCCCAGCCGCTCCCCATTCTCACGGCCAGCACCACCCAGGAGGCACACGATGAAAGATGCCCGAATAGACCGCAGACTGTTCCTGCGAGGAATAGGCGGGGTCACTGCGGGTGTCGCCGCCGCGACCGCCCTCTCCGCCTGCGGTACCGGTACCAGCCGGTCCGGCGCCGGCAGCGGCGGCAAGGGCGGGAAGACGGTGGTCGTCCGCGACAGCGGCGGTTCCTATGGTGCGGCTCTGCAGAAGGCGATCTACACGCCGTTCACGCAGGAGACCGGCATTACCGTCAAGGTGCTGAACCTGGACGACGCTCCGCTGCTGGCGCAGATCAAGCAGGGCCGGCCGCAGTGCGACCTCATCAACAACTCGATGATGTCGCACACCAAGTACGTCAAGCAGGACGCGCTGGAGGCGCTGGACCTCGACCGGGTCAAGAGCGTCAAGAGCGCGAAGATCCCCGACAACCAGATCACCGACCATGCCATCGGCAGCAGCTTCTACGGCGCCTGTATGGCATACCGCACGGATGCGTTCGGTGGTAAGAAGCCGGAGTCATGGGCGGACTTCTGGGACACCGGGGCGTTCCAGGGCGGCCGTTCGATGTGCAACCCGGACGGTGATCTGCCGGAGCTGGAGTTCGCGCTGCTGGCCGACGGTGTCCCGATGGACAAGCTGTACCCGCTGGATGTGGACCGTGCCTTCAAGGTGCTGACGCGGCTGCGGGGTGACATCAAGAAGTTCTGGGACAGCGGCCCGCTGCCCGGTGTGCTGCTCAGCCGCCAGGAGGTGACGATGTCCACCGTGTGGGACGGCCGTATCGCCGATCTGCAGAAGCAGGGCGTCCCGGTCACCAGGCAGCTCAACGGTATGCGCCGTCAGTTCCAGGGCTATGCCATCGCCAAGGGCGCGGCCAACATAGACGCCGCCTACCAGCTGATGGACTTCTCGCTGCGGGCCGAGAGCCAGGCCGCCCTGGCCAAGGCGTTCCCGTCGAACCCGTCGTCCCCGCTGGCCTACGCCAAGCTCACCGAGGACGAGCGCAACGCGCTGGCGGGTGCGCCGCAGTACTACGACAAGGGTTTCGACACGGACATCGACTGGTGGCTGAAGAACGAAGCGGCCGTCACCAAGCGCTGGCTGGAGTGGGCTCGTGGCTGAATTCGGTGTCGCCACACCGTCGGTGAAGGTGGCCGGCAACAAGCCGGCCACCGCGACCGGCAAGTCGCTGTCGGTTGTGGCATTGCGCAAGACGTACGGGGATGTCGTCGCTGTCGACGAGGCGTCCATGGAGATCGCCGCGGGGGAGTTCGTCACCTTCCTGGGCTCGTCCGGGTCGGGCAAGACCACGACGTTGATGATGATCGCCGGGTTCTGCGAACCCGACTCCGGCACCATCACCGTCGGGGACCGGGACGTCACCCGCCTCGCCCCGCAGAAGCGAAACCTCGGCTTCGTCTTCCAGCAGTACCTGCTCTTCCCGCACATGACGGTCGCCGAGAACGTCGCATTCCCGCTCACCCTGCGCGGAGTGCCGAAGGACGAGATTCGTCGGCGGGTGGGGGAGACGCTGGAGATCGCGGGCCTGTCCGGGTTCGGCGGCCGCAAGCCGCGTGAGCTGTCCGGCGGTCAGCAGCAGCGTGTCGCCCTGTGCCGGGCGCTGGTCTACCGCCCGCCGGTCATCCTCATGGACGAGCCGCTCGGTGCCCTGGACAA
>NZ_BAAGRZ010000053.1:0-20501 GCF_054782695.1 Streptomyces deserti
CCCGGTTACATTCCGAACCCGGAAGCTAAGCCTTACAGCGCCGATGGTACTGCAGGGGGGACCCTGTGGGAGAGTAGGACGCCGCCGAACAATTCTTCAAAGGGTTGGACCCGGAACTTCGGTTCCGGGTCCAACCCTTTTTTGTTCTGCGTCACTTGAAGTTCACGTTGCGCAACCAGCATCCACAGCATGGGTACTGCTGCAATGCTCAGGGCCGCCGGTGTAGGACTCGGTGACGAGGTCATCGTGCCGGCCTTCGGGAACGTCGAGGTTGCCGAGGCTGTGGTCCTGGCCGGTGCGCTGCCGGTGTTCGCCGACATAGATCCGATGACGTACTGCCTGGACGCGGCCGCTGTGGACGCGGCCGTAACTCCGCGGACGGCAGCTGTCGTTGTCGTACACCGCTTCGGCCGGCCCGCGGACATCGCGCGGTTGTACGCGGTCGGGCAGCGGTACGGGCTGCTGGTGCTGGAGCAGGGGGAGTCCGAGGCGCCGTACGACGAGGTCGCTCAGCGGCGGGAGCGGGCAGCTTATCTCGATGCCAAGTTGAGGGGTGTGCGGACGCCTGACGGGGGTGACGGGCACACCTATCAGCAGTACGTCGTGCGGGTGCCGGGGAATGGGCGGCCGGACCGGGACGCCTTCGCCCGGGCCGTGCGGGCCCGGGGAGTCGAATGCCGGGTGCCGGTGAAGACGCCCGTGCACCGCCTGCCGGAATTCCGGCGGTACGTGTTGTCGCTGCCGGAGACCGAGCGGGCCGCCGACGAGACGCTCGCGCTGCCTGTGGACGCCTCGTTGACGAAGCGGGACATGCAGCGGATCGTGTCCGCGTGCAACGCGCTCGGCGGGCTGCTCCAGCCGGCGTTCTGAAGAAGCGGAGTGGACCTGGTGGTTGTGGTTCGGAGCACGGCTCTGTTCGGGGTATGATCTATTCCGTTGCCGCGAGGGAAACCTCGGACAAGGCGACAGGCCCCTATAGCTCAGTCGGCAGAGCGTCTCCATGGTAAGGAGAAGGTCAACGGTTCGATTCCGTTTGGGGGCTCCAGCAGAAAGGCCCCGCCCGATATGGGCGGGGCCTTTCGCATGTTCTCAGTCCTTGTGGGGCTCCGGTACGCGCATCGCCAGGATCGCCATGTCGTCGGACGGGGCGTCCGAGGCGAAGCGTTCGACAGCGCGCATGATGCGGGCCGCGACTGCGCCCGCCGTGAGGCCCGTGCAGGTCGTCAGGACGTCGGCGAGGCCGTCGTCGCCCAGCATGCGGGAGCCCTCACGGCGTTCCGTGACACCGTCCGTGACGCAGAGGAGGACGTCTCCCGGGTCCAGCGTGACCGTCTGCTCGTAGAGTTCCAGGTCGTCGATGACGCCGAGGAGCGGCTGGGGTTCGGCGGCCGGTTCCACCGTGCCGTCCTGGCGCAGGCGGAGCGGGAGGGGGTGGCCGGCGCAGACCACCTTCAGTTCCGCGCTGCCGTCCTCCTGAGGACGCATCTCGCCATACAGGAGGGTGAGGAAGCGGCTGCGGGCGCCCTCGTCGAGGATCGCGGAGTTCAGGCGCTCCAGGACCGCCGGGCCGCTGAGGCCCTCCCGCGCCAGCAGACGCAGGGCATGGCGGGCCAGGCCCGTGACGGCCGCCGCGTTCGGGCCCGTGCCGCAGACGTCGCCGATGGCGAAGCCGTACGCGTTGTCGCGGATCGGGAAGACGTCGTAGAAGTCGCCGCCGACCTCGTTGCCCTCGCCGGCCGCGCGGTAGATGACCTCGACCTCGACGCCCTCGATCTGGGGGAGCTCGGGCGGCAGGAGGCTGCGCTGGAGGGACTGGCTGATCGCCGTGCGCTCCGAGTACAGGCGGGCGTTGTCCAGGGCCAGGGCGGCCCGGCGGGAGAGGTCCTCGGCCAGCTCCAGGATCTCCTGGCGGAAGTGCTCGTCGGTGGGCTTGCCGAGGGTCAGCATGCCGATGACGCGGTTGCGGGCGACCAGGGGCAGGACGACCGTCTCGCCGCCCACCGCGGAGGCCGTGGCAAGGGTCGGGCCGATGCCCGGGGTGACCTGGTGGCTCGGGCCGCCGCTCAGGCCGAGGCTCCGCATGGAGCTGCGCAGGGCCGCCTGGTGGGCCACCTCGCCGGGGGCCGTCCAGACGCGGGCGCCGGGGGTGGGGACCGGGTCGGGCGGTGGGATCTTCGACAGCAGGGACTTGATGCCGTCGATGAGCTCCTCGTCCTCGTGCAGGACGTACGACAGGTACGGCTCGGAGGCCTGGTCGGCGATCGTGTAGACCGCGCACCAGGTGGCCAGGGTCGGGACCGTCATCTGGGCCATGAGGGCCAGGGTCTGGTCGCGGTCCAGGGTGCCGGCGAGAAGGTCGGACGCCTCGACCAGGAAGCTCAGCGAGCCCCGCCGCAGGCGTTCCAGTTCGCCCAGGCGGGCCGATTCGACCGCCAGTGCGATGCGGTCGGCTGCGAACTGCAGGCGCAGGGCCTCCTCGTTGGAGTAGCGGCCGGGGGCCTCGGCCGCGACGCCGAGGGAGCCGGTGAGGCGGCCCTCGACCTTCAGGGGGACCGTGACGACCGAGCGCATGCCGGTGCCGTTCAGCAGCGGTACGGCGCCGGGGACGGCCGTCAGGTCGTCGTGGACGGCCGGCATGCGGGCCGAGCCGTAGCGGCCGGGGCCGGCCTCGACGGGGACGCGGGCGAAGCGCTGGCGGGCGGAGGGCAGGCCCGTCGAGGCGCGGACCTCCAGTTCCGTCTCGTCGTCGGTGGCGAGGAGCAGGAACGCGGAGTCGGCGTCGAGCATGTCGCGGGCGCGCTCGACCGTGCGCTGCAGAAGGCCGTCGAGGTCGTCCGGGGCGGGGGAGCCGATGAACACCTCGAACGGGTCGGCGCTCTGGCCCTCGGAGGAGGAGGCGGTGTCGGAGGCCGGAACGCGCGACGGCGTCTGCAGAACAGCTCGTTCGTGATCCCGGACGAGGAGGCAGACGGTTGACGGCTCGCCGCCCGTGTCGCGGACGCGGAGGTGGGAGGCGTACACGGGGGTCACGCGGCCGTTGGCGCCGCGGATGCCGTAACTGCCCTCCCAGCGGGAGAGCTGGAGCGCTTCGGCGATGCCGGTGCTGGTGCCCGGGGTGTGCGGCCAGGCCGCGAGGTCGGTGAGCGGCTTGCCGGTGACCTGGTCGGCCGTGTAGCCGAAGAGCTCCTCGGCGTCCTCGTTCCAGGCGGTGATGTTGCCGGTGCGGTCGATCTGGATGACGGCGACGCGGACCCGGCCGTCGGCGAGTGGCAGGAGGTCGGCGGGCAGGCACGGGCCGGCCGCGCGGGTTCCCACCGGGCGTTCGGGGAGATCGAGTTGGAACCAGACGGTCTTGTGGGTGGGCGTGTACTCGACGCCCCAGCGGCCGGCCAGGGCCGCGCACAGCTGGAGGCCGCGGCCGCCCTCGCGGTCGGGGCTGCCCATGTTGACGGCCGAGGCCTGGAGCGGGATCTCACGCTCCGGGTACCGGTCGGCCACCTCGATGCGTACGCCGTCGTCGCTGCGCAGGCACAGCACGTCGGCGGAGGTGCCGGCGTGCACCACGGCGTTGGTCACCAGCTCGCTGGTGAGGACCACGGCGTCGTCGACGATGTCGGCGAAGCCCCAGCCCTGCAGGGTGTCCCGGACGAAGGAGCGGGCGCTCGCGACCGATCGCCCGACGGGCTCGAAGCTGGCGGCCGCGCGCGCGGTGATCACAGAACTCCTCGACCGGTTCTCGATGGGCTGCTCTCCGTGACCGACCTGCTCGCGCCGCTGATGCGGCATCCGCGCGTCCGTCGGCCGTGGGTCCGGGGGCTGTTCCCCCGGGATCAGTCCGGTGGTCATGTTGTGCGGCCGCCCCTCCGATGCCCGCTCGTTCTCGTGCCACCGCCCAGGCCGGACGGACCGGCGCGGCTGGACAGCCGGATGCAAGGTTACTTACCTTCGCGGTCCGTGCGGATGCCGGTCTGCAGTGTTTCCGTCCGGAGGGTGTGCGGACGGTGTGCGAAGCTGCCGAACTGTTATGGCCTGGTTCGGCCAGGGTGAAACACTGGGCAGGCTTCTTGTGAAGTTAGGGGCAGGCTGAGTGTCTTCTGCGTATGCCGGGCAGCAGCCCCTGGAGGCGGGCTGGTATGTCGGCACGAGTACGCAGTAGTAAGCAGGAATACGCAGCAGTAAACGGTACGCCGAGCGGTAGTACCCGAGCACAGCAGTAATGGTCGACCCCTGCGGGAGGGACACAGTGGAGTCTGGCGCAGCGACGCGTGGCACGAGGACGCGCGCGAAAGGCGGACAGTCCCCGAGCAACCAGGGCAAAGGGCGCAATGGCACCACCGAGGTGGATACGGCGGCGCTGAACCGACTGCTGGCGGCTCTCGTGTCGATGCGGGACGGGAACTTCCGCAAGCGGCTCACGGTGTCCGGCGACGGCGTGATGTCCGAGATCGCGGCGGTCTTCAACGAGGTGGCCGACCGCAATCTGCATCTGACGGGCGAGCTGGCGCGGGTGCGGCGCATGGTGGGCCGTGAGGGCAAGCTCACCGAGCGGCTGGAGACGGGGGCCTGTGAGGGCTCCTGGGCGACCGCGATCGACAACTCCAACGCGCTCGTCGATGACCTCGTACGGCCCGTCTCCGAGGTCAGCCGGGTGCTGTCCGCGGTGGCGGAGGGTGACCTGTCGCCGCGGATGGAGTTGCGGACGCAGGGGCCGGACGGGACCGGGCATCCGTTGCGCGGGGAGTTCCTGAAGGTCGGGCGGACCGTGAACAACCTGGTCGACCAGCTGTCGACGTTCACCGACGAGGTCACGCGCGTGGCCAGTGAGGTGGGCACCGAGGGCAAGCTGGGCGGGCAGGCACGCGTGCGTGGCATGTCCGGTTCGTGGAAGGACCTCACGGAGTCCGTCAACACGATGGCGTACCGGCTGACGGCCCAGGTGCGGGACATCGCGCTGGTGACGACGGCCGTCGCCAAGGGTGACCTGTCCCGGAAGGTCACGGTTCATGTGGCCGGCGAGATGCTGGAGCTGAAGAACACCGTCAACACGATGGTCGACCAGCTCTCGGCGTTCTCGTCCGAGGTGACCCGGGTCGCGCGTGAGGTGGGCACCGAGGGCATTCTCGGTGGTCAGGCGCAGGTGCCCGGGGTCGCCGGTGTGTGGAAGGAGCTGACCGACTCCGTCAACACCATGGCCGGGAACCTCACGGCCCAGGTGCGCGGGATCTCAGAGGTGACGACGGCGGTCGCCAACGGTGACCTGTCACGGAAGGTGACCGTGCCGGCGCGCGGCGAGGTCGCGCAGCTCGCGGACACGATCAACCAGATGACCGAGACCCTGCGGATCTTCGCGGACGAGGTCACGCGGGTGGCCAACGAGGTCGGGGCCGAGGGGCGGCTCGGTGGTCAGGCGAATGTGCCGGGCGCGGCGGGGACGTGGAAGGACCTGACGGACTCCGTCAACACCGTGTTCCGGAACCTGACGACCCAGGTGCGGGACATCGCCGCCGTGACGACGGCCGTGGCCAACGGTGATCTGTCGCAGAAGGTCACCGTGGACGTGGCCGGCGAGATGCTGGAGCTGAAGAACACCGTCAACACGATGGTCGACCAGCTCTCCGCCTTCGGTGCCGAGGTCACGCGCGTGGCGCGCGAGATCGGCGTCGAGGGCGAGCTGGGCGGTCAGGCGCAGGTGCCGGGCGCGGCGGGGACGTGGAAGGACCTGACGGACTCCGTCAACACGGCGTTCCGGAACCTCACCGGGCAGGTCCGCAACATCGCCCAGGTGACGACGGCCGTGGCCAACGGTGATCTGTCGCAGAAGGTCACCGTCGACGTCTCCGGCGAGATGCTCCAGCTGAAGAACACCGTGAACACGATGGTGGACCAGCTGTCGAGCTTCGCCGACCAGGTCACGCGGATGGCCCGGGACGTGGGCACGGAGGGCCGCCTCGGCGGTCAGGCCCGCGTGGACGGCGTGTCGGGTACGTGGAAGGAGCTCACCGATTCCGTCAACTCGATGGCCGGGAACCTGACCTCCCAGGTGCGCAACATCGCGCAGGTGACGACGGCCGTGGCCCGCGGTGACCTGTCGCAGAAGATCGACGTCGACGCGCGCGGCGAGATCCTGGAGCTCAAGAACACCATCAACACGATGGTCGACCAGCTGTCGTCCTTCGCCGAGCAGGTCACGCGTGTGGCCCGCGAGGTGGGTACGGAGGGCCGGCTGGGTGGTCAGGCGCAGGTGCCCGGCGTCGCCGGTGTGTGGCGTGACCTGACCGACTCCGTGAACGGCATGGCCGGCAACCTCACCGCGCAGGTGCGCAACATCGCTCAGGTGGCGACCGCGGTGGCCCGGGGTGACCTGTCCCAGAAGATCACCGTGGACGCGCGCGGCGAGATCCTGGAGCTGAAGAACACCCTGAACACGATGGTCGACCAGCTGTCGTCCTTCGCCCAGGAGGTCACGCGTGTGGCCCGTGAGGTGGGTACGGAGGGCATCCTGGGCGGCCAGGCCGAGGTGCAGGGCGTCTCCGGCACCTGGAAGGACCTTACGCAGTCCGTGAACGGCATGGCGAACAACCTCACCATGCAGGTGCGCAACATCGCCGAGGTCACCACGGCGGTCGCCAAGGGCGACCTGTCGAAGAAGATCACCGTCGACGCCAAGGGCGAGATCCTCGAGCTCGTCACGACCGTCAACACGATGGTCGACCAGCTGTCGTCCTTCGCCGAGCAGGTGACCCGGGTGGCCCGTGAGGTGGGCACCGAGGGCATTCTGGGCGGCCAGGCGCACGTGCCCGGCGTCACGGGCATCTGGAAGGACCTGAGCGACAACGTCAACCTGATGGCCAAGAACCTGACCATGCAGGTGCGGAACATCTCCCAGGTCTCCGCGGCCGTCGCCAACGGCGACCTGACGCGGCAGGTCACCATCGAGGCGCGCGGTGAGGTCGCGCAGCTCGCCGACACCATCAACACGATGGTGAAGACGCTGAGCTCGTTCGCCGAGCAGGTCACCAAGGTGGCCCGTGAGGTGGGCACGGACGGCATCCTCGGCGGCCAGGCGCACGTACCGGGTGTGGCCGGTACGTGGAAGGACCTCACCGAGTCCGTGAACCAGATGGCGTCCAACCTGACCGGCCAGGTGCGCAACATCGCCATGGTGACCACGGCCATCGCCAAGGGTGACCTGACGAAGAAGATCGACATCGACGCGCGCGGCGAGATCCTGGAGCTGAAGACGACCATCAACACGATGGTCGATCAGCTGTCGAGCTTCGCCGAGGAGGTCACCCGAGTCGCCCGCGAGGTGGGCACGGAAGGACAGCTCGGCGGGCAGGCACGCGTGCGTGACGTCGACGGCACCTGGCGGGACCTGACCGAGTCCGTGAACGAGATGGCCGGGAACCTGACCCGGCAGGTGCGGGCCATCGCGCGCGTGGCGACCGCGGTCACCCGCGGCGACCTGAACCTGAAGATCGACGTGGACGCGTCCGGCGAGATCCAGGAGCTCCAGGACTACATCAACAAGATGATCGCCAACCTGCGCGACACCACGATCGCCAACAAGGAGCAGGACTGGCTCAAGGGCAACCTGGCCCGCATCTCCGCGCTGATGCAGGGCCGCCGTGACCTGGAGGACGTGGCCTCGCTGATCATGAGCGAGCTCACCCCGGTGGTCTCCGCGCAGCACGGCGCGTTCTTCCTCGCCATGCCGCTCGTCGACGGCGAGGACATGAACGCCGCGGACGACGACCAGTACGAGCTGCGCATGCTCGGCTCGTACGGCTACTCCATGGGCTCCATGCCGACGTCGTTCCGGCCCGGTGAGGCCCTCATCGGGACGGCGGCCAAGGAGAAGCGCACGATCCTCGTGGAGAACGCGCCCAGCGGCTATCTGAAGATCTCCTCGGGGCTCGGGGAGGCGCCGCCCGCGCAGGTGATCGTGCTGCCGGTGCTGTTCGAGGGGAAGGTGCTCGGCGTCATCGAGCTGGCGTCCTTCACGCCGTTCACGCAGATCCAGAAGGACTTCCTCAACCAGATCGCCGAGATGATCGCGACGAGCGTCAACACCATCTCCGTCAACACCAAGACCGAGCGGCTGCTGAAGCAGTCGCAGGAGCTGACCGAGCAACTGCGCGAGCGCTCCGCCGAGTTGGAGCAGCGGCAGAAGGCCCTGCAGGCGTCCAACGCCGAACTGGAGGAGAAGGCCGAGCTGCTGGCCCGGCAGAACCGCGACATCGAGGTCAAGAACACCGAGATCGAGGAGGCGCGGCAGGTTTTGGAGGAGCGTGCGGAGCAGCTCGCGGTCTCCATGCGCTACAAGAGCGAGTTCCTGGCCAACATGTCGCACGAGCTGCGTACGCCGCTCAACTCGTTGCTGATCCTCGCCAAGCTGCTCGCCGACAACGCGGAGGGGAACCTCTCCCCGAAGCAGGTCGAGTTCGCCGAGACCATCCACGGCGCCGGCTCCGACCTGCTCCAGCTCATCAACGACATCCTCGACCTGTCGAAGGTCGAGGCGGGCAAGATGGACGTCTCCCCGACGCGGATCGCGCTCGTGCAGCTCGTGGACTACGTGGAGGCCACCTTCCGGCCGCTGACCGCCGAGAAGGGCCTCGACCTGTCCGTACGGGTGTCCCCGGAGTTGCCGGCCACCCTGCACACGGACGAGCAGCGCCTGCTCCAGGTGCTGCGCAATCTGCTGTCCAACGCGGTGAAGTTCACCGACTCCGGATCGGTGGAGCTGGTCATCCGGCCGGCCCGGGACGACGTGCCGCAGCAGATCCGGGAGCAGCTGCTGGAGACCGGCTCGCTGACCGACCCGGACGCGGACCTGATCGCGTTCTCGGTGACCGACACCGGCATCGGTATCGCGGCCAGCAAGATGCGGGTGATCTTCGAGGCGTTCAAGCAGGCCGACGGCACGACCAGCCGCAAGTACGGCGGCACCGGTCTCGGGCTGTCGATCTCGCGGGAGATCGCCCAGCTGCTCGGCGGTGAGATCCACGCGCAGAGCGAGCCGGGCCGCGGCTCGACGTTCACGCTGTACCTGCCGCTGCACCCGACCGAGCTGCCGCCGCAGGGCTACCAGCAGCCCATGCCCGCCCTGGAGGCCGGAGACCTTGTGGCCTCCTCCTCCGAGCTGTCCGACGTGGAGATCGAAACCCCGGCCGAGGTGAAGTCGTACCAGGAGACGCAGAACGGGCCGGCCGCCCTGTTCCGGCGCCGCCGCAGGACCATGCCGGAGCTCGAGCAGCGCTCGGTGCAGCAGGACGGCCAGTGGTCGGCCGTGGAGCAGGAGCGGGCGCAGACACCGCGGTCGCACCGCGGTGTCCGGTTCGGCGGGCAGAAGGTGCTGATCGTCGACGACGACATCCGCAACGTGTTCGCGCTGACCAGCGTGCTGGAGCAGCACGGCCTGTCCGTGCTGTACGCGGAGAACGGCCGCGAGGGCATCGAGGTGCTCGAGCAGCACGACGACGTGGCGGTCGTCCTGATGGACATCATGATGCCCGAGATGGACGGATACGCGACGACCACGGCGATCCGCAGGATGCCGCAGTTCGCCGGACTCCCGATCATCGCGCTCACCGCGAAGGCGATGAAGGGCGACCGGGAGAAGGCCATCGAGTCGGGCGCGTCCGACTACGTGACGAAGCCGGTCGACCCCGATCACCTGCTGGCGGTGATGGAGCAGTGGATGCGGGGGGAGTGAGGGGAACGTACGACTTTTGCGCGACCGTGGCGGGAAGGCTCGGTGTCCGCGCGGAGTCGTTGACGCGGTGTGCGCGAAGTCGTGTAGAAGTACGGGATTCGGGGAACCTTCTGGTCTCCCGCTGCGTTTCTGCTACGTGCACAGTGACATCGCGGTGACAGGGTGTGGCGACGAGCGGGGTGCGGCTACGATGACCGGCACAAGGACGGGCGGCGCAAGGGAGTCGTCCCCTGGGGCGGCACCCGCCGGTGCTTCCCCAGGTCCTGCGGACAGGGGAGGCCCCAAGCCGGGGCGAGGAGGGCGGGCCATGGTGCAGAAGGCCAAGATCCTCCTGGTCGATGACCGGCCGGAGAATCTGCTGGCGCTGGAGGCGATCCTCTCTGCGCTCGATCAGACGCTGGTGCGGGCATCGTCCGGGGAGGAAGCGCTCAAAGCACTGCTCACGGACGATTTCGCGGTCATTCTGCTGGATGTCCAGATGCCGGGCATGGACGGTTTCGAGACCGCCGCGCACATCAAGCGGCGGGAGCGGACCCGGGACATCCCGATCATCTTCCTCACCGCGATCAACCACGGCCCGCACCACACGTTCCGCGGGTACGCGGCGGGCGCGGTCGACTACATCTCCAAGCCGTTCGACCCGTGGGTACTGCGCGCGAAGGTCTCCGTCTTCGTCGAGCTGTACATGAAGAACTGCCAGCTGCGTGAGCAGGCGGCGCTGCTGCGGCTCCAGTTGGAGGGCGGCGGCAAGAACGCCGACGGCGAGGCCAAGGAGTCGGCGGGACTGCTCGCGGAGCTGTCCGCGCGGCTCGCGGCGGTCGAGGAGCAGGCCGAGGCGCTGACCAAGCAGCTGAACGACGAGTCGACGGATGCGGCGGCGGTGGCCACGGCGGCGCATCTGGAGCGGAAGCTCACCGGGTTGCGGCGGGCGTTGGACGCGCTGGAGCCGGGGACGGGGAGCGCGAATTCGGTGCCCTCGCAGAGCTGAGGGTTCGGCTCGGTCGGGTTGTTGGCCCGGGGTTGGTGCTCGGGTGCTCGGCGTTGCGGCTGGGAAGTCGGTACGCGCCCGGTTCTGCGGGGTGCAGCCCCAGGCGGCACGACTGCCCGCGGTGTACGCGTGACCGCTGCCCGTGCTGGTGGCTGACGAGCGATCTCCCATGAGCCCGCGTCAGTTTCCCGCCTCCGCAACGGCGACACGAACGGGTGAACCCCAAGGCACACGTGTCCGCTGTCGTCTCCCCCGGTAACCTCACACCTATGGCCTCACGTCCCTCCGCAGCCAAGAAGCCGCCCGCGAAGAAGGCGGCCGGTTCAGCGAAGGCTCCGGCGAAGAAGGCCGCTGCCAAGAAGGCTCCCGCGAAGAAGGCGCCCGCCAAGAAGGCCGCGGCGAAGAAGCCCGCGCCCAAACCGGCACCGAGCCCGACCGGGGGCATCTACCGGCTCGTGCGCGCCCTCTGGCTCGGGCTGGCGCACGCCGTCGGCGCCGTGTTCCGCGGCATAGGGCAGGGGGCCAAGAACCTGGACCCGGCGCACCGCAAGGACGGCATCGCCCTGCTGCTGCTCGCCATCGCCCTGATCGTCGCCGCCGGTACCTGGGCCGACCTGAAGGGCCCCGTAGGCGACCTCGTCGAGATCCTGGTGACCGGCGCCTTCGGTCGGCTCGACCTGCTCGTGCCGATCCTGCTCGCCGTCATCGCCGTACGGTTCATCCGGCACCCGGAGAAGCCCGAGGCCAACGGACGCATCGTCATCGGACTGTCCGCGCTCGTCATCGGCGTGCTGGGCCAGGTGCACATCGCCTGTGGCTCGCCCCCGCGCAGCGAGGGCATGCAGGCCATAAGGGACGCCGGCGGCCTCATCGGCTGGGCCGCGGCGACCCCGCTGTCGTACACGATGACGGATGTGCTGGCCGTACCGCTGCTCGTGCTGCTCACGATCTTCGGGCTGCTCGTCGTCACGGCCACCCCGGTCAACGCCGTCCCGCAGCGGCTGCGGCTGCTCGGGGTGAAGCTCGGCATCGTGCACGACCCCGACACGGACGAGTTCGGCGAGGACGAGGCGCGGTACGAGGAGCAGTGGCGCGAGGCGCTGCCCGCGCGCCCCCGTCGGCGCAAGAGCGCGCCCGAGTCCCACGACCCGGACGCCGCGGAGCAGGAGGCCCTCTCGCGGCGTCGTGGCCGGCCCCGCCGGTCCGCCGTGCCGCAGCCCGACATGGAGCGGCCCATGGACGCCGTGGACGTCGCCGCCGCGGCCGCCGCCGCGCTCGACGGCGCTGTGCTGCACGGCATGCCGCCGTCCCCGATCGTCGCCGACCTCACCCAGGGCGTGCGCGTCGGCGACCGGGAGCCGACGACGCCGACGCCCGTCCCGGCCGCCCGCCCCCAGCCGGACAAGCCCAGGGAGGACAAGCTCAAGGGGGATGTCCCGGATCTCACCAAGGCGCCGCCCGCCGAGACCCGCGACCTGCCCGCGCGGGCGGAGCAACTCCAGCTGTCCGGCGACATCACCTACGCCCTGCCGTCGCTCGACCTCCTCGAGCGCGGCGGCCCGGGCAAGGCGCGCAGCGCCGCCAACGACGCCATAGTGGCCGCGCTCACCACCGTCTTCACCGAGTTCAAGGTCGACGCCCGCGTCACCGGCTTCACGCGCGGACCGACGGTCACCCGGTACGAGGTCGAGCTCGGGCCCGCCGTGAAGGTCGAGCGGATCACGGCGCTGACCAAGAACATCGCGTACGCCGTCGCCAGCCCCGACGTACGGATCATCAGCCCGATCCCCGGCAAGTCGGCGGTCGGTATCGAGATCCCGAACACCGACCGGGAGATGGTCAACCTCGGTGACGTGCTGCGCCTGGCGGCCGCCGCCGAGGACGACCACCCGATGCTGGTCGCGCTCGGCAAGGACGTCGAGGGCGGCTACGTGATGGCGAACATGGCGAAGATGCCGCACATCCTCGTCGCCGGCGCCACCGGCTCCGGCAAGTCGTCCTGCATCAACTGCCTGATCACCTCGATCATGATGCGGGCGACCCCGGAGGATGTGCGCATGGTCCTCGTGGACCCCAAGCGTGTCGAGCTCACCGCGTACGAGGGCATCCCGCACCTGATCACGCCGATCATCACCAACCCGAAGCGGGCCGCCGAGGCGCTGCAGTGGGTCGTACGCGAGATGGACCTGCGCTACGACGACCTGGCGGCGTACGGTTTCCGGCACATCGACGACTTCAACGAGGCGGTGCGCAACGGCAAGGTGAAGCCGCAGGAGGGCAGCGAGCGGGAGCTGCAGCCGTACCCGTACCTGCTGGTGATCGTCGACGAGCTCGCCGATCTGATGATGGTCGCGCCGCGGGACGTCGAGGACGCGATCGTGCGGATCACGCAGCTCGCGCGGGCCGCCGGCATCCACCTGGTGCTCGCCACGCAGCGGCCGTCCGTCGACGTGGTCACCGGCCTGATCAAGGCGAACGTGCCGTCGCGGCTCGCGTTCGCCACCTCCTCGCTCGCCGACTCGCGCGTCATCCTCGACCAGCCGGGCGCCGAGAAGCTCATCGGCAAGGGTGACGGGCTGTTCCTGCCGATGGGCGCGAACAAGCCGGTGCGTATGCAGGGCGCCTTCGTGACCGAGGAGGAGGTCGCGGCCGTCGTCCAGCACTGCAAGGACCAGATGGCGCCCGTCTTCCGGGACGACGTCGTCGTGGGCACCAAGCAGAAGAAGGAGATCGACGAGGACATCGGCGACGACCTCGACCTGCTGTGCCAGGCGGCCGAGCTGGTCGTCTCCACGCAGTTCGGGTCGACGTCCATGCTCCAGCGCAAGCTGCGCGTCGGCTTCGCCAAGGCCGGGCGGCTGATGGACCTCATGGAGTCCCGGAACATCGTCGGACCGAGCGAGGGCTCCAAGGCACGTGACGTTCTTGTGAAGCCTGATGAGCTGGATGGCGTGCTCGCGATGATCCGTGGGGAGTCTGAAGGGTAGGGAAAGGGACAGCGCGGTGGTCGCCTCGCGGGGCGGTACGGCAACCGGGTGTTCATATCGTGACCGACCCGTAAGGGATCATCGAGCAACCGTTTCCCTTTGCCGTACGTCAAGTTGAGGGAAGCGACCATCACCTGCTCCACCATCGGGATGTCGGGCCATTCCGATGGCGTACAAAGTGCTACCGCCCGGTTGCCCCACCCTTTTGCACCCCCCATAGACTGAACCTCCAGCACAGGCGGCTACACGCTCGAAAGGCGCCCCCGTGTCCATCGGCAACTCTCCTGAAGACGAGCGTCCGTTCGAAGACGTTTCCGAGGAAGCCCGCCCCTCCATCGGCCACGCGCTGAAACAGGCGCGTATCGACGCAGGGTTGACCGTCGACGACGTCAGTAGCGCCACCCGGGTCCGTATCGCCATCGTGCACGCCATCGAGGCCGACGACTTCGCCGCCTGCGGCGGGGACGTCTACGCCCGCGGGCACATCCGGACCCTGGCCAAGCACGTACACCTCGATCCCGCCCCGCTGATCGCCCAGTACGACGCCGAGCACGGCGGGCGCCCGGCCCCGACCCCGGCGGCGCCCCTGTTCGAGGCCGAACGCATCCGTCCCGAGCGGCGCGGACCCAACTGGACCGCGGCCATGGTCGCCGCGATCGTGGTCGTGATCGGTTTCGTCGGGTTCACGCTGTTCAGCGGCGGTGACGACAGCAACGCCGGGTCGAACGTCGCCGAGGGTTCCACGTCCACGACCAACGACTCCACCTCGCCTACCCCCAAGTCGAAGAAGCCCGCCGACCCGGAGCCGGAGCCGTCCGACAGCGCGATCGCGGCCGCGCCGCAGAACAAGGTGACGGTCCAGGTCAGCGCCACCGACGGCCGCAGCTGGATCTCCGCCAGGGACCACAACGGCCGCCTGCTGTTCGACGGCTTCCTCAAGCAGGGCGACTCCAAGGTCTTCCAGGACAGCTCGAAGGTCCACCTGGTCCTCGGGGACGCCGGCGCGATCGACCTGCACGTGAACGGCAAGAAGATCGAGGACGACTTCCAGCCCGGCTCCGTGGAGCGCCTGACCTACACCAAGGGCGACCCCGAGGCCGGATAAGCGGTTTCAGCCGGATAAGCGATTTCAAAGGGGTGTGCCGGTACGGGGTTGGCCAAGATCGGCCAACCCCGTCGACATGGGCTGTCAGCGGAACGAAGTAGTCTTGAGCCCATGCCTGAACGCCGTACCGTCGCACTTGTCACCCTTGGCTGCGCCCGTAACGAGGTGGACTCGGAGGAGCTCGCAGGCCGTTTGGAGGCGGACGGCTGGCAGCTCGTGGAGGACGCCGCGGACGCGGACGTCGCCGTTGTCAACACCTGTGGCTTCGTCGAGGCCGCCAAGAAGGACTCCGTCGACGCCCTCCTGGAGGCCAACGATCTCAAGGGGCACGGGAGAACCCAGGCCGTCGTGGCGGTGGGCTGCATGGCCGAGCGGTACGGCAAGGAGCTCGCCGAGGCCCTTCCCGAGGCCGACGGCGTGCTCGGCTTCGACGACTACACGAACATCTCGGACCGCCTCCAGACCATCCTGAACGGCGGCATCCACGCCGCACACACCCCGCGCGACCGGCGCAAGCTGCTGCCGATCAGCCCGGCGGAGCGGCAGCAGTCGGCGGCCGCCGTGGCCCTCCCCGGGCATGGTCCGGCCGACCTTCCGGAGGGCGTGGGGCCGGCCTCTGGCCCCCGTGCGCCCCTGCGCCGCCGCCTGGACGGCTCCCCGGTCGCCTCCGTCAAGCTCGCCTCCGGCTGCGACCGGCGCTGCTCCTTCTGCGCCATCCCGTCCTTCCGCGGCTCCTTCATCTCGCGCCGCCCGAGCGACGTGCTGAACGAGACGCGGTGGCTGGCCGAGCAGGGCGTCAAGGAGATCATGCTGGTCTCCGAGAACAACACCTCCTACGGCAAGGACCTGGGCGACATCCGTCTGCTGGAGTCGCTGCTGCCCGAACTCGCCGAGGTCGACGGCATCGAACGGGTGCGCGTCAGCTACCTCCAGCCGGCCGAGATGCGGCCCGGACTGATCGACGTCCTGACGTCGACCCCGAAGGTGGCGCCCTACTTCGACCTGTCCTTCCAGCACTCCGCGCCCGACGTGCTGCGCGCCATGCGGCGCTTCGGCGACACCGACCGCTTCCTGGAGCTCCTCGACACCATCCGGAGCAAGGCTCCCGAAGCCGGCGTGCGCTCCAACTTCATCGTCGGCTTCCCCGGCGAGTCCGAGGCCGACCTCGCCGAGCTGGAGCGGTTCCTGAACCACGCCAGGCTGGACGCCATCGGCGTCTTCGGCTACTCCGACGAGGAGGGCACGGAGGCGGCGACGTACGACAACAAGCTCGACGAGGACGTCGTCGCCGGGCGACTGGCACGTGTCTCCCGGCTGGCCGAGGAACTGGTCTCCCAGCGCGCCGAGGAGCGCGTGGGGGAGACGGTGCGGGTGCTCGTGGAGTCCGTGGACGACGAGGAGGGTGTCTACGGCCGTGCGGCGCACCAGGCGCCCGAGACGGACGGGCAGGTGCTGCTCACGAGCGGCGAAGGGTTGAGCGTCGGCCGTATGGTCGAGGCGAAGGTGGTCGGTACGGAAGGTGTCGACCTGGTGGCCGAGCCGCTTCAGGGCTCGCTCGCGTGGAGTGAGGAGGCGGGCAGATGACCGGTGTTCCGGCATCCGCGGCGGGAGGCTCCTCCGGCGCGAGGAGGGCCGCGGCGAGTGCGGCCTCGGGGGCTGTCCCCGGGGCGGTGAGCGGTCGTGCGGCGGCCCGCGGGGCTGAGGGGGCGGCAGCGCGGGCGGCCGGTGGTGCGTCATCGGGCGCGGCCGGTGGAGGGGCTTCCGGAGTCGGCGGGGCTTCCGGTGGCGGGTCCTCGGCGGCCGGCGACGCTCCGGGTGCCGAGGGCGGTGCCGGGTCCGGCGGTGCCTCCGACCCGCAGGGCGGTGCGAAGCCGGCGCGGGGCGGGAAGCTGGCGGCCGCGGCCGTCAACCAGGCCAGCGTCTGGAACGTCGCCAACCTGCTCACCATGCTCCGGCTGGTCCTCGTGCCGGCCTTCGTCGCCCTGATGCTCGCCGACGGCGGGTACGACCCGGCGTGGCGGGCGCTCGCCTGGGCGGCCTTCGCCATCGCCATGATCACCGACCTGTTCGACGGTCATCTGGCGCGGGCGTACAACCTCGTCACCGACTTCGGGAAGATCGCCGACCCCATCGCCGACAAGGCGATCATGGGGGCGGCGCTGGTCTGTCTCTCCGCGCTGGGCGATCTGCCGTGGTGGGTCACGGGCGTCATCCTCGGGCGGGAACTCGGGATCACCCTGCTGCGTTTTCTGGTCATTCGGTACGGCGTCATCCCCGCCAGCCGCGGAGGCAAGCTCAAGACCCTCACCCAGGGCGTGGCCGTCGGCATGTACGTGCTGGCGCTGACGGGATGGCTGGCCACCCTGAGGTTCTGGGTGATGGCGGTGGCGGTCGTTTTGACCGTGGTGACCGGACTCGACTATGTGAGACAAGCCATTGTGATGCGCAGGCGGGGAATCGCCGAGCGCAAGGCGGCGTTGAAGGAGACGGAAGCTTGAGGTCCACGGCCACCGACCTGGTGCGACTACTGACGGTGAGAGGCGAGACGCTCGCCGTCGCCGAGTCGCTGACCGGTGGCCTCGTCGCGGCGGAGATCACATCGGTCCCCGGGGCGTCGAAGGTCTTTAGGGGCTCGGTGACCGCCTACGCCACCGAACTGAAAGCTGACCTGCTGGGCGTCGACGCCACCCTGCTGGCGGCCCACGGGGCGGTGAATCCGCAGGTGGCGGCCCAGATGGCGAGCGGCGTCCGCAAGACGCTCGGCGCCGACTGGGGCATCGCGACCACCGGCGTGGCGGGTCCCGACCCCCAGGACGGGCAGCCCGTCGGGACGGTTTTCGTGGCCGTGGACGGGCCCTTCAAGCCGGGTTCCGGTTCCGCCCCTGGCGGAAAAGTGGAGCCCCTGCGGTTGAACGGCGACCGCGCGGAAATTCGTAGAGAGAGTGTACGGAGCGTACTCGCACTCCTCCTGAAGGAGCTTGCGGGCGAACAGACCGGGAATGAGCGGGCACAGGATACGGAACGGAACGGGGGGTTTTGATGTTTGCAGCCCTAAGTGAACACGACATCGCTCCCCGCACGGCCGCGGCGCTAGGCGGTACGGTGGGGCGTGAAGGATGCGGCTACGCGGTCCGAGGAGGGAGCCACCGATGATTCTGCTCCGTCGCCTACTGGGTGACGTGCTGCGTCGGCAGCGCCAGCGCCAGGGCCGTACTCTGCGCGAAGTCTCCTCGTCCGCCCGAGTCTCACTCGGCTATCTCTCCGAGGTGGAGCGGGGGCAGAAGGAGGCTTCCTCCGAACTGCTCGCCGCCATCTGCGACGCGCTGGACGTACGGATGTCCGAGCTCATGCGGGAAGTGAGCGACGAACTCGCCCTCGCCGAGCTGGCCCAGTCTGCTGCGGCCACCCCCAGTGAGCCTGTGCCCACGCCGGTTCGTCCGATGCTGGGCTCCGTGTCGGTGACCGGTGTGCCACCGGAACGGGTAACCATCAAGGCGCCCGCCGAGGCGGTGGACGTCGTCGCCGCGTGAGCGTGCGCAACGCCCGCGTCGTGCATGCGCGTGCGCGGCACGGCACGGACATAGGGCGCCCACGAGGCGCTGAGAACGTGTGGTGATGCCCCGGACGGGGCCTTTCCGGGAGACCCGGAGAGGTACCGCCGGGGTTTTCGCTTGCCCGGGCCGCCCTGCATGTGTGCGTTTGCCGGGGTGCCGTACGGCGGTCATCGTTGAGGGACATGGCGGTGGTGAGTCGACGGAGGTGCCCGGATGTACGTCGTGAAGAGCCCGTTGTCCGACGCGAACCTGAAGACCGTGTCCGAGGCGCTGCAGGGTGCCCTCGTCGACCTGGTGGACCTCGCCCTCGTGGCGAAGCAGATCCACTGGAACGTGGTCGGACCCCGCTTCCGCTCGGTGCATCTCCAGCTCGACGAGCTCGTGGCCACCGCGCGGACCCACTCCGACACCGTGGCCGAGCGGGCCGCGGCGCTCGGCCTGCCGCCCGACGGGCGTGCCGCGACGGTCGCCGTCGGCAGCGGTATCGGCGTGACGCCCGAGGGATGGGTCGACGACACGGCCGCGGTCGCGACGCTCGTCGAGGCGCTGGGCGCGGTGATCGTCCGGATGCGGGAGCGGATCGGGGCGACCGCGGAGGCGGACCCCGTGACCCAGGACATCTTCATCGGGATCACGGCGGATCTGGAGAAGCACCACTGGATGTTCCAGGCCGAGAACGGGTGACGTGCCCGCGGGGCCACGGGGGTCTTCCAGGGGCTTCGTCGGCCTGCGCCGGGTGGTAGGGCGCGATGCGCCCGTGTGCCGTCGGTGCGCCCTTTCCGGGGGCGTCGGCCGCCGCATAGCGTCCGCCTGGAGGTCGGCGGCCATGGCGGGGCGGACGGTGCGTCGGGGGGCCGTTCTCGGGGTCGCGGTGCTGTGGTGGTGGGCCGCGCTGCGGCTCGCGCTGGTGCCCGACGCCGGAGCCCTGGAGGGGGTGGTCGCCGCCGGGGGGTGGGGGCTGAGCCTGCTGCCGGTGCACTGCATGCCGAAGTCGCGGGCGACGGGGGCCGTGGCCAGGGGGCGGTGGCGGCGGGCCTGGCGGGCGGGCTCGGCCCCCACGGTGCCCACGACCGGATCGGCCGCTGCATCGCCGCCGACCGGATCGGCCGCTGCGGCGCCGCCGACCGGATCGGCCTCCCCGGGGTCGGGGACCGCCTCGTTCACCACGGCATCGCGACGCCCCCGTTCGGACGGAGGATCTGGCCCGTCGTGAAGGCCGAGGCGTCGGACGCCAGGTACAGGACGGCGTGCGCGACGTCCTCCGGTGCGCCGACCCGGCGCAGCGGTGACATCCGCGCCATGTGCGCCTCGGTGTGCGCCTGTCCCTCGCTGTCGTGGCGGTCGGTCATGGGGGTGCGGATCCATCCCGGCGCGACCGCGTTGACGCGGATGCCGTACCGGCCGACCTCGGTGGCCAGCGTCTTCGTCAGCTGGACCACCGCCGCCTTCGCCGCGCCGTAGCAGAGCAGGCCGGAGCCGCCGGTGTCGACGGCGCCCGAGGCCATGGTGACGATGCTGCCCCGCGTGCCCCGGGCGATCATCAGGCGGGCCGCCTCCTGACAGGCGTACAGCACGCCCTTGAAGTTCACGTTCAGCACCCGGTCGAGGTCCTCGTCGCGGGTCTCCAGGACGGGGCTGCTGTGCATGATCCCGGCGATCGCCGCCAGCACGTCGAGCTGCCCGCAGGAGGCGACGGCCCGGCCGAGCCGTTCGCGGTCGGTGACGTCGAGGGTGTGGGTGTGGGCGGTGCCGTTGTGGGTCTTGATGAGGGTCGCTGTCTCGTGCAGGCCCTGTTCGTCCCGGTCCGCGCAGTGCACGGTGGCGCCGGCCCGCGCGAGCAGCAGCGCCGAGGCGCGGCCGATGCCGCCCGCGGCGCCGGTGATGAACGCGGTGCGGCCGGTGAGGTCGTACGCCGTGATGGGCATGGACGGACCGTATGAGGGTTTCTGACGGATCGTCAATTACTTCTGCGGAGCCGTCTTTTTGTTGGGTGTGGGGGAGGGGCGGGTGGGCCGGGCGTCTGCGGTCTGTGCCGTGCGGGGGCTGGGTGCTTTAGGGGTCCTTTCAGAAAGCCGGGATCTTGCGGGCGAGGGTCATGCAATGGGCGAGCTGGAGGAACGCGTCGTGCATGTCGTCCCGTGTTTCCCAG
>NZ_BAAGRZ010000054.1:0-19934 GCF_054782695.1 Streptomyces deserti
GAGCAGGCCAGACCCTTCAAGTGGACCAAAACCGCAGACCAGATCATCGACCGCATCTGCCGCTACTGCGACAGGATCTCCGGACCGGGACACTAGGCACTGCGCGGCCGGCGGCCCGTCTTTTTCGTGGTCTTCTTCGCGGCGGTCTTCTTCGCGGCGGTCTTCTTGGTCGGCTGCTTCTTGGCCGTGGTCTTCTTCGGCTTCGGCATCTCGTGCACCGCCGCCTCGGTGGCCTCGCCGCGGGAGGCTCGGGCCTTCTGTACGGACTCGTTCAGGGCGGCCATCAGGTCGACGACCTTGGCGGGCTGCTCCGGCTCCGGCGCCTTGGGCAGCTCGCGGTCCTCCCGCTTCGCTTCGATGATCTGCGCCATGGCCTCCGTGTACTCATCGCGCACTCCAAGCTCCTCGAGGTCGTCGACGGTCATGGTGTCCATCAGAGCGAGCGCGCCGTCGATCTCCTCGTCGGTCACCTCGACCGGCGGTGGGAGCAGCTCGGTGGGGTCGCGGATCTCGTCGGGCCAGAGCATCGCGTGGAGTACGAGCACGTCGCCACGGACCCGCAGCAGGCCGAGGCGTTCCCTGCCGGACCAGGCGTACTTCACGACGGCCACCTTCGACGACCGGCCGAGCGCCTGGACGAGCAGCTTGTAGGGCTTGGCGGCGACGGGCTGGGCGGGCTGGAGGTAGTAGCCCTCGCCGATGCGGATGGGGTCGATGCTCTCCAGCGGGACGAACGCCTCGATCTCGATCGCCTTCGCGGTCGGCAGCGGCAGGTTGCTGAGCTCCTCGTCGCTGATCGGGATGACCTGCTCCTTGGTCAGCTGGTATCCCTTGCCGATCTCGTCGTTGGTGACCTCGCGGTCCTCGACCTCGCAGAACTTGCGCACCCGGACCCGACCGCCGTCCTGCAGGTGGTACTGGTGGAACCGGATGCTGTGGTCCTCGGTGGCGCTGGCCACCTGGATGGGGACGGTGACCAGGCCGAACGAGATCGCTCCGGACCAAATCGCTCGGGGCATGGCAGACCTCCACAATCGCCCCGAGCACGATCAGCCTACGAGTCGTCCCCCACGGCTGCACCCGCAGGCTCCATGGCAGCCTGAAGGGCCGCCATACAGGGGAAACAGTGCTTGTCCGTCGGCTCATGCCTATGGGGCTCTGCCCGTTTCGCCGTCCCGCACAACGTGCCGTTCTTGTCAGCGGCCAGGAGATGCCACACCGGCTGGCCCGAGGCATCTGGGCCGCACCACATTTCGTGCACTGCCGGCTCCCTCCGGCGACGTAACGAGGACGCTGCCATTCGAGCACGGCGCAGGTTACGGGGCGTCCCTTGGCCTCCCATGTGGGTGACCGTCGCCGAGCCGGCGCCGCGCCTCCTGCCGCTCGCTGCCCGAGCTGTTCGAGGACTGGCAGAGCGCGACCATGCACGTTCATGGCTGGGTCCTGCCGCACCGCCCGAAGCCACCCGCCGGTCCGCCGAGCGTCCGGCTGTCCCGCGGCCCTGTGACGCCGTTTTGGGCCGGCACCGCGTGTGTCAGCCCTCAAGCCCGTGCTGCTATGACCCGGCTCGGAGCGGCGAAATGTGGTGTGCCGGGGGGCGGTGGCGCAGTGCCTCGACAGTCGCCGTAAGAGGGCGGGGCTGGTCGCCGTCCGTCAGCCGGGCGGGGACTTGTTGCTCGGCGAGCTTGTGCAGAAGCCGGGCGCGGCCGTCTTCGACGGGCCGTTCCTCGAGGAGCACCTTGCTGAACGTCTTCATGACGGCGTCCGGACCGATTGGGTGGGGATCTGTGCCTGACTCCGCGGCGGTGCTTGGTCCGGTGGGGACCGCCGTCGCGGCATGCGATGCGGAGCGGGGGGAGGGCTGAAGGAATGCTCCACTGGCGGCCTCGCGGTGGGCGTCGTCCAGGAGCTGCTTGAAGTGGTCGACGTCACCGCCGAGGACGCGCACGAATGTCTCCAGGACGTCGCGGTGCGGCAGGACCGTGGCTTCGAGGATGGAGGCGACGGCGCCGGCGCTCAGCAGCCAGCGGCTGGCGACCGCCACGTCGTTTGGTGCGGGGCGTCCTGCGCGCAGGTGCAGTGTGTGGACGGCGGTGCGGAGCCGTTCGGCGGCGGGCATGGGAGGGTCATCCGGTTTCACGGTTGTCTCGCGGTTCTTCTCGCTGAGCTTCTCGGACTCCCAGACGGTTCGCAGAACCTCCGGGTCGGCGCCGCAGGTCTGGGCGAACCTCCGGGTGAGCGCCCAGGTCGGCACGCGTTCGCCGGACAGGATGCGCGACAGGTAGGAGGCGGAGCATCCGATGCGGCTGCTGACTTCCTTGTTCGTGAGCTGGGCGGTGCGGATCAGCATCGACAGGATCGGTGCCAGCCGGTTGTACGCCGCTCCGGACGGTTCGATCGGTGTGGATTGATCGGGGCTTTCCCCTCGTTCGGTGCCTGAGTCGCGGGACTCGCCTGCGGCGTCGCGGTCGGAGAGGTCCTCCGGAGATTCGGCGGTATGCGGGGCCGTGCTGTTGAAGAGGCTGGCCAGCGAGGTGAGCGCCGCCTCGGTGCGGTTGAAGCGGGCGAGGCGGCGAAGGATGTACCGCTCGGTGTAGCGGTGGCGTGCGGTGTCTTCGCTGACGCGCAGGATGGAGCTGATGGTGGACCAGGTGAGGCGTCGGTAGCGGGCCCGGCCGACGACCGCCGCCGTCAGGCCGTCGAGCTGCTCGTGCAGCTGGGCAATGCGGCGCAGGGGTTCCTCTCCGTCGGAGGTCGGCAGAAGCCGCGCGAGGTCGCGTGCGCTGTCCTGGATGTCCTTGGCGATCTCGATGAGGAGTTCGTCACCAGCCGACGGGCCGTGAGCAGCGGCGCGGGGCGCCAGGCTCCGGGATACGGGCCGTGCTTCCGGCGGTGTTCCTGCCGGGGAGGTGGGCAGGGCAGCAGTCTGGGCTGGGGGTTCACCGTGCACGCGGCGCCGGTGGGCGGCTTGGCGGCAGGCGTCTCCGCAGTACTTGCGTGGCCGGCCTTTCCCCGGTCCTCCGGCGAGAGCGGAGCCGCAGAACTCGCACGTGTTGCTCACAGATCTTCCATCCCGTCACGAAAAGGGTTCAGAGCGGGTTGCGCGGCGCTGATACAGCCGAATTTCACCGGCTTTCGTTACACGTCGCGTCCCTGGCGGCCCGGGCCCGGTTGAGGTCGGGCCCGGACCGTCTGGGGTGTGCGGCGGGGGACCGGCAGTGCGTTCCCCCGCCGCCTGATGGGCGTCAGTGCCGGTAACGGCGGCGACGGAAGATCTTGAACGCGGCGCCGGACAGCAGACCGGCCAGGGCGTAGACGGCCTCCTGGGAGACCGTCACCTGAACAGGCGGTCGAAAAACCAGCACGTACCCGGTGAAGAAAGTCGCGATGAACGCAACAGCTGTCTGCGTGCCAAAGCGGTTCACGTAACGGAACTTTTCGTTACGGCCATTACGCTTGCCGCGAGCGAAGTGGCCGTAAGGCCGTTTGGCACGGCGGCGCCGAGGGGTAGATCGCCCCATGGGGCACTCCTTTGTGTCGCTGAAAGCGTGCGGGATCTCGGACAGGGTTTGGTAGACACAGTCGAGATCCCGCACGCACCTGAGGGTGAAGGTACCGATACACAGTGCGATGCGCTAATCACCCATATGCCTCACGCGTGGCCATACCCTAGATCGCCCCAGGACGCATGAGTTTCGTTGCGGACAGAGCAGAAAACTCCCTGACTTCCGTAGCTCCGCGTGTCAGTCATGGCTTGTTTTCATCGGCGAAACTATCCCTTCTTTTTTTGTCGCGAGAGATCAGAATCGATCACAAGAGTCGTCAATATTGACGCGCACGGAAGTTGAAGTGTCAGAACTGTCATCAACCCAGTCATCTCGGCGTCGTATCACGACTCGCACCGTGCAATTGCAGGACCGCTTTTGTCAGCATGCGCCACTACCGTCGGCGGTTTTCTGGGCCGCTACCTGTTCAACATCGAGGCAAGCGGCCCCGGCCGGGGCCTGCGCCCCTTGCGAGACCCCGACGCCGACGACTTCGAATATGACGGGGAGGACTGATACCTCGGCCAGCGCGTTCGGTGGCGTCTGTCAGTGGTGGGCAGGACCGTTGGGGCCGGAGATGGCGCCGAGCTGGGACAGGCCGTCGAGGATGTCGGTGCAGGTCCAGTACTCGACGAACCGGCCGTCGCGGACGCGCAGGATGTCGTTGCCGCTGAAGGAGATCTTCGTGCCGATGGGGGCGGTGGCCTGGGGGAGGCCACCGGTGTAGGTGGCGCGCATGGTCCAGCGGGCGGAGATCAGGTCGCCGTCGACGATCGGGCCGAGGTCGACGGTGATGGTGATGTCGCCGAAGGCGGCCATGGTCTGCTCGATCTCGGGCAGCAGGCGCTCGGGGCCGGTGGTGGCCTCGGAGTCGCTGCCGTCCGGGCGGGCCTGGTGGACGACGAAGCCGGGGTCGAGGATCTCCTTGGCGTGGCTGAAGTCGCCGCGCCACATCTCGCTCCAACGGCCGTAGAGGACGCGCAGATGCTCGGGGGTGTGGGTGGTCATGGGTTCTCCCAAAGGGTCGTGCTACAAAGGATCTGCACCACACATTATCTGCGCAACGCAGATATGAGTAGGATGCGAGGGCGGTTCCATGTCAAACCGAAGCCGTGAGGAGCTGGTCCAGGCGGCGTGATGGCCCCGCGCCACCACGCCGCCTACACCCTGTTCAACCAGGCCATGGCCGAACACCTCGGTCTGCACCCCACCGACCTCCAGTGCGTCAGCCTGCTCGCCTGTGCCGCTGGGCGCGCGGTTAGACGCGCGTGCTGACGTGGCATCAAGCCGTTGATCGCACGACGCGGCGTCGCCCACGGTTCCGGACTGGGCAAGGTGCGCTGGGTGGTCGAGCGTGCCTTCGCCTGGCTGCACGAGTTCAAACGGCTCCGCACCTGATACGAACGACGCGCCTATCTCCACCAGGGCCCTGCTCGAACTGGCCTACAGCCTCATATGTCTGCGCCGCCTACGTGTCGCCTGTCGCGTCTTCTTCGTCGACAGGCTGTGCAAGCTCACCGCCGTCAGTGACAGGCTCGAGCTTCGCCGATCTTCCTTCTGAAGAGCCTGACGGTGCGGCAGGTGAGATCCGCTTTGGCGCGCCGGCAGCATGGTGATGGGCGCGCGTACCGAGGTGGAGTCGACGTTGATGTCCCAGTCGATGTCGCCCTTGCCATCGGCGACGGCTTGAAGGTGCTGGAGGAGCCGGGTCCAGGTGCCGTCGGCCGACCACAGCAGGTGCCGTTTGTGGACGGTCTGCCATGGGCCGAACCGCTTTGGCAGTGCTCGCCACTGCGCTCCGGTGCCAAGTCGGTGGATGATTCCGTTGATCACTTGACGGTGGTTCCGCCATCGGCCGCATCGGTTATTGCTGACCGGCAGCAGCGGCTCCAGCAGGTCCCACTCGTCGTCGGTCAGGTCACCTCTGCTGATCACGATCTTGGCGGTGCATCACCTGTCGGGTAGGTGAGCTATGCCTCGGCCTTCTTCATGAGTTCCACCAGGCTGGAGAAGCTCTCCGCAGCGTGGCCGGCGTCCATGCCGCGCCGAAAGAGGTCGGCGACGGCGGAGGGAAGGGTGGCGTCGACGCCCGAGTCGGCGTGGGTGTGCAGGACGTGCTCAACACTGGCCATCCCCATGCTCAGGCGGTCTACGTCGCCGAGGTGGTTGCCGGCGTCGATGCGTTCGGCGTAGAAGGCGAAGAAGTCGGGCAGCGAGTTTGCGGTGTCGGTGGCGTGGGCCAGGATGTCGGCCGCCGTCAGGCCGTTGGCACGGGCAAGGGCGATCGCTTGCCAGTAGCTCAGCATGCATGTCCAGAACATGACCATACCGAGCTGGTAGAAGAGAGCCGCGAGCCCCGGATCCTCCCCCTGGAAATCGGCCCTGCCGGTGATGACTTCGAGCACAGGCCGATGCCTCTCGAATGCCTCGCGCGGGCCGCTGTAGAAGGTGGACGAGTCGGGCTGCCCGATCCCGGAGGGCGACGCGGCGACGCCGCCGGTGAGGTGCACTGCACCCCGCTCGGCCGCCCAACGGGCGGCGGCCCGGGCCCTCTCGGGGGTGCCGGAACTGAGGTTGACGAGGACCCGGCCGGTCAGCGCCGTTGTGGCCGGGTTCAGCACGTCGTACATCGCCGCGTAGTCGGTGAGACTGAGAATCACCACCTCATTTGCGGCGAGCGCCTGGGCCACCCCCGGTGCGAGCACCGCACCGCGGGACACGAGCGCATCCGCGCGGGAGGAGGTGCGGTTCCATAAGGTGACCGCGTATCCACGATCCAGGAAAGCCGCAGCCATTGCCTGGCCCATGGGGCCGAGCCCGATGACGGTGACCGACTGCTTGATGCTGCCGCTCATACTGAGACCTCCACTGCCACTAAAACGAACGCTCTATTCAGACCGGCGCCCGCACCGTATCACGGCACTGGAACGAACGCTCTACTCAATTGCGCGTACGGTGGCCGCATGCAGACCAGTACTCGGGACCGGATCGTCGTCACCGCAGCGCGCCTCCTGCAGCGGCAGGGCTACATCGGCACGGGAATCAAACAGATCGCCACGGAGGCACAGGCCACCCTCGGGTCGGTCTACCACTTCTTCCCGGGCGGCAAGGAGTCTGTCGCCGTGGCAGCGATCAGGCACAGCAGCCAAGAGTTCGCGGCACTGCTTGAGAAGACCCTGGACAGCAAGGAAGGCCCGGCCGAAGCGGTGAACGCCTGCGCTCGGCAGCTGGCAATGGAACTGCGCGCCTCGGGGTGGATCGACGGCTGCCCCGTCACAGCGGCGGCCCTGGAGACGCTCGGCACCGACTCAGAGATCCAGCAGGCGTGCGCGGACGCCCTGCGAAGCTGGGAACAGTTGGTCCACGACAAGTTGCTGCGTTGCGGCTTCCCCACCGACACGGCCCGCGAGTTGGCAACCACCGTCATCAGCGCCTTGGAAGGGGCCGAAGTTACGGCACAGGTCGCACGCAGTGAGGAACCGCTGCTTGCGACAGGCCGTCAGCTGGCTCGCCTGGTGAACTCGTACGAGGTCCCGCCCAATCCGTAAGCAGCCGACTGACGTTGATCGGAGAGACACGGCCTAGTCCGGTCAGCTCCCCGGGATCCCTCACGAAGCCGAGGCGGATCTTTTTGCTGATACGCGGTCACGGCGAGATTGAGCCGCCACGGAGTGCTGAGCGCTCTCGCCAGCCAGCCATCTGTACTCTGCGCAACGATCTACCGCAGAGCCACACCCCCAGAGAACCGTCGCAGCACCCCAACGAAGAGGGGACTTGCGACGTCACGCAACAGGGAATGGTCCCCCAGAGAACGCCCTCCCGGACGGCCGCATGCTGCCGCTCTCCGAGGATGACCTCGCCAGCCTGCCTCTGCCTACCAAGCACACGATCACGGTGGTGGGATTCATCGAGCCGCACGGTGTGGTCCCGATCAGCTATGACCGGCCGTACTACATCGCTCCCGCATCACGGGACGCGGACCGCCCGTACGCGCTACTGGTGGAAGTCTCTCCAAGACCGGGCTCGTGGCCAGGCCAAGGTCGCGATCCGCAACCGCGAACGCCGGGCGGTGGTCAGCCCGTATCGGGGACTGCTGCTGTTGCAGACCCTGCGCTGGCGTGATGAGATCCGCGACCCCGGAGACCTTGCCCACCTGGTCCCCGCCGTCCCGCTCAGCGACCGTGAGCGATGGCTGGCGGAGGTGCTGGTGCAGGAGATGATCGGCGTGGACGACAGCGTGGATCACGACGGGTACGCCCACGCCCTGGAGCAGCTGGTCGACGCCGTCGTCACGGGAAGCGAGCTGGCCGAACCGCCTCAGCCCGAACCTGCTGTCGATCTCATGACCGCGCTGCAGCAGAGCGTTGAGGAGGCATGAGCCGCCCGGCATCCCACGAAGCATCCCTCGAAGGCCGACCGGAAGGGGCCGTGATCAGCCCGCTCAGCCGATGTCACGGACCTCGATCGCTCCGGCGTGCGGCATGTACTGAATCCAGCACCGCCGACCGAAGGCCTCCCGGATCTCCTCCACGGAGCCCGGGTCACGCACATCGGGCCAGGCCCGTGGATCCATCCGCGCGACCTCCACGAGCGCCGTCACCTGCTGGCGGGCCCGATCGTCCGGCAGCTGCGCCATGACCTCCACCGCGAGCTCCTCCACCACCACGCCGTACCGCATCCCGCACACCCCCGTGTGATCGACTCGGGCAGCAGCGTAGGGAGGAACCAGACCGTGTTCCGGCCTGTGGATAACCCCGGGGACGGGTCGGACGGCGGGGCCGCTGTCCGACCCGTACGTCGACCGCGACGTCCTCGCCGAGCCGAACCGATTGCCTGCGAGGAACAGAACCCGTACCCCGGTAGCTGGCCGAGCCCCGGTTGACCGCCAGCGCGGGTATGTAGACGAGCTGCTGCCCGTGATTGAGCAACACGTTGATCCACAGAGTCGCCATGCCGTCGGCCACATCGACTGCCCAGACGACGTCCTCGCCCATGGCGAGCACGTCTGCGAGCAGGGCCAGCAGATCCAGCTCATCGTTCAACACCCGTGGCGACAGCAGCCGCTTGCCCTCGGCGTCCAGGACCACGCAGTGGTGGTGCGTCTTGCTGATGTCGATCCCCGCCCAAATCCGGGCCACCCGTTCCTCTGGTCGTTCGATATGCGCTCTTCTCCCGGACGGCCTCGCCAGCGTGGTCCTACTCAGCGATGCACCCGGGGGCGCCCGCAGCTCATTGTTGAATTGAGCCGTCTTGAGACCCCGGGCGGCCAGGTGAGCGAGCCATCAAGGGCACCCACTGAAAGCCGTACCGGGGTCTCTGGGCCTCTGGACCTTACGACTGGCCCGTTCCCGCACAACAACGTAGGACCCACTGACCGGAATGGCGGCGGTGGTGAGGGCCCGGCTTGGGGGTCCGGCGAGGGGGCGGGTCGGCAGAGCCGGAAGCCATCACCAGCGGTCGGCCCAGTAGATGGCGTTCATGGCCGCGCGAACCGGGGCAGCGCCGTACCTGATGTGGCGCCAGGGGCTGCCATTGTTCGTGTAGTTCATCCGGTAGGTCCCCGTGCGCTGCGTCCGGAGTTCGCTGTGATCCAGTTGCGCGGACATCGCGTAGCGCACGAGGTGCTGGGCGCCGGCGGCCTCGGGTGTTGCCGAGTTCACGTTGGCCACGTAGTCGAAGTGGGAGGCGATCAGGGTCCAGTCCGTGCCCCCCTCGCCCTGCGGCAGGGTCGGTCCGAGCCAGGCCATGAAGGGAGAGGACGGGCGCATGTCCCGGCACTGCTGGCCCTCGACGTCGCCGCAGAAGTAGGTGAGGATCCCGCCGCGGTGCGGCGTACCGAGCGTCACGACATCCTCCACGTACAGCTTGGGAGGAAAGCCGTCCTCGCCGCGCTGGGTTCCGGCCAGGGCCGCGCGCGCGATGAGTCCGCCCATCGAGTGGGTTATCACATCGACGCTCTTGCCCCTCAACGTGTACCTGCGGTGGATGTCCCAGGCGAGCTGCTGTCCCAGGTACTTGATGGACGTGTCCGCGTCCCCGTCCTTCGCAATGTTGACGGTGCAGCCCCCGCCGTTGTCGGCGGTATAGAAGCCGACCTTGACGAACTCCCCGGTCCAGCCCCAGCCCCTCATGGAACGGATGGCGCTTTCCATTTCCTGTCGCATCCCGGACTGTCCGGGGTGTAGCCCTTGACCAGGTAGACCGGCTTGTCGGCGCTGTCGCTCTTCGCCGGCGGGGCGGGCTCCGCAGCCTGCGAAGCCGGGGCGCCGAGTCCCACGGCGAACGCCGCCATCGCCATGCCGACGGTGAGGGCGGTCCTGACTCTTCTGCCTAACACAGACATTCCCTTGTTCCTTTCGGATTCGGCTGCTGTGGGGCGAAGTCTTGTGACGCCCGAGCCGTCCGGCAAGGCCCGTTCCAGCACGGGTTTCTCCCCATGCGGTTCACCAGCCTTTCCGCTCCTGTCCCGGACAGGCGCTACTGGTTCCGGACAATGCTCCGGCACCGTTTTCCCGTCCGTGGGGCATCAGCACGCACCTGTTAGCCACCCACCTGCCGCAAGGTCGCAGCACGCTGATCCGCGATGCGCGGCTCGCCGATGCTGAAGGCTGCGGTCGTCGGGTCCAGCAGCTCACCCACCAGCTGTGCGGGCGAAGCTCGAACTGGCCCGCCGTACTAAAACGCCGGATTCCACGTCGTGGTCGAAGGCATCCTCTACGCCGACCACTACGGCGACATGCTCGCCCAGCTTCGCGCCGACCACTGCGGCCCGACCCACGGCTACTATCTTGACGTGCCGTTCGACGAAACCCTCGCCCGGCACGCCACCAAGCCGATCGCCGATGACGTCAACGAGACGCAGCTGCGCGACTGGTACCGGGAGCGCGATCTGCTGCCCGGCGGCATCGAGACCGTCATCGGCGCCGACAGCGCCCTGCACGAGACCGTCGCATCATGACCGACACCAGCCTGGCCTACGTGCCCGCCGTGAACCGCTGCCCCGGGCACTGCTGTGACAGATGGTGAGCCGACATTCCGTCACAAGGAGAGCCGTCCTGCGGGGTCCCATACGACCAGCTCCCCGTCCAGCGCGGCGGCGTCCGGCAGCTGCGCGGCCCCGGCTCCGATCTCAAGGATCAGGCACGGGGGTGGCCAGCATCGGCTCCGGCAGTGTCCACGTCACGCACCATGCCTTCCACCCAGGCCACCGGCCGCCCAGGTGACGACGGCGGGCGGACCGGGCATGGTCGGGCGCGTGGGGATCCCCCGACTGGGCGATGTGATGTACCTCAATCTCCTCAGGACGCAGTTCGGGCCACACCTGGAGACCGGACGACGGCAGGCGCACCGCACGTACGGGATCTTGCAGGCCGGAGGGCAGCTGTCGCATGCCGGTTGGATCACCGCGATCGCGGTGTCCTCAAAGGGGCGGTCTACTGGGGCAGGTGGTGTAGTTCGTTTTCGTAGAGTTCGGCCGGATCGAATCCCATGCCGGTGAAGTGGCCTGCCAGTTCCAGGGAGAGGATGCCGTGCAGGCGGGTCCAAAAGCGCAGGGCGCGGCGCAGGGCGGCCGGCGGTGCGGGGTGGTCGGCGGCCCACTGCCGGTGCTCGGCGAGGTGGGCCTCCAGGGGGGTGTCGGGATGGCTTGCGTCCGGGTTTTCCGCGGCTGCGCCGACCGGCTGGGCGGCGTCGAGGAGGGCGTCCATGATCTCTGAGGCGATCATGGTGACGTCGTCGGGTGCGTGGTAGCCGGGGACGGGTGTGCCGTAGACGAGGAAGTAGCGCTGGGGGTCGTCCAGTGCCCAGGCGCGCAGCGCGCGTCCGAGTCCGGCCAGGTCCGCACCCGACGCGGCGGCGGTGCGGAGGGTGTCGGCGAGGCTGCGGTAGGCGTCCCGGATCAGTTCGGTGATCAGCTCGTCGCGGCTGGCGAAGTACCGGTAGAGCGCGGGGCCGCTCATGCCCATCTGCTTGGCGATGGCGTTCAGGGACAGCCCCGGCGCCCCGGCGGCGGCGATCTGCTCCCAGGCGCGCTCCTTGATCTCGGCCCGCAGCTGGGCCCGGTAGCGCTCGCGTGGGGTCTCCTTGCCCGCGACAGCCATGTGCTCGTCCCTTCACCCACCTGGACACCGGTACCTGAGGTGCCGTGCGGTGCTGCTCGGCGCCTCCCTCGGAGTTAGAGCCTATAGCGAAAGTTCTTGACCGTCACCCTGGCAGTCAGTTATAACTTCTAACGAAAGCGCCAGCCACTAACCGTGCTGGTGAGAGTTGAGGGAGGTCGTCATGAACGCCGAAGTGATCGAGGTCGTGCTGCCGGGCAAGGTCGAGCCGGAGGGGCTCGAGGTGCGGCAGGGTGCCATCCTCACCCCCGGCCCGGGCCAGGTCGTCGTCCGCATGGAAGCCACCGGCGTCTCCTTCGCCGAGCAGCAGATGCGCCGGGGCCGCTACTACGACCAGCCGCCCTTCCCGTTCGTCCCCGGCTACGACCTGGTCGGCACCGTTGTGGCGGCCGGCGAAAGTGTCGGCCTCGGTCTCGTCGGCACCCGGGTGGCCGCGCTGCTGAAGGTCGGCGGCTGGGCCAGCCACGTGGTCGTCGACGCCGCCGACGTGGTGCCGGTGCCGGACGGGATCGGCGCGGCGGAGGCGGAGACCGTGGTGATCAATGGCATCACGGCCTGGCAGATGCTGCACCGCAAGGCCCGCGTCCGCGCCGGGCAGACCGTCCTGGTGCACGGCGCCAACGGAGGAGTCGGCTCCGTCCTGGTCCAGCTCGCCCAGGCCGCCGGCGCGAAGGTGATCGGTACCGCTTCCGCACGCCACCACGCAGCCCTGCGGGAGCGAGGAGTGACCCCGATCGACTACCGCACCGAAAACATCCCGGCACGCGTCCGTGAAATCGCCCCGCTCGGTGTAGACGCCGTCTTCGACCACGTCGGCGGCCGCAGCATCGTCGACTCCTGGAGCCTTCTCGCGCCCGGCGGCACGCTCGTCTCCTACGGCAGCGCCTCCACCCGCGACGATGAGGGTTCCAAGCAGTGGCCCGTACTCAAGCTCCTCGGGCGGGTGTGGCTGTGGAACGCCCTGCCCAACCGCCGCCGCGCCTACTTCTTCAACGTCTGGGCCGGCCGGGCCCTGAGCCACAGCCGCTTCCGGGCCCGGCTGCGCGCCGACCTCACCGAGGTGTTCGAAGCGCTCCGGCGTGGCGAGATCACTGCCCAGATCGCCGCCGAGCTGCCCCTGACCCAGGCCGCCGAGGCGATGCGGCTGGCCGAGTCCGGCACCGTCGCCGGAAAGATCGTCCTGCACGCCTGACGATCCACGCAGAAGCCGGCGAACACCCGCCTCACCGTCCCCGCACCTCCTCTGCGCCGTCACGGCGCGAAGACGCTCAGGAGATCCCCGCCATGTCCAGACTCCACACGTATGCCCGGCGCGCCTTCACCGCCGCCGTCGTCGCCACGGCCACCCTCGCCACCCCGGCAGTCGCCGCCCCCGCTCGCACCCAGCCGACCACCCCCGCGAGCCGGATCAGCTGGAGCGCCTGCGCAGACGCGGAGTTCGAGGGCATGCAGTGCGGCACGCTGCGGGTCCCGGTCGACTACACCCACCCGCGCGCGGGCAGCCTCACCCTCGCCCTGGTCCGCCGCCCCGCCGACGACCAGGCCCATCGCCAGGGCACGCTGCTGCTCAACAACGGCGCCGGCGGGTCGTCGATCGAACAGCTCCGGCTGGCGATGCGGATCGGCTTCCCGTCGTTCGCCGGCGCCATGAGCCGGAACTTCGACCTGGTCGCCGTCGACCCGCGCGGAGTGGGCCACAGCACGCCGATCCGCTGCACCACGCCCCTCAAGCCCGCCGGCGTCAGCCAATTCCCGCGCAACCAGGCGCAGTTCGACAGGCTCGTGGCCCACAACCGCGCCTTCGCGAAGGACTGCCTGCGCCGCAACGGCCCCCTGGTCGCCCACGTCGACCTGACCAGCACCGCGCGGGACTTCGAAGCCGTGAGAACCGGTCTCGGCGAGAAGCAGCTCAACTGGTACGGCATCCACTACAGCACGCTGCTCGGGCGTACCTACGCCGACCTCTACCCCGGCCGACTGCGCACCATGGTCCTCGACACGGCGCTGGACGACACCACCGCGCCCGCCGAGCGAATCCGCAGGGAAGCAGCCACAGCGGAAGAGGCGTTCCGCCGCTTCACCACCTGGTGCGCCACCTCGACGGACTGCGCCCTGCACGGCAAGGACGCCGCAGCGGAGTACGACGCCCTCGTCGCACGCGCCGACCGCAGCCCGATCCCCGTCACCGGCGGCGGCCGACCACTGACCGGCGAGGACATCCGCAGCGCCACCCAGGACTACCTGACCCTCTCCGGCATCACCTGGCCCGCCCTCGCCCGGGCCGTGGTCAAGGCCCAGGCCGACGACGCCACCGACTTCACCTACGAACCCGACGACACCCTCGACCCCGTCCAGGTCCAGGTCCCCGCCTGCCTGGACACCGCGCGCCCGGTGACCACGTTCGAACAGCTCACCCGGTTGCGCAAGGACCTGGCGCGCATCTCCCCGCACCTGGGTGGTGCCGTGCGCTCATGGACCGCGCTCACCGGCTGCCTCGGCTGGCCCGTCCCCGCCCACCCCGTGGCGGCCGGCGCCCCTGTACACGGGGCGCCGCCCACGCTCGTCCTGCAGTCCACCCACCAGGCCCTCGCTCCGCACAGCGCGGGTTTCGCCATGGCGGCTCAGCTGCCCGGCAGCGTCGTCCTCAGCCGTGAAGGCGACGACTACAGCATGTTCCTGCTCTCGCAGTGCGTGCGCGACGCCACCAACCGCTACCTCACCACCCGCGCGCTGCCCGCTCCCGACACCACCTGCACCGACTGACACTCGTCCCACTGACCAGACATGCGAGAGCCATCATGACCACCACCGCACGCCACCGGATACGCCTCCTCTTCCCTGCCGCAATGGCCGCCCTGGCCGTCAGCGCAACGACGGCTGCCGCACACACCTCCTCCGCCACCACAGCCGAACATGCAGTCACGGCACACAGGCACCAGACCCCCGCCAAGGGACCCAAGGCGATGCTCGATGCGTGGCTTCGCCTCTGGAACGGCGACTTCACCCAGGCGTCGGGCATCATCTCGCCGGACTTCAAGGTCCACGCCGCCCTCTTGGACGGAGGGGACGGCAGCAGCATCCGAGGCGCGGACGGCCTGGTGGCCTGGATCTCCCAGACACGCGCCGCCTTCCCCGACCTGCGCTTCTCACTGCAGATCGACCCCTTGATCGCCGGACACCGCGCCTCCGTGCGCTGGACGGCCACCGGCACCTACGCCGGCGGCTTCCCCGGGGCGAAGGCCCAGCCCGGCACGACCGTCACCTTCAGCGGCACCGACACCCTGCGCATCAAGGACGGCAAGTTCGTGGAGTACTGGCTGAACTCCGACACCCTCCAGCTCCTCACCCAGCTCCACGCCCTGTAAAGGACCACCCGCCCGCTGCCCCGCCGCCCTCACCGACCGCATGGTCGGTGAGGGCGGCGGGGCATGCGTGGCAGGCTTCCTCGGCCCTAAAACAGCGCTGCGGCAGCGGCGGCGAGGCTCTGAGGGTGTGTCAGCTGACCTTGGCCGGAACCTGCTTGATGGCGTCGACGATGGTCCGCTGGGTGACGGCGCTGGTGAACAGGACGGTGCCGGGCTTGATGATTGCCTCCGGGCCGCCGGCCTTGCTCACCTGGACGGTGCGCTTGCCGAGGAAGACGTGGGTGGTTCTATCGAAGATCCATTCCTCGCGCTGGCCGCTCTTGTCGTCCAGCCGGGCGACCGCCACGCCGTGCCGGCCGATCGCGTCGACGGCGTCATCGACGGTGACGACGCCGGGGATCTTCGCGGCGGCCTTGAACAGGGCCTTGGTCAGGGCGGGCGGCGGGTAGCTCTCGCCCAGCAGGTCGCCGATCGTCGTGAACGCCTCCTGGTCCGGCGAGTTGCCGTGTCCCTCGGTCTCCTTGTAGATCTTGGCGAGGAGGGCATCGGGGTCGGTGGGCAGCTTGGCCAGGTATTCGTAGGACGGGTGGTTGAGGCCGGCGACGGGGGTGTTGCCCTGCTCGTCGGGAAGGCTGAGGGTTTCTCCTTCTGGACTGTCGTTGACGGCGGGGTCGATCAGCCAGCCCCTGGTCCCGTCGGCCGAGTACCACACCTGGCGCTTGTGCAGCTCGTGGCTGGCGAGGCTGCTCTTGTCGCCCACGGTCTTCACGAACGTGTCGGCCGTCTCGGACTCGATGTAGACGTACTGGCCCGGCTTGAGAACCGGGTGGTTGTCCTGTGCCGCGGCAAGGGAGGCCTGGTCGAGCAGCTGGGTGACTCCGCGCGGGCTTGTGGCGCCGATCTGTGTGGTCAGGGCCGGGCCGGTGGCGATGACAGGGCCGTTCCCGTTCCCGCCGCCGGTCATCGCCGTTCCGGCGATGACCGCAGCGGCCACGGCAGCGGCCAGGGCGGGCAGTGCGACAGCCGGGCGGGGCAGCCGGAGCCTGCGCACTTTCGGGATGCCGGGGGTGCCGGGGGACGACTCGCGCGTGCGCTGTGCCTGCTCGATGCGTGCCATCAAACGCTCCTTGTGATACTCGTGGCGGCCCGTCGGCAGGTCACGCGCAGTGTGGGACAGCAGCTGTGCGACGGCTTCCTCCCGAGCGCCCGGGCTCTGCCGGGGGGTGTTCGCGCTCATCGGTTTCCTTCCTGTGCGGGCCGGACGGTGTTGATGTGGTCACCTGGTATCTGTCGGCCGGCCACCCCGGCTTCCCGCCTGCTCCGAACTTTTTCGGATCCCCCCACGCTTCGGGTCCGCTGCGCAGGCCGGGCGGGGCCGCTCGTCACGTGCCGGCCCGCTGTCGCGGCACCGCCGTGCTGTGCGAGCTCGACCTCTGTGAGGGAGTGGAGCTTCCTGCGGGCCCGGGAGAGCCGGGACGCGACGGTGCCCACGGGGATCCCCAGCGCCTTCGCCGCAGCCTCGTAGTCGAGCCCTTCCCCCAGGCAGAGCGCGACGACCTCGCGCTCCTGTCTGCGCAACGCGCCGAGTGCCCGGAGGGTCGCCGCCAGCTTGCGCTGGTCGTCGATCTGGGTGGTGACCTCGTCGGCGTGGTCGGGCACGGGCAGTTCGGCCGCGGCCGTGGCCGCTGCTGCCCGGCGATAACCCCGGTTGCTGCGCAGCTGGTTGCGTGCGGTGTTGGTGGCGATGCCGAGCAGCCAGGGCCGTAGGGAGCCGCCTTCGGCATCGATCCTGTCGCGTAGCCGCCAGGCCTCCATGAAGGTGGCGGCCATGACGTCCTCGGCCGTCGACCAGTCGGCGGTCAGACGGAAGGCATGGTTGTACACGCCGCGGGCGTAAGTGTCGAACAGCTCGGCGAACGCGGCCGGCTCCCCAGCCCGTAGTCGGGCACGCATGTCAATGCTCACCTCTATGAGCTGTCTGGGCCTCGGCCCGACTTCCAGTGACGTGCCTCACAAGCAACGTGCCTGTCGCGCCGTGCGAGCCGGTCGCACCCCCGGGCGGTAGTGGCCAAGCGGTGGCTGACCGTTCGGCCCATGTCTTGGGGATGAGGGACTTGCCAGCCGAGTGACATAACTGACGGGACCTCCCAGCGGCAGGAGCTCGCCCTCCTGCTGTCCAGGCCGGGTCTGGGATCCGGTGTCCCCGCGTCCGCTCGGATCGCCCGCCTTGGTCGACCAGGAGCACGAGGTTGCGGCAAGGGTTGCGCCTATCTGTTGCGCTGGATGTTGCGCCAAGGGTTGCGCTAGGTGTTGCGCGGCCCGCAGGACCGTCCCCGTGTTCGTGCAGGTCACCACGCGGTTTTGCCGTGGTCGCAGGTACTCCTCGTTACGGAACGGGTGGCTGGGCCTGGGCCGCGGCACTTGTTGAGGCACGGGCCCCCCGCGAGACGGCCGTGATGTCGTCTGCGTCACTTCGGCGAAGCACGAAGATCTTGCCCATAGCGATCAAGCTTGGACCACACAGGAGGGTCGCCAGCCACCAAACGTCCTGGGCGACGTAGATCCCGGCGCCGAGCATCGCGACGCTTATGACTGCACCCAGATACAGACCCGTCATACGAAAGACGTGATGACGTCGTTCTCTTGCCGCCCAAGCTTGCCTCTCGGAACAGCTGTTTGAGTCGCAGTTGGTGCTCGCGCTTCAGCTGGGTGGCTTTGTAAGTGGGAGCTGACACCACTTGTTACTCAGGGGCGAGAACGCCTCGTTTCGCCGGAGGGCGATGTCTGTGAGTTCTGGCAACGCTTGAAGGATTGCGGTGGGAGGATCGGTGTGCTCTGCGGGATGAGGCTGCGATGGCGCCACCGAAGTCCAAGGTCGACTTGTACGCGGCGATCCGCCGTGATGCCCGGGCAGGGATGTCGCACCGGGCCTTGATACGTGAGTACGGAGTCGGATTCCGCACCGTGAAGGCCGCGTTGGAGTCGGTCTGGCCGGAGCCGCGGAAGAAGCCGCGCCCGCGCGGCACCCGCTTGGATGCCTACAAGCCGTTGATCGACGAGATGCTCCGGACGGATCTGGATGCTCCGCGCAAGCAGCGTCACACGGTCAAGCGGATCTTCGACCGACTCGTCGACGAGCACGGGGCGGAGGCGGTGACCTATCCGATGGTGCGGGCCTATGTCGCCGACCGACGGCCTCAGATCGCCGTTGAGGCCGGCCGCGGGGTGGTGCACGCGTTCATCCCGCAGTCCCACCGGCCGGGGGCCGAGGCGGAGGTGGACTTCGGCGACGTGAAGGTACGTCTGGCCGGTGAGTTGGTCACCTGCTTCGTGTTCGCGATGCGCCTGTCGTATTCGGGCAAGGCCGTGCACCGCGTCTTCGCCTCCTGCGGCCAGGAGGCGTCGCGGGAGGTCAGCACCACCCGGGCGCCGTTCTTGACCGCGCTCATCACGTGCGGCAGATCGCGTGCCAGGCGTGGGTGATGTGTTCCTCATGGCGGACCGCAGCGTCGTCGAGCCAGAACAGCTGTTCCTTCTCGTGTGGGTTCCACCGCTGCACGAGCTCTTCGGAGGTGCGGGCCTTGATGGCCGCGCAGCCCCAGTTGTCGGCCGCGCTGATGGCCAGCATCAGCGCGATGACGGATTTACCGACGGCCGGGTCGCCCAGCAGCAGCACGAAGCCGTGATTCCGCAGTGCGCGGGCCGCCTTGCGGTACGCGCCGGTGACCACGAACGTGGCCACCTGCTCGGGCGCGGACGCCATGAGCACCGAGGCCTGGGCGTACGCGCGTTCGTCGAGGATCTGCGACAGATCCCCCAGCCCGTATACGCGGGGGACGAACATCCGCAGCCCGCGGTGCGTGGCGACCATGTCGCTCAGCCACTGCCCGTCCCACACCAGCGGATGCGCCACCCCGCACGCGCGCAGCCGCCGGCGGATCTCCTCCTCGGAGGCGCCAGTGACCCGGGCGTTGGTCAGCAGCACATACGTGCCGCACATCCCCCGTGCCACCAGCGCGGCGGCCTTGGTGAACTCGTCCTCCAGCTCGGACGGGGCGAGCGTGGCGTCGGCCTCACTTCGAGCACCTCTTCGCCCTGCGGGAGTTGACCGGGATGCGTGACCCTGCTGTGCCACGGCCCTATGCCGCCCGCGCTGGCCGCCGCCCTGCCGATGCTGGCGCACGAGCAGGTGCACACCCTGGCCGCGGCCCGCCGCGCCCTGGCTGCCACTGAGCTGGCCGGGGCGCGGCAGGCCGGCCGGTTCGGGTGGTGGGAGACGGCCGCGCAGTTCCCGCCCCATCCCGCCGAGCCGTGCTTCTTGCTGCCGGTGCGACGCACACCGTCCCGCGCCGATATCGAGGCGGTCTCCCGCCGTCTGGGCCGCACCGTGCTCCCGCTGCCCGCGGCCGGCCACTTTCCACTTCAGGCCGATGAGCACACCATGCTCCTCGCACACCGGCTGCATGCGCGCATCGCCCACCCCGTCCACGCCGCGGCACTGGCCCTGCGCATCCTCACCGGCCGCCCGGCAACCCAACTGCCGACCCGACCGCACCGTTGGACCGGGCCAACGGCGACCGCCAGCGGCCGACCCCGTCGTGGGCCGTGGACCTCATCGGGGCAGCAGACTGCTTCGGGAACCTGGACCGGCCCCTTCGCGGCGAAGGGCCGCTGCGGCTGACCGGATGGGACCAGCAGGCGGTAACCGAAGCAGCCCACACCCGCGCGCTGCACGAACCGCCGGCGCCCGGCCCACGGCCAGGGCGCGCCCACGGGCGGCCAGGCAGCACGCGGCAGGGCCGTACCACCACCCCCGTTATGTTCTTCGCGGTCCTGCAAGAGGGCCGCTGGCCTCCGGGCCCGGCATGACTGTTCCCCCCTGTCGAACGGATGACCTGGGGGGTGGT
>NZ_BAAGRZ010000055.1:0-19892 GCF_054782695.1 Streptomyces deserti
CCTACAACCAACCACCACACCCCAGCTTCTTCATCGGCAACGCCATGCCCACCCCACCCCGTCCCACCGTCTACACACCCTGAACCCGGCGCCCGCGCTGGTTCTTCGCGCCGCTGGCCTCAGCGGCGGGACGTGGGCGACCTGGTGCGGCGGCTCGTAGCCCTCTGCCCCCAGGGGTACGAGCCGCCGCACCGACAGGTACCGGCGGATCGGCCATCGCGGGCGGGCATTGCCATGCCCGCGCCACGGCGGTCGGCCCTGCCCGGCTACACCGCCCGGTGGGACGCCGAAGGCGCCCGGGACTGCTCGGGCAGCGCCAACCAGAAGTGGGCACGCACCGACGCAGGAGAACTGCGTGTGTAGGGCAGCAAATGCCCGGATGCCGAGGGCTCCGGTACCTCTGCCGGCACACGGGTCGTCATCTGGGACTGCGACGGCGGATCGAACCAGCGGTGGACCCTCGGCTGAAGGAGGATCGGGCCGGCGCCACGCAGACCGGGCCGCCCTGTGCGGGGCACGCACAGGGCTGCCATCACGGCCTTCGTTGTCGGCGCTGATTGAGCGAGTCATTCTGGATGGGCGGTGGCGGTACGCTTCGCCGCGTGACGAGAACGAGCGCACGGGAGGCCCAACTGAACCGGCTGTGGGGCGCCGTGTGTGCCTTCGCCGGGATCTTCCTCTTCCTATGGGCGCTGTCCTGGGTCAAGGCGAGCGTGCTCAACGAGGACCTGCAAAATCGCTGTGGAGAACTACACACAGCCAGTTTCCCCTTCGAGAAGTCCTGCACGCGCGAGGATGGCACGGTCGAGGGCGCGAACAGCTTGCTCTTCGACGGGATTTTCTTCGGCTCGATGGCCGCGGCTGCGGCCTGCTTGACAGTCGCGTTCACGATCGAGGCCAGCCGGAGGAAGTAGCACCGAGAGCGCGCGCCCGACGTCCAGCTACTTCTGTCGGGGCGTGGCCTGGATGCGGACGGACCCGATCAGAAGAGCACGTCGCGCTCGAAGGCTCACTCCCTCGACCGCCGCCGCGGCGTACTGGCCTGCGTACCTGCCTTGGCTCCTTGAAAGCGACAGAGGACCGCTCAGGAGCTTTCTTGGCGCCGTGCCGCATAGAGCCCAGGCACTATTTCCGGCGTGACCCTCCGCGGTCACCAATCGCGCTGCGTCAAGCCGCCAGCCCCCGGCCTCCCGTCGAACCCTGCCCGGTGAAGGTGCTGTTGGAAGCGGCATCAGGCGGCCGTCCCCAGTATTTCGTCACGGCCGTGCCGGTGCGCCGTCCACCCACCGCCGCTAGCAGAGGGCCAGCCGGTGTACGACGGTGGGCGCGCTTGTCACACTCTCCGGTCTGTTCCTGCAAGTTCACGCTGCGCCAGCCGCCGCCAGCAGCGCCACCGGCAACAGCAGCATCCATTGCGGCAGGCGCAGCAGCGGCTTCGACCAGCTGGCCGCCAGGGACACGATGAGGAACACGCCGGAGTAGGCCACGAAGTGGGCGGCCAGGAGCCAGGCGATGGTGTCACCACCGGAGCGGTTGCCCAGGGCCAGCCAGATCAGGGCAGCGGCGGCCAGGATCAGGTCGGCCGTGACCATGTGCCAGACCGCGTGCAGGACACGGCGGGGCTCATCGGGGAGGTTGCCGGCCAGCAGTGGCCGGACGACATCCCGACCGCCCGCCACGGCATGGATGGCTGCGACCGCGCCGGCCGTTATGCCGGCGGCGAGGAACCAGGCGTTCATCGGGTCTCGATTCCGCGGCCGACGATGGCCGCTAGTTGCGTGGCCAGCCGTGGGCCGGGCTGCTCGCCCACCAGGCCGACGTGGAAGAAGACAGCGCCGGCCAGCGTGTCCAACACCAGGTCGACCGGCAGGCCGGGGTCGACCTCCCCGCGCTGGACGGCTCGCTCGAACACCGGCACCAGGCCGTCCTTGGCCGGGGCCAGGAATTCGGAGCGAATGCGGACCTGCAACTCCGGGCTGGCGGCGAAGTCGGCCAGCAGGCCCGGCAGGGCAGCGGTCGCGGCCGGGGTGGAGAACTCCTGGATCAGCGCCTCCAGCAGGGCGGTGAGATCGCCGGTCAGGCTGCCGGTATCCGGTGCTGGAGCCGCCTCGGTCTGGGTGAAGACCGCCTCGTACACCAACTCGGCCTTGCCCGACCAACGGCGGTAGATGGTGTCCTTGCCCACGCCGGCCCGAGCCGCCACCGCACCGATGGAGGTGGCGGCGTAGCCGAGTTCGGTCACCAGCTCGGCCGTGGCGGTCAAGATCGCCTGATGGGCCCGGCTGTCTCGGGGACGCCCACGCGGGGCGCTGGAAAGCGTCATGCGATTAACCATACGGGACGACCCGTTGGGTTAATACGCCGGGATCGCGTCTCCTCAGGTGTGTTTCACGTTCTGCCGCCCGCCTTGTACCGGCTGGACGCCCCTGACCGTCGTTGCAACCTGTGCCAGGTGGTGCCGAGCGAGGGGCCGTGTTCAGGGGTGGACGGGTCGACGGTCGGCGAGGGCTCAGAGGTCGCTGGGTATGCCAAGGCCCGTCAGGGCGCCGACCGGGTCGAGGTCGGGGGTGCCGCGGGGCCACCAGTCGTCGCGGCCCGGCTCGGACTCGTACGCGTACCACAGGCCGTCGCGGCCGAGGCGCAGCTGGAGGTGGCCCCGGGGGTGGGTGAGGCGGTTGCGCCAAGGGCGGAAGGCGGGGAGGTCGGCGGCGAGGAGGAGGGGGCGGGCGCGGTCGACCTTCCGGCCGGCGGGTCCCAGGGTTCCTCCAGGACGGTGAGGCCCTCCAGTCCGCCCTGGCGCCAGGCGGCGACCGCGCGCGCCAGCTCGGCCGGGGTGCGGCCGGCGGCGGAGGCGAGGGAGGCGTACAGCGCGCGGGTGCCGGCGGTGAGCCCGGAACCGGGGCGGGCCGCGGCCAGGCGGACCGCGTCCTGCCACAGGGTGAGCTGCCCGACCGGGTCGCGGCCGGTGGTGAGCAGGGCGTGGGCGCGGGCGGCGGCGTCCGTGGCCAGTTGGTCCAGCGCGAAGGGGTCCGGGCCACCGGGGGCCGCCGGGTATGCCGGGGGCTGCTCGGGGTGTGGCGGCACCGGCGACGGCGCCGGGAGAGGCGGGAGCGCGCGCGGGGCGAGGGCGTCGGTGGCCCGGACGCCGGGGAGCGGTGCGGGGTCTTTGTCCTGCGCGGCGCGGGCCGCGCGGGCGGCGCTGCGGCGGGACAGGGCGTCGAGCAGTTCGCGCTCGCCACGGCCGCGCAGCAGGAGCAGGACGAAGGGGTCGGCGTCGAGGAGGCGGGCGGTCTGGTAGCACAGGGCGGCGGCGTGCTTGCAGGGGTGACCGGAGTCGGGACAGCTGCAGCGCGGGGCGAGATCGCCGGGTCCGGGCAGCAGGGGGACTCCGCACTCCGCGAGGGACTGCGGCATCTCCTTGTCGAGGAGGGCGGCGATGTGCCCGGGCCGGTCGGCGGCCGCGTCCAGGAACCGCTCCCAGTCGGCGTCGTCCAGCGTACGCAGCCGCACCTGCACGCGGTACGGCCGGGGGCGGCTGCCCTGCACGTATGCGAGGACGAGCCCCGGCGTCACGGTGATGGCGTCGACGTTTCCCTGCTCGGCGTATCCGCGGCCTCGGGCCAGCCGCTTGGGGTCCAGGGCGCCCTCTTCCAGCGCGGTGACCCACGCGTTTCCCCACCACGTCTCGGCGAAGCCCCTGCCGTCCGACGGGCGGGGCGGGAAGGCCGGGAAGGTACGGCGGAGTTCGTTGTCGCGGCCGGGGGCGGCCATGGAGCGGGGGACCTGGGGGGCCGCGGGAGGGGGACCCACCTCGGAAGTCCGGGAGGCCGAACTCTGCTGCCGGCCCGTCTTGTTGTGGTCGGGCTCCTCCGCCTCCGTGGGCATCCCGAAGGCGTCGGCCAGCAACTCCCTGACCTCACGCGCCCGCACACCGGCGGCGCGGTCCCGGGAGCCGCGCCGGGAAGGGGAAGCGGCAGGGGCGGAACGCCTCGCCCGGCCCTCGCCACCGGCGTCTTCCGCCGAGGCGTCCGGGCGGGCCCGACGCCTGCTGTCGGCCTCCGACGCGGTGCCGTCCGCCCGCTCCCGCTCCCGCCGGGCCGCGCGCAACGCCTCACGTGCGACGTCCGCCGGGCGGGGAGCTGAGGGGGCCGGGTGAGGGCCGTGCGCGGGCGCTGTGCCGTGCTCCTGGAGATCGGGAAGTTCTGCCGGGTCGGGAAGGTCTGCCCTATCAGGGAGTGGTGCCACGTCAGGGAGGTCAGCCCCATCGGGGCGTTCCGCCGCGTCGGGGAGATTTGCCATGTCGGGGCGTTCCGCCGCGTCGGGGTGTTCCGCCATGTCGAGGAGCTCTGCCCCATCGGGGCGTTCCGCACCGTTGGGGAGCTCTCCCGCGTCGGGAAGACCTACCGCATCGGCGAGTTCTCCCCCATCGGGGAGACCTGCCGTGCCGGAGGAGCCTGCCACGCCGGAGGAATCTGCCGCGCCGGAGGAGCCTGCCAAGTCAGGGGGATCTGCCGCCCCACCAGGGGCAACGGCCGAGATGTCCCCGGCCGGATCCTCCGGGGGGCCGCCGGGAACGTCCCCGGAACCGCCCTCCCCCGCCCCGTGCCGCGCCGCGAACGCCCTCCGCAGCGCCTCGCGCGCCACGTCGGCCGGGCGGGATGCCTGCGCGGCGGGCTGCTCGGGTGCCGTCGGGTTCGTGTCCGGCTCGGCGGGCTGGGGAGCCGGCCGGTGGACGTCGGTCGTGGCGGCCTCCCGGCTCGCCCGCTCCCGTGCCGCCCGCAGGGCGCGGCGGGCCACGTCGGCGGGGCGGTTCGGCTCGTCGGCGGGGCGGGGGGTCATGACGCCCTCCGCAGGGACACGAGGTCGGACAGCTCACGGTCCGTCAGCTCGGTGAGGGCCGACTCGCCGGAGCCGAGGACGGCGTCGGCGAGGGCTCGCTTGGACTCCAGCATCTCGGCGATGCGGTCCTCGACCGTGCCCTCGGTGATGAGGCGGTGGACCTGAACCGGCTGGGTCTGTCCGATGCGGTAGGCGCGGTCGGTGGCCTGCTCCTCGACGGCCGGGTTCCACCAGCGGTCGAAGTGGACGACATGCCCCGCGCGGGTGAGGTTCAGGCCGGTGCCGGCCGCCTTGAGGGACAGCACCAGGACCGGGGTGGCTCCGCTCTGGAAGCGGTCCACCATGCGTTCGCGTTCAGGGACCGGTGTGCCGCCGTGCAGCAGGTCCGTCGGGACCGCACGGGCGGCCAGGTGGGAGGTGATCAGGCGGGCCATGCCGACGTACTGCGTGAAGACGAGGGCCGATCCGTCCTCGGCCAGCAGGGTGTCCAACAGCTCGTCCAGCAGGGCGAGTTTGCCGGAGCGGGCGGCCAGCCGGTCGCCGGCGGCCTGCGTGTGCTCCTCCTTCAGGTACAGCGCCGGGTGGTTGCAGATCTGCTTCAGCGAGGTCAGGAGCTTCAGCACCAGGCCGCGTCGGGCCATGCCCTGCGCGGTCTCGATGGCGAGCATCGACTCGCGCACCACCGCCTCGTACAGCGCGGCCTGTTCGCGGGTGAGCGGGACCGGGTGGTCGGTCTCCGTCTTGGGCGGCAGCTCGGGCACGATGCCAGGGTCGGACTTCTTGCGGCGCAGGAGGAAGGGGCGGACGAGGCGGGCCAGGCGCTGCACCGCTTCCTCGTCCTCGCCGTTCTCCACCGCGCGCGCGTGCCGGGCGCGGAACGACTTCAGAGGGCCGAGGAGTCCCGGGGTCGTCCAGTCGAGCAGCGCCCAGAGTTCGGAGAGGTTGTTCTCGACCGGTGTGCCGGTCAGGGCCACGCGTGCGGGGGACGGGATCGTGCGCAGCGCCTTCGCCGTGGCCGAGTAGGGGTTCTTCACGTGCTGCGCCTCGTCGGCGACGACCATGCCCCATGTCTGCTGGGCCAGGGTCGGCGCGGCCGAGCGCATGGTGCCGTACGTGGTGAGGACGAAGCCGCCGGCCAGGTCGTCCAGGGTGCGCTCGGGGCCGTGGAAGCGGCGGACGGGGACGCCGGGCGCGAACCGGGTGATCTCCCGCTGCCAGTTGCCGAGCAGCGAGGCCGGGCAGACCACCAGGGTCGGTTCGCGGCGGGCCCGCTTCAGGTGCAGGGCGATGACGGTGATCGTCTTGCCGAGGCCCATGTCGTCGGCGAGGCAGCCGCCGAGGCCGAGGGAGGTCATGAGGTCGAGCCAGGCCAGGCCGCGCAGCTGGTAGTCGCGGAGGGTGGCGTGCAGGCCCGGTGGGGGTTCGGCGGGGCGTACTCCGGCGGTCAGGCGGTCGCGCAGGTCGGCCAGTGCGCCGGCCGGGACCGCCTCGACCGTCTCGCCGTCGACCTCGGCGGTGCCGGTGAGGGCGACGGACAGCGCGTCGACGGGGTCGAGGAGGCCCAGGTCCCGCTTGCGGGCCTTGCGGACGAGGGCCGGGTCGACCAGCACCCACTGGTCGCGCAGCCGGACGACCGGGCGGTGGGCCTCGGCGAGGGCGTCCATCTCGGCCTCGGTGAGCGGGGCGCCGCCGAGCGCCAGCTGCCAGCGGAACTGCAGCAGGTCCTCGCTCTCGAAGAAGCCGGTGCCGTCGGTCGCCGAGCCGGGCGCGGGCCGTACCACCGCCGTCGCGGACAGGTCCTGGGCGAGGTCCTTCGGCCAGTGCACGGCGACCCCGGCCGCGGCGAGCCGGGTGGCGGCGACGCCGAGCAGGTCGCTCAGCTCCTCCTCGGACAGCGCCAGGACGTCGGGCACGTCCTGGTCGGAGAGCCGGTCCAGCGGCGGCCAGACGCGGGCCGCGCGGCGCACGGCGAGGGCGGCGTCCACGCGCGCGCGTGGCCCGAACGCGTCGTCCGCCTCCCCCGCCCACAGGGCCGCCGCGTCGACGACGAGGGTCGGGTCGGCGAGGCTGTGCACCTGGACGACCGCCGCTCCGGCGCTGCGCAGACCGTCCGTGTCGGTGTCGAACAGGTCGTACGCCGACAGGTCCAGGCGCAGCGAGATCCGCACGCCCGCGTCCATGCCGGCGGCGACCTCGGCGGCCCAGTCGTGGGCGTCGGGCAGGCGCTGGGCCTCGTGCGCGGCGAAGGGCCTGCCCGAGGTGTACGGCGCGGCAGGGGTGCGGGGCAGGGTGTCGGCGACTGCGTCCAGGAAGGCGCGCATCAGCGCCTGGGGTTCGGGCAGCCGGATCGGTCCGGGTCCGGGGAGCGGGACGGCGTGGCCCTCGTACGGGAGGGCGGCGGCGACCGCGCGCAGGTGGGCGACGTCGTCCGGGTCCAGGGGGCCGGCTCGCCAGGCGTCGTGGCCAGTGGCCGTCAGGCCGGGCAGCAGCCGGCCGCGGGCCGTCAGCCGCAGCGCGTGCAGTGCGGCAGCGCCCCAGCAGGCGGTGGCGGGGTGGGCCGCGGGGTCGTGCCGGGCGCGCACCAGCAGCGGCAGTGCCTCGCCGAGCGGGAGCGACAGCGCCGGGGTGGTCCGCCGCCGCACGCCGGCGCCGTGCCGTCGTACGACGGTGAGCTCGGTGTCCTCGGCGGGCAGCTCGCCGCCCTCGGGGTCCCAGAAGGCGATCCGCCCCTCGCGCGGGAGGGGCGCGGGCAGGAAGACGGCCGCGAGTCGCACGGGGACCGCGGCCTCCCCTGCCCGCTCGGCCATCACGGCCGTGCCGCTCATACGTCCTGTCACCTCCCGCCCGTGTGTCGGATCAGACGTCTTCGACTCTACGGGCGGGGTCTGACAATCGGCCCCGGGCGGGGTCTGCCGCGCCGGTCAGGGCACGGTGCGGGAGACGACGTACACCATCGGGTAGGCCGGATTGGCCAGGTTCACGACGATGTCGTGCGTGGGGGCCGGGTTCTTCTGCCGGTGCACCAGGCCCCACCACTGGCCCGGCTCCGTGAACTCCCAGCCGCTGACCCGCTGGTCGCGGGTGCCGATGGTGATGTCGCCCGGTTTCAGGTCGTGCCGGTTCACGCCCACGCTCGCCAGGAAGGCGTCCAAGCCCGCCGCGCTGGTCTCGAACTGGACGTAGAGCCGGCTGGTCTTCCAGTTGTTGGTCTCGTAGTACGCCACGTGCCAGGCCGGGTGCGGGACGGGCACCTGGTAGAGGCGGCGCTGCAGCTTCGACGGCCAGCCCTCGGTCAGGCCGGTCGCCGAGTACTTGGCCTCCTTGTCCTTGCCGCTGTCGCGGCTCTGGTTCGCGGAGATCACCAGGTAGCCGGCCGGGATGCCGATGAGGAGCACGATGATCAGCAGGGTGAGCGCCCTGCGGCGGATCATGTGGCGGCGGTCCTCGGCCGGTCGCCGCGGCGTCTGCGAAGGACCGGGCCGCAGCGGCGGAGCGTCCGTCACAACGACTCCCGGGTGCTGCGGCGGGTCTGCGCGTACCGCTCGTAGCGCTCGTAGCGCTCCACCCGGCGCCGCTTGGCGCGGCGGAAGCGCCGGGCGACCAGCCGGGCGAGGTCGGCGGCGCCGACCATGCCGGCCTCGGGGCCGAGCTGGGCGCGGGTGATACGGGCCTCGGGGCGGTAGCCGCGGCCGGTCAGATGCCGGCGGAACGCGTCCCGCGCGGGGCCGATCAGCAGGTCGTCGGCGGCCGAGACACCGCCGCCGATCACGAAGCAGGACGGGTCCAGGGCGGCCGCGAGGTTGGCGATGCCGACGCCGAGCCACTGGCCGATGTCCTGGAGCAGCTCGATGCACATCGCGTCGCCCTCGCGGGCCAGCTCGGTGATCATCGGTCCGGTGATGTCACCGATGTTGCCCTTGACGTGCTCGATGATCCCGTACGCCACCGGCGAATCGGCGGCGGCGAGCTCCCTCGCCTCCCTGACCAGGGCGTTTCCGGAGCTGTACTGCTCCCAGCAGCCGCGGTTGCCGCACGGGCAGCGGTGGCCGCCGGGCACGACCTGCATGTGCCCGAACTCGCCGGCGACACCGTACTTGCCCCGCTTGACCTGGCCGTCCTCCAGGATCGCGCCGCCGATGCCGGTGCCGAGCGTGATCATGACGAGGTGGTCCTCGCCGCGGCCGGCGCCGAAGCGCCACTCGGCCCAGGCGGCGGTGTTGGCGTCGTTGTCCACGAGCACCGGGACGGACAGGCGGCTGGCGAGGCGGTCGCGCAGCGGCTCGTTGCGCCAGGACAGGTGGGGCGCGAACAGCACCCGGTTGCGGTCGGCGTCGACCCAGCCGGCCGCGCCGATGCCGACGGCGTGCACGTCGTGCCGGTCGGACAGGTCCAGGACCAGTTCGACGATGGTGTCCTCGACGACCCTCGGGCTCTTGGACTTGTCCGGGGTCTCCGTGCGGAGCTTCTCCAGGATGTTGCCGTCGGCGTCGACGACGCCGGCCATCACCTTGGTACCGCCGATGTCGATGCCCACCGTCGGCACCCGGGGTGCGGTCAGATGGGAGCGGCGCTCCCTGGTGCCCACCGTGCGGAGCACGGGGGCACGGCGGGAGCCGATGGGGGCGGTGAAGTCGCGGTAGGTGCTCATCGCCGCCGATTCTGCCTCACCGTGACGCTGAGTGCTGTAAGGGGGAGCAGAGGGGCGTGCGGATCATTGCCGGGGCGGGTGCGTTGCGGTCGCTCGCGCAGTCCCCGCGCCCCTGAAGACGTCGCAGTTCATGGCGTTGATCGTCCAGCTCGTCTCCGCCCGCCACGTCGCCTCGCCGGCTCCTCCAGCGTGATCACGTCCCGGGTGCGGCTGCCCACCATCGCGCCCCGCTTCGACGGCATGAACCTGTCCCCCACCGGACATCGCGGCGAACTCCAGGCCGGTGGGCGGGAGTTCAGGACCGTACGAGCAACTGGAACTCGAAGGAGTAGCGGGACGGCCGGTAGGTGTGGGTGCCGAACTCCACCGCGCGGCCGGTGTCGTCGAACGTCACCCGCTGCATGGTCAGCAGCGGGGCGCCCGCCTCCTCGCCGAGCCGCTCGGCCTCCGCCGCGGTGGCGGCACGGGCGCCGATGGACTGGCGGGCGCTGTGCAGGGTGATCCCCGCGGCCCGCATCAGCCGGTACAGGCCGGTGGCCTCCAGCTGCGCGGTGTCCAGGTCGATGAGGCCGGGCGGCAGGTAGTTGCACAGGTACGCCATCGGCTCGCCGTGCGCGAGCCGCAGCCGCTCCACCCGGTGCACCTCGCTGTCCTCGGCCACGCCGAGCGCGGCCGCGACCTCGGCGGACGCCGGAACGACGGTGTTGACCAGGACCTTCGTGGCCGGGCGCTGTCCCGCCGCCTCGAGGTCGTCGTAGAGGCTGCTGAGCTCCAGGGGGCGCTTGACCTGGCTGTGCACGACCTGCGTGCCGACGCCGCGGCGGCGCACGAGCAGGCCCTTGTCGACGAGCGACTGGATGGCCTGACGGACGGTCGGCCGGGACAGGCCGAGCCGGGCGGCGAGCTCGATCTCGTTGCCCAGCAGGCTGCCGGGGGTCAGCGTGCCGTGCTCGATCGCGGCCTCCAGCTGCTGGGCCAGCTGGAAGTACAACGGCACGGGAGAGCTGCGGTCCACGCTCAGCTCGAGCGGCACGGTCGGGTCGACTTCTGGTTTCGGCACGGGCCGAGCGTAGCTCCGTGCGTTGTTGACGGGAAGTTGTGTAGTCCGATTGTCCGGACATACGCATTGACAGGGGCGGGCTCGGTCCCCAGTTTGATTCCATGCGCATCGGGGTCATCGGTACGGGCCGCATCGGCACCATTCACGCCCACACACTCAGTCGGCACCGCGACGTCGGCTCCCTGATCCTCACGGACGCGGACGTCTCCCGGGCCCAGGAGCTGGCGCACCGGCTGGGCGAGACGGCGGCACCCGGGGTGGACGAGATCTTCCGGTGGGGGGTGGACGCCGTGGTCATCACGACGGCGACGTCGGCCCACGCCGAACTGATCGGTCGGGCAGCACGCTCGGGGCTTCCGGTGTTCTGCGAGAAGCCCATCGCGCTGGATCTGGCGGGGACGTTGCAGGCGATCAGCGAGGTGGAGACGGCCGGGACGGTCCTGCAGATGGGGTTCCAGCGCCGCTTCGACACGGGTTACACGGGGGCCCGCGAGGCGGTGCGGTCCGGGCGGCTCGGCCGGCTGCACACCGTGCGGGCGCTGACGAGCGACCAGGCGCCGCCGCCCGCGGAGTGGCTGCCGCTGTCCGGCGGGCTGTACCGCGACGCGCTGATCCACGACTTCGATGTCATGCGCTGGGTGACGGGCCGCGAGGTAGTGGAGGTGTACGCCGCCGGGTCCGACGCCGGGCCCGCCATGTTCCGCGAGGCGGGTGACGTCGACACGGGCGCGGCGCTGCTGACTCTGGACGACGGCACGCTCGCCACAGTCACCGCGACGCGGCTGAACGGGGCCGGGTACGACGTGCGCATGGAGCTGGCCGGGGAGCTCGACCAGATCGTCGTCGGCCTGGACGACCGTACGCCGATCGCGTCCACCGAGCCGACCGGGCCGCCGGCCGCGGACAAGCCGTGGAAGGGCTTCCTGGAGCGTTTCGGGCCGGCGTACGAGGCGGAGCTGAACGCGTTCGTGGAGGTCGTGCGGGGCGAGCGGCCCAATCCGTGCGACGGACGGGAGGCCCTGCAGGCGCTGCGGATCGCCGAGGCCTGCGAGTTGTCCCGGCGGGAGCGCAGACCGGTATGGCTCGCGGAGATTCCGGGTGGGGCGGCGCCGGTGCTGATGTGAGAGGTGCCTGCGGTGGCCTGTGCGGCTTGGGTGGGGGCTGTGCAGCGCCTACGGGTACGTTGTGGGCCGGGGCCGGCACCCCCAGCCACAGCGGTCAGTCCTCCTCCTCCAGCAACCCCGCGTCGTAGGCCAGCAACGCGATCTGCACCCGGTTGTTCAGGTCGAGCTTGGCCAGGATCCGGGAGACGTGGGTCTTGACGGTGGCCACGCTCATGAAGAGGTCGGTGGCGATCTCGGCGTTGGACAGGCCGCGGCCGACCGCGACGGCGACCTCGCGTTCGCGGTCGTTGAGGGCGGCGATGCGCCCACGCGCGCGCGTGCGGCGCGTGTCGCCGGCGGTGCCGGCCGCGTGCCGCATCAGCTGGCGGGTGACGGTGGGCGACAGGACGGGATCCCCCGCCGCGACCCGGCGCACCGCGTCGACGATCTCGGCGGGCGGGGTGTCCTTGAGGACGAACCCGGCGGCGCCCGCGCGCAGGGCGCGCAGCACCTGTTCGTCGGCGTGGAAGGTGGTGAGCACAACGACCTGCGGTGCGTCCTTGCGCGCGCGCAGCCGCTCCGTGGCCGTGAGCCCGTCCACACCGGGCATCCGGATGTCCATGAGGACGACGTCCGGGCGCATGCGGTCGACGAGTTCCTCGGCCTCTCCGCCGTCACCGGCCTCGCCGACGACCTCGATGTCGTCGGCGCCGCCCATCATGAAGGACAGTCCGGCCCGCACCAGCGGATCGTCGTCGACGAGGAGCAGTCTGATCGCAGTCATGGGCTTACGTAATCACGGGCGCGGCGGCGACTGCGCGGGCCTGCGCGAACCGCACGCCGCCGGGACCGCCGGAGCCGCTGACTCCGCAGCACCACGCCGCAACTGGCGCGCAGGCGGCGGCCTCCCACCAGGCCACCGGTGAGGGCGACCGTCACGACGAACAGCGGAACGGCCGTCATGGCGCCGAAGTGGGATGACCGTGCGGCGGGAAGAGCCGGTGCGCCCGGACGCGGGCCGAGCGCGCGAACGCGTATCCCGGCATCAGGGGCAGGACCAGGCCCCAGGGGCACTGCATCAGCAGCAGCGCCCACGTGCAGCCGGATGTCCGTGGCCGCCCGGCCCGCAACAGTTGCCGCAGCGGCGGCCATCAGGGCAACTGGTCAGGCGGTGAAGGGACATGGGGACCGCGCGCGTGCGCCCCGCGAACGCCCTGCCCACGCACCGGGGGCCTGGCAAGATCCCCGCATGCGCACCGTGTACGCCCTGTTCGTGGGCATCGACGACTACCCCGGCCGACCGCTGCGCGGCTGTGTCAACGACGTCCGGGAGGCGGAGGGCTGGCTGCGGCGGCAGGACGGTCTCAGGGCCGAGATCCGGGCGCTGCACGACGGCCGGGCCACGCGTGCCGCCGTGCTGGCGGGCATCGAGGAGCATCTCGGGCGGGGCGGGCCGGACACACGCGCTGCTGTGGTTCTGCGGGCACGGCAGCGAGGCCCCCACCGACGATCCGCGTGAGGCCACGGGCTGGTCCCAGGCGCTGGTGTGCCAGGACAGTCTCGGCCCGGGCGGGCAGCCGTTGCTGCAGGACACCGAGCTCGGCGCGCTGCTCGACGGGATCGCCGCGCGCGGCACCCATGTCGTCGCGGTCCTGGACTGCTGCCACTCGGGCGGCGCCACCCGCGAGGACGGCGCCGGTGTGCCCGGGGCGACGGCGCGCGGGGTGCCCTGGCAGCCCTGGTGGCGCACGGAGGCGGCCCGAGGGAACTCCCGGGACGGCGGCGGGCAGGGTTCCGGGCCGCGCCGGCATGTCCTGCTCGCCGCGTGCCGGCCGCGGGAGCGCGCGCACGAGAGCCTGCTCGACGGCCGGGTGCGCGGCCACTTCAGCCACGCGATGCTGGGCACGCTGGACCGACTGGGTGGCATGGCCACGTACGGGGCGGTGCACGCGCGCGTGGAGGAACGGGTGCGCGCCCTGAGCCTCCACCTTCAGCACCCCGAGCTGCGCGGTCCGGAGGACGGGCGTTTCCTCTTCGGGGACCCGGTGCCGACCTCGCCGTTCCTGCTCCGGCACACGGCGTGGGGCTGGGAGGTCACCTGCGGTGCCGTGCACGGACTGCGGGCCCCCGGCGCCGAGTTCACGCTCCTCGGCGCCGGCGCGGGGCGCACGGTGGTCGTCCGGGAGGTGCGCGCGGAGTCCGCCCTGGTGGAGCCGGTCGGCTGGCAACCGACGTCTGCCGACCAGGAGTCGGTGCATGCGGTGACACCGTCGGCGCTGGCGTTCGCGCCGGCCGCCGTGACGCTCACCGGGGATCCGGGCGCCGTACAGCTGCTCGCGCGGGCCGTCGCGGGCGTGCCCGTGCTGGCCGTCGGCGGGGACGGGCTGCCGCTGCGGGTCGAGGCCGCAGGCGGCCGGGCGCGGGTGTCGGGCGGCGCCGGGCATCCCGTGCCCGGTCTGCCGCTGCGCACGCCCGCGCACGCGGCACGGGTCGCCGACTGTCTGGCCCACATCGCCCGCTGGCACCACATCCGGGACCTGGCCAACCCCGATCCGCTGCTGTCGTCGCTGGTCCGCGTCACCGTGGAGGAGACATCGGTGGGCAGCGTGCGGTACGCGGCCGACGGTGAGATCATCTGCGCGTACACCCCGGACGGCCGGGAGCCGCAGGTGAGGGTCCGCATCCACAACGCCTCCGGACGCCCGCTGTGGGCGGTGCTGCTGGACCTGACGGACCGTTACGCGTCGTCGCCGCACCTGTACGAGGGTGAGTTCATCGGCGACGGGAAGGCCGGGCTCGCCCGGCGCGGGGAGCCTGTGTGGCTGCGGCTGCCGCCGGGCCGCGCGCTGGTGCGGGGCGCCTTCACCCGGGACTGGCTGAAGGTGATCGTGGCCGAGAACGAGCTGAACCTCGCTCCGTTCCGGCTGCCCGCCTGGTCCCCCGCTGCCCCCTCCGACGCGCGCGAGAGCGCCGCCGCGCCCGGCGGGGGCGGGCTGCTGCGGCTCACCCCCGCGTCGGCGGCCCGGGACGCGGGCGGCCCGGCGCCCGGGGTGGGCCGCTGGGGGACGGCCCAGGTGGTCGTACGGACGGAAATCCCGTGAACGGGCCCGGATTCCGTGGCCGGGGCGCTTCACCAACCGAGGCGCCTGTCACCAGCCGAGGTGGGTGAAGCCCGCCCACGCGGTCAGGTCGTCGCCGCGGATGTCCCGGACGCGGGCCCGCAGGTGGGCCGGCATGCCGGGCGGCGGCTCGCGGCGGTCGTTCAGCATCCACAACTGGGCGCTGCGCAGGGCTGTTCCGGGCGGCAGGCCGTCGCGGCTCATGAAGTGGTGGGTCATGTACATCAGCAGCGAGGTCGCCTCGTCGGGTACCGGCCACAGGGAGCCGATCACGGAGCGGGCGCCCGCGACGAGGAACGCGGTGGACAGGCTGTACGCCTCGTCGTAGCCGTGCCCGGAGACGTTGGTGCGGCAGGCCGCGAGGACCACCAGTTCCAGGCTCCGGTACCGGGTCGCGCCCTCGGTCAGCTCCTCGGCTGCCAACTGCCCGCCGGACAGGGCGAGATAGGCGCTGTGCCGCTCGCCCTGGCGCACCACTCCGTGGCAGGCCAGGTGCAGCAGGCCGCCCCGCTGCCGACGCAGCCAGTCGGTGACGGCGGCGGGCGTGGCGGTGCCGGGGCCGAGGAGGTCGCCGTGCGGGTGGAAGACGCGGTGCACGGCCTCGGCCTCCTCGCCCGCGTGGTGCAGGTCGCGGGTCGGGTTGCCGACGACGAGGGCCTGCCGCGTTCCGGCGGCGGGCCGGGCGGCCACCTCGCACAGCAGGCGGGCGGAGGGCAGGTAGGAGATGCCGGCCTGCTCGCAGACGCGGCCGCCGCGCCGTCCGGGCAGCCGGGCCGCGTGCCAGGGCACGGCACCGAGTTCCGCCATGGGCACCAGGACGACGGAGGGGACCCGGCCGTAGCCGCGCGGAAGGTGCTTCAGCAGCGGCTCCATCGCCGCCTCGCCGGCCCAGTCGCACAGCCGCTCCAGAACGGCGCGGCTCGTACCGGGGCCGGGTGCGGGTTCGGGTGCGGTGGTGTCGACGGGTGGTCCGCCGGCGTCGCGGCCGGGGGTGCCGGTGGCGCGGTAGGCCGCCAGCGGGGGCGCGTCACGGGAGAGCCGGGGCAGGGCGAGGGTGCGCACCGTGCCGTCGGAGGTGACGACGAGTGCGGCACCGGGGCTGTCGCGCCGGCCGAACGGGCCGGGGTCCTGCTCCTCGCCGGGCACCAGGTAGACCAGCGCCGTCGCGCCCATCGCGCGCAGCGCCGCCCCGATCTCCTCGGGTGAGGGGGCGTCCAGCAGCCGCCGCCGGTGCGGGGACGCGGCGAGCGCCTCCAGGACGCGGCGGCGCAGTCTGCTGGTCGGCCCGGGGACGGTCGTCCAGCCGCTCAGCAGCGCCTCCTCGCCGGGGTCGGGAGCGATCGCCCCGGCGGCCCGCCACTCGTCCGCGAGGTCGGTCCGCCCGAGCGCGGTGAGCAGGTCGGGCACGGTGGCCGCCATGGTCGCCGCGTGCAGGACGAGTCCGCGTCCCGCTTCGAGGGCCCGTACGGCGTCGGTGTGGGCGCCGTCGGCCAGGCACCAGCGGGCGACGTCCAGTGCCTGCTCGCCCGCCAATCCGTGCGGTCTGCGCCGCGTGGGCCGTACCCGTCTGGAGCAGGACGCTCCAGGCGGCGGCCCGTACGGACGCGATGCCGATGCGCCGGGCCTCGTCGTGGTTGAGGCGTCTGGTCCGCGGGTCGCCGGTGTGCAGGTCGCCCCTGATGCGGTAGGCCCGGGCCAGCGTCACGCCGGTGCCGCCCCACAGCGGATGGTGGGGGCCGCCGGTCAGTCGCCAGGTGTGTCTCAGCCAGGCGATGCCCTGGTCGAGGTGCTGGGCGCGCCGCTCGGGGGGCGCGATCTGCAGGTCGGCCACGGCGCAGTGCAGCGCGCCGAGCCGGCCCGTGGCGCGGATCCACCGGTCGTCGTCGGGTTCGAGCAGGTCCAGGGCGTCCTCGTACAGCTCCGTGGCTTCGAGGAGTGCCGGGTAGTCCCCGGCGACCAGGGCGCGTGTCGCGTGGCTGGACGCCGCTTCGCCCAGTCGGTGGGCCCGCACGTTGCGCGGCAGTGCGGCGATCTCCCGGCGCACCTCGTGCACCGGGACACCGGTCGGCGCAGGGGAGGCGACGGGGTCGAACCGTCCCGTGCGCCGGCCGCGCAGCACCGTCAGGGCGCTCCTGGCGGCCTCCAGGTGCGACTCGAACTCCAGTCGGTCCATGTGGTCGTCGGGGAACCGGGCCAGGGCGGTGTCGAGCACCTGGATCTGTTCGGCCAGGGCCGCCTCGTCCTCGCGGCGGATGGCCTGGTGCAGCCGGTAGACGGCCAGCAGTGTGGCCAGGACCGCGCCCTGCTCGTCATCGAGCGGTGCCGCCTCGATCGCGCGGGCGAGTTCCTCCACGGCTGCGTCGTACTCGTCGTGGCCTCCGCCGAACTGGGCCAGCTGGGCCCGCAGTTGGGCGTGGGTGACGTCGAGCAGCCGGCGTACGGGACTGCCCGGCGGCTCCAGGTCGCGGGTCCGCTCGATCCGGCGCAGCGCGGCCTCCATCTCCGCCGGGTCCGTGATGTGCTGTGTCTCGAAACTGTGGTTCCGGGCCACGACTTCGGCCTGCCAGCGCCCGTCCGGGGGCCCGTGCTCGGTGGCCTCGCGCCACAGTTCCTCCTCGCGCTGCCGGTCGGCCACCGGCTGGTCGAGCCGCAGCAGGGGCAGGAGGCTCAGTATCTGTCCGGCGCGCAGGCCCGAGGGTGTGGTGCCGCGGGGCAGCTCCCGCCAGTCCGCGTACAGCCGGTCGAACGCCTCGGCCCCGGTGGAGCAGCCCAGCCGGTCCAGGACCAGGTCGCTGAACCGGGCCAGGTCACGGCCCGCCGCGCCGGCGTCCCGTTCCGCCTGACGCACCTCCCACAGCAGGGCCTCCAGGTCGTAGTCCGGTGCGGGCACGTCACATCCCCCTACCAGGCGACAGGCGCCCATGATCGTGCGCTCGCCGCACGCGCCACAAGGGCCGCATGAACCGGCTGTTCACGCTACTGGGTGCAGAGCTCCCGGGAGGCACGGTGACGGGTCGTCACCCGGTCGGCATCGGGGCGGAGCCGGGTTGACGCACATGACCCCGTCACCACGGCCGTGCTCACCCCACACCGTCACCACCGGCGGCACTCACCCCCACGGCAACCACGCCCGGACCTCGAACCCGCCGTCCTCGGTGGGCCCGTGCTCCAGGGTGCCGCCCGCCAGCGTCGCCCGTTCGGTCAGGCCGATCAGGCCCTGGCCCGAGCCGGGTACGGGCGGCACCTCCCCCTCGGGCGGCGGATTGCGTACGGACACGGTGAGCCCGTCGCCCGGGGCGACGGTGACGGACACCGTGACCTCCGTGCCGGGGGCGTGCTTGCGGGCGTTGGTCAGGCCTTCCTGGGTGATGCGGTAGGCGGTGCGGCCGACGGAGGCGGGGACGGCGGCGGGATCGGTGACGCGGTTGTCGAGGCAGACCTTCATGCCGGCCTCACGGGACTCGGCGACCAGCGTGTCCAGCGCGGCGAGCGTCGGCTGCGGCCGGCCCGTGTCGTCGGGTTCGCCGGCCCGCAGCACGCCGATGATCTCCCGCAGGTCCTGCAGGGCCTCGTGCGCGCTCTCACGGATGACACCGGCGGCCCGCGCGATCTCCTCGCGGGGCGCGTCGGGCCGGAACTCCAGGGCGCCGGCGTGCACGCTCAGCAGGGTCAGCCGGTGGGCGAGGACGTCGTGCATCTCACGGGCGATGGCCTCACGCGCGAGCCGCTGGGCCTGTTCGGCCCGCAACCGCGCCTCCGTCTCGGCACGCCGGGCGCGGTCGCGCAGACTCAGCATGAGCTGCCGCTTGGACCGGACGAACATGCCCCAGCCGACGAGCGCGAAGGTGAGCACCACGCTGAGCGCGACTCCCGCCAGGAAGGGCAGGTCGGGGACGGGCCGCAGCCAGTAGTAGAGCGGGACCAGCGCCAGTTGGGCACCGGCCACCCAGGCCACGTACCGGAAGGGGCGGTGCACGGCGAGCGTGAACAGGGAGATCAGGACCACGCCGCCCGCGGTGTCCGAGACGAGGCTGACGGGGATCATGGCTGCGGCCAGCCCGAGCGGCCAGCGGCGGCGCAGCCAGACTGCGGCACAGGCGAACGCGCCGAGCCACTGGTCGGCGACGACCAGCGCGTGTGGCAGGTGGGTGTAGTCGGTGAGCCCGTCCGCGGACAGCATGCCAACGACGACTGCGAGCAGGAAGCAGGAGAAGTCGACGGCCCAGTCACGTGCGGTGCGCCGGGGCCGACGCCCGGACCGTTGCGGGTCGGGGTCGAGTTCGTGGATGAGGGCGGACGGAAAGAACCACCTGGGCCCCGCGAACACCGGGGAGGCCTGCGCCGCGTTGTCACCACTCACGGTCGACGAATCTACGCAGCCTCGGCCGGACCGGCCGCCGAGCGCACGGGATCGCCGACCAAAGTCACGAGGGCGACGACTTTCGGCGTACCCGGACGTGGCGGATCGCGACCTTCCGCCACCTGGGACTCGCCCCGCGGCCGATGTGCGTGGGGGGTCCGCGGGGCGAGGGTCTTTGCCATGAAGCAGATGCTGGATTCTCGGCTTCGTCGCCCTGGTGCAGGGCGTGGCGGGCCTGGTGCACGAGTTCACCGACTGGGACTGGGGGTTCGTGCAGCGGCTGGACTTCCTCGACGGCTATGAGATCTACGCGAGCGTCGCCCTGCTCGTGCTGGGCGCCGCCCTGTTCGCCGCCGCCGAGAGCCAGAAGTCCCGCTGAAGCCCACCCGGGAGTCCCGGCAGGGACTCCCGGGACTCCCGGCAGGGACTTCCGGCCGACGCGCGGTCCTGGCGGTCACCGCCCGGTCACCGCCCGGTCAGCAGTCGTAGTCGACCCGGTCGAACGAGGCGTAGTGGTCGGCCGTGTAGTAGTCCTCCTGGTGCTCCTCGCCGGTGACGACGCGGCGCGCGCAGGGCAGGGCAGGTGCGCCCGAGCCTGTCCAGTTCGGTCCGGTGCCGTCGGTCGAGCCGTCGTCGACTGCGATGATCTCGATCTTGTCGAGCCCGAGCGTCTGCTCCATGGCGGACGTCACGCACCTGGTCAGCTCAGGCATGGAGTTGTGGGCGGGGATGATCACGCTGACACGGGGAGGATCCGTAGGGG
>NZ_BAAGRZ010000056.1:0-17892 GCF_054782695.1 Streptomyces deserti
GAACGTGCAAGTGATCGCCGACCCGCATGGGCGACTGCTGTGGGCATCTCCCGCGCTGCCCGGAGCAGTCCACGACATCAAGGCCGCGCGCACCCACTGGCGCTCATTACGCGCACTCTGTATGAGGGCCGCGATGCTGTCCGCGTCGGCTCGGTCTCGGCGGGGAGCGATGCAGTTGCCGACGGCACGCGACCACCCCGTCCCGTTGCAACGATACCAGCCGAGAAACGGTTCATTGAGTCCTTGCATCTCTTCTCTGAGCTGGCGTTATGGCCAGGTCAAGCGCCATGAACGAGAAGAGCGCGAACCTGGGGAGATGATGGCCACTGCGGTCCAGGCCCAGACGGAGATCTGGGACATGCTCCGGGCCAGGCCGAGCAGCGAAGCACACGTTGAATCACAAGCTCAGCTCAGAGACTGCCGACCGGGGGCGTCGCTGGTGGGCGAGGCGACCGACCTCAGTCCGTCCGCATCACGGCGGACATCGAGGGTCTGGACGCGTGAGACGCGGTGAGGAGAGCGCCGTGGACGGTTGCAGAGGCCGCACGGGTGGCATAGCGGGCGGTGTCCGGAGGCCATGCGTCACGTTCCTGGTGGATCAGGAGGCAGACCGCGCCGTGCACGCCGGCACACAGCAGTCGGGCGGTTTCGGTCGTGCTCTCGACCGGTACTCCGGCGTCGGAACAGGCGGCGACCTTGTTGCGGAAGTAGCGGAAACACGCGTCCTCGTTCTGACGACTGGCCTCGGTGGCCTCGCCGTCCATCACCAGCCGGTACTGGAAGGGATGGCGCAGCCCGAACGCGATGTAGGCGGCGCAGGTTTCGTAGAGCGCCGTCACCGGATCCGCGATCGCCCGGGACACCGCTTCCAACTCGACGAACAGTGAACTCCACACACGCAGGCATGTGGCGTGGACGAGTTCCCGCTTCGAGGCGAAGTGGAGGTAGACGGCGGGCGGGGAGACTCCCGCGCTGGTCGCCACCGCGCGAATGGTAAGAGCGTCGGCGCCACCCTCTTCGAGCAGCTGATCGGCGATGTCGAGCAGCCGGTCACGGAGCAGGCCGCCCTGACCCTTGGCGGCGCGAACGCGGGAGCCGGTCACCGGAAGGGGCCTTCGGGGGAGCGCGACATCAGGACGTCTTCGGTGTGACGGCGGTGACCACCTGGGTCACTCGGGCGCACAGTTCGCCCTCGGCATCGTGCACGTCGACCTCGACGACGGTGTTGCGACCCACCCGCAAGGGACGGGCTGTCGCGACGACGTCGGTGTGTGCCGGCCGGAGGAAGTGCGTGGTCGACTCCACGGTGGCCGGTGCGGCGCCGGCCGGGCCGTTGAGGGCGGCGCACACGGCACCGCTCACATCGGCGAGCCCCATCAACGCGCCTCCATGGAGACCACCGCCCACCGTGGACAGTGAGGGATCGTGCGCCAGCCTGGCTCGAACGCCGGCTGCCGTCATCTCGTCGAACACGAGTCCGAGGGTCTTGGCGTACGGCGCGAGCGCGTAGACGTCTTCGGCTGCAAGTGCGGGCACAGGCTGCTCCGATCTGAGTTAAGGGTGATAAGTTATCGGCGTTAACTCAGGCCGTCAACAAGGCAACGGGGCCGGGCTTGCCCGACCGGGCCGCCCTCGCCGCAGCCCACGTGATCTCGACCCGAAGCGTCAGGTGGGGTACTACGCGGCCCAGCGAGCGGTCGGCCGCACACAGGACGAGGAACACTGCGGCCACGCCGACGAGCACCCAGGCCATGGCGTGCAGTCCGGAACTGGTGGCGCCGTCGCGGAAGAACACGGCGGTCGCCGCCGCCGCGAACAGCGTGCCGATGTACATGAACGTGCGCAGCAGTCCCGCCGACGAACCCATGCGGGCCGGGTCGGCCTGCGCGTACAGGGTGTTCTGGTTGGCCAGTCCGATCAACCCGTGGGGGATGCCGACGACTGCGCTGAGTGCGATGAGCAGCCAGAGCGGACTGTCGGCACGCAGGAGCAACAATGCCGCGCAGCCAAGGCATTGGAAGAGCGCGCCGACACGAGTTTGCCCCGCACCCGGCTGCGGCGTCCCGTGAGCGCGGTGACACCGATAGCCGTCGCCGACAGCGGCAGCAGAAGCAGACCGGCCTGCGGCGCACCGAGTCCCCGGCCCTCCTGGAGCCACTGGCTGTAGCCGTAGAAGAAGGCGTACGACGTGGTGTAGGCGAGGCACTGGCGGGTGAACGTGGCAGGCAGCGGATCCCGCCGAGGACTTGCAGATCTATGAAGGTCGGCGGATGCGGAGTTCGCGGCGGACGAACACACCACCCGCGGCCAGTCCCAGCACCGCCAGATACCAGTGCCCGACTTCCGGGTTCATCAGGAAGAGCATGAACGAGGTCAGCGATCCGGCGAACCACAGCATGCCCGGCACATCGATGCGTGGCGTGGCCTTCTGTCCGGGGGGCGTCGCGCGTGGCAGCCACAGTGCGCCCAGGACGAGGCACATGAGTGACAGCGGTACGTTGATGCCGAAGATCATGAGTGACAGCGGTACGTTGATGCCGAAGATCAGGTGCCAGCCGCCCGCGCCGATCAGCAGGCCACCGAGGGCCGGACCGCGACCGCGATGACCTGGTTGGAGATCGACAGTGCGGCGAGGACGCCGCTCGGGTTCCTCCGGCCGGTGCGCTCGGATTCCGAGGGCAGTAGCGACATGGACGCCGGGCAGGCCGCGGAGGTCGCGAACCCGAGGAGGACGCGGGAGGCGACCAGTACCCACAGGTTCGGAGCGAGTGTGCCGAGCAGTCCGGCGAGACCGGCCAGTGTGGCGTCCAGCAGATAGAGCCGACGTGGACCGAACGCGTCGACGAGCCGGCCGATCACCGGCTGGCCGACGGCGGTCGCGAGGCAGAGGCCGGAGACCAGCCAGGCTGTCTGCGAGGGCGGCACGTCGAAGGCGCGGCCGATGGGGATCAACGCGACCGTGAGCATCGAGGAGTTGATGGGGTTGAGGATCGAGCCCATGATCATCGGTGCGATCAGGCGACGGTCGAAGCCCCCTTCTCCGCCCGGCGTGGTCCGCGTGCGGTTGTCCGAGTCACGCCTGCGCCACCTTGTCGAGCAGGGCCATGGACTGAGGCCGTACGCCCTCGACAGCTGCGAGATCACCGGCGGGGGCGGGGCCGTTCCTGGCGCGGCGGAGCAGGGCGGAACTCCGCGACCGGGACGGTTCCCTCTTCCTGCCCCCGTCCCGGGGCCTCCGGTGGCCTGGGCCGCCGACTCACCGAACACGCCCTCCAGTGCGGCGACCGTGTCACGGCCACGCTCCGCCGTCCGGCAGCCCTGGACGACCTGCGCGAGGCGTACGGCGACCGGTTGACCACCGAGATCCTCGACCTCACCCGGCCGGCCGACGTCCACGAGGTGGTCGGCAGGACGCTCCGGGCCGGACCGGTGGATATCGTGGTCAACAACGCCGGATACGCGGTCGTGGGCGCCGCCGAGGAGATGACCGTCGAGCAGATCCGCGACCAGATCGAGGTCCTCTGCTCGCGCCGATGCTGATCACCCGGGCCTTCCTGAAGCCGATGCGCGAGCAGGGCGGAGGGCGGATCATCCAGATCTCCAGCATGGGCGGCAGGTCGGCACCCCCACCCACAGTTCCTGCCACGCGGGCAAGTGGGGACTGGAAGGCTTCACCGAGAGCGTCAGCCGCGAGGTCCGCGACTTCAACATTCACCTCACCCTGGTCGAACCCGGTGCCACCCGCACCGGCTTCGCTTCGGCCCTGCGCTACACCGCCGAGACAACCCCCTATCGCGACAACGCGGTCGGCCGGACGCGGCGCGCCCTTCAGACCGCCGACGCCGAAGTCTTCACCGGCGACCCGGCCAAGCTCGCCGCCGCCGTCTACGACAGCACGACCCGAACCCGCCCCTGCGCCTCGCCCTCGGTTCCGACACCTACAACGCCGTCCACGCCGCACTCACCGAACGTCTAACCGCACTCGAAACCCAGAAGGATTTCGCGGCATCCGTCGCCTTCACGCACTGAACCGCGAAGCGCGGCCGCCGAGGTCAGGTCATCGTCCTGTCGTGGTGGCCGGGGACGCAGGGTCGGGTCCGTGCCCGGTGTCGTCTCCTTCTGGGGGTTGGACCGGGTCGGCGGGGGAGGCCGGTGCCGGGGTCGTGGGCGGGTTCACCGAGTGTGGGGGAGTGCCGGCCGGTGGGACCGGGTTGTGCGAAGTGCGGTTCGTGACGGCGAACAAGACGCAGGCGATGACCGCGGCCAGACCCAGCAGCACGACGGCGGTCCGGCGAAGGGGTGGGTGCCGCAGCCGGGGCGTGGTGGGGAGGCGGGCAGGCCGCAGATGTCCCGCTTCGACGGTGTCGGCCCGGGCGGCGAGGGCATGGCGCAGGCGTTGTTCGATCGCCTCGTGGCGGATCCGGCTGTCACTCATCGCGAGTTCTCTGCGGGGTGCCGGCGGTGGGAGGGACGGCAGCCCTGTCGGGCGGGGTGGCTGGTCATGGGGCTGTCTCCTGCAGTTGTCTGCCCAGGGCGTCCAGGGCCCGGCTGGCGGTCGACTTGACCGTCCCGCGGGAGATGCCCAGGGTGTCGGCGATCTGCGCCTCGGTGAGGTCCGACCAGTAGCGCAGCACCAGGACTTCGCGTTGTCGGTGGGTGAGGCGCTGCAACGCGTCGATCACTTCCCGGTGCGTCTCGGCGAGCAGCACGCTCTCGTCGGCGGACGGGCACGGGCGTTCACGCTCGGGGACGTAGGCGCGTGCCGTACGGCGTCGACGCAGAACGGAGCGGGCCTTGTTGACCACGCTGGTCCGCAAGTAGGCCTCGGGGTCGTCCAGTTGACCGAGCTGACGGCCGTGGCGGTGCAGGAGGGCGGTGAAGGCGTCCTGCACCACGTCCTCTGCCGTGGGCAGGTCGTCGACCAGGAGCAGCGCCAGTCGCACCAGAGCCAGCCGGCGGTGGTGGTAGAGCTCGCTGAATCCGTGTTCGTCCCCGGCTGCGGCGGTGCTGGGGGAGGGGGCTCGGAGGGGCCTGTCCCAGCCGTCCTTGCGAGTCGTCAGCGAACGCGGAGCGAGTCCGCCCTGTACCAGCCTGCGCAGGCTCTGCCACCAGGTGACCGACGGTGCGGCGGTGGGGATCGTCGCTGTGCTCACGTGTCTCCTGGACGGTTACGGTACGGGTCTGTCCACCCGGAGGCCGGGTGGACAGACCGTGTTGCGGGGCTGAGTCCCGCAGCGTGTGTTCACAGGGTGTTGCCGAACGGACTAGAGCCGATCAGCGAGCCGGCACACTGAGGGAATCACTGGGCCGGAGTTGCGGGCTGCTGTACCGGCTGAGCGGGCTGCTGTACCGGCTGAGCGGGCAGCTGCGCGGGCTGGGCGGGCTTGGCGTCCTTGGGGACGTCCGTCTCCGACCCGGGCGCGTGGGGCCGGGCGGGCTTGGCGTGCCGGGGGACGTCCGTCTCCGAGGTGAGGGCGGGCGTTTCCGACCCGGACACGTAGGGCTTGGCGTGCTTCCCGGCGAAGGTGGACTGCGCGGGGATGGCGGAGTGCGCCTTCTCGGCCTCGGTGGCGTCCGGCGCGGTGCTGTCGGCGTGGGCCGTGAAGGCTCCGCCGAGGGCCAGCGCGGCGCCCATGACGGAAACGCCCAGTGCGGCGCGGACCCGGCCCGGGCGGGGACTGCGGGCAGCGGCGTGACGTACTGACATGTCGGTCCTCGAATCATCGGTGTCGACTTGCTGGGGCGGCCGTCCGGCATGGCCGGCTTGCCATGCGGAGGCCCTGTGCGGGAGGCGCATCCATCTCGACAGACGCCTCAAGGCCCTCGGGGTTGCAGGTGGGGTGACGCCGATGCGTCGGCAATCCAGTGATCTGGATCACTGGGCCCGGGACCGCTCTCACTCGGCGGGGTGGGGACCGGCTGTCACCCGGTCGCCCGCATCGCGTGGACCGGTCCGTCGCGGTCGGACAAGCGCACTCCCCGGCCACCGTGCCGGTCGGCGACGATCTCGGCAGCGATGGAGACGGCCGTCTCCGCGGCGGAGTGCCCGCCGAGGTCGAGCCCCACAGGGGAGGACAACCGCGCCAGGGCGAGCGGGGTGACGCCGGCCTGCCGCAGGGCCGCCGTGCGGCGCTGATGAGTGCGACGCGAGCCCAGCGCGCCCACGTACCCGACATCCAGCCCGAGCGCGGTCTCCAGCAGGGGGATGTCGAACTTCGGGTCGTGACTGAAGGACACGACCACCGTCCGTGCGTCCACCCGCCCGGCCGCGGCCTCGTCGGCCAGGTACTGGTCGGGCCGGGCCACGACCACTTCGTCGGCGTCCGGGAAGCGGTCGGCTGTGGTGAAGACCTGGCGGGCATCGCACACGGTGACCCGATACCCCAGTGTCCGGCCGATCGACGCGAGGGCCGAGGCGAAGTCTCCGGCGCCGAACAGCAACATCCGCGGAGGTGGCGACAGGGAGCGTACGAAGACGCGGATGCTTCCGGTGTCATAGCTCAACAGTGCGTTGTCACCACACCGCAGCAAGGCCCGTGCGCCGTCCAGCAGGTCCGGTGGGGTGTGCCGCGGGCGCAGGCTGCCGCGGTGGTCATCGCCGCGCAGGACCACATGGGTGCCGACGGCCTCCGGGCGCGGATGGTGCACCACGGTGGCGACGGCTGTGGGGATGCCGGCCCGCACGGCCTCCCTCACCTCGCCGAGTTCGGGGAAGGTGCGGATGCCGACGGGTTCGACGAAGATCTCCAGCGTGCCGCCGCAGGTGAGGCCGACGGCAAAGGCGTCGTCGTCACTGATGCCGTACGTCACCTGCTGGGGGCTGCCGTTCTCGATGACCTCACGGGCCCGTTCGAGTACGTCGCCCTCCACGCAGCCGCCGGACACGGAGCCCACCACCCGCCCCTGGGGGGTGAGCAGCATGGCTGACCCGGCCGGGCGCGGGGCGGAGCCGAAGGTGCGCACCACAGTCGCCAGGCCCGAGGTCTCGCCGGAGGACCAGGCCTCGTACAGTGCGTCCCAGACGCCGTCGCGGCCGGTCACAGCAGCTTGTCCTGGGTGAGGGGAAGGTCGCGCACGCGCTTGCCCGTGGCGTGGAAGACGGCGTTGGCGATGGCGGCGGTGACCCCGGTCATGGGGGTCTCGCCGAAGCCGCGGGCGCCGAGGGCGTCGCTGGCCGGGTCGGGCTCGTCGACGAACTGCACCTGGATGTCGGGGACATCGGCGTTGACCGGTATCAGGTAGCCGGAGAGGTTCGGATTGACTATCCGTGCCGTCGCGGGGTCGACGAGGGTGTGCTCGAAGAGCGTGAAACCGATGCCCCAGATCACGCCGCCCAGGACCTGGCTGCGAGCCGTCTTGCGGTTGAGGACGGTGCCCGGGTCGTAGCAGCCTGCCACGCGGGTCACCCGGACCCGGCCGAGCAGAGGGTCGACGCGGACCTCGACGAAGACGGCGCCGGTCGAGTAGCCGAGCGGGGTGTTGACCGGTTCGACCTGGAAGACCAAGGGCTTGCCGCCGTGGCCGACCACCGAGCGGTAGCTCACGCGGGCCCGCGGGTCGGCGGTGTCGAAGAGATGGCCGTCGGCGGTGTCCACGCGCTCGGCGGGGACGCCGCGCAGCGGGGAGCCCGCCTGCGCCACGGCCAGGTCGATGACGGCCCGGCGTGCGGCGGTGCACACGCGGTTGACGGCGCTGCCGACGCCGGGCGCGGTGGTGGAGGCGCCGGAGGCGTAACTGAAGGGGAAGGCGCTGTCGCCGAGTTCGAAGGTCACGTGGGAGACGGGCACGCCGAGCACCTCTCCCGCGATCTGCGTCATGACGGTGTACGTGCCGGTGCCGTTGTCCTGGGTGCCGACCTGGATGAGTACCTTGCCGTCGGTGCCCAGCGTCATACGGGCCCCGGCCCCCGGCCTGCCGCCCGCGGTGTGCGCGGAGGTCGCCATGCCCCAGCCGACGAGTTCACCGCCCTCGCGCATCGAGCGGGGGCGCGGATCGCGCCGGGACCAGCCGAACATCGACGCGCCGCGGCGGTAGCACTCACGCAGGTGATTGCTGCCCCACGCCTCACCGTTCTCCATGTTCCGCGCACTCCAGTTACGCACCCGCAACTCGACCGGGTCCATGCCCAGGGCGTACGCGAGTTCGTCGAGCCCCGCTTCCTGGGCGTGACCGACGCACGCTTCCGGGGAGCGCATGAAGCTCTGGGTGGGCAGATCCAGCCGCACGGCGTGCTGTGCGTTGGACAGGTGAGGGATGTCGTACAGCATGCGGATCGGCTCACTGCTGTTGAACAGCGCGACGTCGTCGCGGGTGACTTGCTGGGTGATGACATGGTTCAGCGCGGTGATACGGCCGTCCCGGCGGGCGCCGAGCTCGATCGTCTGGTGCGTCTGGGCGCGGTGCCCGTTGGAGGTGTACATCTGCGCACGGGACAGCACGAGCTTGACCGGGCGGCCCAGGGCGCGAGCGGCGGCACAGGTCAGGATGGTGTGCGGCCAGATCGGCCCCTTGGAGCCGAAGCCGCCGCCGAGGTAGCGGGAGACGACCCGGACATCGGCGAGGGGAACGCCCAGCGCCTGGCTGACGACCTGCCGGGTGCCGTCCACTCCCTGCGTGGTCTCGTACACCGTCACCTTCGGGCCTTCCCACGCGGCCGTGGTGGCGTGCGGCTCGATGGGGTTGTGGTGGTGCATGGGGACCGAGTACTGCGCCTTGATCCGGACGTCCGCCCGGGCCATGCCGGCCGCCGCGTCGCCGCGCCGGAAGGTGTTGGGGCCGTCCGGCCCGTCGGGCGGCTGGAACACCTCGCCCTTGGCCAGTTCGCCCGCGGGCGTGCCCGACTCCTCGTAGGCCACCTCGATCAGTTCCGCCGCCCGCTGTGCCTGTTCCAGGGTCTGCGCGACCACGAAGGCGACGGGCTGGCCGGCGTGGTGGATCTCCGGTGTCTGGACGGGGATGAAGGGCTTGAAGAACGCACGGTAAGTCGGCTGCGTCAGACGCGGCATGGTCTCGTGGGTGTAGACGGCGAGGACGCCGCGCACCGCTTCGGCCGCACGGGTGTCGATCCGGATGATCCGGCCCCGTGCGATCGTGCTCATCGCCATCACCGCGTGGACCAGACGGGGGAGCCTCACGTCGGCGGTGTACTCGGCAGCGCCGGTCACCTTCAGCCGGGACTCGACGCGGGACAGCGGACGGCCGACGACATCGGTGCTCATCGGGAACCTCCATGGAAACGGCCGAGCACGTCCTGGAGCGCGCGCTGCACCAGCTCGATCTTGAACTCGTTGTCCTTGCGCGGCCGTGCGTCCCGGACCAGAACGCGTCCGGCCGCGGCGATGCTCCGCTCGCTCAGCACCCGGCCCCGCAGGACGGCTTCGACCTCGGAGGTGCGCCAGGGACGGGTGGCGACACCGCCGAAGGCGAGGCGGGCCTCCTCGACGGTGCGGCCCTTCAGACGCAACACGGCGGCGACGGACACGACCGCGAACTCGAAGGTGGCGCGGTCGCGGACCTTCAGGTAGCGCTGACGGCTGTCCGGGGCCGGCAACGGCACCTCGACCGCGGTGATGAGCTCGCCGTGCCGCAGGGCGTTCTCGATGTGCGGTGTGTCATCCGGCGCGCGGTAGAAGTCGGCCATGGTGACGGTCCGCGTGCCGTCCGGGCCGACGGTGTGGAGGGTGGCGTCCAGGACGCGCAAGGCGACCGCCAGGTCGGAAGGGTGGACGGCGATGCAGTGGTCGCTGCCGCCGAGGATCGCGTGCCAGCGGTTGCGGCCCTCCAGTGCGGCACAGCCGCTTCCTGGTGCGCGTTTGTTGCAGGCGAAGTCCTCACCGCGGAAGTACCAACAGCGGGTGCGCTGGAGCAGGTTGCCTCCGATCGAGGCCATGTTGCGTACCTGCGGGGAGGCCCCGGCGAGCAGTGCCTGGGACAGCACGGGCAGTCGCTTGCGCACCACCGGATGCAGGGCCACGTCCGCCATCCTGGCCAGGGCGCCGATGCGCAGCGTGTTCCCTGACGCCTCGATGTCATGAAGCGGCAGGCGGTTGATGTCGACGACCAGGCCGTGCTCCTCGGCACCGTCCTTCATCAGGTTCAGCAGATCCGTGCCGCCGGCGACGAACGCGGCGTCGGAGCTGCGGGCCACGAGCTGTACGGCCTCAGCGGCCCGGGTGGGGCGAGCGTAGGCGAAGTCCCTCATCGACGCCCCGCCTTCGCCGCGTCGGCCACCGCGTCGACGATGTTCGGGTAGCAGCTGCACCGGCACAGGTTGCCGCTCATCCACTCCCGTATCTCATCCTCGGAATCGGCGTGGCCTTCCTCGATGCAGGCCACCGCGGACATGATCTGTCCCGGAGTGCAGATGCCGCACTGGAATGCGTCACGGCGGACGAACGCCTCCTGCACCGGGTGGAGTTGCCCTCCCCGGGCGAGTCCCTCGATGGTGGTGATGGCACGGCCTTCCGCCATCATGGCCAGAGTCAGGCAGGATGTGGTGCGCCGACCGTCGACGAGCACCGTGCAGGCACCGCACTCGCCGCGGTCGCAGCCCTTCTTGGTGCCGGTGAGTCCGGCGTGCTCGCGCAGCGCGTCCAGCAGGGTGACGCGGGCCTCGACTCCCGGAAGCCTGTGCTCGGCGCCGTTGACGGTGAGCGTGAGGTCGCCGGCCGTCCGAGGCTGTGCCGCTTGCACGGTGGCGCGCTGTGCTGCGGCCGGTTCCGTTCCCGACAGGGGAACCATCACCGCGGCCGCTGCCACGCCCCCCGATTTCAATACGCTGCGCCTGCTGTGTTGGGACATGGAGTTACTCCTTGTGAATCCCGGGTCGGCGAGATGAAGCGAGCCTGACGCGCGAGGAATCCAGTCGTCCAACGCAAAAAATGCATGCTGGCCATGCGTCGCACGCATGACGCGTCCGGGAAGCAGGAACCTTTATGCGTAGCCTGCATGGAAATTCCTAGGCTGTCGCCATGTCACATCTGCGGAACGCGGATCTGAACCTGCTGGAAGCGCTCGCGGTGCTGCTCGAAGAACGGCATGTGACGCGAGCCGCCGACCGTTTCCACCTGAGCCAGCCGGCGATGAGTCGTGTCCTGCACCGGCTCAGAGAGACGTTCGGCGACGAACTCCTGGTGCGCACACGCGGCGGGTACGAACCCACCCCTCGGGGCCAGCAGATCCAGTCGGAGCTTGCCGAGCTCCTCCCGCGCCTCGAAACGCTGCTGCGCGGAGACGCCTTCGATCCCGCCACGGCGAACGGCCACTTCCGCGTCCTCTGCACCGACTTCGCCACGTCGCTGTTCGGCCCGACCCTCTTCCCCCGCTTCCTCCGCGAGGCTCCCGGTATCTCGCTGACCGTGGCGCCGCTGACTGACCAGTCCTTCGCCGATGTCGAGCAGGGCCGCGCGGACCTGATCATCTCCGGTGTCGTGGCACCGCGTGCGCTCCGGTGGGAGACGCTGTTCGAGGAGGACTTCGCCTGCCTGCTGCCCCGCGACCATCCCGTGTCCGGCGATCAGGTCACCATGGACGACTTCATCGCGTACCCCCACGTGGTCGTCGACGTCCTGGGCCTGGGCCAGGCCATGGTCGAGCGCAGACTCGACGAGTACGGACTGCGCCGTCCCGTGGGACTGCGCGTGCCCTTCTTCTCCGCGGCGGCGGCCGCGCTGCCGGGCACCGAACTGATGGCCGCCCTCCCGCGCCGTGCCGTCCTCGCGTACGCCGATGACCCGGCCTACCGCGTCGCCGCAGCACCGAAGGAACTCGCGCCCTTTCCCTACGGCATCGCCTGGCATCCCCGTGTCGACGGCGACCCCGCGCACCAGTGGCTGCGGCGAGTGATGCGGGAGACCGCCGGCCAAGTGGCCGGGCGTGGGCCGCTCGAAGAGGACGACGTTCCGGAGTCGGCTGATCGTTGAGGCACCGCCGGGCAGCAGTGCCGGCAGCCTGTGGCGGAGCAGGGCGAGGTACGGCGGTTCCCCGGCGCGTTGCACGGCGTGCGACCGAGAACGCGTACCTCAGGCGATCTTCGTGGCTCCGGCGTCGGACCGGCCAGTTCGCGCCGATCGCGCTCGGCATGGTCGGGGAGGCCAGAAGCAACACCGGCCGGGCGATCTCGGTGGGGTCGATCAGGGTTTCGGTGAGCATCCCGTTCTGCTTCGGCAGGGCCGCCACCAGCGTGTCGTGGTCGGTGCCCATGCTGTCGGCCAGTTGCGCACGAATCCGTCCTTGCTCGTGATCATGTGCGTGCGCGTCGCCGACGGTGACACCGCGTTGACCCGTACTCCGGTGGGCGCCACGCGCTCGGCCACCTGCCGGGTGAAGGCGTTCAGGGCGGCCTTGGCGACGGAGTAGGGCTCCGCACGGCCGCGTGGAGGTTGAGGGCGAACCCGGCTTCCCAGATGGCGTCTCCGCCGTTAAGCGGGTCGCCGAGGGCCTCCTGCGGCATGTCACCGCCGCCGGCGTTGTTGATCAGCACGTCGAGCCTGCGGTCGGCGGCCAGCACGGTGTCGACCCACCGAGTCGTATTTCACGGTATGGGGCACCCGGGCTGACGGCCTGGGTGGATTTTACGCACCTACGGTCCATAGGGTTCGAGTCTGACCCGCGCGAAGGGCCTGCCATAAACCGTATTTGAGCCGAAGCACGATAGGCGTCACACAGGCAGGCTTGTTGTCACCGGGACCACTCCTTCAGCGCAGGGTGATTCTCGCGGCGACCGGCAGATGGTCGCTGCCGGTGGCGGGCAGGGTCCGGATGTGGGCGACGGTTGTCGAGCGGGCCATGACCTGGTCGATCCGGGCCAGCGGGAAGGCGGTGGGGAAGCTGAGGGCGAAGCCCCGCTCTGCCACGTTCATCCGTGAGGTCAGCGGGGCCAGCCCGCGGTCCTCGACCGTGCCATTGAGGTCGCCCAGCAGAATCACCGTTTTCAACGGCTCGGCGGCGATGGCCTTGCCGAGCAAGCCGGCGCTCTCGTCGCGCCAGGAGGATGCCAGGCCGCTTGCTCGGACGCGGACCGAGGGCAGGTGCGCGACGTACGCCGCGATATCGCCGTGCGGCGTCTTGACCACGGTCCGCAGCCCGCGACTCCAGGGCTCCGCGATTCCCTCCGGCTTGATGTCCAGTAGCCAGACATCGGTGAGCGGATGCTTCGACCACAGTCCGACGGTGCCCCGGACCGCGCGGTACGGGTAGTCCGCAGCGAGTGTCTTCTCGTAGATCGGCAGCGCCGGAGGCACCAGCTCCTGCAGCGCGATGAGATCGGGCTCGGCGTCGGACAGGGCACGGGCCGTGCCCGCCGGGTCGGTGTTCTCGTCGCTGACGTTGTGCTGCACCACGACCAGGTCGTGCAAGCCGGACTTCGCCACGGGCAGGAGCAGCCCACCGAAGAGATACGTCCAGGCCGCCACGGGCAGGAGCAGGGCCACCAGTGCGGTGGCTGAACGGCGCAGCAGGGCCAGGCCGAGCAGCGCCAGGACGACCATGCCGAGCCACGGCAGGAATGTTTCCAGTAAACTGCCCAGTCGGCCCGCGACGTTGGGCACCGCCCGGTGGAACGCCAGCAGCCCGGCCGTCAGCACCGCGAACGCGGCCAGCACCTGTCCCCGCATCCAGGCCCACTGGCGCCTTGCATCCCCCTTACCGGCGTCGCCCGGACGCCCCTGTCCGGCCCAGCACCGCGCCAACCGGGGCACTGCTGCCTTTCCCGTCGACGTCTTACCGTTGACTGCTCGCTCCACCTGGCTTCCCATCCGCTCGGCTCGTTGCGCAAGACGAATCGCCAGCTGAATCAGTTTCCGTTTCGGTCGTAAGCGCGTGCTGTGTCCTCCGCCCGTGCTCCTGCGAGCTGAGGGTGACAGTAGCGTGCTATGCGGTGACAACCACCGTGCCTCGCCGCCGCAGAACGGCAGGTCGTCCGATCTCGTGGGTGACAGTCATCGTGCCTCGGCTCAGCTGTGGCTCAGCGCTTCAGTTGGCCACTGAGCACGATAGTTGGCCATCAGAGCCCTCAGCGAGTGCACGCTTCCCCTGTGCGTCAGCGGGCCGGGGGAGCCGGAGCGCGAGAGCTGAAGTTGGTGGGCGGGGTCTGGGCCGAGATGGAGCGGTTGTCAGAGGAGATGCTGTTCCGCTGACCGGTCTCCCGCGCAAGCGCGTGGCCAAATGGAACGCCTTGAGTCCGTGGCCGCTGCCCAGCGTCTGCATCGGCACGTCGATCTACTGCTGGCGGGCTGATGAGCTGCGGGGATCCCGGCTGCCGTTTGGTTCTTGTCGCTGGAGCCATTGCTGGGTCCGGTGCCGTCCCTGGATCTTTCGGGGATCGACTGGGTGATCGTCGGCGGCGAGAGCGGCTCGGCCCACCGGCCGCTGGACCTGGCCTGGGTCCGCGACATTCGAGACCGGTGTGTCGATCTTCGGGTCCGCTCTGTTCTTCAAGCAGGTCGGTGGGCTGACCCCGAAGGCCGGCGGCCGTCTGCTCGATGACCGGACCTGGGATGAGTATCCCGCCTCGGTTGGCCGTGGTGGAGTGTGACCCAGATGCGCGTGTGAGGAAGAGGGAGCAGTGGTCCCGGTTATGAGGTCCCTGAGCGTTCTTACTCGGCCGGGCCTTGTCTCGGTGATGCACGGACGTGCGCGCGTTCGCCTTGTTTCCCGATGAGACTCAGGTACTCAACGGGGCCAGCGCTGGTGGCCCCGAACCAGTGCGGGGTGCGTGTGTCGAACTCCGCGGCTTCCCCGGACTTGAGGATGAGGTCGTGTTCCCCGAGTACGAGGCGGAGCGTTCCGTTCAGGACATAGACCCAGTCGTAGCCCTCGTGGGTGCGTAGGTCGGGTTCGGCATCGTCGTTTCCAGCCGGGAGGATGAACTTGTAGGCCTGGATTCCCCCGGGCCTACGGGTCAGAGGCAGGATGACGGAGCCATCGCTGCAGGGGATGGGACGCAGATTGATGCGTGGGTCGCCGGTCGGCGGCGCATCGACGAGCTCGTCGAGTGTGACCCCGTAGGCGCGAGCAAGCGGAAGCAGCTGCTCGAGCGTGGGGCGCCGCAGGCCCGCCTCGAGCCGGGACAGGGTGCTGGTGGAGATGCCCGTCTCCGCTGCGAGGTCGGCGAGCGTGATGCCCCGATGCAGCCGAAGGCGTTTCAGCCTCGGTCCGACAGCATCCAGAGTGCGGTCAATGGCTTCATCCATCCCGTCATTTTGCCATTCGGCAACAATGTTTGCGTATCCGCCCTGTCTCTCGGCACCGTGAAGAACGAACCGAGAAACGCACCCGCAGAGGGGTGTTGCGAACGAGGAGGGCGATTTGTGACGCACGGATTCGACAAGGACTTCTGGGAGCGGCACTGGCAACTAGCTGGGGCCCCCGGATCCATGGGCGGCAACCCGCCGAACCCGTACCTCGCTCGTGAGACCAGCAGCCTGACACCGGGCACGGCGCTGGATGCGGGGTGTGGCGGCGGTGCCGAGGCGATCTGGCTTGCCTCCCACGGCTGGCACGTCACCGCAGCCGACATCTCGTCCAAGGCCCTTGCACGCGCTGCCGAGCGGGCGGCGACGAGCGGGGCTCCCGAGCACTTGCAATGGGTTGAGGCGGATCTAGGCGTCTGGAGGCCAAACGCGCAGTTCGACCTGGTCATGACCCACTACGCCCACCCGGCGATGCCCCAGCTGGAGTTCTACGACCGCATCGCCGGATGGGTGGCCCCCGGCGGCACGCTCCTCATCGTGGCGCACCTGCACACCTCGGGCTCCACCGGCCACGGGCACCAACCTCCTGCCGAAGCGTCGGCCACCTCGGCGGCCATCACCGCGCGGCTGGACGGCATGGAGTGGGAGATCGTCACCGCCGAAGAGCACCACCGCACGCTCACCGGCCCCGGGGGCCGAGCCGTCCCCCTCCACGACATCGTCGTGCGCGCCACCCGACGCTGGTAATCACACCCGTCCTCCAGCGCCAGGGCCCGCTGCCCCGCGCCGCTTTCCCCTGCCTTCTCTTGAAAGGAATCCCATGAGTACGAACCGGCCCTCAGACGCGCAGGATCCCGACCCGACCATCCAAGACCCACGACAACGACGGACCATCCTGGTCGGGGTCTGCATCGCACTCATGGCTGTCATCGCTTCGGTGTCCGGACTGAATGTCGCCCAGCCGGAGCTCACCGTCGCGTTCGACGCCTCGCAAGCCGAGGTCTTGTGGTTCATCAACATCTACACCATCAGTCTGGCCGCGTTGCTTCTGCCGCTCGGCGCGATGGGTGACCGGTGGGGCCGCAGGCCGGTGCTGCTCGCGGGCCTGCTCGTCTTCGGAACAGCGAGTGCGGCGGCCGGCCTTGCCACGTCGTCCGAGATCATGCTCGCTGCGCGGTTGCTGAGCGGAGTGGGCGCAGCGATGATCATGCCGGTCACTCTGGCCGTCATCACCTCGACCTTCCCGGACGAGGAGCGCTCCAAGGCGATCGGCGTGTGGACCGGCGTCGCCGGTGGTGGAGGCATCTTGGGGATGTACCTGTCGGCCGTCCTGGTCGACCTGGCGAGCTGGAGGTGGCTCTTCGTCCTGCCGGTCGTGCTCGTCGTCGTCGCCATCGTCATGGCGCTGCGATCCATCCCGAACTCGCGCGAGGTGTCAAAGTACGGGGTCGATGCCGTCGGTTCGCTGTCGTCCGTGGTCGCGGCGGTCGGGCTCGTCTTCTTTCTCCACGAGGGCCCCCAGCGAGGCTGGACCGCGCCCGCGACGCTACTGAGCCTCCTCGTCGGCGTCATCGCCGCTGTCGGATTCGTGGCATGGGAGCTGCGCCGACAGGCTCCACTCCTCGACGTCCGCCTGTTCCGTGAGCGAGGTCTCGCGAGCGGCTCCGTGTCGCTCTTGACAGTCTTCGGCGTGCAGGCAGGGATCTTCGTGGTCCTCTTCCCGTACTTCCAGGCGGTGCTCGGCTGGTCCGGCCTTCGCTCCACCCTGGCGCTCATGCCGATGGCGCTGCTGATGATGTTCGCCTCCGGCCTTGCCCCGCAGGCAGCCGCGCGCTTCGGCAGCCGCTCGACGATGGCCTCAGGAATCTTCCTGGGCGGAGCCGGACTCGTCCTCATGGCCACCTTCGTCTCCGTCGACGGCGGGTACCTCTCAATCCTCCCCGGCATGCTCGCGATGGGACTCGGGATGGGTTTGACGATGACACCCTCCACCGAGGCCATCACCACCGCCTTGCCGCGTGAACGTCAAGGTGTCGCTTCCGCGCTCAACGACGTCACCCGGGAGTTCGGCACCGCGCTCGGTGTCGCGCTGCTCGGAGCGGTGCTGACCTCCGGCTACCGCGGCGCCATCGACTCCCGGCTCGACGGAGTGCCGGGCGACGCCGCCGACACCGCCCGCGAGGGCGTCGCCAACGCCCTCGCGGCCGCCGACGGGGCCGGCCCCCAGGCGCAGGCGCTGACCCGAGCCGCCCGGGAGTCCTTCGTCGACGGCTGGCAGCAGGCCATGTGGGCAGGCGCAGTAGTCATGGCGATTCTGCTCGTCTACGTTCTCGCGCGAGGTCCGCAGCAACGGCCCCAGGGTTCCGGTGGCAACAGCCATGACTTCAACGATGTAGTCGCCGACGCGCGCTGACTCACCGAGACGAAGACCTTCACCGATCCCAGGCTTTGCGCAGCTGTCGTCGATCGGCTCACCTTCAACGGCACCATCATCCAGACCGGCACCGAGTCTTAGAAGCTGTTGTCTTTCCGATCTTGAGAGATGCGCGTCGAACGGGAGTCTCGATCGGGTGGCCGCGGGGTGCTTGGCGCATACGAGTAGGGCCTCCTGAACAGCTCGTTGGTGTCGAATCACCGAGCAACAACAGGAGGCCCCGGTGCCGCAGTCTTCCGTGTCGATGGCCGGGCGGTCCAGTTCGGT
>NZ_BAAGRZ010000057.1:0-15773 GCF_054782695.1 Streptomyces deserti
CGCCACCACCACCTGCAACCCCAACCCCGCCCAACGCCCCACCCCCGAACGGCCCTCCCACGGAAGACCACTCCACACCGCCACATACACGTTGAACACCACAAGGCCGACAACGAGGAGAACATCCGTCGCCGTAAGGCGCCGCGCTGACGCACCCAAGTGGTGCCCACCGGCAGTCCCGACTGCCCGCACGGCCAACTCACCCCCGTACACACCGGCTTTCGCCGTCTTTGGTCACCGGGAGCCTAGTAGGTATCCACGTGGAGCTGTAGTTGCCGCCCTGACCTGTGGCTTCCCGCGTCCGCGGAGGTGGGGGGCGGCGCCCTGCGGCGGTCCGGCGAGACGGTGCCCGCCGTACCGCGCCAGCTCCGCCGGAGGGGGAAGGCGGGGCCGATTAGCTACTTTCGTCGGTAGGGGTGCCAACGTTTCCCTCTGCCGGGCCGGTTGCCGGGCGGTGTTGAATCGTATGTGTCGGCGGCCCGGCGATCGGACTCCGGGCCGAGCGTGAGAGGCACAAGGCGCTCACCCGGAACGAATTGAGGAGCGGCATGCTGTGGGTCGGCATCGTCCTGGCGGTCCAGGGATTCGGATCATTCCTGACCGAGCAAGTCTGGGACACGGAATTCGGTGTCACGGCGCTGCTGCCGAGCAGTACGCCTTCGTGGGTGAGTCTGCTGATCGGTGCCGTGGGCCTGATCATTCTCGCGGTGACGGGCTCTCGTGCCCGTAAGTCCGCGCACAACTGACAGGTTCACCTATCGCTGGCACCCCAAGTCTCCCGGTGGTCGACAAATCCCCCGTTGTCGGCCACCGGGATTTCTCTTTTTGAACGGAAGCCGTCCAGCAAAAAGACGCGCCCTGAAGGGGGCGCGTCTTTTGGGGCGTTGGTGTTCCCCGGTCTATCCGCGGGTCTTTTCCCTCCGTTCAGGCGGTCAGATGCGCCCGGAGGACCTCGATCACCTCGGCGGCGTGTTCGGTGAGGTAGAAGTGGCCTCCCGGAAAGACCTTCAGGTCGAAGTCGCCGGTGGTGTGCTGTTCCCAGGCCCGCGCCTCGTCGAGGGTCGTGCGCGGGTCGGCGTCACCGGTGAGGACGGTGATCGGGGCCGCGATGGTGGCTCCGGGCTCGGCCCGGTAGTTCTCGATGGCGGTGTAGTCGCTGCGGATCGCCGGCAGCACCATGCGCAGCACCTCGTCGTTGCCCAGCACCCGGGGGTCGGTGCCGCTCAGCTTGCGCATCTCGGCGATGATGCCCTCGTCGTCGCGCTGGTGGACGTTCTCGGACCGATGGGTGGACGGCGCGCGGCGCCCGGAGGCGAAGACGCGCACGGGGCCCTGGCCGTCGCGTTCGAAACGGCGGGCGACCTCGAAGGCGAGGACGGCTCCCATGCTGTGCCCGAAGAAGGTCAGCGGGCGGTCCGCGCAGGGCCGCAGCGCCTCATGGGCCCGGTCCGCCAGCTCGGCGATGCTGTCGATGCCCTTCTCGGTGTGCCGGTCCTGCCGGCCGGGATACTGCAGGGCGGCGACGTCGGCCACGGCGCTGAGGGCGGACGAGACGGGGAAGTAGAAGCTCGCCGAGCCGCCGGCGTGGGGGAAGCACACCAGACGGGCGGACGCGTCCGGTGCGGGGTGGTAGCGGCGCACCCACAGGTCGGTCGAGGGGGCTGTCGTCATGGCGTGTTCCATCCAGGTCGTGGACATGGCCGAAGGCGGGACGGGCCCGCCTTCGAGGACGTACGGGGGAGGTCGGGGGAGGCAGGCTAACCCATGGGGAAGCGGACCTCGCCGGCGACGATGGGGTTGGCGTAGTTCCTGGTGGTGATCTTGATCCGGTTCAGGGCCAGGCCGGTGAGTGCCTCGAAGACGGCCCTGCGGGCGTTCATCGCGGTGGTGTAGCCGGCGTCCAGGTGCGGGGCGACCTCGACGACGTCCATGCCGACCAGGTCGGTCTCGTGCGCGATGCGCCGCAGTGCGGTGAAGAGTTCACGGGTGGTCAGGCCGGCCGGTTCGGGGGTGCCGGTGCCGGGGGCGAAGGCCGGGTCGAGGACGTCGATGTCCAGGGACAGGTACACGTGGTCGGCGGCCGCGCGGGCCTCCTCGATCACCTTGTCGACGACGGCGGCGAAGCCGATCCGTTCGATCTCGGCCATGAAGTGCGAGCGCATGCCGGCCCGCCGCATCCAGTTGAACAACTGGTCCTCGGGGCCGGAGATGGTCCGGATGCCCACCTGGATGATGTTGGGGCCCGGCACCATCTCCTCGTCGATGAGACGGCGGATCGGAGTGGTGTGGGTGGCCCGGTGGCCGAACAGTTCCTCGTGGCAGTCCGGGTGGGCGTCGAAGTGGATGACGGCGATGGAACCGCGGCCGTGCACCTCGGACAGGGCGCCCACGCTCGGCCACAGCAGTGAGTGGTCGCCGCCGAGGACCACCGGCCGCGCCCCGACTTCGGCGATCTCCCGGACGAGTCCCCGGATGGGTTCCATGGAGCGGGCGATGTCGAACGGGTCGACGGCCGCGTCTCCGTAGTCGACGACCTTGAGGATGTTGAACGGGTTGACGCGGGTGGCCGAGTGCACGAAGCCCTCGGGGGTGTTGTACAGGTAGCGCTCGTCGGAGCGGATGGCCCGCGGCCCGTAGGCGGCTCCGCGGTGGCCGCTGGACACGTCCACGGGGCAGCCCACGACGGCGACGTCCACCCCGCCCGCCCTGAGGTCCTCCTGGTTCAGGGCCAGGGGGACGCCCATGAAGGTGGGGATGCCGGAGTAGGAGGGCTGGACGTAGTAGCGGCGCAGGTCGATCGGGCCGGCTTCGCGCCGGGGGAAGAAGGAGCGGTCGACCTCCCGCCGCCAGCTCTCGGATTCGGGTGTCTCGCTCATCTCTCTCCTCGTTCACGGTGCTGGGTGGGCGGGGCGGGGACCGCCGCGGGGGCGGCCGTCCCCGGTGCGGTCACCGGGGACGGCCGCTGACCGGCAGGCGAGTGCAGCCGCTGATCACCGGTGAGCTCCGTCGCCGTACGGGGCCGGAGACGTGCAGGTCCGGCAGCCGTTCGACCAGGACGCGCAGGGCGGTCTCGCCCTCCATGCGGGCCAGTGGGGCTCCGATGCAGTAGTGGATGCCTCCGGAGAAGGAAAGGTGCTCGGCCTGGTCCCGGCGGGTCAGGTCGAAGCGGTCGGGGTCGGTGTAGACCTCGGGGTCCCGGTTCGCCGCGCCGATCAGGACGACGACGGAGCTGTTGGCCCGGATGTGGTGGCCGTGCAGCGCGGTGTCCTCGTGGGGGACGCGCTGGGCCTGGAGGGCGGGCGAGTCGTAGCGCAGGGTCTCCTCGACCGCGGCGCGGGCCAGGCCGGGGTCCTCGCGCAGCATGTTCCACTGCGTGCGGTCGCGGGTGAGGGCGAGGACGGCGTTGCCGATCAGGTTGGTGGTGGTCTCGAAGCCGGTGACGGCGAGGACGGTGCAGAAGGCGAGCAGTTCCTCGGTGGTGAGCTTGCCGTCCTCCTTGGCCAGCGTGAGCCGGCTGACCAGGTCGTCGCCCGGGTCGGTGGCACGCAGCGCGATCAGTTCGGTGAAGACCTCGTCGAGGTCGTCGACGGCGGCGCGGAAGTCCCGGGCCATGGCGAGCGACTTGACCCCGTCGATCACCGGTCCGACCTTGCGTCCGGCGCGGATGAACCGGTCGTGGTACTCCTCCGGGACGCCGAGCAGCTCACCGATCACCAGCAGCGGCAGCGGGCCCGCGAAGTTCTCGATGAGGTCGAACTCGTCGGCGGTGGCCGTCTTGTCGAGCAGGCTGTGGCAGAGCTTCTCCACCTCGACCTGGTACTTGCTGATCATCTTCGGCCCGAAGGCGGGCTGGGCGAGGCGGCGCAGCCGGGTGTGGTCGGGCGGGTCGAGACCGAGGATGGAGCTGTTCCACGGGATGTCGTCCATGATCTCGTGCCCCGGGACGCCGCCCTCCTTGCGGTTGAGGAACAGGGAGCGGTCGCGCAGGACGCGGCTGCCCAGCTGGTGGCTGCCGATCACCCAGGTGCCCAGGTGGCTGCGGTGCAGGGGGCCGCGTTCCCGTACGCGCGCGTACAGCGGGTAGGGGTCCTCCTGGCCCATCAGGAGGTGGGCGAAGGGATCCCCGAAGACCCCGAACGCCCGCAGCAGCGCCCGGGTCGTTCTCAGCTTGGCGCTGAACTTCCATCCGGCCAGTGGGCTGTCGTTCAGTACGGCCATCACTGCTCCCTGCGCGAGGCGGTGCGGGCGGGTCGGAGTGCCTGTTCCGGTCCGAGGGCGACGACGTCGAAGGCGCGGGTGGTGGAGTCGAGGCGGTGGAGGAGCCGGTCGTGTCCGGTGAGGTACAGCTTCGCCACGTTCTGAGCGCGCAGGGTCTCGACGATCGGGGGCCAGCGGACCGGGTGGTCGAAGGTGTCGAGGAGCAGGGTGCGCAGCTGTTCGGCGGTGGTGACGAGCGAGCCGTCGTGGTCGGCGACGATCGGCAGGCGCGGGTCCTGGAGGTCGAACTTGGCGAGCACCCCCTCCTCGACACGGTCGCGCAGCCCGGTGAGCACCGGGCAGTGGGCGGGGGGCTTCATGGTGTACAGCGAGTAACCGCCGACGGCGCTGATGCGCCGTTGGAACGCCTCCAGGGCCGGCTCGCGCAGCGTGATCAGGTGCATGCCGTCGTCGAGCCGGCCGGAGATCTCGTGGTACTCGCCGCGGTCGGCGAGTTCGGACAGGACCTCGTTCAGCGGTTCGTCGGGCACGCGCGTGATGACGAGCGTCACCAGGTCCTGGTGCTGCTCCTCGAAGTACGTCCGTTCGCAGTGGGCGAGTTCGGCGGTCAGCCGGACGGCCTCGGCGAACGGGAGGGCGTCCGAGAAGGCGGTCGCGGCCTTCAGGCCGAAGCTGAACCCGACGCAGATCTCGGGCTCCGCGCCGAGCACCTCGCGCGCCCGGTCCGCGAGGGCCACGGAGTTGACGAAGAAGGCGATCTGGGTGAACTCCCCGTAGTCGTCGCCGTCGGCGCGGAAGCCGTCGAGGACGGAGCGGCCCAGTGCCGTGTCGGCGGCGGCGAGCCGGTCGCGGACGAACGGGTCGATCATCATGAACTTGCCCACGTCGGTGAAGCGCGAGGGCCCCATGCCCGGGAACACCACGGCGGTGCGTGCCTGGTCGGTGGTCATCAGTGTCCGCTCTGTCATCCGCTCTGTCTGCTCGTGTAGGTCTGGTCGGCTCGGTGGGGTCCTCGGTCCGGTCACCAGCGGCGCGGGCGCCCGAGGCGCCTGAGACCCCTTGACCGGCGGCGCGGGGTGCCTGACACCCCGTCACCGGCGGCGCGGGGCGCCTGAGATCCGGTCACCGGCCGTGCGAGGGCGCCCAGGTTCAGGCCGAGCGGGCGAGTGCCGCCGTCTGCTCCCGGTCCTGTGCGGCCCGCTCCTGAAGGGCGCGCCGGTCGGGCTTGCCGTTGCGGTTGAGCGGGAAGCTGTCGATGACCGTGACGCGGTTGGGGTGTTCGTAGGCGGGCAGCGCGTCCTTGATGACCTCGCGCCAGGCGGCCGCGTCCCGGCCGGTCGGGTCCTCGACGAAGAAGACGAGTTCGCTGCCGCGCGCGCCGTCGGGCAGGGCGATCACCTTGACCGTGCAGCCGGCGGCGGCGACCTTGCGCTCGATGATCTCCGGGTAGAGGGTGTAACCCATGCGGTGCACGGCGAGTTTGCGGCCCGCCACGAACAGGTTGCCCGCCTCGTCGAGGTGCCCGAGGTCGCCGGTGCGGTACCAGCCCTGCTCGACGGGATCGAGGCTGCCGTCCTCGGCGAGGTAACCGGCCATCATGTCCGGGGTGTCGACGACGATCTCGCCCAGTTCGCCGGGCGGCAGGTCGTTGTCCTCGTCGTCGGCGATCCGCAGCGCCAGTCCCTTCATGACCTGTCCGCAGGCGACCGGGTTGTCGATGGTGGCGAAGGCGATGTTGCCGAGCTCGGTGCTGCCGTAGCTGTCGAGCAGCGGATGGCCGAAGAAGTCGACGTACTCGTCGGACAGCGCCGGGTCGAGCGGGGCGGCGCCGCTGCAGAACATGCGCACCTTCGCCAGGGCGGCGCGCACGTCGGGCCGGCGACGGGCGAGGTTGAGGATGCTGCGGTAGGTGGCCGGGGTGGCGTCGAGCACGGTCACGCCGCACTGCCCGCCCATCAGGAGCGAGCGGTCCAGGCGGCGGTGCGGGGCCACGATGAGGGAGCACTCGGCGAGCCAGGCGATCAGCACCATGGACAGCCCGTACTGGTGCGCGAAGGGCAGCAGCGGGAGCAGCACGTCGCCGGGTCCGTGGCCCATGTGCTCGGCGTTGCGGCGCAGGTTCTCCAGGAAGCGGGCACCGGACTTGACGATGCCCTTCGGGGTGCCGGTGGAGCCGGAGGACCACATGATCAGGCTGTCCTGCAGGGCGCACCAGGTGTCGAAGGACAGCGACCGCTCGTCCGGGGTCCTGCCGGCCGCCTCGACGAGCAGCTCGTACAGGTACCGGGACCGGCCCGTCCCGTCGGGCATCGGGGCATCGTCGTCGTAGAGGCACAGTGTGGCCCGGGTGCGCTCGATGATCCGTTCCGTCTCCCGGGCGTGTTCCTGCTGGTCGACCAGGACGATGGACGCGCCGACGTGCATCAGCGCGAAGAAGGCGTTCAGCCAGGCCGCGGAGTTGCCGGCCTTGAGCAGCACCCGGTCCCCCGGGCGGACCCCGTCGTCGCGCAGAACCGCCGCGGTCCGCAGAGTGTCGGTCTCGAATTCCGCGAAGGTCCGCGCCGAATCACCCGTGAATATGTTCGGCGTCATCGGCGCCGCCCCCTTTCCCGGTACTGAGAAATGACGAGAGTTGACCGCACGGACAGGCCGTTTCCGGACTCAGGTGCGAACCTATTCGCCGCTCTCCCGCCGCAGAACCCCTATCTATCCCCTAACACCCCCTGAGCAGGGACAATCGCATTCTCTCGGACAAGTCGGCGGACCGGTCGGAGCGCTACTGTCGTCCATGTTTACCGCATGGACGGACCGGACTGGACAGCCCTGAATTCCTTTTCCCTGTAGGCATCGCCGACAGATTCAAATACCGCGGAGGTTCCGGTGACAATCGCTGCTCAGCATTCTGGCCGTCCGGCAGGGGCGGGAGGCCGGTCATGACCGCACAACTCCACGAGACCGCCCTGGTCCGGGAGGCGGACTCCGCCCTGCCGCCGTTCGCGGGCCGCGCGGTGGGCGCCGCCGGCGGCGCCTCGTTCCTCGTGCTGCTCCTGGTCAGCACGCGGTACGGCTTCCAGGGCGACGAACTGTACTTCCTCGGCGCCGGACAGCATCTGAGCTGGAGTTACGCGGACCAGCCGGTGCTGCTGCCGCTGCTCGCACGCGGCATCGACGCCCTGACCGGCGGCTCGCTGTTCGCGCTGCGTCTGCTGCCGGCGCTGCTCACCCTGGCCGGCGCGATCGTGGCCGCCCTGATCGCCCGCGAGTTCGGCGGCCGGCGCCGCGCCCAGGTTTTGACCGCCGTCTCCTACGGGTTCGCCCCGGCCACGCTGATCAGCGGCCACGCGTTGTCCACGATGGTGGTCGACCTGCTGCTGTGGACGACGGTCACCTGGCTGCTGGTGCGCTGGATCCGCACCCGTGCGGACCGGCTGCTGCTGTGGGCCGGCCTGGCCACGGCTCTGGCGTTGCAGGCCAAGTACCTCATCGTCGGCTACTGGGCCGTGATCGCCGTCTGCCTGCTGGCCGTCGGCCCGCGCGCGCTGCTGCGCCGCCGCGCGCTGTGGGCGGGTGCGGCCGTCGCCGCGGTGACCTCGGTGCCCGGCCTGGTGTGGCAGGCGCGGCACGGCTGGCCGCAGCTGGAGATGTCCGGGGTGCTCGCCGACGAGAACATCCTGGGCGGCCGCGTGGGCTTCCTGCCGTATCTGGTGGTGCTCGCCGGGTTCGTGTTCACCGTGGTCCTCGGCTACGGGCTGGTGCGTCTGCTGCGGTCCGCGGAGTTCGCCCCCTATCGGTTCCTGGGCTGGGCGTTCGTGGGGCTGACGGTGGTCCAGCTCGCCGTCGGGGGCCGTCCGGCGTATGTGGCGGGCCTGTTCGCGCCGCTGTGGGCGGCGGGCGCGGTGGCGCTGGAGCGCGGCGGCGGTGCCCGCTGGTGGCGCTGGCTGGCCGGCTGGCCGGTCTACGGTCTGACCGCGCTCGTCACCGTGGCGGTGTCGCTGCCGGTCTATCCGGTGTCGCAGGTGACCCGGACCGAGCAGCCGAAGAACAATCCGGTGGCCGCCGAGACGCTGCGCTGGCCGGAGTTCGTCGACGCGGTGGAGAAGGCGTACACCTCGCTGCCCGCCGGTGAGCGCGAGCGGGCGGTGGTCGTCACCCAGTACTACGAGCAGGCCGGCGCGGTGGACTTCTTCGGTCCGGACCGGGGTCTGCCGCACGCCTACAGCGGCCACCGCGGCTACGGGTACTTCGGCGCCCCGCCGGACTCCTCGGGAGCGGTCGTCTACGTCGGCTCGGACGTGGCCCGGCTCGAGCGGTACTTCACGCGGGTCACCCGGGCGGCCACCGTCGCCGGGGGCACGGGCGAGAGCCATCTGGACGGCACTCCCGTGTGGATCCTGGACGGCCGCACCACCCCGTGGTCCCGGATCTGGCCCGACTACCGGCACCTGTCCTGACCGTTTCCCCTGCGCGCGCTGCGCAGCACCGCACCGAGGCCCTCGGAGACCGGATGTCTCCGAGGGCCTCGGCCGTGCGGGTCAGAGCCGGTCGAGCCACTCCTCGACGGCCCGCGCGGTGGTCTCCGAGTGTTCCTCCATCACCGTGAAGTGGTCACCGGGCACGTCGACGGCGGTGTGTTCCAGCTTCCACGAGGGCCGCCAGTCGTAGTCCCGCGTCCACTCCATGATCGGGTCGGAGGCCCGCACCAGGAGGGTCGGCGCCTGGATCGGGTCCGGGCGCAGGCCGAGGAACATGTAGCGGGCCATGGCCGTGGTCCAGGCGTCGCCCCAGTCGTCGTCCCCGCTGTCGGGGACGCCGTCGTAGCGGGCGGCGAGCTGGCGCCCCATCGCGGCGGACATGTCGCCGAGCGCCTGCTCGTCCACGTACGTGTCGATCAGCACCACGCCCGCCGGCGCGGCCCCCCGGTCCTCCAGCTCCCGGGCCACGGCGTGTGCGACGAGCCCGCCGGAGGAGTGCCCGGCCAGCACGTACGGCCGGTCGCCGAAGCTGCGTTGCACGGTGTCCGCGTGCAGTCGCACCAGGGCCGCCTTGTCCGCCGGCAGCAACTCGCCCTCGAGGAAGCCGGGATGGGTGACGACCTCGACGTCGCGGCGGCCGCGGAAGCAGGCGCCGAAGCGGGCGTAGTCGTACGCGCTGGCCCTGCCGATGTACGAGGTGAACAGCACCAGGCCGGTCGGCTCGGCGCCCCGCGCCAGCGGGAACGGCTGCCGCGGCTCGGCCAGTTCGGCCTCCGTGGTGAAGGAGGCGCGGAACTGCGCCATGGTCCGCAGCACCGGGATCAGGTCGTCCGCGCGGCCCTGCCGGGCGGCCTCGTCGTAGAGGGCGGCGAGGCTGGTGGCGGGCTTCGGTGCGACCGGGCTGGAGGGGGTGGCCGGGGTCGACGGGGTGGCCTGGGTGGCCGGGGTGGACGGGCCGGGATCCTGCCGGGTCGGCTCGTGGGCCGGGGCCGGGGTTGAAGCCCGGGACGGGGCGAGGGCTGAGGCCGTGGCCGGGTCGGGGCCCCGTGTGCCGGTGGGGCCGGCCGGAACGTCGCCGGCGGGGCCGGTCGGTGCCTGGGGAGCGCCGGCCGGTTCCCGCCGGGGCGGGACGCCGGTGGCGTCCGCGGTACGCGCGGCGGCGGCGCCGGCGGCCGTTGCCGGGGCGGTCTCCCGCCGGTCGGCCAGGTCGGCGGCCAGGCGCCGGGCCAGGGCCCGGGGGGTCCGGTTCTGGAAGACCAGCGTGGCCGGCAGCCGCAGGCCGGTGGCGGCGGCGAGACGGTTGCGCAGTTCCACTCCGGTGAGGGAGTCGAATCCGAGCTCCAGGAAGCCGCGTTCGTCCTCGACCCGGTCGGCCGAGTCGTAGCCGAGCACCGCCGCCGCCTGGTCCCGGACCAGCGTCACGAGCAACTCCTCGCGCTCGGCGGGGGCCGCGGCGGCCAGCCGGGCGGCGAAGTCGTCCGCGCGCTGCGCCGCCGGGTCCGCGCCCGCCGCGGTGCGCCGGACCGGGCCGCGCACCAGCCGCCGCATCAGCGGCGGCACGCCGGTACGGCCGCTCGCCCGCAGGACCGCGAGGTCCAGGCGTACGGGCAGCAGCAGCGCCTCGCCCGCGGACCGGGCGGCGTCGAAGAGCGCGAGGCCCTCCTCCGACGCCAGCGGCAGGACACCACCGCGGGAGATCCGGGAGAGGTCCGTCGCGTCCAGGGCGCCGGTCATCTCGCTCCGCTCGGCCCACAGGCCCCAGGCCAGCGCGGTGGCCGGCACTCCCTGGGCCCGCAGCCGGTGGGCGAAGGCGTCGAGGAACGCGTTCGCCGCCGCGTAGTTGCCCTGTCCGGGGCTGCCGAACGTGGCGGCCGCCGACGAGAACAGCACGAAGTCCGTCAGGGCGTGCGACCGGGTCAGCTCGGCGAGGTTGAGGGCGGCGTCCAGTTTGGGCCGCAGCACCGTGTCCAGCCGCTCCGGCGTCAGCGATGTCACCAGGCCGTCGTCCAGCACACCGGCCGCGTGCACGACCGCTGTCAGCGGGTGCTCGTCGGGAACCGTCGCGAGGGCGGCGGCGAGGGAGTCACGGTCCGCCGCGTCACAGGCGACGACCCGGGCCGTGGCGCCCAACGCCTCGAGTTCGGCGACCAGTTCGGCGGCCTGCGGGGCGTCCGGTCCGCGTCGGCCGGTCAGCAGCAGGTGCCGCCACCCGTGCGCGACGACCAGGTGCCGGGCGACCAGCGAGCCGAGGGTGCCGGTCGCGCCGGTGATCAGGACCGTGCCTTCCGAGACGGCGGAGCGGCCGGTGCCGTCGGAGGCGGTGGAACCGGCGGTGCCGTCGGCGGAGACGGTGGAACCGGCGGTGCCGTCGGAGGCGGTGGAGCCGTCGGACCGCCGCTCGTCGGGCTGTGTGGCGGACGGCGACGCGTGCTGGGGCGGCATGGCGGACGTCCGCCCGTCGGCCGCCGCGGACGGGCCGGACGCGGGCACGAGACGCGGCGCGTGGAGCGCCCCATCGCGCACCGCCAACTGCGGCTCGTCCAGCCCGAGCCCGGCGGCCACCAGACCGCTGACGGCCTCCGAGTCGTCCACGTCGACCAGGAGGAACCCGGGCCCGCCCGCGTTCTCCGACTGGGCGGCGCGCACCAGCCCCCACAGCGGGGCATGCGTCACGTCCGGTACGTCACCGCCGTCGACGGCGACCGCTCCCCGGGTGACCAGGACCAGCCGGGTGTCGGCCAGGCGCGGCTCCGCCAGCCAGGTGTGCAGCAGTGCGAGCGTCCTGTCGAGCGCGGTCCTGGCGCCCTCGGCCACCTCCGTGTCCGGGCCGGGTGCGAACGCCACGAGTACCGCGTCGGGGGCCGGGGCACCGGCGTCGAGCGTCGCGAGCAGCGTGCGCTCGTCGGCGTACCGATCCACGAGGACGCCGGACGCCGTCAGCCCGGCGGCCACCTTCAGATCGTCGGGACCGATCGCGGCCCAGGACAGCGGGCGGACCGCCGGTGTCGGCACGGGAGTCCACTCGATGCGGTACAGCGCGTCCTGCGCCCGGCCGCCGGACGCCTCGCGCAACCGTTCGGCGACGACCGGACGCAGCTCCAGCGAGCCCACCGCGGCCACCGGCTCCCCGGCGTCGTCGGCGAGCAGCACCGCGACCCCGCCGTCACCGGACGCGGTGACCCGTACGCGCAGCCCCGTGGCGCCCTGGGCGTGCAGCGAGACACCGCTCCACGAGAACGGCAGCCGGACCCCGCCCTCCTCGTCCGAGTCGGTCAGGGCGACGGCGTGCAGGGCGGCGTCGAACAGGGCCGGATGCACACCGAAGGCCTGGGCCTGCGCCTGCTCGGCCTCGGGCAGCCGTACCTCGGCGTACACCGTGCCGTCCGTCTCGTCCCGCCACGCGGCCCGCAGGCCCTGGAACGCCGGACCGTATTCGAGCCCCGCCTCCGCGAGCCGGGCGTAGAACCCTTCGACGTCCAGGGACCGGGCCCGCTCGGGCGGCCAGGTCGACAGGGTCTCGGCGTGTCCCGGTCCGTCGGAGCCCCCGAGGGTTCCGGTGGCGTGCCGGGTCCAGACGCCGTGCGTCCCGCCGCGCGAGGACACGGTCACCGGCCGCCGCCCGGCGACATCCGCCGCTCCCACCCAGACCTGTACGGTGACGGACTCCTCCGGGCCGACGACCAGCGGAGCCTCCAGGGTCAGGTCCTCCACGGCGGCGCAGCCGACCTCGTCGCCGGCCCGCAACGCCATCTCCACGAAGGCGGTCCCCGGCACCAGTACGGTCTCGCCCACCGCGTGGTCCGCCAGCCACGGGTGTGTACGGCGGGACAGCCGGCCCGTGAGCACGTACTGACCGGAGTCGGCCAGCTCCACGGACGCGCCGAGCAGCGGATGGTCCGCCGACTCCAGCCCCACCGACGTCACGTTGCCACGGCCGCCGAGCCCGCCGGTGAGCGGCTTCGGCCAGAAGTGCTCGCGCTGGAAGGCGTAGGTGGGCAGGTCGACGGTCCGGGCGCCCGGGAACAGCGCCTTCCAGTCCAGCTCGACACCGTGGACGTGGGCCTCGGCCAGTGACGTCATGAGCCGCTTCACGCTGCCTTCGTCGCGGCGCAGCGAGCCGAGCGCGGCGGCGTCCGCTTCGGTGTCGTCGATGGTGGCCTGCACCGGGACGGTCAGCACCGGATGCGGGCTCATCTCCAGGAACAGGTCATGTCCCTCAGCGAGCAGACCGCGAGTCGCCTGTTCGAACAGGACCGTGTGGCGCAGGTTGCGGTACCAGTAGGAGCCGTCCATCGGCTCGTCCAGCCACGCACCGGTGAGCGTCGAGAACAACGGCACCCCGGGCGCCGCGGGCGCCACCGGAGCCAGCACCTCGGCCAAGTGCTCCTCGATCGCCTCGACCTGCACGGAGTGCGAGGCGTAGTCCACCGGGATCGTCCGGGCACGGATCTCCCGCTGCTCGCAGTGCGCGACCAGCTCTTGCAGCGCCTCCGGCTCACCGGAGACCACGACGTGCGAGGGTCCGTTGACCGCCGCGATGTCGATACGACCGTCCCAACCGGCAAGCAGCTCGCGGGTCTCGGCCTCCGGCAACGTGACCGACACCATGCCCCCGCGACCGGACAGGGCACGGATGGCCTGACTGCGCAGCGCCACCACCCGGGCCGCGTCCTCCAGCGACAGCGCACCGGCCACGCAGGCGGCAGCGATCTCACCCTGGCTGTGACCCACCACAGCGGTCGGCTGCACACCGGCCGCCCGCCACACCTGGGCCAGCGACACCATCACCGCGAACAACACCGGCTGGACCACATCCACCCGGTCGAAGTTCTCCCCGTGGAGTTCCTCGAACAGATCCCAGTCGACGAACGCCGACAGCGCATCCGCGCACTCCCGCATCCGCGCGGCGAACACCGGGCTGGCATCGAGGAGTTCCACCGCCATCCCGGCCCACTGCGACCCCTGCCCCGGGAACACGAACACCGGACGCACCGACGCCTGGGCCCGGCCGGTCACCGCACCCGCCGGGTCGACCCCGCCGAGCTGCTCCAGGGCCGCCAGTGCCTCTGCCCGGTCCGCGGCCAGTACCGCGCCCCGGTGCTCGAAGCGGGACCGCGAGACCGTCAACGACCAGGCGACGTCGGTGAGTTCGGCCTCGGAGTGGGCCTCCAGGTGCTTCCGCAGCCGGGCCGCCTGTGCGCGCAGCGCCTCCGGCGACTTCGCCGACAGCACCAGCGGCACGACTCCGGGCAGCACCGGCTCTCCGGCCTCTTCCTCCCGCGCGGGCTCCTCGACCGGCGCCTGCTCCACGATCACGTGCGCGTTCGTGCCGCTGATGCCGAACGAGGAGATGCCCGCCCGGCGCGGCGCGTCCTCACGCCGAGGCCAGGGGCGCGGTTCGGTGAGGAGTGCGACGGTGCCGGCCGACCAGTCGACCTCGGGGGTCGGCTCGTCGACGTGGAGCGTCTGGGGCAGCAGGCCGTGGCGCATCGCCATCACCATCTTGATGACGCCGGCGACACCCGCGGCGGCCTGGGTGTGGGCGATGTTGGACTTCAGCGATCCCAGCCACAGCGGTCGGTCAGCGGGCCGGTCCTTGCCGTACGTGGCGATCAGAGCCTGCGCCTCGATCGGATCCCCGAGCGTCGTCCCCGTACCGTGCGCCTCCACCGCATCCACGTCGGCGGGTGTGAGGCGGGCGTTGGCGAGCGCGGCACGGATCACGCGCTGCTGGGAGGGGCCGTTGGGCGCCGTGAGGCCGTTGCTCGCGCCGTCCTGGTTGATCGCCGAGCCGCGTACGACAGCGAGGACGCGATGCCCGTTGCGGCGGGCGTCCGAGAGGCGTTCGAGCATCAGCAGGCCGACGCCCTCGCCCCAGCCGGTGCCGTCGGCCGCGGCGGCGAACGCCTTGCAGCGGCCGTCGAAAGAGAGGGCCCGCTGGCGGCTGAACTCCGCGAACGCGGCAGGGGTCGCCATGATGGTCGCGCCGCCGGCCAGGGCCATGTCGCACTCGCCCCGGCGCAGCGCCTGCGCGGCCAGGTGTGTCGCCACGAGCGACGAGGAGCACGCGGTGTCGACCGTCACCGCCGGGCCTTCGAGACCGAAGGTGTACGACAGCCGGCCCGAGGCGACGCTGGGCGCGTCACCGGTCATGACGTAGCCCTCGACGCCCTCGGTGGCAGCCATCGCCGTCGAGTACCCCTGGGAGGAGGTGCCGACGAACACTCCGACCGCACTCCCCCGCATCGTCGTGGGATCGATCCCGGCGCGTTCGAACGCCTCCCAGGCGGTCTCCAGGAGCAGCCGCTGCTGCGGGTCCATGGCGAGGGCCTCGCGCGGCGAGATGCCGAAGAACTCGGGGTCGAACTCGTCGGCGTCGTGCAGGAAGGCGCCGCTGGTGACGTAGCCGGTCCCGTCCTCTCCGGCCGGTATGCCGGCGGAGTCGGTCAGGGCCGAGTCCCAGTTGCGGTTGTCCGGGAAGCCCGACAGGCCGTCCTCGCCCGAGGACACCAGGCGCCAGAGGTCTTCCGGGGTTTTGACGCCGCCGGGGAAGCGGCAGCTCATCGCGACGATGGCGATCGGCTCGTCGTCGGTCGCCGGGCCCGCGGCACCGCCCTGGCCGACGGGGTCGGCGGCCGTGGGCAGGGAACCGAGGAGTTCGGTCCGCAGGTGTGCGGCGAGGGCCTTCGGGGTCGGGTAGTCGAAGATCAGGGAGGCGGGCAGGCGCAGTTCGGTGGCCGCGGTGAGGCGGTTGCGCAGCTCGACGGCCGTGAGGGAGTCGAAGCCCAGTTCCTTGAACGCCTTGGTGGCATCGACCGATTCGGGCGTCGGATAGCCGAGTACGGCGGCGACCTGGGCGCGGACGATGCCGACGAGCTCCTCGATCCGGTCCTCCTCCGCCAGCGGGGCGAGGCGTTCGGACAACGACAGTGGAGTCCCGGACGTAGCCGTCTCCACCTCCCTGACCTTGCGGACCTGAGGGGCGCGGATGAGGGTGCGGAAGAGCGGGGGGACGTGCTCACCGAACTGGGCACGCAGGGCGGGCAGGTTCAGCTTCATCGGCACCAACGCGCCATCGGCCGC
>NZ_BAAGRZ010000058.1:0-15543 GCF_054782695.1 Streptomyces deserti
CGACAACGGATCAACGTGCTGTTCGCGATGCTCCGCGACGGCACCTTCTACGAACCCAGAACCCCACGCCTCGCTTGACGAAAGACATAGAGGCACCTCCCCGCACCGCCCCCATCCCCAGGACACGCCCCTCATGACCGCCCCCGACGCCACAACGACCGGCACGCACAGAGGACCCCACGACCAGGGCCTCGACGCCCACCTGGTCGTCGACCGCGGCACCTTCCGTCTGGACGTGGTCCTGCGCGCCGCCCCCGGCGACGTCGTAGCCCTGCTCGGCCCGAACGGCGCAGGCAAGACCACCGCCCTGCGCGCCCTCGCGGGCCTGGTCCCGCTCACGGGCGGCCATCTGCGGCTGGACGGCGCGGCGTTGGACCGCAGTCCGCCCGAGTCCCGCCCGGTCGGCGTCGTCTTCCAGGACTACCTGCTCTTCCCGCACCTGTCCGCCCTCGACAACGTGGCCTTCGGACCACGCTGCCGGGGCGCCGGCAAGGCGGAGGCCCGCGCCCAGGCCGCCGAGTGGCTGGACCGTATGGGCCTCGCCGAGCACGCCGGCGCCAAGCCCCGCCGCCTGTCCGGCGGCCAGGCCCAGCGCGTGGCGCTCGCCCGGGCCCTGGCCATCCACCCCCGGCTGCTGCTCCTCGACGAACCGCTCGCCGCCCTGGACGCCCGTACCCGCCTGGAGGTACGGGCCCAACTCCGCCGCCACCTGGCCGAGTTCGAGGCCGTCGCGGTCCTGGTCACGCACGACCCGCTGGACGCCATGGTGCTCGCCGACCGGCTGGTCGTCGTCGAGGAGGGCCACGTCGTCCAGGAGGGCGCGCCCTCCGACATCGCCCGCCACCCGCGCACGGAATACATCGCCCAGCTGGTCGGCCTGAACCTCTACCGCGGCCGGGCCGACGGCCACACCGTCACGCTCGACACCGGCCCCGCCATCACCACCACCGAGGACCTCTCCGGCCCGGTCTTCGTGGCCTTCCCACCCGGCGCCGTGACCCTGTACCGGGAACGCCCCACCGGCTCAAGCGCCCGCAACCTGTGGCGCTGCGAGGTATCGGGCCTGGAGACCCACGGCGACCAGATCCGCGCGGACCTCACCGGCGAACTCCCCCTGGCCGCCGACCTCACCACGGTCGCCGCGGCCGAACTCGACCTCCACCCGGGCGCACCGGTGTGGGCGACGGTCAAGGCGACACAGACACACGCGTACCCGGCCTGAGGGCTCCGCCGGAACGAAGCCCTCCAAAGCCCTCCGAAGCCCCCGAAGCCTCCCAAGTCCTCCGAACCGAACTCTCAGTCCTCGTACGCGTCCAACGGCGGGCACGAGCACACCAGATTCCGGTCACCGAAGGCCTGGTCGATCCGCCGCACCGGCGGCCAGTACTTGTCGGCGGCCGACACCCCGCCCGGGAAGACGGCCTCCTCACGGCTGTACGGGTGCTCCCACTCCCCGCCGAGCGCACCAGCGGTGTGCGGGGCGTTCCGCAGCGGGTTGTCGTCCGCCGGCCACTCACCCGAGCCGACCTTCTCGATCTCCGCGCGAATGGCGATCATCGCCTCGCAGAACCGGTCCAGCTCGGTCAGGTCCTCGGACTCGGTCGGCTCGATCATCAGCGTCCCGGCCACCGGGAACGACATCGTCGGCGCGTGGAACCCGTAGTCGATGAGCCGCTTGGCCACGTCATCGACACTCACACCGGTCGCCTTGGTCAGCGGCCGCAGGTCGATGATGCACTCGTGCGCGACCAGCCCACCGGGCCCGGTGTACAGCACCGGGTAGTGCGGCTCCAGCCGCTTGGCGATGTAGTTGGCGGACAGCACGGCCACCTGCGTGGCCCGCTTGAGCCCTTCACCGCCCATGAGCCGGACGTACGCCCACGAGATCGGCAGAATGCCCGCCGAACCCCACGGCGCGGCCGAGATGGGCCCGACACCGGTCTCCGGCCCGGCCGCGGGCTGCAGCGGATGGTTCGGCAGGTACGGCGCGAGGTGCTCACGCACCGCCACCGGACCGACGCCGGGGCCGCCCCCGCCGTGCGGGATGCAGAACGTCTTGTGGAGGTTCAGGTGGGAGACATCCCCGCCGAAGTGCCCCGGCTTGGCCAGCCCCACCAGCGCGTTGAGGTTCGCGCCGTCGACGTACACCTGCCCGCCGGCCTCGTGCACCTGCGCGCAGATCTCGGAGACGTGCTCCTCGAACACCCCGTGCGTCGACGGGTACGTGATCATCAGCACCGCCAGCTCGTCGCGGTACTGCTCGATCTTCGCCCGCAGGTCGTCCACGTCGATCTCGCCGTCCCCGGCGGTCTTCACGACGACGACCTTCATGCCCGCCATCACGGCGCTCGCGGCGTTCGTCCCGTGCGCGGAGGACGGGATCAGGCACACCGTCCGCTGCTCGTCACCGTTGGCGCGGTGGTACCCGCGCACGGCGAGCAGTCCGGCCAGCTCACCCTGCGACCCGGCGTTGGGCTGCAGCGACACCTTGTCGTACCCGGTGACCTCGGCGAGACGTTCCTCCAGCTCACGGATGAGCGTGAGGTACCCCTGCGCCTGCTCGGCGGGCGCGAAGGGGTGCAGCTGCCCGAACTCGGGCCAGGTGACCGGCTCCATCTCGGTCGTCGCGTTGAGCTTCATCGTGCACGAGCCCAGCGGGATCATGCCGCGGTCCAGTGCGTAGTCCCGGTCAGCCAGCCGGCGCAGGTAGCGCAGCATCGCCGTCTCGGAGCGGTGCTGGTGGAAGACGGGGTGCGTCAGGTACTCGTCGGTGCGCAGCAGCGCGGCCGGGAGGGATTCCTCGGTCACCGCGTCCAGCGCCTCGATGTCGCCCTCGACCCCGAACGCGGCCCATACGGCACCCACCTGGGCCCGCGTGGTCGTCTCGTCGCAGGCGATGGACAGGTGGTCGGCGTCGACGTGCCAGAGGTTGACACCGTTCTCACGCGCGGCGGCGACGACCTCGGCGGCACGGCCCGCGACGCGCACGGTCAGCGTGTCGAAGAAGGCGCCGTGCACGACCTCGACGCCACCGGCCTCGAGCCCCGCGGCGAGGATGGTGGCGTACCGGTGGGTGCGTCGCGCGATGCCCTTCAGGCCCTCGGGCCCGTGGTAGACGGCGTACATCCCCGCCATCACGGCGAGCAGCACCTGCGCGGTGCAGATGTTGCTGGTGGCCTTCTCACGGCGGATGTGCTGCTCGCGCGTCTGCAGCGCGAGCCGGTACGCCCTGTTCCCGTCCGTGTCGACGGACACGCCGACGAGCCGCCCGGGCAGGCTCCGCGCGAACGTCTCCCGCACCGCCATGTATCCGGCGTGCGGCCCGCCGAAGCCCATCGGCACGCCGAAGCGCTGCGTCGTCCCGACCGCGATGTCCGCGCCGAGCTCGCCCGGCGACTTCAGGAGTGTCAGCGCGAGCAGATCGGCGGCGACGGTGACGAGCGCGCCGAGCTCGTGCGCCTGGTCGATGACCGGCTTGATGTCGCGTACGGCCCCGGAGGCACCCGGGTACTGGATCAGCACGCCGTTGATCTCACGCTCGGCGACCTCGGCCGGGATGCCCTCGCCGAGGTCGGCGACGACGACCTCGACACCGGTCGGTTCGGCACGGGACTGGATCACGGCGATGGTCTGCGGCAGCGCGTCCGCGTCGACCAGGAACAGGCCCTTCTTGTTCTTGCCCATACGCCGGGACAGCGCCATCGCCTCGGCGGCCGCGGTGCCCTCGTCCAGCAGCGAGGCCCCGGAGGTCGGCAGACCGGTGAGGTCGGCGACCATCGTCTGGAAGTTGAGCAGCGCCTCCAGCCGACCCTGCGAGATCTCAGGCTGGTACGGCGTGTAGGCCGTGTACCAGGCCGGGTTCTCCATGACGTTGCGCAGGATGACGGGCGGCGTGAAGGTGCCGTAGTACCCGAGCCCGATCATGGAGTCGAGGACCTGGTTGCGGTCGGCCAGCGACCGCAGCTCGGCCAGCACCTCGGCCTCACTGCGCGCGCCCGGCAGGTCGAGCGCGTCGGTGTTCTTGATCACATCCGGGACCGCGGCGGCGGTGAGCTCGTCGAGCGAGCCGTAGCCGACCTGCGCGAGCATCTTGGCCCGCGCCTCCTGGTCGGGCCCGATGTGGCGCTGCTCGAAGGGGATTCCCTGCTCGAGCTCGGAGAGCGGAGTGCGATGGGCGGTCATTGCGGAGGCCTCCTGGTCTGACACGACCTTCGAGGGGCACCACGGCACGGGTGCCCGGACGGCCTCCCCCTCTGTCATCTCAACCTGAGAGCTTCACCGGATCGCCCCAAAGCGCCCGGCTTTCACCGTCGGTGAGAGCGGAAGCCGTCGACACCCGCTCTGCTTTCCAGAGTGACCTCGTCCGTGCGGTACGTGGGCCTGAGAGATTCCGGGGAGGATTTGCTCCTTCGGCGCCTCCGATGGTGCCTGGAGGACTCTCCCGCACGGGGTCAGCAGCCGTCTGCCAGCCTACCAGCGAGGTCAACGCCCGGGCCTTCGAGTGGCCGCGTTCCCAATTGTGCCGTTTTGTAGTGCTTACGAATGAGTTGCGACCAGTTGGAGGGCACGTGCGAACCGACATCGATCCGCGCAACCTGATAGGCCGCAAGGCGTTCGACCGGAACGGCACCAAGATCGGCACGATCGACGAAATCTACCTCGACGACGCCACCGGCGTCCCGGAGTGGGCCGCGATACGGACCGGCCTGTTCAGCAGGGACGCCTTCGTCCCCCTGGAGCCCAGCGAGCTGATCGACGGCGCCCTCCACGTCCCCTTCGACCGCGCCCTGATCAAGGATGCCCCCGACTTCGGCGTCGGCCGCCACCTCTCCCCGGAGCAGGAACTCCAGCTCTACCACCACTACGGTCTCGACGTGGCCGCTCCTCCCCCGCTCCCGGACCACGAGGTCGGCAGACTCGCGGGCACGGACGAGACGGCCTGAGACCGGGCTCGCGGTCCTGCACCCCCGTCGGCGGGAAACCGTCGAGACGAGCCCAGCCCGGCCAGGCCCGGGCTCCTGTCCGCCTCAGCCCTGGCTCGCCGACCGCGCGTCCACGGACCCCGCATCCGCATCCGCATCGGACCCCCCGCCCTCCCCGGGTCTTCGCGGCACCAGCGGCAGCGGATCCGCCGGCTCCAGGTCCGGATCGTCGATCCGGAACGTCCGCACCCGCCCGGGCTCCGACTCGGGCGTCTCGAACCGCACGGTGACCCGCCCGAGTCCGCTGCCCTGCACCCACCCGTGCCCGTACTCGGCGTGCCGCACGTCGTGCCCCGCGGGCCATCTCCGCTCGACGGGCGCCTGCTGCTCCTCGACGGGCACCTCCTCGGGTTCCTCGACGGGACTGTCGGCCCGCTCCCCCGCCGCCTGCGCGAACAGATCCTCCTGCGTGTAGTCGGCGAGCCCGCTGACCCCGACCCCGAGCAGCCGTACGCCACCCGTCGTGTCGACCGAGTCCAGCAGCCGGGCCGCCGCCTCCCGGATCACCGCCGGATCGTCAGTGGGCCCGCGCAGCGTCTCGGACCGGGTGAGGGTCGAGAAGTCGTACCGCCGCACCTTCAGCACGATGGTCCGCCCCGACAGCCCGGCCCCGCGCAGCCGCCGCACGCACCGGTCGGCGAGCCGCTGCACCTCCAGCCCGACCCGCACCCGGTCGTGGATGTCCACGTCGTACGTGTCCTCCACCGACACCGACTTCGCCTCCCGCTCGGCCACCACGGGCCGCTCGTCCCGCGCCAGCGCCATCGCGTACAGGGCGTGCCCGTGGGCCTTGCCCAGCAGCCGTACGAGTTCGTCCTCACCGGCCTCGGCGAGTTCCTCGACGGTGTGGATCCCGGCACGCCGCAGATGGTCACCGGTCGCCGGGCCCACACCGGGCAGCGTGCGCACCGGCATCGGCCCGAGCATGGCCCGCTCGGTCCCCGGCTCGATGACCACCAGCCCGTCCGGCTTGGCCTGCTCCGAGGCGATCTTCGCGAGCATCTTGGAGGCGGCGAGGCCCACCGACCCCGTGAGTCCCGTGACGGCCCGGATGTCCGCGCGCAGTTTCGCCCCGGCCAGCCGCGCCGACCGCTCGTCCCAGGCCGTCCCACCGGCCTCCAGGTCCACGAACGCCTCGTCCAGGCTCAGCGGCTCCACCAGCGGCGACAGCGCGCGCAGCAGCCCCATCACCTGCTCACTGATCGTCCGGTAGAACCCGAAGCGCGGCACGAGATACGCGGCGTTGGGCGCGAGTCGCCGGGCCTGCGCCATGGGCATCGCCGAATGGACCCCGAAGACCCGCGCCTCGTAGGAGCACGTGGCGACGACCCCGCGCGGCCCGAGTCCACCCACGATGACGGCCTTCCCGCGCAGGCTCGGCTTGGACGCCTGCTCCACCGAGGCGAAGAAGGCATCCATGTCGAGGTGCAGGATCGTGGGCGCGGTTCTCACATCTCCGATGCTGCCCTACGCCACTGACAATGCCCCCAAGGCACCGTCCGCTGCGGCTGAACCGCTCAGACCGCCCGGTTCCGCCGCCGCGCCAGCTCGTCCGCCGGGTTCTGCCCGACGAGGGTCTCGCCCGTGTCGACACGCTCCCCGTGGAGCTGTGAAAGCGCGTTCTCGACGTCCCGCCACACCACGCCCACGGCGATCCCGAAGATGCCCTGACCGCCCTGGAGCAGCGCATGGACCTCTTCCGGCGAGGTGCACTCGTAGACCGTGGCGCCGTCGCTCATCAGCGTCATGCGCTCCAGGTCACGGAAACCGCGTTCCCTGAGGTGCTGGACGGCGGTGCGGATGTTCTGCAGCGATACGCCCGTGTCCAGGAATCTCTTGACGATCTTCAGGACGACGACGTCCCGGAAGCTGTACAGGCGCTGCGTCCCGGACCCGTAGGCGGGCCGCACGCTCGGCTCGACGAGCCCGGTGCGGGCCCAGTAGTCCAGCTGCCGGTAGGTGATGCCGGCGGCCGCACAGGCCGTGGGGCCTCGATAGCCGATCTGCTCGGACGCCATGGACGTCGCCCCTCCGCTGCTCGGCACGGCCGTCGGTCGCTGGGGAGCGTGCTCGGCGGCGCTGCTGTGATGGGAGTACTCCCTGGTCGAGCGGAGCCGAGAGCCGGGGGGAGGGTACGGACCGCTCGCCCCGAGACTGCGTCCGGGGGCACCCCCAGCCGTACCGTCGCCGCTGCTTCTCACGCCGACCTCCGTCCTTGACCTGCCTTCTCGACGGTAGGCAGCCACCAGGGGTGCGTCAACGACCGCCACACTCGGCACGCCGAGTGATAATCACCCTAAGAGTGGTTTCCCGTGCCCCACTGCGGGGAAAGGCTAGCCGAATGCCTTCGGCGCGGGCCGCGTGACGCTCTCAGGGGCCACTGGCACACGCGGGCATTTCGGCCCTCACGGGACGTGGACCGGCCCCTGACACGACGTGGGCGACCCGACACGGACCACTTCGTCCGCCGAGCCGCCCACGCGCCTCACCGACTCCTGGTTCTCACCGACCGCCGGACCTCACTGACTGCTGGATCCGAAGTCCTCCGGCGAGATCTGGTCGAGGAACTCGCGGAACTTCTCCACCTCGTCCTCCTGCTCGTCCGGGATCGCGATACCGGCGTCGTCGAGCACCGTGTCACTGCCGTAGATCGGCGTCCCGGTGCGCAGTGCCAGCGCTATGGCATCGGACGGACGGGCGCTCACCTCGACCCCGCTGGCGAAGACCAGCTCCGCGTAGAAGACGCCCTCACGCAGGTCCGTGATGCGTACTTCCGTGAGCTCCTGGCCGACGGCTTCCAGCACGTCCTTGAACAGGTCGTGGGTCAGCGGCCGTGCGGGAGCCATGCCCTGCTGGGCGAAGGCGATGGCCGTCGCCTCCCCCGGCCCGATCCAGATGGGGAGGTAACGGTCGCCTCCCACTTCACGCAGCAGCACGATCGGTTGGTTGGAGGGCATTTCGACCCGGACACCTACGACATCGAGCTCGTTCACACAGCAACCCTAGGCCGTGCTCGGGACGTTTGGGTAGTCGGGCAGAGAACGGGTGGCCGATCCGGGCCCTCGACACCCCCTCCTCAGGGCAGCCGCACCCCGAGAGCGGTCTGCACCAGTGCGGAGTGCAGCTTCACGGTGAGCCCCGCCAGCTCCTTGGCCCGGGCTTGAGCATGCGCCCTGGTCTGCGGGTTCCGGTGCCGCTTCAGCGGGGCGACGACCTGGTCCACCAGTCCCGCCTCGCGGTCGGCGGCGGCCTTCATCGCCCGCAGGTGCCGCGGCTCGATCCCGAACCGCCCCAGCTCGATGACGAGCGAGGCCACGGTAACCACCTCGGCGTCGTACACCCCGTCCTCCAGCGGAGCGATGAGCCCGTACGACTCCCACTCCTGGAGCTCCTGCTCGCCGATGCCGACGGCGGCGAGCAGCTCGGCCCGCCCGATCCGGGCCGCCGTAGGCCCTTCGGACGACTCCGGCACGGGCTCACCGTCCCGCTGGGGGCCCAGGGCCGGCAGCTGAATCGCTTCGCCGCGCTCCATCGCCTCAAGGTGTTCGCGGATCACCTTGAGGGGCAGATAGTGGTCCCGCTGCATCCTCAGGACGTGGCCGAGGCGCTCGACGTCTTCGGCGCTGAACTTGCGATACCCCGAGGGGGTCCGCTGCGGCTCGACGAGCCCCTCCGACTCCAGGAAGCGGATCTTGGAGATGGTGATGTCGGGGAACTCGTCGCGCAGCACGTTCAGCACCGTGCCGATGCTCATCAACCCACTGTCCGTGGCGGCGGTGCCGTGCCCGGCACCGCCGCTCGGTGTTCGAAGCATGGACCTTCCCTGTGGGTCCCCCCGGACGAGGTCCGGGGGAGGGTCAGTAGCCCCGCTGGCTCGCGTAGAAGACCAGCCGGTACTTGCCGATCTGCACCTCGTCACCGTTGTTCAGGGCGACCTGGTCGATCCGCTCCCGGTTGACGTACGTGCCGTTCAGACTGCCCACGTCGGCCACCGTGAACGTGCCGTCCGGACTGCGGCGGAACTCCACGTGCCGGCGGGAGACCGTCACGTCGTCCAAGAAGATGTCGCTCTGCGGATGACGCCCGGCCGTGGTCAGGTCGCTGTCCAGCAGGAAGCGGCTGCCCGCGTTCGGCCCGCGGCGCACGACCAGCAGCGCGGAACCCTGCGGCAGCGCGTCCACGGCGGCCTGCGCCTCGGGCGACAGCATCGGCATGGGCGTCTGGCCGGTGGTCTCCGCGTCGTAGGCCTCGAGGCCGGAGATGGAGATCGTGGACGTCGTCTCGGACGAACGCTCGGCGGCGGCCCCGGCCCGCAGCGGCGCGCCGCAGTTGGAGCAGAAGCGGCTGTTCTCCGCGTTGCGGTTACCGCACCTCGTACACACCAGGGCCGACATGGACGGGTCCTCCTGCGGCGACTGCCCCGCCGGGGCGTTGGACGCGTACGGGCCGGCTGCGAACCCTCCACCCGTACCTGAGGTTGACGGTTGCCCGAAACCTATGCCGCCGGACTGCGCAGGGTCAACCGACGGCGCGCCCTGACCTCCGGAAACGTCACCGCCCGGACCAGCCACCTGGTCCCGGAACAGCGGACGCTGGCCCTCTGCGTCAGGCTGTGCGCGATGACGAGCGGTCGCGTTGCCGCTGCCCTCTCGCGCGCTCTTGCCGAACCACTTCGCAAACAACTTCACGGGCGATTCCCCTTGACCGAAACAGACCCGCCCGTGGGGCAGGACGAACCCTGACTGAACACTCTGGCCGACCCGGACATCCTGACAACGTCCGTCTCCACCAGACACAACGTCCGTCTCCACCAGACAGTTTCCACCACGCACCACCCAATCGGTGCGCCGACCCCCCGCAACCTCATGCCCTCGCCGGACGCCCCCCATGCACCCCCGGTTCACTGGGAGGACGACCGAGCGTAGTCAGGCCGCTTCGCCGCCCGCAAGGCGTCCACGACGATCTTGCTCGACCGCTCGACGGTAACGGTGGCCTGTTCCTTCTCGAGAGTCTGCACCACGCCTCCGGGGATGTTGAGCGCCGGCTCGAGGTCCTGCGGTTTGCCGATGACCTTGAAACGATAGGGCGCGTTGATCTTGTTCCCGTCGACGCCGACTCCCTTGCCGGCGTCCGACAGATATGTGCCGGCGACGACCCGTACCCCGTTCACCTGGATCGCCTCCGCCCCCGCCGCCCGCAGCTCCTGGATCGCGTCGAGCAGCATGTCCGCCTCGACCGTCCCCCCCGTGTCCTCGATGGTCATCGTGATGCCGGGCCCCTGCGCGGCCACGGTGCCCGCCAGGATGCCGAGCTGCCTCTCCTTCTCGACCGTCTGCCTGCGGGCCTCCTCGGCCTGGTCCGAGCTGTTCTCCAGCTCGTCGCGCTGCTTCTCGAGTCCCTGCTTCTCGTCTTCAAGACGCTGTGTACGGTCGTCCAGTTCATCGAGGATGCGGACAAGATCTTCCTGACGCGCGCCGCGCAGGGCGCTGTCGCTGTCGCTGTTCGACGCCACCTGGACGGCCAGGCCGAAGCCCAGGCCGAACAACAGCAGGGCGACGATGAGTTGGGCCCGGGTGACACGCGGCGGCCACAGCCCCTTCACCAGCCGCTGCCGGCCGGTGAGCTGCGGCGCGGGCTCCTGCTCCGGCGCCTCCTCCGCCGAGGCAGCCGTCGCGGGCACCTCTTCGGGCAGCTCCTTGCGCAGCCTGTGCTCAGGCCCGGGACTCTCGGCGGGCCTCTTGTCAGGCTGCTCGTCGTGCCGTTCGTCGTGCTCGCTCATCGGCCTCACGCCCGGAACACGTGGCGGCGGATCGCCGCGGCGTTGGAGAAGATACGGATGCCGAGGACGACCACGACACCGGTGGACAGCTGCGCGCCCACGCCCAGCTTGTCGCCCAGGAACACGATCAGCGCGGCCACGACCACGTTCGACAGGAACGACACCACGAAGACCTTGTCGTCGAAGATGCCGTCGAGCATGGCCCGCAGACCTCCGAAGACGGCGTCGAGCGCCGCCACGACGGCGATCGGCAGGTAAGGCTCGACGGCCGCCGGAACCTCAGGCCGGACCAACAGGCCGGCCACGACTCCCACGACGAGGCCCAGTACGGCGATCACGATGTGCCCTTCTCAGTCTTTCTCAGTGCTGTCGGTCTTCGGCTGTGCTGTACGTACGATCACACTCGGCGCGGCGGGCAGTTGGAGGTCGTCCTCCACGGAGATGCTGGTGCGGATGCCGTAGTTCTCCTGCAGGGCGTGCAGGTACAGCCCGTCGGCACTGTTCTGGAACCTGGTGCTCAGCCGCTGACCGTCCCCCACCGCGAGCACCGTGTAAGGGGGCACCAGCGGCCTGTTGTCGACCAGTATCGCGTCCCCCGCGGCCCTGATCGCGGACAGCGCCGTCAGCCGCTGCCCGTTGATGGAGACGGCCTCGGCGCCCGACTCCCACAGCCCGTTGACCACGCGTTGCATGTCACGGTCCCGTACCCGGCCGGTGTCGGAGAACCCGGAGCTCTCCCGCGGGTCACCGTCGCCACCGGTGCCCGCCTCCTTGGCGTCGTCCACGACGAGCTTCACCCCGGGACCGTGCACCGCTGTGGCCCCCGACAGGATGCCCATCAGCTCGGACCGGCCGCTGCCCCCGCTCCTCTCGAGCGCCTCACGCTGCCGCGCACTCACGTCCTCGCGCAGCTTGTCGACGCTGTCCTCGAGCTTGTCCGCCGCCTCGGTCTCCCGGTCGATGCGGTCGATCAGCTCCTCGCGCTCCTTGGCGACGACGGGGGCCGCGACCCGCGCCTGTGCCGCTCCGACGGTCACGACGAGGGCCGCGAGCACCAGGCCGGCGGCCAGACCGAGCTTCGCCCTGAGGGTCTTCGGCAGGCCGCGCTCACCCGCGGCCTTCTTGCGGGCGGCGGCCTCGGCGTATCCGTCGTCGAGGCTGTGGTCCATGACGTTGGTGATCAACGACATGGACGCGTCCGGACGGGAGGGCCGCGTAGGTGTGCTCCGAACGGGGGGTTGCTGCGGCATGCCGCACATCGTCGCACGTCGCGGCCGCTAGCTCCGAACGGGCCCACCGGCGTGCCGGACAGGCCCCCTTGGGGACACTTGTCCGGCACGCACGCGTGCTGCGCGTTTTACCGACCCGCGCTGTCCACGACCGCCGACCACTCGTCGAGCAGCGCCTGGGCGGAGGCGTCGTCGGGTCCCTCGGCCCACAGGTGGGTGACCGCCTCCGCCGGGTCGGGCAGCACCATCACCCAACGCCCGTCGGTCTCCACCACGCGCACACCGTCGGTGGTGTCCACGAAGCGGTCTCCGGCCGCCTCGACGACCCGCCGCATGACGAGCCCCTTGACGGCCCACGGAGTCGCCAGATCCCGCTTGAGGACGTGCGCCCGCGGGATGCGCGCGTCGATCTGGCTGAGGGTGAGCTGCGTCCGCGCCACGAGCCCGATGAGCCGTACGAACGCCGCTGTGCCGTCGTAGACACTGCTGAACTCCGGGACGATGAAGCCGCCCTTGCCGTCACCGCCGAAGATCGTGCCTTCCTCACCGCCCACGCGCGTCAGGTCGTCGGGCGAGGTGGTCGTCCACTCGACCTGCGTCCCGTGGTACGCCGCCACCTGCTCGGCGATCCTGGTGGTGGTCACCGGCAGCGCGACCCGGCCGCTGCGCCGTTCCGCGGCCACGAGGTCGAGCATCACGAGCAGCGCACGGTCGTCCTCGATGATGCGGCCCTTCTCGTCGACCAGCGACAGCCGCTCCCCGACGGGGTCGAACCGCACTCCGAACGCGGCCCCCGATGACGCCACGATCTCACCGAGCCGCACCAGCCCCGACCGTCGCATGTCGGCGGTCTCCGTCGGCCTGGATTCGTCAAGGCCGGGATTGATGGTCAGCGAGTCGACCCCCAGCTTGCCCAGCAGGCTCGGCAACACGAGCCCGGCACTGCCGTTGGACGCGTCGACGACCACCTTCAGCCCTGACTCCGCGATCCCCGTCGTGTCGACGTTGCGCAGCAACGACCCGGTGTACGAGTCGAAGACACTGGCCGGGAAGTGCAAGTCACCGATCTCGCCGGGGAAGGCGCGCCGGTACTCCTGCCGCGCGAACACCCGGTCCAGCTTCCGCTGACTGCCCTGCGACAGGTCGGCGCCCTGCCCATCGAAGAACATGATGTCCACGGAGTCCGGCACCCCAGGCGTGGTCCGGATCATGATCCCGCCCGCGCTCCCTCGCGCGGTCTGCTGCCGGGCGACGGGCAGCGGTACGTTCTCCAGGTCCCGTACGTCGATGGCGCTGGCCTGCAGCGCGGAGATGACCGCCCGCTTCAGAGCGCGGGCACCGCGGGAATGGTCGCGGGCCGTGGTGACGGTCGACCCCTTCTTCAGGGTGGTCGCATAAGCGCCGGCGAGACGCACCGCGAGCTCCGGCGTGATCTCCACGTTCAGGATTCCGGACACCCCGCGGGCACCGAAGAGATGCGCCTGGCCCCGGGATTCCCAGATGACCGATGTATTGACGAAAGCACCGGCTTCGATGGTCTTGAACGGATAGACCCGCACATTGCCCTGCACGATCGATTCTTCGCCGACAAGGCACTCGTCACCGATGACCGCACCGTCCTCGATCCGCGCCGCGCGCATGATGTCGGTGTTCTTTCCGACGACGCAGCCCCGCAGATTGCTGTGCGGCCCGACGTACACGTTGTCGTGGACGACGGCCTTGTGCAGAAAGGCACCGCTCTTCACCACGACGTTGGAACCGACCACCGTGTGTTCGCGGACCTCGGCGCCGGCTTCGACCTTGGCGTAGTCCCCGATGTAGAGAGGACCGCGGAGAACGGCATCGGGATGCACCTCGGCACCCTCCGCCACCCACACGCCCGGGGAGATCTCGAAGCCGTCGATGTCGACGTCGACCTTGCCCTCCAGGACGTCGGCCTGCGCCTTCACGTAGCTCTCGTGCGTGCCGACGTCCTCCCAGTAGCCTTCGGCGACATAGCCGTAGACCGGCTTGCCCTCCTTCATCAGCTGCGGGAAGACGTCGCCGGACCAGTCGACGGGCACATCGGGCTCGACGTAGTCGAAGACCTCGGGCTCCATCACATAGATGCCCGTGTTCACGGTGTCCGAGAAGACCTGACCCCAGGTCGGCTTCTCGAGGAACCGCTCCACCTTGCCCTCTTCGTCGACAATGGTGATGCCGAATTCCAGCGGATTGGGCACACGTGTCAGGCAGACCGTGACCAGCGCGCCCTTTTCCTTGTGGAAATTGATCAGCTCGGTGAGGTCGAAGTCGGTCAGGGCATCGCCGGAGATGACGAGGAAGGCATCGTCCTTCAACGCCTCTTCGGCGTTCTTGACGCTTCCGGCGGTACCGAGTGGCTTCTCCTCATTGGCATAGGTGAGCTCCATTCCAAGCTCTTCGCCGTCACCGAAGTAGTTCTTGACGAGCGAGGCCAGGAACTGGACAGTTACGACTGTTTCGTTGAGCCCATGCCTTTTGAGCAGCCGCAGAACATGCTCCATGATCGGGCGGTTCGCCACAGGCAGGAGCGGCTTGGGCATGCTTGAGGTCATGGGACGAAGGCGTGTGCCTTCGCCTCCGGCCATCACGACGGCCTTCATGTCGGAAGCGTCCTCCTCCAAGAGACGACGGTCTAGCCGACTTCACCCGCCCAGATTGTCCCGCACTTTTCCACCGCGGGCCATCGGGCCGTTACGGCCACCCAATCAGCGAGTTCAATCGGCCATGGCGTCCGCACGGACCAGGCGGCGGACTTGTACCACGTAGAGGACTCCTGCCCACCAATACAGCGTTGTACCCCATCCGGCGAACGCCCATCCGAAAATAGCAGCGAGTGACGAGATCCAGCCAGTTCCGTCACTGAGCAGGAGCAGCGGGAAGGCATACATCAAGTTGAAGGTGGCGGCCTTCCCCAGGAAGTTCACCTGCGGCGGCGGATAGCCGTGACGCCTGAGAATGCCCACCATCACCAGCAGAACCAGCTCTCGCGCCAGAAGTACAGCCGTCAACCAGACGGGCAGAATCTCGCGCCAGGTGAGACCGACCAAAGTCGAGAGAATGTAGAGCCGGTCGGCCGCGGGATCAAGGAGCCGGCCGAGGCTGCTGATCTGGTTCCACCGCCGTGCGAGCTTGCCGTCCAGGTAGTCGCTGACGCCGCTCAGGGCCAGCACCAGCAGCGCCCACCCATCGCTCTTGGGACCACCGAACTCAGGCCTGAGGATCAGCCACAGGAAGAGGGGCACGCCGACGAGGCGCGCCATGCTGAGGATGTTCGGGATGGTGAGGACACGGTCCGTCTGGACGCGAGTCTCCTGAACCTCCACCCGGGGGCCTCCTGTGGGAAACGTACCAACGATGCTCCCTGACCTTACCTCAACGCAAAAAAGCTCTGGCCCTCGGGCTGTGTGCCCAAGAGCCAGAGCTCTAAAAGGAGTTCGGCGGCGTCCTACTCTCCCACAGGGTCCCCCCTGCAGTACCATCGGCGCTGTAAGGCTTAGCTTCCGGGTTCGGAATGTAACCGGGCGTTTCC
>NZ_BAAGRZ010000059.1:0-15515 GCF_054782695.1 Streptomyces deserti
TGGTGGCTGCGGCGGCGCGGCGGGATCATGACGAGGCCGAACAGTTCGTGACGATGCTCGCGCAGGCGCACGCCGCCGGTGTCGCAGTGGACTGGAGTCCGCTGTTCGGTGGGCGCGTGGGGTCGCAGGTGGCGCTGCCGACGTACGCCTTCCAGCACCAGAGGTACTGGCTCGAACCGGCTGCCGCGTCGCTCGGGGACCTGGGACGCGCGGGCCTGATCTCGCTCGGTCACCCGCTCTTCGGTGCGGCAGCGTCGATGGCGGGCCGGGACGAGTGGTTGTTCACCGGCCGGCTGTCCGCAGAGCTGCACGGATGGGTGACCGACCACGTCGTGTTCGGCTCGGTGCTGTTGCCGGGTACCGGATTCGTGGAACTGGCCCTGACCGCCGGAACACGGTTGGGCGTTCCGGTGGTCGAGGAGGTGGTGCTGGAGGCGCCGCTGGTCCTCGACAGCACCGTTCCGGCCGATCTCCAGCTGACCGTCGGCGAACCCGACGAGCTGGGCAGGCGCGGATTCTCGATCCACTCGCGTCCCCTCGCGCCGGGCGTCGGCACCGACCCGATCGGCACGGACTCGGGCGGGTGGGAACTGCACGCGACCGGGTTGCTCGCCCCCGAGAACGTGGCCGTCGCCGCGACGTGGACGGGCGAGGAGTGGCCGCCGGTCGGTGCCACGCCGGTGGAGTCCGAGTCGCTGTACGACCGGCTGGCGGAGTCGGGCTTCGGCTACGGACCGGCGTTCCAGGGTGTGACCTTGGCGTGGACGCGCGGTGACGAGGTGTTCGCCGAGGTCTCGCTGGACGAGGCCGCACGTACGCAGGCGTTGGACTTCGGCATCCATCCGGCGCTCCTCGACGCGACGTTCCACGCGGCCATCGACGGCCTGCTGGCGGACCTGCCCGACGGGCGGCTGCCGTTGCCGTTCTCCTTCGCCGGCGTCCGGCTGCACCGGCGTGGGGCCGATTCGGTCCGCGCCCGGATCACACGCTCCGGTCCGGAGACGGTCCGGGTCGACCTCGCCGACGATGCCGGTGCGCCGGTCCTGGCCGTCGACGCGCTGCTCGCCCGCCCCGTCGACGCTCGGACGCTGGACGGCGCCCGAGCGGGCGGCCGCAGCCCGCTGTTCGAGGTCGAGTGGGTCGCGGCCCCGTCGGTGGAACCGGTGGGCGGGATCGGCACGCGGCCGGTGAGTGTCGGCGCGCCGGCACCCGGCGTGGCCGAGCACTTCACGGACTTCGCGGACCTGGCGGCGGCCGAGCATCCCGACGGCGCACCGGATGTGATCGTGTGGTCGGTCGGCGGGCCGGAGCCGTCGAGCGGCGATGTCCCCGGCAGCGTCCGCGCCGCGGTGCACTCGGCGTTGGCGACGCTGCGCGACTGGCTGAGCGACGGCCGTTTCGCCGATTCCAGGCTGGTCGTTCTCACCCGGAACGCCGCGGGTCTGCCCGACGAGGTTCCCGATCTCGCGGCGGCGGCCCTGTGGGGCCTGGTGCGCAGTGCGCAGTCCGAGAACCCCGGCCGGATCGTGCTGATCGATCACGACGGCACCAGCCTCCCGGCGGAGCTGGTGCGGGCCGCGCTGCAGGGCGATGAACCGCAGATCGCGGTCCGTGCCGGGACCTCGCTGGTGCCCCGGATGGTCCGGGTCGCACCAGTGCGAGAGTCCGGTACGGCGAAGTCGGCCTTCGGTGACGGCACCGTGCTGATCACCGGCGGCACCGGCGGGCTCGGTGCGGTCGTGGCACGGCGCCTGGTCTCGGCGCACGGCGTTCGGCACCTGTTGCTCGTGTCCAGGCGAGGTGCGCAGGCCACCGGAGCCGCCGAACTGGTGGCGGAGTTGGCCGCGGCCGGGGCGGAGGCGACGATCGCGGCCTGCGACGTCGGCGATCGCCGGGCACTGCGCGACCTGCTGGACACGGTGCCCGCCGAGCGCCCGCTGACCGCGGTGGTCCACTCGGCCGGTGTGCTCGACGACGGCACGATCGAGACGCTGACCGCCGAGCAGGTGGACCGGGTGCTGGCGCCGAAGGTGGACGCCGCGTGGAACCTGCACGAGCTGACCCGTGAGCTCGACCTGTCGGCGTTCGTGGTCTTCTCCTCCGCGGCGCCCCACCTCGGTGGCCAGGGCCAGGGCAACTACGCGGCCGCGAACGCCGTACTCGACGCCCTGTGCCGCCGGCGCCGCAGCGAAGGACTGCCCGCGCACTCCCTCGCCTGGGGCTTGTGGACCCTCGGCATGGCCGCGGCTCTCGGGCAGGAGGGCAACGAGCACCTGGCCGAGCAGATCCGCGCGCGCCTCGGGCTGGTCCCGCTGTCGGCGGAACAGGGCATGGAACTGTTCGACGACGCGGTGGCCGCGGACCGGCCGTTCCTCCTGACGGCGGCCGTCGACAACGCCGCGCTGACGGCGCTCGGCCGGATCGGGCTGCTGCCCGCCGTGCTGCGCTCCCTCATCCGTGTTCCGGCCGGTGGACGGCGCGCGGACCAGAGTTCGCTGATGCGGCGCCTCGCGGACGTCCCCGAAGCCGAGTGGGACGAGACGGTGCTCCAGGAGGTCCGGTCGATCGCCGCGTCGGTGCTGGGGCACCCGGAGCCGGACGCGGTCGGCCCGGACATGCCGTTCAGCGAGATCGGGTTCGATTCGCTGGGCGCGGTGGAGTTCCGGAACCGGTTGGCGAAGGCCACCGGGCTGTCGTTGCCGTCGACGCTGGTGTTCGACCACCCGACGGCGGCCGCGGTGGCGAAGCACGTCCGCTCGCGGGTCGACGGCGTGGGCACCGTCGGCCGGAAGGTCGTCCGCAGGACACGCGTGGACGAGCCGATCGCGATCGTGGGGATGAGCTGCCGGTACCCGGGCGGCGCCGAATCGCCCGACAAGCTGTGGGACCTGGTGGCCTCGGGGACGGACGCGATCACCGAGTTCCCGTCCGACCGCGGCTGGGACCTGCGGCGGTTGTTCGACTCGGACCCGGACAAGAACGGCACGGTGTACACCCGCGAGGGCGGTTTCCTCAGCGACGCGGGCGACTTCGACGCCGCGTTCTTCGGGATCGGCCCGCGTGAGGCGTCGGCGATGGATCCGCAGCAGCGGTTGCTGCTGGAGGCGTCGTGGGAGGCGCTGGAGGACGCCGGGATCGACCCGACGTCGCTGCGGGACACCGACACCGGTGTCTACGCGGGCGTCATGTACCAGGACTACGGGTACTCGGTCCGGTCGGCTTCGGCCGCGGAAGGGTACCTGGCGACCGGCTCGGCGGGCAGCGTGGTCTCCGGCCGGGTCGCGTACACCCTCGGGCTGCAGGGCCCCGCGATCACCATCGACACCGCGTGTTCGTCGTCGTTGGTGGCGATGCACATGGCGGCCCAGGCGCTGCGTCAGGGCGATACGTCGCTCGTGCTCGCGGGCGGTGTCACCGTGATGTCGACGCCGTTGCTGTTCGTGGAGTTCTCCCGGCAGCGAGGTCTTTCGCCCGACGGCCGCTGCAAGGCGTTCTCGTCCGCCGCCGACGGTGTGGCCTGGTCCGAAGGCGTGGGTGTGGTGGTGCTGGAGCGTCTGTCCGACGCTCAACGGCTCGGGCACGACGTCCTGGCCGTGATCCGCGGCAGCGCGGTGAACCAGGACGGTGCGAGCAATGGCCTGACCGCGCCGAACGGTCCGTCGCAGGAGAGTGTCATCGCCAACGCGTTGGCGAGTGCCGGGCTGTCGCCCGCGGACGTCGACGCCGTCGAGGCGCACGGCACCGGCACCACGCTGGGCGACCCCATCGAGGCCCAGGCGCTGATCGCGGCCTATGGGCAGGACCGTGAGGAGCCGCTGCGGATCGGCTCGATCAAGTCGAACCTCGGCCACGCCCAGGCCGCCGCCGGTGTGGGTGGCGTGATCAAGATGGTGCAGGCCCTTCGGCACGAGCAGTTGCCGCGGACGCTGCACGTGGACGAGCCGTCGCCGCACGTCGACTGGTCGGCCGGTTCGGTGCGGCTGCTGACCGAGCCCGAGCCATGGCCCGCGACCGGCCGCGTGCGCCGGGCCGGTGTGTCGTCCTTCGGCATCAGCGGCACCAACGCGCACCTGATCATCGAGGAGGCTCCCGCCCGACGACCGGCTGCCGCCACGCCGGCCGCCGATCCGGCCACCGCGGTGCCGCTGCTGGTGTCGGGCAAGAGCGCGGAGGCGTTGCGTGCTCAGGCGGCCACGTTGCATCGGTGGCTGTCCGAGCGCCCGGACGTCGACCTGGTGGACGTCGCCTCCGCGCTGCTGACGTCACGGGCGCAACTGGAGTGGCGGGGCGGTGTCGTCGCCGGTGACCGTGAGAGCTTGCTGACCGGTTTGGCGGAGTTGTCGGCCGGTTCGGCCTCCGGCCGTGTCGTGTCCGGTGCGGTCGGCTCGGGCAAGACAGCTTTCCTGTTCACCGGCCAGGGCGCACAACGGGTCGGTATGGGTGCCGGGTTGTCCGAGGCGTTCCCGGTGTTCGCCACCGCGCTGGACGAGATCTGCGCGCAGTTCGACCCGTTGCTCGGTCGTTCGCTGAAGGACGTGATGCTCTCCGGCGACGACGTGCTGGGCCGGACCGAGTTCACCCAGCCGGCGTTGTTCGCCTTCGAGGTGGCGATGTACCGGCTGCTGGAGTCGTTCGGGGTGCGCCCGGACGTTCTGATCGGGCACTCCATCGGTGAACTCGTCGCGGCGCACGTCGCCGGGGTGTGGTCACTGGAGGACGCCGCTCGTCTGGTGGCGGCACGCGGCCGGTTGATGGGCGCCCTGCCGGAAGGCGGGGCCATGCTGGCGGCCGCGGTGCCGGAAGCGGAGGCCGCCGACGCCCTCGCACGGTACGCGGACAGGGTGTCGATCGCCGCGGTGAACAGCCCGGCCTCGGTGGTGCTGTCCGGCGACGAGGAACCGGTCGCCGAGCTCGAACGGCACTTCGCCGGCCAGGGCGTCAGGACATCGCGCCTGCGGGTCAGCCACGCCTTCCACTCGGCGCGGATGGAGCCGATGCTCGCCGAGTTCGCCACCACGGCCGAAGGCCTCACCTACCACCGGCCGCGGACCCCGATGGTGTCGAACCTCTCCGGCGAGATGGCCGGTGACGAGGTGCTCACCCCGGCGTACTGGGTGCGGCAGGTGCGCGGCGCGGTGCGGTTCGCGCCCGGCGTACAGGGCCTCTTCGCGTCGGGTGTGCGCCGGTTCCTGGAGGTGGGCCCGGATGCCGTCCTCGCGGCCATGACCCGTCAGTGCCTCGAGGAGGAGACGTCGGCGCGGTCGGTGGTGACGGCGGCGGCACGGCGTGACCACGACGAGGCCGAGCAGTTCCTGGTGTTCCTGGCCCAGGCGCACGCAGCCGGTGTCGACGTCCACTGGGGCGCGCTGTTCGCCGGACGTCCGGCGTCGCGCGTCGCGCTGCCCACGTACGCGTTCCAGCGGCAGCGGTACTGGCTGTACCCCACCCCGGACGGTGTCGCCGGTGGCTCGTTCGGCCACCCGTTGCTGACCGGCGTGGTGCCCGTGGCCGGGCGGGACGAGTGGGTCTTCACGGGCAGGCTGTCGCTGCGGACCCACCCGTGGATCGCCGATCACGCGGTGTTCGGGTCGGTGCTGTTGCCGGGCACCGGATTCGTGGAAATGGCCCTGGCGGCAGGCGCCCACCTCGACCTGGAGACGGTGCGGGAACTCCTGCTGGAGTCACCGCTGGTGCTCGCCGACGACACCGAGGCCGACATCCAGGTCACCGTCGGCCCGGTCGAAGAGGACGGGTGCCGGCGATTCTCGGTCCACTCCCGCGCGGCCGACGACGCGAGCGCGGCATGGGTGCCGCACGTTCGCGGTGTGCTGGCGTCCGCGGCCGAGGTACCGGCGTGGAGCGGTGACAACTGGCCGCCGGTCGGGTCCGACCAGGTGGACCGCGAGTTCCTCTACGACCGTCTGGCGGGCCTGGGATTCGGGTACGGCCCGGTGTTCCAGGGCGTGACCTCGGCGTGGACACGCGGTGACGAGGTGTTCGCGGAGGTCTCCCTGGACCACGTGACGGCCGCGACGGCGGGTGAGTTCGGTGTCCACCCGGCCCTGCTCGACGCGACCCTGCACGCCGCCATCGACACGCTCACGCAGGACACCACCTCGGGGCGGATTCCGCTGCCGTTCTCGTTCTCCGGGGTCACGGTGCACCGCCGGGGCGCGCACACCGTCCGTGCCCGGATCCGCCACAGCGGTGAGAAGGTGCGCATCGACGCCGTCGACGACACCGGAACCCCGATCCTCACGGTCGAGTCCCTGCTGGCCCGTCCGGTCGACGCCGGGGTGGTCGACGCCGCCCGCGGCGGCACCGGTCCGGCCCTGTTCGGCATCGAGTGGGTCGAGGCTCCCCCGGCGACGGCCCCGCGTGCCGCGACGATGGCGGTGCTGGGATCGACCCCGACACCCGGAATCGACCAGCGGTACGCGACAGTGGCGGACCTCGCCGCCGCCGAGGACCTCCCGGACCTGGTGGTCTGGCACGCCGAGGAATGCGGCCGGCCGGCCGATGACGTCGCCCAGGCCGCACGTGACCGGGTCAACGCCGTGCTGGACGTGCTGCGCGGCTGGCTCGCCGAGGACCGCCTGGCCGGTACCCGGCTCGTCATCGTGACCCGCAACGCCGCCGGCCTGCCCGCGGAGGTGCCGGACCTGCCGGCGGCGGCCGTGTGGGGCCTGGTGCGCAGCGCGCAGGCGGAGCAGCCCGGCCGGTTCGTGCTGGTGGATCAGGCGTCCGGCCTCTCGGCGGACACGGTGGCGCTGCTGACGGCCATCGACGAGCCGCAGGTCGCGGTGCGTCCAGGTGGTCTTCTGGTGCCGCGCGTCAGCCGGACCACCGCGCCGCGGGACGCCGCCGCGTCGTTCGGCGGGGGAACGGTGCTGATCACGGGCGGTACCGGTGGGCTGGGCGCGGTCGTCGCCCGCCACCTCGCCTCCGCCCACGGCGTGCGGCACCTGCTGCTGGTGTCACGGCGCGGTGCGGCCGCCGACGGCGCGGCCGAGCTGGTCGCGGAGCTGGCCGAGCTGGGCGCCACCGCGCGGGTGGCGGCCTGCGACGTCACCGACCGGGAGGCGCTGCGGCGCCTGCTCGACACCGTCACGCACGACGAGCCGTTGACCGCGGTGGTGCACGCGGCCGGCGTGCTGGACGACGGCACGATCGAAACCCTGACGGCCGATCAGGTGGACCGCGTGATGGCGCCCAAGGTCGACGCGGCGCTGCACCTGCACGAACTCACCCGTGACCACGGGCTGTCGGCGTTCGTGACGTTCTCCTCGGCGGCGCCCCTGCTCGGCGGCCAGGGACAGGGCAACTACGCCGCCGCGAACTGCGTCCTCGACGCGCTGAGCAGGCGACGCCACAGCGAGGGCCTGCCCGCGCACTCCCTGGCCTGGGGGCTCTGGACGATCGGCATGGCCGAGGCGTTGGGGCAGGCGGGCAGCGAGCACCTGGCGCGTCAGATCCGGACACGCCTCGGCCTCAACCCGATCAGCCCGGAGCAGGGCATGGCCTTGTTCGACGGTGCGTTGGCGACCGACGAGCCGGTCGTGCTGACCGCGCTGCTCGACAACACCGCCCTGGCGGCACTCGCCGTCGGTGGCATGCTGCCCAGCCTGCTGCGCGGCATCGTCCGGGTGCCGGCCCGGGAACGCCGTACGGAGAGCGGTTCGCTGGCGCAGCGCCTGGCGAACATGTCCGAGCACGACCGCGAAGCCCATGTCGTAGAGGAGATCCGGGCGTTGGCGGCAGCGGTCCTCGGGCACAGCTCGACCGGCGCGGTCGACCCCGAGACGCCGTTCACCGAGCTCGGGTTCGACTCGCTGGGCGGCATCGAGTTCCGCAACCGGCTGGCCAAGGCCGCCGGGCTGACCTTGCCCTCCACCCTGGTGTTCGACCACCCGACGGTGCGCGAGGTCGCGAAGTTCGTCCTCTCCGAGATCGAGGACGCCGACGCCGGCAGCCGGACGACGCGGCCGACGGCCGGGACGCGCGGAACCATCACCGATCTGGTCCTGGCCGCCCACCGGCGGGGTGCGGTCATCGACGCCGTGCCACTGCTGGTCGAGAGTTCCAAGCTGGTGCCGTCGTTCGAGACCGTGGACGAACTCGACGAACGACCCCGGCCGACACCGTTCTCCCGGGGCACTTCGGCGCCGTCGCTGATCTGCGTCCCGTCCTTCCTCGCCGGTTCGGGTACGCACCAGTTCGCCCGGCTGGCCCGGGAACTCGGCACGGACCACGCGGTGTCCGCGCTGCGGCTGCCGGGGACGAAGCCGGGTGAAGCGCTGCCGCGCTCGTGGGACAGCGCGATCGACCACCTGGTGGCCTGCGTCGACGACGACCTCGTGCACCAGCCGGTGGTGCTCGTCGGGTATTCGATCGGCGGCGCGATCGCGCACGCGGTGGCACGTCGGCTCCAGGAGCGGGGCGCCGAGGCCGCCGGCGTGGTGATGATCGACACCTACTCCCCGGACGACCTGGACCTCAACCACGCGGTGCTCGCCGACGCGCTCGGTGCGCTGCTGGACCACGAGCAGGCCATGGCGCTGGTGGACGACAACGGCCTCGTCGCCATGGGGAACTACGTGCGCATCTACGGGGAACGCAGGCCGCTGTCCATCGCGGCGCCCACGCTGAACCTGCGCGCCACCGCCGCGCTCGGCGGCACCCGCATCGCCGATCCGGTGCCTGCCTGGCAGCACTCCGGTCCGGTGGTGGAGATCGACACGAACCACTTCTCGATCATCGAAGAGGACGCACCGCTCACTGCCAAGCGCATACGCGGCTGGCTCGATTCGACAATTCGCCGATAAGTGCTCTGGAACGGAAATGATGACACATCGCCATGATCAGCGTTCGGGACGGGTCGGCTCGGCGCGCGGTTGGCTGAAGCGGAAATTCGACCACATTCACTTCGTCCGACGCGCGTGGGGCACGACCGAGGACGAGCGAACGGGGACGGAGGAATGTATGAAATACGTTCCGCCGCCGCTCGACACGTACTACCGGGGCATCACCGTGCACGCGGACCGCGCCACCGTGTGGCGTTGGCTGTGCCAGATGCGCGTCGCTCCCTACAGCTACGACTGGATCGACAACTACGGCCGCACCAGCCCCCGCGAGCTCACGCCCGGCGCGGACGACCTCGCGATCGGCCAGCCGATCCTGGTGATCTTCCAGGTGGCCGGCTTCGAGCGCGACCACCACATCACGGTGCAGGTCAAGCCCGGTCTGCGCTGGTTCTGGGGCAACACGTGCTGCACGTTCCGCGTCGCGGACGCCGCCGACGGGAACGGCTGCCGGCTCCTGATGATCATGACCGTGCACGACCGGCCCGGTCGGCTCGGCAAAGCGACCGGTTCCTACCACCTGCGGAAGTACTTCTTCCCGTGGGCCGAGTTGGTGATGGTGCACAAGCAATTCCGCACCTTCAAGATGCTCGCCGAGAAGACCGCGAGGGAAAACGCGTCGAAGGAGGCCGGAAATGCCCGTGTCGTTCGTCCTAGCTAGTTACCCGGTGCGCGGCTGGGCGCCGTTGATGACCCGGATACCGCGCATCAACAAAGAACTCCGGCAGGCGCCCGGTTTCCTCGAGGGCCGGGTCTTCGGAACGGGCAACCTGCAACCGCCGATCGGTGGCGCGCCCGTCTTCCGGCGTTGGGCGCTGTTCGTGGTGTTCGAATCCGAAGAGACGATGAAGGAATTCGAGCAGTCCCGTACGGTGGAGATGTTCACCGACCGGGCGCGCGAGTGGTGGCGGGCCGCGCTGCGCCCGACCAGGGTCGGCCGCGGCACCTGGCGAGGCTGGCGGCCAGAGGTGGACGAGATTCCGCACGACGACGCCGAGCCGGTGTTGTCGATGACGTACAGCCGCATCCGCACCAAGTACGTGCCGTCGTTCCTGTGGAACAACAAGCGCGTCGTGGACCAGCAGACCGACCAGGACGGTCTGATCGCGCAGCTCGGCATCGCCGACGACTTCACCGCCACCAGCACCCTGTCGATCTGGCGCAGTCAGGCCGACCTGGTCGACTTCGCCTACCGCAGATCTCCCGCGCACAAGGCCGTCATCAAGCCGTCGCTGACGAAGTGGCAGACACAGAACTTCTCGGCGCGATTCCGCATGGTCGAGTCCTCCGGCACGTGGGACGGCCGTGACCCGGCGGTGGCCGCACAGCTGGCCGCCGAGGAGCTGAACCGGCTCCGCACCCCGAATCCCTGATCCCTGATCCCTCAACCCTTGCCCCTGATCCGCATCGAATCGAATCATGAGGATTTCGCAATGGCCGTGATGTCGTTCAACCCCGTGAACACCCCGCCGCCGGCGGAGGGTTTCAGCCACGCCACGCGAGCGCGTGGCGACATCATCCACCTTTCCGGTCAGGTCGGCGTCGACGAGTCGGGGGCGGTGGTCCCCGGTGGGCTCGCCGCCCAGGCCGAACAGGCGCTGCTCAACCTCTGCCGCGCGGTCGAGTCGGCCGGAGGACAGGCGGAAGACCTGGTCAGCGTCCGGTTCTACGTCGCGAACTGGAACCCGGAACTGTTCGGTGAGCTCATGGCCGGCGGCCAGGCGGCCAGCCGGAAGTACGCGTTCCCGGAGATGGCGGTGACGCTGGTCGGCGTGGCCAGCCTGTTCACCCCGGAGCACCTGATCGAGGTCGACGGTGTCGCGGTGGTCGAACCCGCCGACGGATAGCCGATCGTCGCGGCGACGCCGGATCCGACCACAGCCGTGGACACCCCCCAACCGCTTCTTCGACAGATCAGGTGAATTCGATGTACGACGTGACGATCGTCGGCGGCAGTCTCGCCGGATGCTCGGCCGCCATCCTGCTGGGCCGCGCGGGCCTGCGGGTGGCGGTACTGGAAGCCCACAAGGACCCCGAGTACTACAAGCGGCTCTGCACCGCCACCATCCGGTCCAGCGCCCTGCCGACGCTGCAGCGCCTCGGGCTGGACGAGAAGATCGCGGCCGCGGGCGGGATGCCGTGCCACGACGCGTTCCACGGCGACAACGGCTGGATCCTCGACCCCGGCTCGTCCAACAGGCCCGCGCACGGCTACAACCTGCAGCGGCCGAAGCTGGACCCGCTGGTCCGGCGGGCGGCCGCTGAGACGCCCGGGGTCGACATGGTGCTGGGCGCCAAGGCCGTCCAGCTGTCGCGGGGCCCCCACGGGCGGGTCAACGGCGTCATCGCCAAGGTGCAGGGCAAAGAGCAACTGTTCAGCAGCCGCCTGGTGATCGGCGCGGACGGGCGGTCGTCCACGGTCGCGGACCTGGCCGGCCTCAAGGGCAAGGAGTCGGCGAACGACCGCTTCATCTTCTTCGCCCACTACCGCAACGTCGAAGTCCGGCCCAAGGAGACCCTGCGGGCCTGGTTCGCCATGCCGGACGTCTTCCTCCTGGCCAGCTTCGGCGACGGCACCACGGTCGTGGCCGTGGCGCCGGACAAGCGGAGCCTGAAGGAGTTCGAGAAGGACCGCGAGGGCTTCCTGCTGGGCGCCTTCGCCAAGCTGCCCGACGCGCCGGACATGTCCGACGTCGAGCGGATCACCGATGTCGTCGGGACCAAGGACTACCCGAACCTCAACCGGAAGCGGATCGTCACGCCCGGTCTGGCGCTGATCGGCGATGCCGCGATGGTGAACGACCCGGTGAGCGGCGTCGGGTGCGGCTTCGCCTTCCAGTCCGCGGAGTGGTTGTGCGACGCCGTCACCGACGCGCTGCGCCAAGGCGGCGCCGCCACGGTGGACAAGGCACTGCGCGGCTACCAGCGGCAGCACCGCCGTCGCCTGTTCGCCCACCACCTGACGATCGCGGACCTCAGCAAGCGCAACGTGCTGCCGCCGGTGATCCGGATGATCCTCGCCGGTGCGGTGTCCGACCCCAAGGTCGCCGAACGCTACGTCGGCGTGGTGACCCGCAACGTGTCTCCGCTCTCGCTCTTCGCGCCCGCCTACCTGGCCCGCGCGGCGATCGCCGCCCGCAGGACCCGGTCCGCCGAACCCGACGCGTCGGTGGCGGCACTCAGCAAGTGATCTCGTCGTATTCAGCTCCACCACACGTCGACGGCCCGCCGGACACCTCCGGCGGGGCGGCGCGCTGTGCACAACGGAAAGGAAGCCACAGGTGACTGGATCGGCGTATGACGTCGCCATCGTCGGTATGTCCTGCAGGATGCCGGGCGCGGCCGATCCCGACAGCTTCTGGCAGCTGTTGCGGGACGGACGCGACGCGATCGGCGGTGCCCGGCCCGGACGCGGGCACATCACCGAGCGGGCCGGGTTCCTCGACACCGTCGGTGATTTCGACGCGGACTTCTTCGGGGTCTCGCCCAACGAGGCGCGGGCGGTCGACCCGCAGCAGCTGCTCGCCCTGGAGCTGGGCTGGGAGGCACTGGAGGACGCGGGCCTGGCCGGCACCGCCCGCGACGCCCTGCGCTGCGGGGTGTTCCTCGGATGCACCGGCACCGACTTCGCCGAGATCCTGGCCTCCCAGGGCGGGCTGGGCGTCAGCAGGCACTCCCTGTGGGGCGTCGGGCGCGGCATCATCGCCAACCGGATCTCCAACCACTTCGGGTTCAGCGGCCCGAGCATCGTGGTCGACAGCGCCCAGGCGTCCTCGCTGGTCGCGGTCCACCTGGCCTGCGAGAGCCTGCGCAGCGGCGAGAGCGACCTGGCCCTGGCCGGCGGCCTGAACCTGATCCTGTCGGCCACCAGCGGTGCGCGGATCGAGCAGTTCGGCGCGCAGTCGGAGCGCGGCAAGTGCTCCACCTTCGACGCGGACGCCGACGGGTTCGTGCGCGGCGAGGGCGGCGGCATCGTCGTACTGAAACCGCTGGCGCGCGCCATCGCCGACGGCGACCGGATCCACGCGGTGATCCGCGGCACCGCGATCAACACCGGCAACGAACGCCGCGTGCTCAGCGCACCGAGCCAGGACGCGCAGACCGCGGCGATCAGGGCCGCGCTGACGGCCGGGGACGTCGAACCGTCGTCCGTCCAGTACGTCGAACTGCACGGCACCGGAACACCCGCCGGCGACCCGGTGGAGGCCGCGGCGCTCGGCGCGGCCTACGGCGCGGGCCGGACGGCGGACGCGCCGCTGGCCGTCGGGTCGGTCAAGACGAACATCGGGCACCTCGAAGGCGCCTCCGGCATCGCCGGTCTCATCAAGACCGTCCTGTGCCTCAAGCACCGGGAACTGGTCCCCAGCCTGAACTTCACCACGCCGAACCCGCGCATCCCGCTCGACGAGCTGGGCCTGTGGGTGGTGACCGGCACCGAGACCTGGTCGGCGGACACCGTCCTGCGCGCGGGCGTGTCGTCGTTCGGCATGGGCGGATCGAACGCGCACGTCATCGTGGAGGAGGCCCCCGCAGCAGCCGTGGCCGGAGCCGCGGCCGAGGGCGCCTGCCAGGTGCGGACCCTGGTGGTGTCGGCGCGCACCGAGACGGGCGTGCAGGCCCAGGCGGCCCGACTGCGGGACTGGCTGATCAGCCACCCCGAGCTGGACACCGCCGACGTGGCCCGCTCGCTGCTCACCACCCGCGCGCAACTGGAGTGGCGGGGTGCGGTCGTCGGGCAGGACCGCGACGAGCTCCTGACGGGCCTGGCGGCCCTCGCCGACCCGACCGCGCCCGCCGATGCCGTCGAGGTGACGACCGGTCAGGCGGCGCGACGCCGGGTCGCCTTCGTCTTCCCCGGGCAGGGCAGCCAGTGGGAGGGCATGGCACTCGGCCTGCTGGACGCGGGCGGTGTGTTCGCCGACTCCATCGCGGACTGCGAAGCCGCTCTCGCCGAGTACGTCGACTGGTCGCTGACCGGGGTGCTGCGCCGCGCGGACGACGCACCCTCGCTGGACCGGGTGGACGTGATCCAGCCGGTGCTGTTCGCCGTGATGGTGTCGCTGGCACGGATGTGGCAGGCCGCCGGCGTCGAGCCGGACGTGGTCATCGGCCACTCCCAGGGCGAGATCGCGGCCGCCTGCGTCGCCGGGGGACTCTCGCTGTCGGACGCCGCCCGCGTGGTGGCACTCCGGTCACGTGCGGTCGCCGAAGAGCTGGCCGGTCAGGGCGGTATGGCATCGATCGGTCTGGGCGCGGACGCTGTCCGGGAACGACTGGCGCGCCACGGTGACCGGCTCTCGCTGGCGGCCGTGAACGGGCCGCAGCAGACCGTCGTCGCCGGTGAGGCCGCGGCGATCGAGGAACTCCTCACCGACTGCGCCGAGGCCGGGGTGTGGGCCCGCCGGATCCCCGTCGACTACCCGTCGCACTCGAAGGCGGTGGAAGGACTCCGGGACCGCTTGCTGGAGGAGCTGGCTCCCATCCGTCCCCGGTCCGGGACCGTGCCGTTCTTCTCCACCGTCTTCGCCGATCGCTTCGACACGGCAGGGCTGGACGCCGAGTACTGGTACCGCTCGCTGCGCGAACCGGTCCGCTTCGCGGACGCCGTCACCGCCCTCATCGAGTCCGGGATCACCGGATTCGTCGAGGCGAGCCCGCACCCGGTGCTCACCATGGGCATCGGCGTGACAGCCGACACCACGGCCGCGGCCGGCCGCGTCAGCGTGCTCGAATCGCTGCGGCGGGGCGAAGGCGGAACGCGGCGGTTCACGGCCTCACTGGCCCAGGCCTACTGCGCCGGTCTCCAGGTGGACATCGAGGCACTGGCGCCCGGTGGAGCGCGGGTCGACCTGCCGCCCTACTCGTTCCAACGCCGCAGCTACTGGAGCGGCCCGGCGGCGATCGCGGGGGTCACCGCCGACCCGGCCGCACGCGCAGCGACGCAAGGGGAACTCCCGGTTCCCGAGGACGACCAGCAGGGCACGGCCTGGGACGACGGGCCGCTGGCGCGCCGACTGCTGGACACTCCCGAGTACCAGCGCGAGACGGTCATCCTGGATGTCGTACGCGAACACGCCGCCGCCGTGCTCGGCCACGACTCGGCCCACTCCATCCACCCCGAACTCCCGTTCACCGACCTCGGATTCGACTCGGTCAGCGGTACCGCGCTGGCGAACCGGTTGGCGCGGGGCACCGGCGTGCCGTTGCCGCGGACGCTGATCTTCGATCACCCGACCGCGACGGCGGTCGCGGCGCTGCTGAGCGCGCGCATCGCGGGAACCGGCCAAGGGCAGCGGCGGGTGTCGCGCCGGATGACGTCGGACGAGCCGATCGCGATCGTCGGCATGAGCGCACGTTTCCCCGGTGGTGTGGGTTCGGACGAAGAGTTGTGGGACCTGGTCGCTTCGGGGACGGACGCCATCACCGCGTTCCCGACCGATCGCGGCTGGGATCCGGACCGGTTGTTCGACTCGGATCCGGACAAGCCGGGCACCGTGTACACGCGGTTCGGTGGGTTCCTGAGTGGTGCGGGTGATTTCGACGCGGGGTTCTTCGGTATTTCGCCGCGTGAGGCGTTGGCGATGGATCCGCAGCAGCGGTTGTTGCTGGAGGCGTCGTGGGAGGCGTTGGAGGACGCCGGGATCGATCCGACGT
>NZ_BAAGRZ010000060.1:0-15295 GCF_054782695.1 Streptomyces deserti
CGAGCTGCTGCGCTCCGGCCTTCTCGCGCAGCCGGGGGAACTCGTACTGCTCCTCGGAGGCGGCGTGCTGCAGCACGTCCGCGCGCAGCTCCCGGAACGCATCAGCAGGGTCACGACGTCGTCGCTTCGCCGGTGCCGTCGCTGTGGGGCATGGCGTCTGTCACGAGGTCTTTCGGTGGGCTTCGGTGCCGACCGTGCCGGTCGAGGGCATCGCCCGAGGCGACGGGCTTCCTCAGCGACGGCGGGTCGCGACCGCACAGAGCCCTGGTCGCGGTCATGATCATGGTGTCGGTGGCCACCTTCGACTGGCGCTCCATCGCCCCGAGGGCGGTGAGGCGGATGCCGCTCGGCGAGATGATCGTCATGCTGGTCACCGTCACGTGCGCGGTCGCCACTCACAACCTCGCCATCGGCGTCGTCGTCGGCTGCATCACCGCGGTGGTCATTTTCGCCAAGCGTGTCGCGCACCTGGTCAACGTCTCCCGTGTCGTCGATCCCGACGGCGACCAGGTCGTCTACGCGGTCACCGACGAGCTGTTCCTCGCCTCCTCCAACGACTTCGGTCTACCAGTTCAATTACAAGGACGACCCGGACGATGTGGTCACAGACCTCTCCGACGCCCACACCTGGGACGCCTCCTCCGTCGCCACCCTGGACGTATCCCTCCACCCCGACCGGCTGGTGCTGAAACGGTCTGAGCGGGACACACGTAAAGGCGGACAGACGTCAAGGCAGCGGCGCGCACGGCATGAGGCGTGGCGTTTGCAGAGGGGCGAGGTTGGCGATGCGTGCATTGACCGTGCGGCCCGGCGAGAAGGGCTCCCTGGAGGTACGGGAGGTGCCTGACCCGGCACCGGCTGTCGGCGAGTTGCTGGTGCAGGGCCTGGCGGTGGGGGTGTGCGGAACAGACAGGGAGATCGTCCGGGGCGAGTACGGCTGGGCCCCTGCGGGCCGTGAGTGGATGGTCCTGGGGCATGAGTCCCTCGGGCGGGTGCGGCAGGCGCCGCCCGGCAGCGGGTTCTCGGCCGGTGACCTTGTCGCCGGGGTGGTGCGCCGGCCGGACCCCGAGCCATGCGGGGCCTGCGCTCGCGGGGAGTTCGACATGTGCCGCAATGACCGCTACACCGAGCGCGGTATCAAAGAGATCGACGGTTATGCCGCGCAGGCGTGGTGTGTGGAAGCCGACTATGCGGTGAAGCTGGAGCCGCGTCTGGAGGGCGTCGGCGTGCTCGTGGAACCGACCACCGTGGTGGCAAAGGCGTGGGAGCAGGTCGAGCGTGTCGGTGCCCGTTCGTGGTTCGAGCCGCGTCGCGTCCTGGTGACAGGTGCCGGGCCCATCGGTCTGCTGGCCGCCCTGCTGGGTACCCAGCGCGGGCTGGAGGTGCATGTGCTCGACCGGGTGACCGAAGGGCCCAAGCCCTTTCTCGTACGGGAGTTGGGCGCCATCTACCACGCGGAGGACGCCGAGCGGGTCATCTCCGCCGTATGCCCGGATGTCGTCATCGAAGCCACGGGCGCGAACGAGCCCGTCCTCGCCTCGCTGACAGGCACCGCACGCTTCGGAGTGGTGTGCCTGACCGGCGTGTCGCCCGCCGGCCGAAGGATGACCGTGGATGCGGGCGCCATCAACCGGGAGATCGTGCTGCAGAACGACGCGGTGGTGGGCTCGGTCAATGCCAACCTGCGTCACTACCGCCAGGCTGCCGACGCCCTGGCGCAGACCGACCTGTCATGGCTTGAGCACATGATCACCCGGCGGGTGCCGCTGGAGCGCGCGACGGAGACGTTCGAGCCACAGCCCGACGACGTCAAGGTGGTCATCGAGCTCTAGGCGGCACTATCCGAAGGAAGGCTCTGGATGTCTCACAGCACTGCTCCATTGGTCGTGGTCATGGGAGTGTCGGGCTCGGGGAAGACCACAGTGGGCCAACTGTTGGCACGTCACCTCGGTGTCCCCTACGCCGAGGGGGACGACTTCCATCCCGCACCCAATGTGGCGAAGATGCGAGCGGGCCACCCGCTCGATGACGAGGACCGTCGCCCCTGGTTGGACGAGATCGCACGCTGGCTGGTCGGGCATGCGGACACCGGCGGAGTGGTGACATGCTCGGCGCTCAAGCGGCGCTACCGTGACCGGCTCGCTTCCGCCGCGCCGCATGTCTTCTTCCTCCACCTCAATGGTTCGCCGGAGCTGATCGCCGCGCGGATCACCGCGCGACGGGGCCACTTCATGCCACCTGAGCTGCTTCGTACGCAGTTCGCCGACCTCGAAGCGTTGGGCGAGGACGAAGTGGGCTCGGCCATCCCGATCGACGGTACGCCGCAGGAGACCGCTGCCCTCGCCCACGCCGCCGTCACCTCCTCGTGAGCCGCTCAGATTGCAACTCGCTGTCGAGTCTGATGCCAGCGTTTTCGACGGCTGTATTCCGGCTTTTCCAGATGTTGGGGGCAGTCGGCGTCGCGGCTGGGCCCACGGCCCCAGGCGGGCAACAGCCAAGACCTGTGGCTCGAGCCATGGCGAGCCCCAGCGCGTCGCTCAGCGCCCAACGGCCGGTCCAGTCCGCCGACCACCCGGCGCCCGCCGCCGTGGCGAGGGCGATGGCCGCGTAGACGAACGGGAAGGCGAGTCCGTCGTTCAGCCCGGCCTCGCTGTGAGAGCGAACCGTGTCTCGTCCTCGTCACGCTCGGTACCGAGCGGCTCTCCCACCCGTACCTCCCCGGCCAGGGGATCGGTGGGGGCGAGCACCGCACCCAGCAGCAGGGCGACGGCGGGCGGCCAGTTCAGCAGGCGACGGCCACCACCGTCAGCGGCATGGTGACGCCGAGCAACCGCCAGGTACTGGACCACCGGTGACGGCCGAAGGGCCGGTCAATGGCGAGTCCGGCGCCCATCAGGGACACGATTACACACACCTCGGTGGTGTGCTCACCCACAGGCGGTCGTGCACGGGATCCACCGTCGGTACGGACACCGGCAGTAGTTGAACGAGGACGCCCGCGACCAGGAAGAGCAGGGGAGTGGCACCGGCCGACCATTTGTGCACAGGGCTGATTCAGGGCGATGACCGTCCCTGCGCCGATCAGGGCTACGCTCCACGCGACCTCGAGGACATTCCCTCCGCTCATGCGTGGATCGTGGCGATCGACACGGCATAGATCAGCAGCTGCCCGGCGATGCGAACGCCAGTGGTCAGTGCCGGGGCCGAGTCACGCCGGTGCGGCCGTCGCCGACAACGCGAGATGCGTCCGCCGGACTGGGTCTCGTCGTGCGCGAGGAAGCACCGGCCCGCCGAAGCGCCGGCCCGGCGCCCAGTGCGGTGGATCGGTTGGTCAGCCTAGGGCTTGGAGGAGCTCGTCGCAGGCCTTCTCGCAGGAGCGGCAGGCTTCGGCGCACAGGCGGCAGTGCTCGTGCTGGTCGGCGTGGGTGGAGCATTCGTCGGCGCAGGCTTTGCAGGCGGTGGCGCATGCCTGGAGGATCGCGCGGGTGATGTTGGCGTCGTAGCCGGTGTGGCGGGACAGGACGGATGCCGTGGTGTTGCAGATGTCGGCGCAGTCCATGTCGGTGCGGATGCACTTGGTGAGTTCGCCGACCATGCCCTCGGACAAGCAGGCGTCCGCACAGGCGGTACATACCTGGGCGCAGGCGATGCATTCCTCGATGCAGCGGGTGAGCTTGTCGCGGTCGACCTGCCCGAGGTCGGCCGGGTAGGTGGCGAGCATGTCCTTGACCGTGGTCGTCATGCGGTGTCTCCTTCGGGTGCGGCCGGAGGCGGCGGGCCTGGCCGGGTCCGCACCTCGTAGACCTCCGGCCCGTGTCGGGTTGGCCCCATTGCGCAGACTCAAACGCGCCCGGCTTGCCCTGTGGGGCCGGAGCCTCCGCCGCGACCGGAGCGCGTAACGAGAATCAGCCGTCGCGCTGAACAGGTACTACGGCGACTGGGCAGTGTGCGGTGTGCAGCACTTCGGCGCTGACTGACCCGAGCAGGAATCGGCGTATTCCGGTTCGCCGGTGGGAGCCGACGACCAGCAGGCAGGCACCGGTGGAGGCTTCGACGAGCAGCGGCCCGGGTGAGGCGTGCTCGAGGCGCAGGTTCACTTCTACGCCGGGGTGGCGGTCACGCCGCCTTCTGAGTTCCGTGTCGAAGAACTCCCGCTGGCCGCTTTTCACCAATGCGGGGTCCACGGGGACCGTTGTGATGGCCCCGGTGGGAGACGCGGCGACGCCGAAGGCGCAGTGCACCACATCGAGGCGAGCACCGCGCAGATCGGCTTCCAGATACGCCACGTCGAGGGCCTGCAGCGAGGCGTCGTCGGTGTCGACGCCGACCACGACACGATTGTCCGGCCGCTCCGCCGTCTGCGAGGGACGCACGACGACGACGGGACACTCGGCGCGCGTGGTCACCTGCCAGCTCACCGATCCGAGCGGCAGCCGGGGAAAGCCGCCCCTGCCCCGATGGCCGATCACGATCAGCTCCGCCGCCGCGGAGCGTTCGATCAGCCCGGCCGCCGCGTGCCCCATGATCACCTCTCCGCCGACGGAGAGGCCGGGAACCTCCTCGCGGGCCAGCCGCTCGTAATGCTCCACCAGCTGGGCACTCACCTTGGCGGCGAAGCGGCTCTCCTCCTCGTCGGATACGGAACCTCCGGGAAGTGGCAGCTCCAATGCGTGCGCGATCTGCAGGGGGCGTCCGCGCAGTGCCGCCTCGCGGGCAGCGAACCGTACAAGATCCTCATGGCCGGGCCCTCTGTCGATACCGGCAATGATGGGGCGCTCCGGCGGCTGTATGGCACTGTTCATGGCTGCTCCCGGCGGGCATCGATCCCACGGTCGATACGGGTACCCGAACCCACGCTGCTCCTGACGTCCGCCGATGACGCCTTTGGGCGGGTGCCGACGAGGTCCGCAGGGGAGTCAGCAGGCTCCGAGGGAAACGCCCCGGCGGCGCCGCGTGCTCCCGGGCACGTGCTGCCGCACCGTCGTGACGGAACGATCATCACCGTGATCGCCGGGCACCCGGAGAACAGAGCCCCCACGGCGGGCTCCCCCTCGACTGCCGAAAGGGGGCACCGGCCCTCAAGCCGGACTGTGGGGAGCCCGCGCGATCCGCTGCCGGTGCCCAGGAGCACGCCGCCTTCCCGCTCTGCGCTCCGCTGTGTTCCCATCTCCGCATACGGCCCAGCCGCCGAGCACTCCGCATGGCCGGACGGGGCTCGGCACAGTAACGCCGAGCTGCGCGCGGCTGGTTGCGTCCGCCTGCTGGGAAAGGTGGGGGAGAGCCGTAGACGCTCTGCCGCCAATCGGGCGTTCTGAGCGGCCCGGTGTGCAGCCGCGTTCCCTTGCGGGACGTGGTGTGGCGCTTCGTGGCGTTTCGCCAGGTGGCGTCCGTCACGAAGTGCTGTGTCGCTGAAATAGTGGGTATGCGGGCTGGGATCAGGGGCGCGCCGGTTTCGTATGGGCTTGTGATCTTCAGTGACAGGTGGCCGCGGTTCCGTGCGGCATGAGTGCGCGGCCACGGGGTTGCGGCGGAAGGACAGGCACAGAGCAGTGACGATCGCCGATGCGGTGTTCGCGTGGTTGGGAGCCGGTGCGCTGCTCGCGGCAGTGCTCCCCCGGGTGGTGGCCGGGCGTCCGCTGTCGATGCCGCTGTTGTTCTTGGTGGCTGGCATCGGCGTGTACCTGCTGCCTTTGCCGCTGCCTGTGATCGATCCGGTGGATGACCGGCTGCTGACTGAACACATCACCGAGATCGGCGTCATCATCGCGCTGATGGGCGCGGGGCTGGCGCTCAACCGGCCCGTCGGCTGGCGTCGGTGGGCCACGACGTGGCGGTTGCTGGGCATCACGATGCTGCTGACCGTCGTGGTCACCGCCCTTGTGGCGTGGTGGCTATTGGACTGGCCGCCGGCCGCCGCCCTGCTGCTGGCCGCCGTTCTCGCCCCGACAGATCCCGTGCTGGCCTCGGAGGTGCGGGTGGGTGAGCCCACCGAGGACGAGCATGACGAGGACGAGGTGCGCTTCTCCCTCACCAGCGAGGCGGGCCTCAACGACGGGCTTGCGTTTCCCCTGACGTACGCGGCTGTCGCGCTGGCCGCTGCTGCGGGCAGCGGCTGGTCGGCCTCCTGGGTCGGCGTCTGGGTGGTGGAGGACGTCGCGTTCAAGTGCACTGTGGGGGTGCTGAGCGGGTTGCTCGTCGGTCGGCTCCTGGGCTGGCTGTTCTTCCGCACTCGCTCGCCGGTGTTGCGCCTGTCCGAACACCGGGACGGCTTTGTCGCGCTGGGCGCGACTTTCCTGTCCTACGGGGTGACCGAGCTGATGGGGGGCTACGGCTTCCTCGCCGTGTTCACCACGGCGTGCGCGATCCGGGCGGCCGAGCGTGCTCACGGCTTCCACAACATCCTCCACGACTTCGTGGAGCAGATCGAGCGCCTGTTCACCGCCGCGTTGCTGTTTCTGCTGGGCGCCTTCATCGCGCTCGGTGGCCTTGCCTCACTGACCTGGCAGGGCGCCGTCACCGCGCTGGCGCTCCTGCTGGTGATCCGGCCGCTGTCCGGGTGGGCCGGGCTGCTCGGAGGCCGCACGGGCGCCAAGGAACGTTGGGTAGTCGCGGGCTATGGGATCCGAGGCGTCGGTTCGCTGTACTACCTCGCCTACGGCCTGGGGCAGCACGACTTCCCGGTGCCGGAGCGGGAGCTGTGGGCGGTGGTGACGTTCACCGTGCTGGCCTCGGTGGTGCTGCATGGCGTCACAGCAGGACCGGTCGTGGCTCGCCTCGACCGGATGCGGACTGCCACACCCCGCCCACAAGATGACATATGACGTGCAAACAGCAGTGATTCGTATCAGGCGGTCGCCGCGCCGGATTGGCATCCGAGACTGCCGTGGCGGTTGATGGAGAGAACCTCGGGAAGGTGAACCGTGATCTCTGATGGAAGACGGCGAGGTCCGCTCGTCGAGCACGGCGGCTATTCGGCGATCCAGACAGGAGCCCGAACGCGCGGCCTGGTAGGACCCGCACCCGAGCCCGCTCGGCGACGCCTTTGGCCAGCCGGTTACCTGGGCGATCATCACCGGTCTCGTCCTCGGCAAAATCGTCGGCATCGGCGGGGTGACCTACCTGGCGCGCAAGCTGGGCTGGGGAACTCTGCCCGCGGACATGCACCACCATGAGATCCTCGGTGCCGCCGCCCTGGGGGGTATCGGGTTCACCGTCTCGCTGTTCATCACCGACCTCACCCTCACCGATGCCGCCCTGATCGCCCAGGCCAAAGTCGGCATCCTCACCCCCTCCACCGTCGCCGCCCTGGCTGGAGCAGTACTGCTGCTCACCACCCCGCCGGCACCGGTGCCACCACCGCGTCGTCCCCGCCGGACGAGGACCGATCCGACAACTGAAATGGAGGACCGGTGCTGGACATCAGCGCACTGACCTGGGCCGTCACCATCGGCCTGATCCTCGTCCTGCTCGCTGTCGACCTGATCCTGGCCGCCGCGCGCCCGCACCGGGTCGGCTACGGCGAGGCCACCGCGTGGTCGGTGTTCTACATCCTCGTCGCGGTCGGCTTCGGCGTCTGGTTCGCCGCGCGATACGGCGGAGGGTTCGGCACCGAGTACTTCGCCGGCTACATCGTCGAGAAGAGCCTGTCGGTCGACAATCTGTTCGTCTTCGTCATCATCATGACCACCTTCGCCGTGCCGGCGGAACACCAGCACAAGGTGCTCACTTTCGGCATCGTGCTCGCCCTGGTCATGCGCGCCGTCTTCATCGCGCTCGGCGCCACCCTGCTGGCGCTGTTCTCGTTCATGTTCCTGCTGTTCGGCCTGCTGCTGATCTACACGGCGGTGCAGCTGTTCCGGCACCGCGACGAGGACCCCGACATCGAGGACAACGTCATGGTCAAAGCCGCCCGCCGACTCCTGCCGATCAGCGCCGACTACGTCGGCGGCAGACTCGTCACCCGCGTCGACGGGCGCCGGATGGTCACCCCGCTGTTCATCGTCCTGCTCGCCATCGGCAGCATCGACCTGCTCTTCGCGCTCGACTCCATCCCCGCGGTGTTCGGGGTCACCCAGGAGCCTTACATTGTCTTCACCGCCAACGCCTTCGCCCTGCTCGGCCTGCGCGCTCTTTTCTTCCTCGTCAAGGGACTGCTGGACCGGCTGGTGTATCTGTCCGCCGGGCTCTCGCTGATCCTCGCGTTCATCGGCGTCAAGCTCATCCTGCACTGGGCGCACGTCGACCTGCACGAGGCGGTCCCCGAGATTCCCACCCCGCTCAGCCTCGCCGTGATCGCCCTCGTCCTCGCGGTCGTCACCGTGGCAAGCCTGATGAAGACCAGGCGCGACCCGACCGCCAGGGCCCACCCCGGCTCACTGCGCGCGCATCCCCCGAAGCCCGCGGAATCCGGCCGGGAAGCCGGCCCATTCTGAACTGGGCCAGGACGCGAGGGCGTGCAGGTCGGCCGCAAGCGGGTCGAGCGGCTCATGCGCGAAGACGGCCTCGCCGGCATCAGCCCACGCCGCACGGGCAGCTTCACCCGGCGCGACCTGGACGCCGACCTCGCCCCTGACCTCGTCCAACGCGACTTCACCGCTGACGAGCCGAACCGGCTGTGGGTGACTGACTTCACCATGATCCCCACCGGTGAGGGGCCGCTGTGGCTGTCGGCGATCCGGGACGCCTTCTCCCGCCGGGTGGCGGCCTGGGAGACCTCCGCCCACGCGGACGCCGACCTGATCCTGACCTCGCTGGGATACGCGCTGGCCAGCCGCGAGGTCGCCCCCCCGCCAGCTCGTCCACCAGCCGACCACGGCTGCCCATACACATCCATCAAGCTCACAACACGCCTGGTCAGGGCCGGAATCCAGGCATCCATGGGCTCGGTCGGGGACTCGTTCGACAACGCCCTGGCGGAGAACCTGCGGATGTTGATCAAGACCGAGTGCATCCGCGTCCCCGTCTTCGCCACCAGGGCCGAGGCCAGCCTCGCGCTCTTCGAGCACATCGTCGGCTTCTACAACCCCCGCCGGATCCAGAAACGGCTCGGCTACCTGAAGTCCCATCGAGTTCGAGGAGAAGCACTACGCCAACCAGACAGCGGCCGAACCAGTGAACCTAAACGCGACGTCACCCCGCACTGACCAGCTAGTCAGCACCTCCCGCGCAGGGGGGAACCTCATCCGACCATGTATCGGAGCGCCTGCGCACGGCCGAGCGCAGGCCCGTGAACAAACGTCCCGACCGGATCACCCGACGATGCCGCGCGGCACGCGGTGGAGCTCGGGTCCGGGTCAGGCCATGTCCGAGCCCCGTAGCAGGAGCTGTACCACTGCCATGCCGGCCACCACGATCGCCGCCCGGAACGGCCACCTGCTGCGGGCCCTCGACGGCGGAGCCGTACCTGTGACCGCGACGATCGCCGCGGCGGCCGCCAGTACCCAGTCCGACGTCTCCGCCGCCCCGTGGGGACCTGCGGCGACCACGCTCACGGCCGCCAGCATGACGAACGGGGCCAGCCACCGGCAGGTCGTACGGCCCAGCCGCTGCGGCAGCCCGCGTACTCCGGTCGCGAGATCGTTCTCGATGTCCGGAAGGACGTTGACCAGGTGTGCCCCCACACCCAGCAACGCGCCCGCTGTCACCGCCCACCAGGCGGGCCAGGACGGCGACGGCAGACCGAGGGTGACGAAGGCGGGAAGCGAGCCGAAACCCACGGCATAGGGCAGCGGTGAGAGCACGGTGTTCTTCAACCGCAGGTTGTAGGTCCAGCCCGCGGCCACCACCCCGCCCAGGTGTGCCGCTCCGGCGGCGGTGCCGCTGAGCAGTGACAGCGGCACGCACAGCCCCAGGGCTGTCCCCGCCGCGACGGCCACCGCCCGGGGCGGGAGTTCGCCGGTCGCCACCGGCTTGTCGGAGCGCCCGCAGGCCGTGTCGCGCTGCGCGTCGACCGCGTCGTTGCACCAGCCGATCGACAGCTGGCCTGCCAGCACGGCCGCGGCCACCGCCGCCGACCCCGCCACCCCGCGGCCGGCCGCCACGGCCAGGGCGGTGACGAACACCGTCACGGCGAGTGTCGGCTCGAGATGGCAGGAGCGCAGCAGCACCGGGAGGCGGTGTGTGGTGCGGGAGGGAACCCCAGACGGGTGGACAGACACGTAGGCACGGTAGTCGGGCGTCCGAGGCGAGGAAGGCATTACCGACATGCGTGTCCCCGTGATGGTCGATCATGACCCTTCCCCGCCCGCCGCGCCGCGCCGGACGACCGTCCCTCCCGCGGCGACCACGATCACCGCCGTCCGCACTGCGCTGCCGCCGCACCGTTACGCTCAGGACGACCTCACCGAGCTGATCGGCGACCTGTGCCTGTCGCCGGGGGCGGATCGCACCGTGCTGCGCCGCCTGCATGCGTCCGCCGGTGTGCGCACGCGTCATCTCGCCCTGCCGATCGAGCGGTACGCCGGGCTCCGCGACTTCGGGCAGAGCAATGACGCGTGGCTTGAGGTCGGCCTCGAACTGGGCGAGGAAGCCCTCACCGGCGCGCTGCAGGAGGCGGGGCTTCAACCGGCCGACGTCGACCTGCTGGTGTGCGCCTCCATCACCGGCGTCGCCGCCCCGTCGCTCGACGCCCGGCTGGCCGGGCGCGTGGGGCTGCGGCCCGACGTCAAGAGGCTTCCGGTGTTCGGCCTGGGCTGCGTGGGGGGCGCCGCCGGCCTCGCCCGGGTCCACGACTACCTGCGCGGACATCCCGACGACACCGCTGTGCTGCTCACCGTCGAACTGTGCTCGCTGACGCTCCAGCAACGCGACGACTCCCGCGCCAACCTCGTCGCCGGCGCCCTGTTCGGTGACGGTGCGGCAGCGCTCGTCGCACGCGGCAGGAGCAGTGGCGGTGGCAGTCGCAGCGGCAGGGCCGGGCCGGACGCGGCCGGGCCCTCGGTGGTCGCCACGCGCAGCCGCCTGTACCCGGACACCGAGCGGCTCCTGGGGTGGGACATCGGCGCCGGCGGATTCCGCGTCGTGATCGATGCCGGTGTTCCCGGCATCGTGCGGGAACACTTCGGCCGGCACCTGCGTGCCTTCCTGGCCGAACACGGCCTCACCACGGACGACATCGGGACCTGGCTGTGCCATCCGGGAGGCCCCAGGGTCCTGGCCGCCGTGACCGAAGCCCTCGGCCTGCCCGGCGACGCCCTCGACTCCGCGTGGCGCTCACTGGCGACGGTGGGGAACATGTCGTCCGCCTCCGTCCTGCACGTCATGCAGAACACGTGGGAATCCGGTCGGCCCGAGCCCGGTACATGGGGGCTCCTGATGGCGATGGGACCGGGATTCTGTTCCGAAGTCGTCCTGTTGGGCTGGTGATGGAGTGGTCCTCATGCCGTGGTACACGCTTGTCGTCCTGGCCGTCGTCGCCGAACGCGTCGCCGAACTCGTCGTCGCCCGGCGCAACGCCGTCTGGACCCGCGCCCGGGCCGGGGTCGAGCACGGCCGTGGCCACTACCCCGTCATGGTCGTCCTGCACACGGTCCTGCTCGTGTGCTGCCTTCTCGAACCCGTGCTCTTCGACCGGCCGTTCCTGCCCGCTCTGGGGTGGCCCATGCTGACGCTCGCCGCAGGGGCCCAGGCCCTGCGCTGGTGGTGCATCACCACACTCGGACCTTACTGGAACACCCGGGTCATCGTCGTTCCCGGAGCGCGCCTGGTCGGCACCGGGCCCTACCGCTTCCTGCGCCACCCCAACTACCTTGCGGTCGTCGTGGAGATCGCCGCCCTGCCGCTGGTGCACTCCGCCTGGCTGACCGCGACGGTGTTCACCGTCGCCAACGCCGTGCTGCTCACGATCCGTATCCGCTGCGAGAACGCGGCCCTCACCCACGCGGTGCCCGCGTGAGGGGCGGCCACGACCTGCTGGTCGTCGGAGGCGGACCCGCCGGCCTCGCGACCGCCCTGTACGCCGCCCGCGCCGGCCTCGACACCGTCATCGCTGAGCCCCGCCAGGCGCCGGTCGACAAGGCGTGCGGTGAGGGCCTCATGCCCAGTGCCGTCCGCGCTCTCACCGCCCTCGGCCTGAAGGTCCCCGGCCATCCCATCACCGGCATTCGCTACATCCAGGGATCCCGTCAGGTCCAGGCCGCCTTCCGGCACGGCCTCGGCCTGGGGGCGCGCCGCACCGGACTGCACGGCGCCCTGCACCGGGCCGTCCTGGACGCGGGGGTGCCGGTACTGGCCCTGCGGGTCGAGGACGTACGGCAGGACGCCGCGGGCGTGACCGTCCCCGGCACGGGGCTGCGCGCCCGGTGGCTGGTCGCCGCGGACGGCCTGCACTCACCCGTGCGCCGCTGCCTCGGCCTGGGCGTGAAGACCGGGGGGACACCTCGGTACGGAATGCGCCGCCACTATGCGGTGCCCCCTTGGGCGCCGTACGTCGAGGTGTACTGGGGAGCGGACGCGGAGGCGTACGTCACCCCGCTCGGCCCCGCACTCATCGGCGTCGCCCTGCTGACGGCCCGGCGAGCTCCGTTCGCCGCCCAACTCGAGAGCTTCCCCGACCTGGTGGGCCGACTCCCCCCGGAAGCGGCCGTCACCGCGGTGCGAGGCGCGGGACCGCTGCGCCAGAGGGCCCGTACCCGTGCCTACGGGCGGATCCTGCTCGTCGGCGACGCCGCCGGATACATCGACGCGCTGACCGGTGAGGGCGTTTCCCTCGCCCTCACCGGCGCCGAAGCCCTGGTCGCCAACCTGCGCCGGGGCACACCGAGCCGGTACGAGACGGACTGGAGACGAGCGACCCGCTCCCACCGTCTCCTGACCGAACTCCTGGTCAGGGCCCGGCAGCAGCCGGCACTGGCCCCACGCATCGTGCCCACGGCCGCACGCCTGCCACGCCTCTTCGCGGCAGCGGTGAACGCACTGGCATGAGACCCCGCCGCCGCAAGGTCCACATCCCCGCCGCCGGTCGCCTCCGCCCCCGGGCCGGCGGGCCGAACCCGGCCGGTGCAGCACGGTCCGAGCGCGGGCGCGGTCCCGGTCCCGAGGTGGCTGGGCGCGGAGGTGCCGAAGGAGATACCAGGCGCGGCCCGGGTCGTCGTTGCGGACGGTGGCGCGCATCCGCACCAGCCCGGACGGGGTGAGCCCGGCTTCCAGGACGAGACCGAGCCGAGCGGTGCTGTCGGCGGCCCGGATCCGCACCGAGAGGCTCTCGGTCTCCACCGAGTCGAGGGTGAAGAGGGGCGACCGGTCCGCGCCCTGCCGGTGCCCGGTCAGGCCCGGCCGCCCGGGCCATCCCGCGCCGTGCTCGGGCAGCAGGGCGACGCGCGGTACGGCGTCGTCAAATCCCGGGACTGCCGGCATGGTGACGGCCTCGGCCAGCTGCGACAACTCCTCCTGGGCGAGGTCGCCGAGGTCGGCGCCCCAGGGGAGCACCGAGGACGACCCTGGACAAGTGTCCGCCGGAGCTGTCCGGCGACATCATGGACCGGGGAACCGTTCTGACCGGCGGCGGAGCACTGCTGCGCGGGCTGGACGAGCGGCTGCGCCGCGAGACCGGCATGCCGGTCAACATCGCCGAGGACCCGCTGGACAGCGTGGCGCTGGGCTCTGGAAGCGGCCTGCCGCATGCCGCGGCGCTCCCGTGACATTGCGGGCCTCCACCGTTTCGCTGAGGCCCACGCGCTTGCGCATGCCAGGGCTGCGACCGTTCACCCCGATGCTGCCTGCCAGTGCCGGGCGCAGCAGTGCGTCGCACATGAGGGCACGCAGGTCGCCTGCAGGGGAAGGGTGGTCCTGGCCCTGCGGCATGATCCGGCCGTGGGGCGGGTATGAACGCTCGCCGAAGTCTGCTTTCAGTGTGCCCCGTCAGTGCCTCATACCCGGGTCGTGGCACAGGCCCTGTCCCGCTGGCAGCCTGCCGTGAAACCGGCGGCCGCAGTGCCAACGCCCGCAGCCCCAGCCGCGGCTGTCATCCCGAGCGGATTTCGCGCCCCCCGGCCGGAAGCGATCACTTGCCGGGGTCCGGTAACGCCGACAGCAGGCGGTCACAGCCGCGTCGGCGTGCCCAGCGGTAAGGAGCCGACCAGACACACCGTGTCCCACGCATCGGCCGCGGTTGTGACGTGGAGGGTGCCGGTCCGCCTCATGTGGCCGCAGCAGACATCGTCCTGGCTGCCGAAGGGGTCGGTGACGGCCCCAGTTACAGCAGGCGGCACGCGCGGGCACGCCCCGCGGCCAGGACGGCCGCCCGCCGTCGATCACCCGCTTGGCCGCCCATTCATGGGGCAGTCACATCGGGGTTTGGCGTGATGGCCAGGTACCGCCCCCGCGCCCCGGATGCTATGCCCGGTGGCGACGTGGCGGTTTTATGCGGCAGGGGCGGACCCGGTCACGGGGGGAAACCGGTCTGCCCCTGCACGTCGGAGCCCGCTGCCCCCTCCACAGAGGGCGGGCTCCTCGACCCTCATGATCGGGTCATTGCCTACAGCGCCGTGTGACGCCAATGTGTCACATCAGACCGTTCTGCCCAGCAGGGTGTACTGCGCTTGAAGGTATGGCAGTCACCGCTTGTCGGCCTTCTTGGGCCTGGTCTTCTGCTCGGCGGCCAGGGTGCGCAGGCGTGGCCGGCGGTTTCCGGGAGGGTTCCCCGGAGACCGCCGGCTCGGGGTGTCCGCCCGCTACGCGACCTGAATTTTCAGGGTGCCGTTGGACAGTGCGTTGGCGCTGGCCGAGGCGCCGGGCGCGACGGTGACGCTGGTGCTGCCGCCGCCGGAGAAGACCAGTGTGACGTTGGCGTTGTTGGTCACCGTGGTGACGGCCGATACCTGGATGCCGGTGTCGAGGGTGGTGCCGATGGTGAGCTGGGCGCCGGGAATGGTGACCGTGCCGCCAGCCGTCAGGCCGATGCTCACCGAGCCCGTCACTGCCGCGGTGGACTGGGCGTGCGCGATCGAAGTGGACGCCGGGGCCGCCGAGGCTGCCGGGAGGGCGAGCAGGCTGGCCGCGGCCACGAGGGCGGCCGCGGCGATCTTGGCTGTGAGGTGATGGGTCGGACGCATGAAACCTCCATGGCAGAAGAGAGACCACTCTCCAGGACCGCGGCCGCGCCTGGCTGTGCCAGCCCTAGCCTCCCTGTTTCGCTTCGAGTGGTTGAGCCGGTCTGAGCTGGTGTGCAGTGGTGGTTCGGTCGCTTTTCGTCGGCGGGCGTGGCCGTGGCCCGACGCGCGGGTCGGGTGCTCCAGGGTTCCTCGGGTCGTGGGCGGGCAGGGGCGCTGTCATGCTTCAGGTGGCTGGTCGGGGCAGG
>NZ_BAAGRZ010000061.1:0-14895 GCF_054782695.1 Streptomyces deserti
CAGTGCGGTCAAGAGGGTGTCTAACTCGGTCGTCACAACCCGATGTTGGACACCCTCCCTGCGTCCGTGAAGCCCACAATCGGAACTACTCGTCTAGCGTTCGCGCCCTTGTCCCCCGGGTCGTTCTCCGAGTCGTCCTCCGGGGCCGTCGTGGCTTACGTCCCTCGGGGCTGGGGCCCCGGACCGGGACAGCCGGGGCGGCCGCCTCGCGGTACCTTCTCCTGGTCACGCCGATGAGGAGAGTGAACGTGAGCAAGTTCGTGCGGCCTGCCGCCGAGGGCGCGGACCCGTTCGGTACGGCACGTCTGCGCCGCGGGGTGCTGGACGCGTGGGCCACCAGTCCCGCCCGGTTCCGTGAGGACGCCAACGCCGAGGAAGACCTGGTCCTCGGCGGCTACCGGGACCGGCTCGTCGTCGAACTCGCCCAGAACGCCGCCGACGCCGCCGCCCGCGCCGGTGTGCCGGGCCGGCTGCGTCTGACCCTGCGCGACGGCGTCCTCGTCGCCGCCAACACCGGCGCCCCGCTGGACGCGGCCGGTGTCGAGTCGCTGTCCACCCTGCGCGCCTCCGCCAAGCGGGACACCCCCTCCGTGGGCCGTTTCGGCGTCGGCTTCGCCGCCGTCCTCGCCGTCACCGACGAGCCCGCCGTCGTCGGCCGGCACGGCGGGGTCCGCTGGTCCCTCGCCGAGGCCCGTGAACTCGCCGGAGACGTCGCCCGGCACAGCCCCGGCCTGGGGGACGAGATCCGCCGCCGCGACGGGCACGTGCCGCTGCTGCGGCTCCCGTTCGCCGCCGAGGGCACCGCCCCCGACCCGTACGACACGGCCGTCATCCTGCCGCTGCGCGACGCGGCCGCCGCCGACCTCGCCGAGCGGCTCCTGCGCGCGATCGACGACGCCCTGCTCCTCACCCTGCCGGGGCTGGCGGAGGTCGTCGTGGAGATCGACGACGACGGCCCCCGCACGATCAGCCGCCGCACCGACGGCCCCTTCACCGTCGTCGACGACTCCGGCAACGGTGTCACCCACTGGCGCACCACCGCCGCCCACGGCTCCCTCACCCCCGACCTCCTCGCCGACCGGCCGGTGGAGGAGCGCCTGCGGCCCTTCTGGTCCGTCACCTGGGCGGTGCCCGTCGAGGCCGACGGCAGCCCGGCCCGCCCCCGCACCAGCCCCGTCGTCCACGCCCCCACCCCCAGCGACGAACCCCTCGGCGTGCCCGCCCTGCTCATCGCCTCCCTCCCGCTGGACTCCACCCGTCGGCACGCCGCCCCCGGACCGCTGACCGACTTCCTCGTCCAGCGCGCGGCCGACGCCTACGCCGAACTCCTCGCCGACTGGCGCCCGGTGACCACCGGCATCATCGACCTCGTCCCCGGACCGCTCGGCAAGGGTGAGCTGGACGGGGCGCTGCGCCAGGCGATCCTCGACCGCCTGCCCCGCACCTCCTTCCTGCCGCCCGCCCTGGAGCCGCGCGACCACGACTCCGATCTCCCGGAATCCCTGCGCCCCCGGGACGCCGAGGTGATCGAGGGCGCGGGAGCGGAGACGGTACGCGTCCTCGCCGAGGTGCTGCCAACCCTGCTGCCCGCCGGGCTGGAACGGCGCGTGGAGCTGCGCACCCTGGGCGTCGCCCGGGTGTCCCTGACCGACGCGATCGACCGGCTGGCCGGTCTGGAGAAGGAGCCCGGCTGGTGGCGGCGGCTGTACGACAGCCTCGCCGGCGTCGATCCGGACCGGCTCTCCGGGCTGCCGGTGCCGCTCGCGGACGGCCGTACGGCGATCGGGCCCCGCCAGGTCCTGCTGCCCGGCCCGGACGCCGCCGCCCTCGACCCGGAGGTGCTGGCCCGGCTCGGCCTGAAGGTCACCCACCCCGACGCCGCGCACCCGATCCTGGAGAAGCTCGGCGCCCTGCCCGCCACCCCGCGTGCCGTGCTCACCACCCCGCAGGTACGGGCCGCGGTCGCCGCCTCCCTCGACGACGAGGGCGGCGTGACCTGGGAGGAGGACGCCCTCGACGCCGAGGAACTGGCCGACACCGTGCTCGGGCTCGTCCGGGACGCGGGCCTGGAGCCCGGCGAGGAGCCCTGGCTCGGCGCGCTCGCCCTGCCCGACGAGGACGGCGAACTGTCCCCGGCCTGCGAACTGGTCTTCCCCGGCGGCCCGTTCTCCCAGGTCATGCGCGAGGGGGAACTGGCGTGCGTCGACGCGGAGCTGGCGGAGAAGTGGGGCGAACAGCCGCTGGCCGCCTGCGGTGTGCTGGTGAACTTCGCGATGGTCCGCGCCACCGACGTCGTCCTCGACCCGGACGAACTGGAGCCCCGCGAAGGGGACTTCGCCGAGCCGGACGACGCGGGCCTGCTGGACGCCGTGGACGTGTGGTGCGAGGACATCCTCGACCGCTTCCCCGACACCCCCGTCCCCCCGGTCGCCACCGAGATCGTCGCCGTACGCGACCTGGAGCTGGTGGACGACGACAAGTGGCCCCAGGCGCTGGCCCTGCTGTCCCAACCGCCGCTGCGTGACGCGATCGTCGAGCGTGTGCGGATCCTGCTGCCGGACGGCACCCACGAGGTCGTACGGCCGTACACGGCATGGTGGCTGCGCGGCCACCCGGTGCTCGACGGCCGCCGCCCCGCCGGACTGCGCGCCGCCGGCGGCGACCCGCTGCTGCGCGGCCTGTACGACGAGGCCGACGCCACCGGCTTCGACGACGAGCAGGTGCTCCGGGCGCTCGGCGTCCGCACGTCCGTCGCCGCCCTCCTCGACGAGCCGGGCGGCGCGGCCGAACTGCTGGACCGCCTGGCCGACCCGGACCGCGAGGTCACGGCACCCCAACTGCACGCGCTGTACAGCGCGCTGGCCGAGCTGGACCCCGAGCAGGTCACCCTGCCGGACGAGCTGCGCGCGGTCGTCGACGGCCGGGTGGAGGTCGTGGACGCGGCTGAGGCCGTGGTGGTGGATTCGCCCGACCTGCTGCCCTTCACCGAAGGGGTCCCGCTGCTGCCGGTCCGGCCCTCCCGGGCCGCCGACCTCGCCGAACTGTTCCAGGTACGGCGACTGAGCGAGTCCGTCACCGGGGAGGTGGACTCGGAGGGCGCCGAGCACGACGTACCGGAGTCGGTGCGGGTGCTGCTCGGGGCGCGGACCCCTTCGACGTACATCGAGCACGAGGAACTCGTCGTCGACGGCGTGGAGATCGACTGGCGCCTGACGGACGACGGCGTCCTGCACGCCGCCACCCTGGAGGGCGTCGCCGCCGGGCTGGCCTGGGCGGCGGGGCAGTGGCCGCGGCGGTTCGAGGTGGCGGCCCTGCTGGAGGATCCGTCGCGGACGGAGGAGTTGGCGCGGGATCGGTGGTTCGACTGAGCGTGGGGGAGTGAAGATCTCTCGCGCGAATTTCCATCAGCCGTACAACCTTTCCCGCGTGTCGTGAATCTGATCAGCGAGTCAAGAGACTCAACGACCACTTGGGCCCCGGACGTGACGACGAGCCGTGGAACGACGACCGCCGGGGCCCTCTCCTCTTTGGGGAATGCATGCGTATTCGTGCCACCGTGGCCGCTGTCACCGGCGCCCTGGCCCTTTCCGCCCTTGCCGTTCCGGCCGCGCACGCCGACGAGATCGAGGGCGACACGACCATCTCCAACGTCGTGGTGAACGGCGGCAAGCCGGCCGTCGTCGGCGCGACCGCCACGAAGACCATCACGGTCTCCTTCACGGTCAAGGACGACTCGGGCGTCGACTGGGCCCAGGCGATCCTCTACCACGGTGCGGACATCGACAGTTCCGACACCGGCGCCCTGGCCAACAGCAGCGACGGCCGCGCCACCTGCACCGTGGTCGACGCCACGACGTCGACCTGCAAGTCGACCTACGACCTCGAGCCGGGCTACAACCTCATCAACAAGGCCGCCGGCACCTGGAAGGTCTGGGCCATCGCCGCGGGCAACGACGCCGACTACGTCCAGAAGGACAACGCCAAGAGCTTCCAGGTGCAGCGCCTGTCGAAGCTGACGGTCAACGCCTCGCCGGAGCCCGTGAAGAAGGGCAAGACCATCACGGTCACCGGCAAGCTGACCCGCGCCAACTGGGAGACCGGCACGTACGCGGGCTACGCCGGCCAGTCCGTGAAGCTGCAGTTCCGCAAGACGGGCAGCAGCACGTACACGACCCTGAAGACGATCACGGGCGACTCGACGGGCTACCTGAAGACCACGACGACCGCCTCCACCGACGGGTACTACCGCTTCTCCTTCGCGGGCACCTCGACCACCCCGGCGGTCAACGCCGCGGGTGACTTCGTCGACGTGCAGTAGCAGGAACGGCAGCAGGAGCAGTACCTCGCCCACCGCCGACTCCTGGGTTCCCGGGGTTCGGCGGTGGGCTTCGTCATGCGGGGGCCAAGCCCGGGGTGCGCGGAAAAAATCTGCAGCTCCGGATACAACCCATCCCAGGGGACGACGGTCAGATCACCTGAGTCAGCCAGACTCCTGGATCACTTCTCCCCCTGGGGAACACATGCACATGCGAGCCACCGTGGCCGCCGTCTCCGGCGCCCTGGCCCTTTCCGCCCTTGCCGTGCCGTCCGCGCAGGCCGCCGACGCCCCGTCCGGCAAGGCCGCCTTCAGCGCCGCGGCCGCTGACGGCACATCCGGCACCGCCGCCACGCTCGACGTCACCTTCTCCGACATGAAGGTGAACAGCGGCAAGAACATCGTCGTCGGCACCACGAACGTGGTCGGCGTCCCGGTCACCTACACCCTGACGCACCCCGCCGACATGGACACCAGCTCCGACAACTTCGCCAGCGGCCCGCTCATCTATAAGGGCTCCTCGGTGGACACCGCGAGCAACACGCTGGTCAGCGACGAGCCGGCGACCTGCACCACCACCTCCTCGACCACGCTCAGCTGCAAGGGCGTGATCAACATCCGCCCCGCTGACGGCGATCTGATGAACTCCGACGCCGGCACCTGGAACGCGGGTGGCCTCGCCGTCACGAGCAACGGCGACTACAAGATCCAGGGCGGTCTGGGCACGACCAAGGTCCAGCGCTACTCCAAGCTCACCGTCAACGCCGGCCCCGAGCCCGTCTCCAAGGGCAAGACCGTGACCGCGACGGGCAAGCTGTCCCGCGCCAACTGGGAGGACAACCGTTACCACGGCTACACCAAGCAGCCGGTGAAACTGCAGTTCCGCAAGGCCGGCACCAGCACGTACACGACCGTCAAGACCGTGTACTCCGACGCGTACGGCAACGTGAAGGCCACCGCCACCGCGCAGTACGACGGCTACTGGCGCTTCAGTTTCGCGGGTACCTCGACGACGCCTGCGGTCAACGCCACCGGTGACTACGTCGACGTGCGGTAGACCCCCGCAGACCTCCGGTAGCCCCCGGCCCCATTAGGCCGGGAAGCGGCGGTCCACCCACCTCCACAGGAGCTCCAGGGTGGCCGCCGCCACCGCCGCGATGCCGACCGCGATCCAGGGCATCGTCACGCCGACCAGCTTGAGGGCGAAGAAGTCCTGCAGCCATGGCACGACCAGCACCAGCAGGAACGCCGCGCCCATCGCCGCGACCAGGGCGATGCGCCACCAGGTGTAGGGGCGGGCGATGATCGCCAGCACCCACATCGAGATCAGGAAGAGCGTGAGCGTCGCGGCGCTGGTCTCCGCGTCCAGGGCGCCCGTGCCCGTGTAGTGCTCTCGGGCGATCAGGTACGTCGCGAAGGTCGCCAGCGCGGCCAGTACGCCGCCCGGGATCGCGTACCGCATGACCCGGCGTACGAAGTTGGGTTTCGCCCGTTCCTTGTTCGGGGCGAGGGCGAGGAAGAAGGCGGGGACGCCGATGGTGAGGGTGGACAGCAGCGTCAGGTGGCGGGGGAGGAACGGGTACTCGACCTGCGAGCACACCACCAGGATGGCCAGCAGCACCGAGTAGACGGTCTTGACGAGGAACAGCGTGGCGACGCGGGTGATGTTGCCGATGACCCGGCGGCCCTCGGCGACGACCGAGGGGAGGGTGGCGAAGCTGTTGTTCAACAGCACGATCTGGGCGACCGCCCGGGTGGCCTCCGAGCCGGAGCCCATCGCCACCCCGATGTCGGCGTCCTTCAGCGCCAGGACGTCGTTCACGCCGTCGCCGGTCATCGCGACCGTGTGCCCGTCGGACTGCAGCGCGCCCACCATGTTCCGCTTCTGCTGCGGGGTGACCCGCCCGAACACCGTGCCTTCGTCGAGGGCCGTCGCCATCTCGGCTCGGTCGGCGGGCAGGCGCCGGGCGTCGATGGTCGTGCCGGTCAGGCCGAGCTTGGACGCGACCGCCCCGACCGACACCGCGTTGTCGCCGGAGATGACCTTCGCGCGGACGTTCTGCTCGGCGAAGTAGCGCAGGGTGTCGGCGGCGTCCGGCCGCAGGCGTTGTTCGAGGACGACGAGGGCGGTGGGCTTCGCCCCCTCGGCGACCTGGGGATCGTCCAGGCCGCGCTCGGTCCGGGCCAGCAGCAGCACGCGCAGGCCCTGCTCGTTGAGCCGCTCGGTATCGGCGAGGGCCGGGTCGTCGTCGGGGAGGAGGACGTCGGGGGCGCCGAGCAGCCAGGTGCTGGACTCGCCGTCGGTCTCGCCGAAGGAGGCGCCGCTGTACTTGCGGGCGGAGGAGAAAGGCAGGGCCTCGGTGCAGTGCCAGTCCTCGACCTTCGGGTAGGCGTCGATGATCGCCTGCAGGGAGGCGTTCGGCCGCGGGTCGGACGCGCCGAGGGCGCCGAGGACCTGTCGTACGTACGTCTCGTCGTGTCCGTTGAGAGTCCGCAGCTCGGTGACGTCCATGCCGCCCTCGGTGAGGGTGCCGGTCTTGTCGAGGCAGACGGTGTCGACGCGGGCGAGTCCCTCGATGGCCGGGAGTTCCTGGACGAGGCACTGTTTGCGGCCCAGGCGGATCACGCCGATGGCGAAGGCGACGGAGGTGAGGAGGACGAGGCCCTCCGGGACCATGGGGACGATGCCGCCGACGGTGCGGGCGATGGAGTCCTTGAGGTCGTTGTTCTTGACGATCAGCTGGCTGATGATCAGGCCGATCGCGGTCGGGACCATCATCCACGTCACGTACTTGAGGATCGTGGAGATGCCGGAGCGCAGCTCGGAGTGGACGAGGGTGAAGCGGGAGGCCTCCTCGGCGAGCTGGGCGGCGTAGGCCTCGCGGCCGACCTTGGTGGCCTGGAAGGCGCCGCCGCCGGCGACGACGAAGCTGCCGGACATGACCTGGTCGCCGGGGTGTTTGACGACGGGGTCGGCCTCTCCGGTGAGCAGCGACTCGTCGATCTCCAGACTGTCGGCCTCGACGCAGACGCCGTCGACGACCACCTTGTCGCCGGGGCCGATCTCGATGAGGTCGTCCAGCACGATGTCCGATGTGCTGACCTCGGCGGCGGCCCCGTCCCGGCGGACGGTCGGTCTGACCTCGCCGATCAGGGCGAGGGAGTCGAGGGTCTTCTTCGCCCGCCACTCCTGGACGATGCCGATGCCGGTGTTGGCGAGGATCACGAAGCCGAAGAGGCTGTCCTGGATCGGGGCGACGACCAGCATGATCAGCCAGAGGACGCCGATGATCGCGTTGAACCGGGTGAAGACGTTCGCGCGGATGATGTCGACGGTGGACCGGCTGCTGCGCACCGGCACGTCGTTGACCTGTCCGCGCGCGACCCGCTCGGCGACCTCGGCGGCGGTCAGGCCGGTGACCGGGGAGGTGACCGTGGCGGGGCGCGCGGAGGCGGAGTCGACCTGGGCGCCCGCGTCGAGATGCGTCATGCATTCGACGGTACGTGCGGATTTGGGGCTTCACCTGCCGATAGGGGGAAGATCCGACCTGGGTAGGACGGGGTAGGACCGGGGTCGTGCCGTGGTCGTAGGCGGTTGCCTTCTGCCTCCGGCGGTGGGTGGGTGCGGGATGCCTGCGGTGCCTCCGGCGGTTCGGCCGGGGATGCCTGCGGCGGCCTGTGCGGCTTCGGTGGGGGCGGGCGTAGCGCCTACGGTTTCGTCGGGGGGCGGGACCGCGCCGGGGGGTGTCCGTCCTCGGTCTGGCGAACTGGTCCGTTGCCGGGGTGTCGGGCGTTTCCGCCAGCCGCTGCGGGCGGACACCCCCCGACACGTCCCCTCGCCGCCGTGGGCGAGTGCGGGTGCGTCCGCCTTGCGGTGCCGGGTAGATCGGGTGGCAGGGTCCGCAAGCACCAGCGCCGCGCACCTACTCAGCCGACGGTTCCCTTTCCCGCTCCGTCGTCTTCAGGGACTGGACCCGCTTGATCGCCGCATCGCGCCTACGCACGTACCAAACGCCGATCAACCCCAGCCCCCCACCCGCCAGGCAGGTCCACAGCCACCACGTACGCCCGTGGTCGTCGAACCAGCCGTAGAAGGGCAGCTGCACGAGGAAGAGGACGAACCAGACGATCGTGCCGCCGGTGATGGTGGCGACCACAGGGCCCTCCAGGGGCTCCGGCGCCTCGTGCTTGGGGGTCCACTTCGCCATGCGCACAGCTTACGAGGCCCAGGGGTCTACGCGCGGAGATGGCGTAGTGGTCGTCATATGTTCATACTGAAACCGTTTGTCTCTGACCACTTCTGTTCGTAGAAAACACCAACGGCGCCGGGGGAAGCCCGCTGGTGATGAGGTCCCGCATGTCCACCTCGGCCCCCGCCAAGGTTCCCGCCCCTGAAGAGCCAGGGGCGGGTTCCGCGTACGGCCCCCTCGACCGCTTCTTCCGGATCTCCGAGCGGGGCAGCACGCTGTCCCGGGAACTCCGGGGCGGTTTCGCCACCTTCTTCGCGATGGCCTACATCATCGTGCTGAACCCGATCATCCTGGGCAGCGCGAAGGACATGTACGGACACCAGCTGGACAACGGCCAGCTGGTCACCGCGACGGCCCTGACAGCGGCGTTCACCACGCTGCTCATGGGCGTCATCGGCAACGTGCCCATCGCGCTGGCCGCCGGGCTGGGCGTGAACTCCGTCGTCGCCCTCCAGCTCGCGCCCCGGATGTCCTGGCCGGACGCCATGGGCATGGTGGTCCTCGCCGGGTTCCTGGTCATGCTGCTGGTCGCCACCGGGCTGCGCGAGCGGGTCATGAACGCCGTGCCGTACGGGCTGCGCAAGGCCATCTCCATCGGGATCGGCCTGTTCATCATGCTGATCGGGCTGGTCGACTCCGGGTTCGTCAGCCGGATCCCCGACGCCGCCCAGACCACCGTCCCGCTCCAGCTGGGCGGCGGCGGTCACCTCAACGGCTGGCCGGTGCTCGTCTTCGTGCTGGGAGCCCTGCTGACCCTGGCGCTGATCGTGCGCAAGGTGTCCGGCGCGATTCTCATCTCGATCGTCGCCATGACCGTCGTCGCGGTGGTCATCGACGCCGTCGCCCACGTCCCCTCCTGGGGTCTCACCACCCCCAAGTGGCCCGGCAACCCCGTCGCCACCCCGGACTTCGGGCTCGTCGGCCAGGTCAGCCTCTTCGGCGGCTTCGAGAAGGTCGGGGTGCTGACCGGTGTGCTCTTCGTCTTCACCGTGCTGCTGTCGTGCTTCTTCGACGCGATGGGCACGATCATGGGTGTCTCCGACGAGGCCAAGCTGACCGACGCCCAGGGGCAGATGCCCGGCATCAACAAGGTGCTGTTCGTCGACGGCATCGCGGTGGCCGCCGGTGGCGCCAGTTCCTCCTCGGCCACCACCTGCTTCGTGGAGTCGACGGCGGGTGTCGGGGAGGGGGCGCGTACCGGCTTCGCCAACGTCGTCACCGGTGCGCTGTTCGCCGTGGCGCTGTTCCTGACGCCGATCGCCACGATGGTGCCGTCCCAGGCGGCCACCCCGGCGCTGCTCGCGGTCGGCTTCCTGATCCTGGCCGGGTCGGTGAAGGAGATCGACTGGGCGGACCACACGATCGCCATTCCGGCCTTCGTGACGATGGTGATGATGCCGTTCACCTACTCGATCACCAACGGCATCGGCATGGGCTTCATCACCTTCGTGGTGCTGCGCCTGGCGGCCGGGCGGGGCCGGGAGGTGCCGGCGGCGATGTACGTGGTGGCGGCGGTGTTCGCCTTCTACTACCTGATGCCGGCCTTCGGCCTGACGTGAGCGGTTTACGGGGGCTCGTTCACGTGACCCCGTAGAACCTCTCCGTCTCTTCGACGGAGGACGGGAACCGCTCGTCGAAGTCATCCCGAATGAGCGTCCGGACGACATGGTCTGGACGCTCATTCCCCTTTTGAACGGCATGGTGCCGGAGCCGGTCGAGCAGGTCGTGGTCCATGCGCGGGCTGAGCACGCTGGTCCCCGTGCACACGAGGGTCTCACTGCACTCCGGCGGGCGGTGTGTTGCGTACCGCCGCTGGATCACCCATATGAGTGATGTGCTGCTTCAGTGGCCGGGGTCACGGGCGGCCATGAGTGTCACGACTGGTCTTTAGCGAGAGTAATGAGTTACCCTAAAGAACATGCCGGACCTCAGCCATGGCGACGACGCTGCCGCCGTGAACGCCCTTCGATCCGCCGTGATGCGGCTGTCCCGTCGGCTCAAGCACCAGCGGGTCGACGAGTCGCTCAGCCCCACCGAGATGTCGGTGCTCGGCACCCTGGCCCGCTGCGGCCGGGCCACCCCGGGTGAGCTCGCCCGCAAGGAACACGTCCAGCCGCCCTCGATGACCCGCATCGTGGCCCTGCTGGAGGCCAAGGGACTGGTCCGTCTGGAGCCGCACCCCGAGGACCGGCGCCAGAAGGTCGTGACGCAGACCGAGCAGGCAGAGGCCATGCTCGAGGAGAGCCGCCGCAAGCGGAACGCGTTCCTGGCCTCTCTCGTCGAGGGCCTCGACGAGGACGAGTGGGCGAAACTCCGCGCCGCCGCCCCCGTGCTGGAGAAGCTCGCACATCTGTAAGCAGCAGCAGTAGCAAGGAGGCGAACCCTTTTGAGTTCGGGACCCGGAGCAGCTTCCGCCCCCGCACCTACTCCCCACGACTCCCCGACCGACCCTCTTCGCAAGTCCTCCCGCAAGTCCTCGATGTTCTCCTCGCTGAAGGTCAGGAACTACCGCCTGTTCTTCCTCGGCCAGGTCGTCTCCAACATCGGCACCTGGATGCAGCGCATCGCCCAGGACTGGCTGGTGCTCAGCCTCACCGGCTCCTCGGCCGCCGTCGGCATAACGACCGCCCTGCAGTTCCTGCCGATGCTGCTCTTCGGCCTCTACGGCGGTGTCCTCGTCGACCGGCTGCGCAAGCGGCCCACGCTGCTCGTGACGCAGTCGGCCATGGCTCTCACCGCGCTCGCGCTCGCCGTCCTGACCCTGACCGGTCACGTCCAGGTCTGGCACGTGTACGTCGCGGCCTTCGCCGTCGGTCTCGCCACGGTCGTCGACAACCCGGCCCGCCAGTCCTTCGTCTCGGAACTGGTCGGCCCGGGCCAGCTGCAGAACGCGGTCAGCCTGAACTCGGCCAACTTCCAGTCCGCCCGACTGGTCGGCCCCGCCGTCGCGGGCATACTCATCACCGGCGTCGGCACCGGCTGGGCGTTCCTGTTCAACGGCCTGTCCTTCATCGCGCCCCTGACCGGCCTGCTGCTCATGCGCACCCGCGAGCTGCACACCGTCGAGCGCGCCCCGCGCGGCAAGGGACAGCTGCGCGAGGGCCTGCGCTACGTCACCGGGCGCCCCGAGCTGATCTGGCCGATCGTCCTGGTCGGCTTCGTCGGCACGTTCGCCTTCAACTTCCCCGTCTACCTCTCGGCCTTCGCGGACGACGTGTTCCACGCGGGCGCGGGCGCCTACAGCATGTTCAACACGCTGATGGCGGTCGGCTCGGTGGCCGGCGCACTGCTGGCCGCCCGGCGCGGCACCGCGCGGCTGCGGCTGCTGATCGGGGCCGCGGCGGTCTTCGGCGCGCTGGAGATACTGGCGGCCACGACGCCCGCACTGTGGATGTTCGCCCTGCTCATGGTCCCGCTGGGCCTGTTCGGCATGACGGTGAACGTCACCACGAACACCAGCATCCAGATGTCCACCGACCCGGCCATGCGCGGCCGCGTCATGGCCCTGTACATGATGGTCTTCCTCGGCGGTTCGCCGGTCGGCGCCCCGATCGTCGGCTGGATCACCGACACCTACGGCGCCCGGGTCGGCCTCGCCGTGGGCGGCGCGATCGCGGCCGCCGCAGCGATCGTCATCGGCCTGGTCCTGGCCCGTGTCGGCAACCTGCGCCTGTCGGTCGGCTGGCACCGCGGCCACCCGCACGTGCGGTTCGTCCCACGGGAGCAGCGGGAGGAGCTTGCGTCGGCGGCGTGAGGCGGCCGGACCGGCCGGCCGGTCCTCTCAGTCCCGAGGGAACTCGTCCGTCTTGAGCACGAGACCGACCACCGTGCCGGTCAGATCGATCTCCTCGCCGAAGTCCAGGCTCAGCTCTCCCCGGTAGGCGCCGTCCTTCGGCAGTGTGCGCAGATGCCAGGTGCCGGTGTACGGATCCACGATCAGGTACACCGGCACCCCGGCGGCGGCGTAGGCGTTCTTCTTCGGGCCGTAGTCGTTCTTGGCCGTGTCCTTGGAGATCACCTCGGCGACGAACTCGACGTCCTCGGGGCGCCAGTGCCCCTTCTCGTCCTTCTGGGCACCCTCCGCGAGGGCCACCACGTCGGACGCGAAGCCGTTGAGGCGTCCGGGGTAGTCGATGCGGACGCCGGACTTGACGCGCTTGCGCGGATACTTGGTGCGCAGTTGCTCGACGATGTCCAGGATGATGTCCCAGTGGGTGTCCCGCTGCGGCGTCACGTAGATGCCCCCCTCGACGATCTCCGTCTTGAAACCCTCGGGGATGTGCATCTGCTCGAGCCACTCGAACATGGTGTCGAGGGTGAGCTCGTCGCCCTGGCCGGCCATCTCGATCCTGTCTTCCAGAACAGTCACTGTGGCGCTCCTCCCCGCTGCTGCCTGGTCGCATGCAGCCGCGCAGTACAACGATACGCACGGTCATTCGGACACGCCGGGCACGCGGCAGGAAGACTGATCCCATGAGACTCTTCGCCGCCGTACTGCCCCCGCAGGACGTCACCCGGGAACTCGCCCGGGAGATCGACGTACTGAAGAAGCTGCCCGGGGCGGAAGGGCTGCGCTGGACCGGCCCCCCCGGCTGGCACTTCACGCTCGCGTTCTACGGCGAGGTCGACGACGACCTCGTGCCGGACCTGTCGGCCCGCCTGGAGCGTGTCGCCCACCGCACCGCGCCCTTCCCGCTGGCGCTGAGCGGCGGCGGCCAGTTCGGACACGGGCGCGCCCTGTGGACCGGGGCCGAGGGGGACCTGCGGACCATGCGCCTGCTGGCCGACCGCTCGGAGGCGGCGGCGCGCAAGGCGGGCGTGCCGATGGGGGAGCGCCGCCGCTACAAGGCCCACCTGACGGTGGCGCGCAGCCGGGAGGCGGTGGACGTACGCCCGTACGTCGAGGCCCTGGGGGCGTTCACGAGCCGCACGTGGACGGTGCGCGAGCTGGTGCTCGTACGCAGCAACCTGCCGAAGTCCGGGGTGGCGGGCGAGCAGCCCCGGTACGAGGCGGTCGCCCGCTGGCCGCTCGGCGCGGCCGGTTAGGCTCGGAGGTGTGGACCCGAAGACCCGGAACCGGATCATGGCCGGTGCGCTCGCGCTGATGTTCGTGGTGGTGGCGGTGGCGGCGGCGCTCGGAAAGTAGCGCACCGCCGCCAGCGCCGCGGTGCCGGGATTACCAGGCGAAGGCCTCAGGCGACGGCCCCGGCCCCGGGAAGATCTCGTCCAGCCCGGACAGCAGCTCCTCCGACAGCTCCAGCTCGACCGCGCGCAGGCCGGAGTCGAGCTGCCCGGCCGTGCGCGGGCCGACGATCGGGCCGGTCACGCCGGGGCGGGTGAGCAGCCAGGCGAGGGCCACCTCGCCCGGCGTGTGGCCGTGCTTGTCGACCAGATCCTCGTACGACTGGATCCGTGCGCGGACGGCAGGGTCGGCGAGGGTCTCGGCCGCGCGGCCGGAGGTGCGCCGGGCGGCGTCGACCTCCTTCTTGAGGACGCCGCCGAGCAGACCGCCGTGCAGCGGCGACCAGGGGATGACCCCGAGACCGTAGTCCTGCGCGGCCGGTATGACCTCCATCTCGGCGCGGCGCTCGAAGAGGTTGTACAGGCACTGCTCACTGACGAGGCCGATGGTCCCGCCCCGCCGGGCGGCGATCTCGTTCGCCTGGGCGATCTTGTAGCCGGGGAAGTTGCTGGACCCCACGTAAAGGATCTTTCCCTGCTGCACCAGTACGTCGATGGCCTGCCAGATCTCCTCGAACGGAGTGTTCCGGTCGATGTGGTGGAACTGGTAGAGGTCGATGTAGTCGGTCTGCAGCCGCTTCAGGCTGGCGTCGACGGCCCGCCGGATGTTGAGGGCGGACAGCTTGTCGTGGTTGGGCCAGACGGCGTCGCCGTCCGGCGCCATGTTCCCGTACACCTTGGTGGCCAGGACGGTCTTGTCACGGCGACCGCCACCCTTGGCGAACCAGTTGCCGATGATGGTCTCGGTACGGCCCTTGTTCTCGCCCCAGCCGTACACGTTGGCGGTGTCGAAGAAGTTGATGCCGGCGTCCAGCGCCGCGTCCATGATGACGTGACTGTCGGCCTCGTCGGTCTGCGGGCCGAAGTTCATCGTGCCGAGGACGAGACGGCTGACCTTGAGTCCGGTGCGTCCGAGCTGCGTGTACTTCATGGTCCACAAGCCAACGTGCTGGAGTGGGCTCTAGGCAAGGGCCGGTGGTGTCGCGGGGGGTGCCTCTATGTCTTTCGTCAAGCGAGGCGTGGGGTTCTGGGTTCGTAGAAGGTGCCGTCGCGGAGCATCGCGAACAGCACGCTGATGCGGTGGCGGGC
>NZ_BAAGRZ010000062.1:0-14884 GCF_054782695.1 Streptomyces deserti
GTGAGGTGGAGGTCGTGCTGGCGGGGCATCCGGCGGTGGCCCAGGCGGCGGTCGTCGTACGGGAGGACATCCCCGGCGACAAACGACTCACCGGCTATCTCGTGCCCCGCACGCCGGGCACGGCCATCAGCGCCGCCGTCGGCGAACACGCGGCGGAGCGGCTGCCGTCGTACATGGTGCCCTCGGCGTTCGTGGAGCTGGACGCGCTCCCGTTGACGGCGAACGGCAAGCTGGACCGCAAGGCGCTGCCGGTTCCCGAGTACACGGGTGCGGGTGCGGGGCGCGCGCCGGCGAACGCCCAGGAAGAGCTGGTGTGCCAGGCGTTCGCGGAAGTTCTCGGTCTGGATCAGGGCACGGTGGGGGTGGAGGACGACTTCTTCGCCCTCGGCGGGCATTCGCTGCTCGCGGTGTCGCTGGTGGAGTGGCTGCGGCAGCGTGGCGTGTCGGTGTCGGTGCGGGCGCTGTTCGGGTCGGCGACTCCCGCCGCGTTGGCGGCCGCGGCCGGACCCGAGCAGGTGGCGGTGCCGCCGAATCTGATCCCGGCGGGCACGAGCGAGATCACGCCGGAGATGCTCACCCTGGTCGAGCTGACCGAGGAGGAGATCGCCCGGGTGGCGGCGGCGGTGCCGGGCGGTGCTGCCAACATCGCGGACATCTACCCGCTCGCCCCGCTCCAGGAAGGTCTCCTCTTCCACCACCTGATGGCCGACCGGGACGGCACGGACGTCTACATCACGCCCGCGGTCATCGAGTTCGACTCGCGCAGCCGCCTCGACGACTTCTTCGCCGCGCTGCAGTGGATGGTGGACCGGCACGACATCTACCGCACCGCGGTCATCTCCGACGGGCTTCGGGAGCCGGTGCAGGTCGTGGTACGCCACGCCGAACTGACGGTCGAGGAAACGGTCCTCGACGCTGACGGGCCGGATCCGGTCGAGCAGATGCTGGCCGCGGCCGGCGGCCGGATGGACCTGGACCAGGTGCCGCTGATGGCCGCTCACATCGCCGCCGACCCGGCCGGCGACCGGTGGCTGGCCCTGCTCCGGATTCACCACCTGCTGCAGGACCACACCACCCAGGACGTGCTGTTCGACGATCTGTGGGCCTTCCTGTCCGGTCGGGCCGACGAGTTGCCGGCGCCCGTCCCGTTCCGCGACTTCGTCGCCCAGGCACGGCTCGGGACCCCGCGGGAGGAACACGAGCGGTACTTCGCCGAGCTGCTCGGCGATGTCACCGAGACCACCGCTCCGTACGGCCTGGTCGATGTGCACGGTGACGGCACGGGATCGGAACAGGCCCGCCTGCGGATCGACGACGCCTTGGCCGACCGCATACGTGAGGTGGCGCGCTCGCTCGGAGCGAGCCCGGCGACACTGTTCCACCTGGCCTGGGCCTGCGTGCTGGGCGCGGTCTCGGGCCGCGACGACGTGGTGTTCGGCACAGTCCTGTTCGGGCGGATGAACGCCGGTAAAGGCGCGGACCGCGTACCGGGCCTGTTCATCAACACGCTCCCGGTGCGCGTACGGCTCGACCAGCAGGGCGTGGCGGAGGCGCTGACCGGACTGCGGCACAGGCTCGCCGACCTGCTCGTGCACGAGCACGCACCGCTGACGCTCGCCCAGGCGGCCAGCGGCCTGCCCGGTGGCAGCCCCCTGTTCACCTCGATCATGAACTACCGGCACAACTCCGCCGGGCCGCAGGAATCGCGCACCGCGCTGGACGGAATGCAGGTGCTGTCCGCCCGCGACCTCACCAACTACCCGCTCGCCGTGGCGGTCGACGCCGACCGGTCCGGCTTCACGATCACCGTGGACGCGGTGGCGCCCGCCGATCCGGCACAGGTGGGCACGCTGCTGACCACGTGCCTGGACTCCCTCACGTCCGCCCTCCAGGACGAACCGGCCACCCCGCTCCTCACGGTGGACGTGCTGGACGGGACCGAACTGTCCGCGCTGGTGGACGGGTGGAACGACACCGCGGTGCCCGTGCCGGACGTATCGCTGCCCGAGGCGTTCGCGGCCCCGGTGGCGGCCGATCCGGATGCGGTCGCCCTGGTGTGCGGCGAAGTCGAGGTCACCTACGGTGAGTTGGACGCGCGTTCCGACCGGTTGGCCCGGACGCTGGTGGCGTCCGGAGTCAGGCCGGAGTCGACCGTCGCGGTGGCGATGGCACGGTCGGTCGATCTCGTCGTGGCGTTGCTGGCCGTGTCCAAGGCCGGTGGTGTGTTCGTGCCGCTGGACGTGGGATGGCCCGCGGCCCGGATGCGCGCGGTGGTCGAGGACGCCGACGCCTGCCTGGTGTTGGTGCACGAGGCGACGGCCGGGCTGGAGGTCGGGGTCGCGCTCATACCGGTCGACGCCACCACGCAGGCCGCGGTGGACCTGCCGGGGCCGGTTCCGCCGGGCGGGGCCGCGTACGTGATGTACACATCGGGCTCCACGGGGATGCCCAAGGGTGTAATGACCACGCACCGGGACGTGGTGCGGCTGGCCACGGACCGGTGCTGGGGCTCGACGCCGCGGGTGCTGTTCCACGCCCCCCACGCGTTCGACGCCTCCTCCTACGAGTTGTGGGTGCCGCTGCTGTCGGGCGGCACCGTGGTGATCGCGCCCGAAGAGCGCATGAACGCGGCGCTCATGCGGCGACTGGCCGCCGAGCACGAGCTGACGCACGTCCACGTCACCGCGGGCCTGCTGCGGGTACTGGCCGAGGACGACCCGGGCTGCTTCACCGACCTGCGTGAAGTGCTGACGGGCGGGGACGTCGTGCCCGCCGAAGCAGTACGCCGGATCCTGGAGGCCAACCCACACATCGTCGTGCGGCACATGTACGGGCCCACCGAGGTGACCTTGTGCGCCACCCAGCACGAGGTCGCCGACGCCGCCGAGGTCGACGCAGTGCTGCCGATCGGGCGGCCGCTGGACAACACCCGCGTGTACGTCCTGGACCACGGGCTCAGCCCGGTGCCGGTGGGCGTGGCCGGGGAGTTGTACGTGGCCGGGGCCGGCGTCGCGCGCGGCTATGTCAACCGCGCGCAGATGACGGCGGAACGGTTCGTGGCCTGCCCGTTCGGGCCGGGCGAACGGATGTACCGCACCGGAGACCTGGCCAGATGGACCCCGGACGGGCGGCTGGTGTTCGCCGGGCGTGCGGACGACCAGGTGAAGATCCGCGGATTCCGGGTGGAGCCGGGCGAGATCGAGGCGGTGCTCTCCGAGCACCCGGCCGTGGCCCAGGCCGCCGTCGCCGTACGGGAGGACACCCCCGGGGACAAGCGGCTGATCGGCTATCTGGTGCCCGTGGAACAGGGCGGTCCAGTCGCCACGGCGGTGCGCGCGTACGCGGCCGAACGCCTGCCCGAGTACATGATTCCGGCGGCGTTCGTCGAGCTGGACGCCCTCCCGCTGACCGTCAACGGCAAGGTGGACCGGGCCGCGCTGCCCGCTCCCCGGTACCTGACGGGTGCCGGACGGTTGCCGGCCGACGCCCGCGAGGAGCTGCTCTGCCAGGCCTTCGCCGACGTCCTGGGGCTGCCCACGGTCGGCGTGGACGACGACTTCTTCACGCTCGGCGGGCACTCGCTGCTGGTGACGCGCCTGGTGAGCCGGGTGCGCGCGACCCTGGACGTGGAGCTGCCGATCCGGACGGTGTTCGAGGCGCCGACGCCCGGCCGCCTGGCCGCCCGGCTGGCCGAAGCCGCCGGACCGGGGCGCACGGCGCTGGCGGCGCGCGAGCGGCCGCAGCGGCCGCCCTTGTCCTTCGCCCAGCAGCGCCTGTGGTTCCTGGGGCAACTGGACGGGCCGAGCCCGACGTACAACCTTCCGCTGGCGCTGCGCCTGACCGGGCCGCTGGACCGGGAGGCGCTCGTGGCCGCGCTGCGCGACACGATCGAACGCCACGAGGTGCTGCGCACCGTGTTCGCGGTGGCCGACGACGGCGCGCCGTACCAGCGGGTCCTCCCGGTGGCGGAGACGGGGTTCGCGCCCGAGGTCGTGGCGGTGTCGTCCGACGACCTGGCCGACGCGATCGCGCGAGCGGCTGCGTACGCGTTCGATCTGGCCGTGGAGAACCCGGTGCGCGCGACGCTGTTCGCGGTGGCGCCGGACGAGCACGTGCTGGTCCTGGTCGTGCACCACATCGCGGGCGACGCCTGGTCGATGGAGCCGCTGGCGCGCGACGTCTCGGCCGCGTACGCGGCCCGGCTGGAGGGCGAGGCCCCGGTGTGGGCGCCGCTGCCGGTGCAGTACGCCGACTACGCGCTGTGGCAACGAGAGCTGCTCGGCGACGAGAACGACCCGGACAGCCTGATCTCGCGGCAGGTGCGCTATTGGCGCACCGCGCTCGCCGGCGCTCCGGAGGAGCTGGACCTGCCGTCCGACCGGCCCCGTCCCGCCGAGTTCTCCTATCGCGGTCACCTCGCCGAGGTCGAGCTGCCGGCCGAGCTGCACCGGCGGCTGCGGGAGGTGGCACGCGCCGAGGGCGTGACGGTCTTCATGGTGCTCCAGGCCGCGCTGGCGGTGACGCTGTCGCGGCTCGGCGCAGGCACCGACGTCCCGATCGGCACGGCCGTCGCCGGGCGCACCGACCAGGCCCTGGACGACCTGGCCGGATTCTTCGTCAACACCCTGGTCCTGCGCACCGACCTGTCCGGGAACCCGACGTTCGCCGAGGTGCTTCAGCGGGTGCGCGACGACCTGCTGGCCGCCCTGGCACATCAGGACGTGCCGTTCGAGCGGCTGGTGGAGGAGCTGGCCCCGGCCCGGTCGCTGACACGGCATCCGCTGTTCCAGGTGATGCTGACGTTGCAGAACACCGCTCAGGCCGGTGGCGGCGCCTCCGCCGAGCTGCCCGGCCTGGAGACGGCCGTGCTGCCGACGGGTGCGGTGCCCGCCAAGTTCGACCTCGACCTGGCCTTCGCGGAGACCTTCGACCCGGAGGGCGCCCCGGCCGGGCTGCACGGCACACTCGTCGCGGCCGCCGACCTGTTCGACCCGGACACGGCCGAGCGGATCGTGACCTGGTTCGCCCGGGCGCTCGACGCGCTGACCCACGGCACGGACGTGCGTCTCAGTGCCGTCGACGTGCTGGACGAGACCGAGCTGTCCGTCCTCGTCGAGGAGTGGAACGACCCGGCGCTCCCGACACCGGAGGCGACGCTGCCGGAGTTGTTCGAAGCACAGGCCGCGAGGACGCCGGACGCGACCGCCGTCACGATGGGCGGCGTCGACATGTCCTACACGGAACTGGACGCCCGCGCCGACCGGTTGGCGCGTCAGCTGGCCGGGCGGGGAGTGGGCCCGGAGTCGATCGTCGGCGTGTTCATGCCGCGCTCCGCCGACCTGGTGGTGGCGATGCTGGCGGTGCTGAAGGCGGGCGGCGCGTACCTGCCGGTGGACCCGGACTCTCCGGCCGAACGCATCGCGTTCGTGCTGGCCGACGCGGGAGCCGCGTGCGTGGTCACGACGGCGGAGTACGCGTCGGTCCTGCCGCAGGGCGCGACAGCCGTGATGGTGGACGGCCCTGAGACCGAACCGGCGACCGGCGTGGAACGGCTGGAGACCGGGCGCCCGGACCAGGCGGCGTATGTGATCTACACGTCCGGTTCGACCGGGCGGCCCAAGGGCGTGCTGGTGTCGCACCGCAGCGTGGTCGCGCTGTTCGCCGCTGCCCAGGAGGTCTTCGCGTTCGGTGCGGAGGACGTGTGGAGCGGATTCCACTCGTTCGCCTTCGACGTCTCGGTGTGGGAGTTGTGGGGTGCGCTGCTGCACGGTGGCCGGGTCGTGGTCGTGCCGTTCGAGGTGTCGCGCTCGCCGCGCGAGTTCGCGGAGTTGCTGGAGCGCGAGCGGGTGACGATCCTGAGCCAGACTCCGTCGGCGTTCTATCAGCTGATGGAGGCTCAGGTGCAGCGCCCGGGTGCGCTGCATGACCTGCGGGCGGTGGTGTTCGCCGGGGAGGCGCTGGAGCCCGCGCGGCTGGCCGGCTGGTGGGAGCGGTACGGCGAGGACGGGCCGCGGCTGGTGAACATGTACGGGATCACCGAGACCACGGTGCACGTCACCCACCACCGCCTGGCCGCGGACGAGGGCACGGACGGCAGCGTCATCGGGCGTGGGCTTGCCGGCTTGTCGGTCCATGTGCTGGATGAGTGGCTGCGGCCGGTGCCCGTGGGTGTGACCGGTGAGTTGTATGTGGCCGGGGCGCAGGTGGCGCGTGGATACATGGGCCGCCCGGGACTGACCGGTGAGCGGTTCGTGGCGTGCCCGTTCGGTGCGGCCGGGGGCCGGATGTACCGCTCGGGGGACCGGGCCCGCTGGTCCGCGGACGGGCGGCTGGTGTTCGCGGGGCGTGCGGACGAGCAGGTGAAGATCCGCGGGTTCCGCATCGAGCCGGGCGAGGTGTCGGCCGTGCTCGCGGCGCATCCGGACGTGGCGCAGGCCGCGGTGGTCGCGTCCGACGACGCCCTGGGTGGCAAGCGACTGGTCGGCTACGTGACCCCTGCCGAGGGCGTCGACGCCGGTGGACTGCCGGAGACGGTGCGTGGGTTCGCGATGGAGCGGCTGCCGTCGTACATGGTGCCCTCGGCGCTCGTGGTGCTGGACACCCTGCCGCTGACGGTCAACGGCAAACTGGACCGCAGGGCCCTGCCGGCGCCGACCTACACCGCCGGTGGCGGACGCGTCCCGGCCACCACCGAGGAAGAGCTGCTGTGCCAGGCGTTCGCCGAGGTGCTGGGCCTGCCGTCCGTCGGGGTCGACGACGACTTCTTCGCCCTCGGCGGGCATTCGCTGCTGGCGGTGTCGCTGGTGGAGTGGCTGCGGCAGCGCGGTGTGTCCGTCTCGGTGCGGGCCCTGTTCGTGACACCGACCCCGGCAGGGCTGGCCGCGGTGGCAGTTCCGGAGTCGGCGGTGGTGCCGCCCAGCCTGATCCCCGAGGGTGCCACCGAGATCACGCCGGACATGCTGCCGCTGGTCGAGCTGACCGAGGACGAAGTCGCGCGGGTGGTGGGGCAGGTGCCGGGCGGCGCGGCCAACGTCGCCGACGTGTACCCGCTGGCCCCGCTGCAGGAGGGCATCTTCTTCCACCACCTGATGACCGACCGGGACGGCACGGACGTCTACGTGACCCCGACCGTGCTCGACTTCGACTCCCGCGAGAGGCTCGACGACTTCCTCGCGGCGCTGCAGTGGGCGATGGACCGGCACGACATCTACCGCACCGCGATCGTGTGGGAAGGGCTGCGCGAACCGGTCCAGGTCGTGTGGCGCCACGCCGAGCTGCCGGTCGAGGAGATGGAGCTCGACCCCGACGGCCCGGAGGCGGTCGAGCAGCTTCGTGCGGCGGCGGGCGGCCGGATCGAACTGGACAGCGCACCGCTGCTGCGGGCGCACGTCGCCGCCGGCCCCGACGGCGGCTGGCTGATGCTGCTGCGCATCCACCACCTGGTCCAGGACCACACCTCCGTGGAGGTGCTGCTCGAAGATCTGCGGGCGTTCCTGGCCGGGGAGACCGACCGGCTGGCGGCGCCGGTGCGGTTCCGCGAGTTCGTCGCGCAGGCACGGCTCGGGACGTCACGGGAGGAGCACGAGCGGTACTTCACCGGGCTCCTCGGCGACGTCACGGAGACCACCGCCCCCTACGGCCTGACGGACGTGCACGGTGACGGCGAGGAGGCCGCGCATGCCCGGCTGCGGGTGGACGACGCCCTGACCGAGCGGATGCGGGAGGTGGCGCGGTCGCTCGGGGTGAGCCCGGCGTCCCTGTTCCACCTGGCGTGGGCGCGCGTCCTCGGCGCGGTGTCCGGCCGCGACGACGTGGTGTTCGGCACGCTGCTGTTCGGGCGGATGAACGCCGGCGCGGGCGCCGACCGGGCGCCGGGCCTGTTCCTCAACACCCTGCCGGTACGCGTACGTATGGCCCGGAAGAGCGTGGCCGAGGCCCTGACAGAGCTGCGCCACCAGCTCGCCGACCTCATGGTCCACGAGCACGCGCCGCTGACGCTGGCCCAGGCCGCCGCCGGTCTGCCCGGTGGCAGCCCGCTGTTCACCTCGCTCTTCAACTACCGGCACAACCGGGACGAACCGGAGGCCGGTGAGGGCATCGAGGGAATCCGGACGATCTTCACCCGGGAGCACACGAACTACCCACTGCACCTGGCCATCGACAATGACGGACCCAGCTTCGTCATCACCGTGAACGCGATCGCGCCCGCCGACCCCGACCAGGTCTGCGCACTCATGCACACCTGCCTGACCAACCTGGTCACCGCCTTGGCGGAAGCTCCGGACACCCCGCTCGCCGCGGTCGACGTCCTGGACGCGGGCGCCCGGCACCGGATGCGGGTCGAGTGGAACGACACGGCCGTGGACGTTCCCGACGTGACCGTCCCGGCCGCGTTCGCCGCGCAGGTGGCACGCGTCCCGCAGGCCACGGCGCTGGTCTCCGGTGACGTCGAGATCGGCTATGCCGAGCTGGACGCCCGCTCGGACCGGCTGGCGCGGGCGTTGGTGAAGGCGGGCGTGGACGCGGAGTCGACCGTCGCGGTGGTGATGGAGCGGTCGGTCGATCTGGTCGTGACGCTGCTGGCGGTCCTGAAGGCCGGTGGCGTGTACGTGCCGCTGGACGCGGGCTGGCCGGTCGCACGGATGCGGACGGTGACGCGGGACTCGGGCGCGCGGTGGGTGGTGGTGCACGAGCCGACGGCCGGGCACGAGTTCCTGCGCGGCCTCGACATCCCGACGCTCTCCGTGGAGGCGGAGGCGGAGGAGTGCGCCCTGCCCCGGCAGTGGTCGCCGCAGCAGGCGGCGTACGTGATGTACACGTCCGGCTCGACAGGCGTGCCCAAGGGCGTGGTGGCCACGCACCGGGACGTGGTGCGGCTGGCGACCGATCGCTGCTGGGGCCCGCCCTCACGGGTGCTGTTCCACGCCCCGCACGCGTTCGACGCCTCGTCGTACGAGCTGTGGGCCCCGCTGCTGTCCGGCGCCACGGTCGTCATCGCACCGAACGAGCGTGTGGACGCCGTGGTACTGCGGCGGTTGATCACCGACCACCAGCTGTCGCATGTGCATGTGACGGCCGGTCTGCTGCGGGTGCTGGCCGACGAGGACCCCGGCTGTTTCGCCGGTGCCCGTGAGGTGCTGACCGGCGGGGACGTGGTGCCGGCGGAGTCGGTGCGGCGGGTGCTGGAGGCCAACCCCGGTGCAGCAGTACGGCAGTTGTACGGGCCGACCGAGGTGACGCTGTGCGCCACGCAGCACGAGGTCGGGGATGCCGCCCAGGTGGACGGCGTACTGCCCATCGGGCGTCCGCTGGACAACACCCGGGTGTACGTCCTGGACGACAAGCTCAGTCCGGTGCCGGTGGGCGTGGCCGGGGAGCTGTACGTCGCCGGGGCCGGTGTCGCGCGCGGTTACCTCAACCGGCCGGTGCTGACGGGTGAGCGGTTCGTGGCCTGCCCCTTTGAGGGCTCCGGCGCACGGATGTACCGCACCGGAGACCTGGTCCGGTGGACCCGGGACGGGCGGCTGGTGTTCGCCGGGCGGGCGGACGAGCAGGTGAAGATCCGCGGGTTCCGGGTGGAGCCCGGCGAGGTCGAGGCAGTCCTGGGCGCACACCCGGCGGTCGGACAGGCGGCCGTCCTCGTCGGCGAGGACACCCCCGGGGACAAGCGGCTGATCGGCTATCTGGTGCCCGCCGACCCGGGCGCGGCCGTCGGCGTCACCGTCCGCGCGTACGCCGCGGAACGCCTGCCCGAGTACATGCTGCCGTCGGCCATGGTCGAGCTGGACGCCCTGCCGCTGACCCCCAACGGAAAGGTGGACCGCGCCGCCCTGCCCGCTCCGGACTACGCGACGGGTGCCGGGCGGGCGCCGGCCGACGCCCGCGAGGAGCTGCTGTGCCAGGCGTTCGCCGAGGTGCTCGGGCTGCCCGCGGTCGGCGTGGACGACGACTTCTTCGCCCTGGGCGGGCACTCGCTGCTGGCGACCGTCCTCGTCAGCCGGATCCGGGCGACGTTCCACGTCGAGATGACGATCGTCGCCCTGTTCGACGCGCCGACCCCGGCACGTCTCGCACGCTGGCTCGTCCAGGCCCGGCCCGGACGGATCGAACTGGCCGCGCGGGAGCGGCCGGAGCGGGTGCCGCTGTCGTTCGCGCAGCGCCGCCTGTGGTTCCTCGGGCAGCTGGAAGGCCCCAGCGCCACCTACAACATCCCGCTCGTGACACGGATCACCGGCCCGCTGGACCGGGCCGCGCTGGACGCCGCGCTGCGCGACGTGATCGACCGGCACGAGGTCCTGCGCACGGTCTTCGCGGTGCACGGCGGCGAGCCCTGCCAGCAGAGCCTCTCCCTCGACGCATGCGGCTTCGAGCTGCCCGTCGTCGAAGTGGCCTCCGGTGACATGACCGACGCGGTGGCCCGGGCGGCGCAGCACGCGTTCGACCTCGGCACGGAGATCCCCGTGCGGGCATGGCTGTTCACGGCGGAACCCCAGGAGCACGTGCTGGTCCTGGTCGTCCACCACATCGCGGCGGACGCCTGGTCGATGGCGCCCCTCACACGCGACGTCGCGGCGGCGTACGCGGCGCGGTGCGCCGGCGAGGAGCCCGCCTGGACACCGTTGCCCGTGCAGTACGCCGACTACGCCCTCTGGCAGCGCGACCTGCTCGGCGACGAGGGCGACCCGGACAGCGTGATCTCCCAGCAGGTCGCCTACTGGCGGAACACCCTGGACGGCGCGCCGGAGGAACTGCACCTGCCGACCGACCGGCCGCGCCCGTCGACGGTGTCCTACCGGGGCCACCTGGCCCCCGTCGAGATCCCCGCCGACGTGCACGGACGCCTGCAGGAAGTGGCGCGGGAGCACGGCGTGACCCTGTTCATGACGGTGCAGACCGCGCTGGCCGTGGTCCTGTCCCGGCTGGGCGCGGGCACCGACATCCCGATCGGCACCGCGGTCGCCGGGCGCACCGACCAGGCCCTGGACGACCTGATCGGCTTCTTCGTCAACACCCTCGTCATACGGACCGACCTCGCCGGTGACCCCACGGTCGCCGACGTCCTGCGGCGGGTCCGCGACACCTCGCTCGCGGCGTTCACCCACCAGGACGTGCCGTTCGAGAAGCTCGTCGAGGAACTCGCCCCGGCCCGGTCGCTGGCCCGGCACCCCCTGTTCCAGGTGATGCTCACCCTGCAGAACGCGGGCGGGCCGGGCGGCGGACCGTCCGCGGCGCTGCCGGGCCTGCGGACCGACTCGATACCCACCGACGGTGTGGCGGCCAAGTTCGACCTCGACGTGTCCATGGGCGAGACCTTCGACGCCGCGGGCGCCCCCGCGGGAATACAGGGCATGCTCGTCGCCGCCGCCGACCTGTTCGACCGGGCGACGGCCGAACGGATCGCGGGCTACCTGGTGCGGGTCCTGAGCCTGATCGCCGACGACACCGACGTGCGCCTGAGCGCGGTGGATGTGCTCGACGCGGGCGAGCGGCGACGCGTCGTCGAGGAGTGGAACGACACCGGCGCCGCGATGCCGGCCCTGCCCGTGCCCGCGTCGTTCGAGGCGCAGGCGGCACGGACGCCGGACGCCGTCGCGGTGCTGGCCGGTGACACCCGGCTGACCTACGCCGAGCTGAACGCCCGGGCCAACCGGCTGGCCCGGCTGCTCGTCCGGCACGGCATCGGCCCGGAGTCGTCCGTCGCGGTGTGCATGCGACGTTCGGCCGACCTGCTGGTGGCTCTGCTGGCGGTGCTCAAGGCCGGCGGCGCCTACCTGCCGATCGACCCGGACCATCCGGCCGAGCGCATCGGATACATCCTCGACGACGGCCGTCCCGGGCTCCTGCTCACCAGCCGGGAGACCGACGCCGGGATGTCCGGGCCGGAACGGATCGTCGTGGACGATCCCCGTACGGCGGCGGAGCTTCGGACGCTGGACGTCCGCGACCTGACCGCCTCCGAGCGCCCCGTCGCGCTCCTTCCCGAGCACCCCGCCTACGTGATCTACACGTCGGGGTCCACCGGACGGCCCAAGGGAGTCGTCGTCCCGCACGGCGCCATGGCGAACTTCGTCGCGGCGATGGGAGAGCGCTTCCCGATGGGCGCCGCCGACCGACTGCTGGCCGTGACGACCGTGTCCTTCGACATCCACGTCCTTGAGCTGTACGTGCCGCTGCTCGCGGGCGCCGCGGTCGTGGTCGCGCAGGACACGGCCGTACGGGATCCGGCGGCGGTGGCCGCGCTCATCGACCGGTTCGGCGTGACCGTGATGCAGGCGACCCCGGCGCTGTGGCAGGCACTGCTGACCGAGCACGCCGAGGCCGCGCGCGGGCTGCGCCTGCTCGTGGGCGGCGAGGCGCTGCCGGGGACCCTGGCCGCCCGCATGACCACGGTCGGAGACACCGTCACCAACCTGTACGGCCCGACCGAGGTGACGGTCTGGGCGACCGCGGCCGGCCTCGACGCAGGCGCCACGGCCTCCCAGGTGCCGATCGGCCGCCCGGTCTCCAACACACGGGCCTACGTGCTCGACGACGCGCTGCGGCCGGTGCCGCCGGGTTCCCCGGGTGAGCTGTATCTGGCCGGTGTCCAGCTGGCGCGCGGGTACCTGCGGCGTCCGGGGCTGTCGGCGGAACGGTTCGTGGCCTGCCCGTTCGGCTCCGGCGAACGGATGTACCGCACCGGTGACGTGGTCCGATGGCGCGTGGACGGCCAACTGGAGTTCCTGGGCCGTGCGGACGACCAGGTCAAGGTCCGCGGGTTCCGGATCGAACTCGGTGAGGTCGAGGCCGTGCTGGGCCGCCACCCGGCGGTCGAACGCGCCGCCGCGGCAGTGCGTGAGGAGGCCCCGGGCGACAGGCGGCTCGTCGCCTACGTCGTGGCCGACGCCCCGGACCGGGACGACCTGGCGGACGCGGTGCGCGCCCACGCGGCCGAGCGGCTGCCGTCGTACATGGTGCCCTCCGCGGTCGTGGTGCTGGACGCGCTGCCGCTGACCGCGAACGGAAAGCTCGACCGCAAGGCGCTGCCGGCGCCGGACTTCGCGGCCGTCGCCGGCTCCGGCCGGGCTCCGGCGGGTCCGCGCGAGGAACTGCTGTGCGCGGCCTTCGCCCAGGTGCTGGGCCTCGAACGCGTCGGCGTGGACGACGACTTCTTCGCCTTGGGCGGGCACTCGCTGCTGGCCGTCTCCCTCGTCGAGCATCTGCGCGAACGCGGGGTGCCGGTGTCGGTGCGGGCACTGTTCCAGAACGCCACACCTGCCGGGCTGGCGGCCGCGGCCGGCCCGGAACAGGTGACGGTGCCGCCGAACCTCATCCCGCCGGACGCGACCGAGATCACGCCGGACATGGTGACCCTGGCCGACCTGACCGAGGCGGAGATCGCCCGGGTGGTCGACACGGTGCCCGGTGGCGCGGCCAACGTCGCGGACATATACCCGCTGGCCCCGCTCCAGGAAGGCATGTTCTTCCACCACTTGATGGCCGGGGGCGACGACGGCGACGTGTACGTGCTGCCGACCGTGCTCGACTTCGCCTCGCGGGACCTCCTCGACGGGTTCCTGGCAGCGCTGCAGCAGGTCGTCGACCGGCACGACACCTACCGGACGGCGGTCGTCTGGGAAGGACTGCGCGAGCCGGTGCAGGTCGTGTGGCGCGCCGCCGACCTGCCGGTGGACGAGGTCGTCCTCGACGCCGCCGCGGACCCGGCCGGGCAACTGCTGGCCGCAGCGGGAGGATGGCAGGCCCTGGACCGGGCACCGCTGATGCGAGTTCGGATCGCCGCCGTGCCGGACACCGACCGCTGGGTGGCGCTGCTGCTCATCCACCACCTGGTGCAGGACCACACCGCCCTGGACGTGCTCCTGCACGAGGTGCGCGCGTTCCTGTCCGGGCGCGCCGACGAACTGCCCGAACCCGTGCCGTTCCGCGGGTATGTGGCGCAGGCGCGGCTGGGGACCGCGCGCGAGGAGCACGAGGCCTACTTCTCCGGCCTGCTCGGCGACCTGACCGAGCCGACCGCCCCGTACGGGCTGATGGACGTGCACGGTGACGGCGGCGCCGAGGCGCGCGCCCAGCATTGGGTCGACGACGAGCTGGCCGAACGGGTGCGCAGGCTGGCGCGGTCGAGGGGAGTCAGCGCGGCGACCGTCTTCCACCTGGCGTGGGCCCGGGTGCTCGGCGCGCTGTCGGGCCGCGACGACGTGGCGTTCGGCACGATCGTCTTCGGCCGGATGAACTCGGGGACGGCCTCCGACCGCGTGCCGGGCCTGTTCATGAACACGCTGCCGGTGCGCGTCCGCCTCGACGGCACCGAGGCCGATGCCGCGCTGTCGGACATGCGGACCCAACTCGCCGAGCTGATGGTGCACGAGCACGCACCGCTCACGCTGGCCCAGTCCGCCAGTGGCGTGCCGGGCGGCACCCCGCTGTTCACATCGCTGTTCAACTACCGGTTCACCGCCGCCCCGGACGCCGAACCCGTCGACGAGCAGGACGATCCCGTGGACGGCATCGGCCTGCTGGCCTACCGGGAACAGAGCAACTACCCGCTGACCATGTCCGTGGACGACGCCGGTGAGCGGTTCCTGCTGACCGCTGACGCGCACGCCCCGGCCGACCCCGACCAGGTCTGCAGGCTCCTGCACACCTGCCTGGACAACCTGGTCTCCGTTCTCGAAACGGCACCGGGCACGGGGCTCGCCGCGGTGGAGGTGCTGGACACGGCGGAACAGCGCCAGGTCCTGCACGAGTGGAACGGCCCGGTCAGGGACGTACCGCAGGTGTCGCTCGCGGACTTGTTCGCGGCGCAGGTGGTGCGGTCTCCGGATGCGGTGGCGTTGGTTGGTGGTGGTGTGGAGTTGTCGTATGCGCGGGTGGAGGTGTGGGC
>NZ_BAAGRZ010000063.1:0-13662 GCF_054782695.1 Streptomyces deserti
AGCCGTGCGTCTCTCGCCGAGCGGCTTCGGCACGTCGTCGCCGAGGCGGAGCCGGCCGGTGTCGTCTCCCTGCTGGCACTCGCCGAGCAGCCGCACGCGGTGCACGGTGCGGTGTCCGACGGCCTCGCGGCCACGGTGACGCTGGTGCAGGCGCTCGGTGACGCCGGGATCGGGGCCCGGCTGTGGGCGGTGTCCAGTGGAGCGGTGTCCACGGGCCGCAGTGACGGTCTCCGCAGCCCCGTACAGGCCCAGACCTGGGGCCTGGGCCGGGTCGTGGCGCTGGAACACCCCGACCGCTGGGGCGGGCTCGTCGACCTGCCCCCGGTCCCCGACGCTCGCGCGAGGGCCCGTCTGACGGGAACGCTGGCGGGGATACCCGCGGGAGACGGAACGGACAGCGGCTTCGAGGACCAGGTCGCGGTGCGCGGCTCGGGTGTGTTCGTACGGCGGCTCGCGCACGCCCCGCTGGAGGTGCGCGGCAACCGGGAGGCGACGTGGGCCGCGCGGGGGACCGCGCTGATCACGGGTGGTACGGGGGCCATCGGCGGGCATGTGGCGCGCTGGCTGGCGCGCAACGGTGCCGAGCATCTGGTCCTCACCAGCCGTCGTGGTCCGGACGCGCCCGGAGCGGCCGAACTGAAGGCGGAACTGGAGGAGTTGGACGTCCAGGTCACCGTCGCCGCGTGTGATGTGGCCGACCGGGACGCGGTGGCGGGGCTGCTGGAGCGGCTCGCCGAGGAGGGCCACACCCTGCGGTCCGTGTTCCACACCGCGGGCGTGAGCCCCACACTCGCTCTCGCCGACTCGTCCGCCGCCGACCTCGCCACCGCCCTGGAGGCCAAGGCCGCCGGCGCGGCGCACCTGGACGAGCTCCTGGACTCCGACACCCTCGACGCGTTCGTGCTGTTCTCGTCCATCGCCGCCGTCTGGGGCAGCGGCGGACAGTCCGGTTACGCGGCCGCCAACGCCTTCCTGGACAGCCTGGCCGAGCAGCGCCGGGCACGGGGCCTGACGGCGACCTCGGTGGCGTGGGGGGCCTGGGGCGGCAGCGGTATGGCCGCCTCCGAAGAGGCCGAGGAACACCTGCGTCGCCGGGGTGTGGCGGCCATGGCGCCGGAGCGGGCGATCACGGCACTCGAGCAGGCGATGGCGTACGGCGAGGTGTCGCTGACCGTCACCGACATGGAGTGGGAACGGTTCGCGCCCGCCTTCCAGAGCGTCCGCCCGAGCGCGCTCCTCAGCGACCTGCCCGAGCTGGCGCGCCGCGCGCACGCGACGACGACGGCAGGGCCCGACGACGTGACCGAGGGGGCATCGGAGTGGGCCCGGCGGCTCGCCGGGCTCCCGGCGGCCGAGCGGGAACGTCTGGTCCTCGATCTCGTACGGACCCAGGCCGCCGCGGTGCTCGGCTATCCGGACGCCGCGTCCATCGAACCCACCCGGGCCTTCCGTGAGCTGGGCTTCGACTCGCTGACCGCCGTGGAGGTCCGCAACCGTCTCACCACGGCCACGGAGGTGTCGCTGCCCACGACGGTGGTGTTCGACCAGCCCTCGCCGGAGGCACTCGCGCGCCACCTGCTGGCGGAGCTGTCGGGCGCCACCGGGCCGGCCACGGACCCGGCGACGCCCGCTCCGGCGCGACCGGCGGCCCCGGACGACGAACCGATCGCGATCGTGTCGGTGAGCTGCCGGTTCCCGGGCGGCGCCAACTCCCCCGAGGAACTGTGGCAGATGCTCCTCGACGGTACGGATGCCATCTCCGTCTTCCCCACCGACCGGGGCTGGGACGCCGACGGAACCCTGGAGTACAAGCCCGAGGGCGGTTTCCTCTACGACGCCGCCGAGTTCGACGCGGGACTCTTCGGCATCTCGCCGCGCGAGGCCCTGGCCATGGATCCGCAGCAGCGGTTGCTGCTGGAATCGGCCTGGGAGCTCTTCGAACGCGCGGGCATCGCGCCCAAGTCCCTGCGGAACAGCCCGACCGGTGTGTTCGTCGGCTCCGGATTCCAGGGCTATGCGACGGGGCTGTCCAGTGTCCCCGAGGGTGTCGAGGGCCATCTCCTGACCGGTACCTCCGGCAGCGTCATCTCCGGTCGTCTCTCGTACGCGTTCGGGCTTGAGGGCCCGGCGGTGACGGTCGACACGGCCTGCTCGTCGTCCTTGGTCGCCCTGCACCTGGCGGCGCAGGCGCTGCGGCAGGGCGAGTGCGACATGGCACTGGCCGGTGGCGTGACGGTGATGGCGACAGCAGGTGCCTTCGACGAGTTCAGCAGGCAGGGCGGCCTGGCGGCTGACGGCCGCTGCAAGCCGTTCGCGGAGGCTGCGGACGGCACCGGGTGGGGTGAGGGCGTCGGCTTGCTGTTGCTGGAGCGGTTGTCGGATGCCCGTCGGAACGGGCACGAGGTGCTGGCGGTCGTGCGTGGGTCTGCGGTGAACCAGGACGGTGCGAGCAATGGGCTTACGGCGCCGAACGGTCCCTCTCAGCAGCGGGTGATTCGGGCTGCGCTCGCCAATGCCGGGCTCGTGCCGGGTGATGTGGATGCGGTGGAGGCGCACGGTACGGGGACGACGCTCGGGGATCCGATCGAGGCGCAGGCGCTGCTGGCGACGTACGGGCAGGGGCGGCCCGGGGACCGGCAGCTGTGGCTGGGGTCGATCAAGTCGAACATCGGTCATACACAGTCGGCCGCGGGTGTGGCCGGTGTGATCAAGATGGTCCTCGCCATGCGGCACGGTGTGCTGCCGCAGACGCTGCACGTGGATGCGCCTACGTCTCATGTCGACTGGTCTGCCGGTGCGGTGGAGCTGCTGACCGAGACGCGGGAGTGGCCGGAGCGGGACGGCGAGCCGCGTCGGGCGGGTGTGTCGTCGTTCGGTGTGAGTGGCACGAACGCGCATGTGATCGTGGAGCAGGCGCCGGTTGAGGAGAAGGACTCTGCGGTGCCGGTGCCGGTGCCGGTGGGTGTGGTGCCGTGGCTGGTGTCGGCTCGCAGTGCGGAAGCCTTGCGGGCTCAGGCGGAGCGGCTGCGTGAGCATGTGGTCGTGCGCGGTGAGCTTGATCCGGTGGATGTGGGTTGGTCGCTGCTGTCGGGCCGGTCGGCACTGGAGCACCGGGCGGTGGTGCTGGGGCGTCAGCAGAGGGACTTCCTGGACGGTCTGGAGGCGCTGGCTTCCGGCGCGCCTGGGGTGGTTTCCGGGGCGGTTGGCGAGGGGCGCCTTGCGGTGCTCTTCACCGGGCAGGGCAGTCAGCGGCTCGGCATGGGCCGGGAACTGTACGCAGCGTTCCCGGTGTTCGCGGATGCGCTGGATGAGGTGTGCGCGCATCTTGACCCGCTGCTGGATCGTCCGCTGGCCGAGGTGATGTTCGGGGAGGACGCCGGGCTTCTGGAGCAGACCGGTTTTGCGCAGCCGGCGTTGTTCGCGATCGAGGTCGCCTTGTTCCGGCTGGTGGAGTCGTTCGGGCTGCGCCCTGAGGTCGTGGGCGGTCATTCGATCGGTGAGTTGGTGGCGGCGTATGTGGCCGGGGTGTGGTCGCTGGAGGATGCCGCTCGTCTGGTGGCGGCGCGTGGCCGGTTGATGCAGGCCCTGCCGGAAGGCGGCGCCATGCTCGCTATCCAGGCAGCGGAGGGGGATGTTCTGCCGCTGCTGGAGGGCCACGCCGAGCGGGTGGGTATCGCCGCCGTCAACGGCCCGTCTCAGGTGGTGGTTTCCGGTGACCGTGCGGCGCTGGAGGATCTGGCGCAGGTCTTCAGCGAGCAGGGGCGGAAGACGCGCTGGCTGCGGGTGTCGCACGCGTTCCACTCGCCGCTGATGGAGCCGATGCTGGAGGAGTTCCGTCAGGTCGCGCAGGGCCTGGAGTATCAGGCTCCGTTCCTGCCGGTGGTGTCGAACCTGACGGGTCGCATGGCCTCGGTGGACGAGCTGCGGGACCCGGAGTACTGGGTGCGTCACGTCCGTGAGGCGGTCCGTTTCCATGACGGGATCGGCGCGCTGGCCGACTTCGGGGCCGTCACGATCCTGGAGCTGGGCCCGGACGCGGTCCTGACCGCGATGGCCCACGACACCCTCACCACCCCGGAGGCCCAGGCAGGCCTCATCCCGGCGCTCCGCAAGGACCGCCCGGAACTCGACACGTTCCTGACCGCACTCGCCCAGGCGCACGTCCGAGGCACCACCGTCGACTTCACACCCCTGTTCGCGCCGACCGAGTCCCGCCACCGCGTCGACCTCCCCACCTACGCCTTCCAACGCGAGCACTACTGGCTGGAGCCCGCGCCCGACACAGAGGCTCACATCGGCTCGGCGAGGGCGGCCCACGAGACGGAGGCGCGGTTCTGGGAGACCGTGGAGCGTGGGGACCTCGGGGTACTCGTCACCACGTTGGACGTGTCCGAGGACGCCCCGCTCTCCTCGGTGCTGCCCGCCCTGACGGCCTGGCGTCGGCAGCAGCGCGAGCGGTCCACGATCGACGGGTGGCAGTACCGCGAGTCCTGGACCCCGTTGGCCGACACGTCGCTCGGTGAGGTGCGCGGCGACTGGCTGGCGGTCATTCCGGCCGGGAGCGCCGACGCAGCATGGACCCGTGCGGTCTCCGACCTGATGGCCGAACGCGGCGCGCGGCTCGTGACCGTGGAGGCTCCCGTAGAGGGTGGCGACCGGGGCAAGCTCGCCGAACTGCTGCGTTCGGCGAGGACGGTGACGCCTTCCCACAGCGGTGACGCCGGAGTCGACGTCGGACAGGCGGAAACCTCCGGGTTCGACGGGGTTCTCTTCCTGCCGGCGGCCACGGAACACTCCGTCGCCCTGGGCGACGGGACGGTGCCGGCGGCGCTCACCGCCACCGTGACGCTGGTGCAGGCGCTCGGTGACGCCGGGATCGGCGCGCCGCTGTGGCTGGCCACCAAGTCCGCTGTATCCGTGGGCCGTTCCGACGGGACGGTGGCGGCGGAAAGTGCGTCGGTGTGGGGCCTGGGCCGGGTGGCGGCTCTGGAGTGCCCGGAGCGATGGGGCGGTCTCGTCGACCTGCCCGAGGTGCCCGACGGCAAGTCGGTCACAGCGCTGGCGCGGGTGCTGGGCGGCGCGTGGGCCGGTGAGGACCAGGTCGCGGTCCGCGGAGCGGGGGTGTTCGGGCGTCGGCTGGTGCGGGCGCCGTTCGGGTCGGTGTCGGTGGGTGGTGCCGGGTGGGTGCCGCGGGGGAGTGTGCTGGTCACGGGTGGTACGGGTGCGTTGGGTGGTCATGTGGCGCGGTGGCTGGCGCGGGAGGGTGCCGAGCATGTGATCCTGACCAGTCGGCGTGGTCCGGATGCTCCTGGTGCTGACCGACTTCGTGCCGAGTTGGAGGAGTTGGGTGCCCGGGTGACTTTTGCCGCGTGTGATGTGGCGGATCGGGGGGCGCTGGCGGGGTTGCTGGCGGCGGTGCCGGAGGAGTTGCCGCTGACGGGTGTGTTCCACACGGCCGGTGTGCTGGACGACGGTGTGCTCGACCGTATGACCGAAGAGTCTCTCCGGAGCGTTTTCCGGGCGAAGGTGCGCTCGGCCCGTCACCTCGACGAGCTCACCGCGGATCTGGATCTGTCGGCGTTCGTGCTGTTCTCGTCCTTCGCCGGGGTGGCCGGCGGTGCGGGGCAGGGTGCCTACGCGGCGGCCAACGCCTGGCTGGACGGCCTGGCCGAGGCGCGGGAGGCCCGCGGCCTGCCTGCCCTGTCGGTGGCCTGGGGCGCCTGGGCCGGTGGTGGGATGGCGGCCGAGGGCGTGGCGGCCGAGCGGCTGCGGCAGGGGGCGTTGCCCCCGATGGCGCCGGAGCTCGCGATCGAGGCCCTGGCACAGGCACTCGCCCGTCCGCAGGCGACGACCGTCATCGCCGACATCGACTGGGAGCAGTACCTGCCCGGGTTCACCGCCGTACGCCCGAGCCGCCTCTACTCGGAACTCCCCGAGGCCGAGCGGCTGTCGGACGACGGTGCCGGCGGGAAGCCGGCCGGGGACGGCGGGGCGCCCGGACTGGCGGAGCGGCTTGCCGAGCTGCCGCCCGCGGAGCAGGAACGGATGCTGCTCGACGTGGTCCGCGAGCAGGTCGCGGCCGTGCTCGGCTACCGCGACGCGGAGGCCGTCGAGCCGGTCCGGCCGTTCCGCGAGCTGGGGTTCGACTCCCTCACGGCGGTCGAACTGCGCAACCGCGTCAACGCCCTCACCGGCCTGACCCTGTCCGCCACGATCGTCTTCGACCACCCGACACCGACGGCCCTGGCCGACCTCCTGCGCAAGGAGCTCGCACCCGACGGAGCCGAGCCCACCACCCTCGTCCTCAACGACCTGGAACGGCTGGAGCACAGCCTGTCCCTGGCCGAGTCGGCGGACGAGATCACACGGACGAAGGTGGCGGTACGGCTCCAGGCGGCGCTCGACCGCTGGAAGAGCGCCACGCCGGGTGGCGGAGCCGGTGCCCCGGCCGGTGGCGGCGGCGACGCGCAGGACGTCGGCGACCGTCTCGCCGCCGCGAGCGACGACGAAATGCTCGAATTCATCAGGAACCAGCTCGGCCGGTCCTGAAACCGCGAGGCCCGGAAAGGGCGCCGACGGACGCGGCGTATCCTCCGCCGAATTATTGAATTAGAGTGGCGACACCTCTGTCCGCCCCCTTGCCATACGCTCACCCCGCCGCATTGCGCGGCAATCCCGTAGGGGTGGGTAGGGGGCGGGTAGGGGTTGTTGCCGTTTTGGGGGGTCCCCTAGTGTTCAGCGTGCACAAGTAAGGAATTCGGGGGCGGGCGAGGGGAATTGGCCCGATGACTCGTGTGGTGGGTCGGAAGCGGTGTCGGCCGCGGAACTTCGGAGCAAGGGCACGTTGCACAGAATGACCTGTTCGTAGTCGGAAACCGAGTGCGGACAGGTCTGTTGTATGCGGTTCGGCACACGTCCTGAACAGGTGACATTTGATGGCGAATGAAGAGACGCTGCGCGACTACCTCAAGTGGGTTTCGGCGGACCTGCACCAGACGCAGCAACGCCTGAAGGACATGGAGGCCGCCGCGCGCGAGCCGATCGCGATCACCGCGATGAGCTGCCGGTTCCCGGGCGGGGTGACCAGCCCCGAGGACCTGTGGCGGCTGCTCGCCGACGCCCGTGACGCCATTAGGGGGCTGCCCACCGACCGCAACTGGGACCTGGAATCCCTCTACGACCCCGACGGCACCGGAAAGCAGGGGCGCAGCACCACCGCTCACGGCGGATTCCTGGACCGGGTAGCCGATTTCGACGCGCCGTTCTTCGGAATATCACCCCGTGAAGCCCTCGCCATGGATCCGCAGCAGCGGCTGCTCCTGGAAACCGCCTGGGAGGTCTTCGAACGGGCCGGTATCGACCCCGCGACCCTGCGCGGAAGCCGGACCGGCGTTTTCGTGGGCACCAACGGCCAGGATTACGCCCCGCTCCTTTTCGACGCCGAAGAGGACGTCGAGGGATATGTGAGCACGGGTAACGCCGCCGCCGTCAGTTCGGGCCGTATCGCCTACACGCTCGGACTCGAGGGTCCCGCCCTCACCATCGACACCGCGTGCTCGTCGTCCCTGGTCGCCCTGCACCTGGCGGCACAGGCACTGCGTCAGGGCGAGTGCGGCATGGCCCTGGTGGCCGGCGTCACGGTCATTTCCACCCCCGGCGTCTTCGTGGAGTTCAGCCGGCAGCAGGGCCTCGCCTCCGACGGCCGCTGCAAGGCGTTCGCCGCCGCCGCCGACGGCACCGGCTGGGGCGAGGGCGTCGGCATGCTCCTCGTGGAGCGCCTCTCCGACGCCCGCCGCAACGGGCATCCGGTCCTGGCCGTCGTACGCGGCTCGGCGGTGAACCAGGACGGCGCGAGCAACGGTCTGACCGCCCCCAACGGCCCCTCGCAGCAGCGCGTCATCATGCAGGCGCTCGCCAACGCCCGCCTGACCGCGGCCGACATCGACGCCGTGGAGGCGCACGGTACGGGCACCACGCTCGGGGACCCGATCGAGGCCCAGGCACTGCTGGCCACGTACGGGCAGGAGCGGCCCGAGGACCGGCCGCTGTGGCTCGGCTCGGTCAAGTCCAACATCGGGCACACCCAGGCCGCCGCCGGTGTCGCCGGTGTGATGAAGATGGTCCTGGCGATGCGGCACGGGATGCTGCCCCAGACGCTGCATGTGGACGAGCCGACCCCCGAGGTCGACTGGTCGGCCGGTGCCGTGGAACTGCTGACCGAGGCACGGCAGTGGCCGGAGCGCGAGGACGCGCCGCGCCGGGCGGCCGTGTCCTCCTTCGGGGTCAGCGGCACGAACGCGCACGTGATCGTGGAGCAGGCGCCGGTCGAGGAGCCGGCCGAGGCGGTCGAGACCGACACGACCTCGCCGGTCGTGTCGGGACCCGTGCCGCTGGTGCTGTCGGCGAAGTCGCCGGAGGCCCTGCGCGGACAGGCGGCCCGGTTGCGGGAGCACCTGGAGGCCCACTCCGAGGCCGAACTCACCGACGTCGCCTGGTCGTTGACGGTCTCGCGGTCCCGCTTCGAGCACCGGGGCGCGGTACTGGCCGCGGACCGGGCAGAGGCACTGGCGGCCCTGGAGCAGCTCGGCGGGGTCGACCCGGCGGGTGCGGTGACCGGTCGGGCCCAGGCGTCGGTGCGTCCGGTGTTCGTGTTCCCGGGGCAGGGGTCGCAGTGGGCCGGGATGGCGGTGGAACTCCTCGATGCCAGCCCGGTGTTCGCCGCGCGGATGCGGGAGTGCGCGGATGCGCTGTCCGCGTTCGTCGACTGGGACCTGTTCGAGGAACTCCACGGTGAGAATTTCGACCGGGTGGATGTGGTTCAGCCGGTGCTGTTCGCGGTGATGGTGTCGCTGGCGGAAGTGTGGCGGGCGGCCGGTGTGCAGCCGGCTGCGGTGGTGGGTCACAGCCAGGGCGAGATCGCCGCCGCATGTGTCGCCGGTGCGCTGTCGCTCGAAGATGCCGCCCGGGTGGTGGCGCTGCGCAGTCAGGCCATCCGTGCCCTGTCCGGTCGCGGGGGCATGGTATCCGTGCCACTCCCCGAGGAGCAGGTCCGCAGGATGCTCCCGAAGTGGGAGGGGCGGATCGACATCGCCGCGGTCAACGGCCCCGCTCAGGTCGTCGTCTCCGGCGAGCCGGAGGCACTGGAGGAACTCGTCGCCCAGTGCACCGCTCGCGACATCCGGGCGCGGACGATCCCGGTGGACTACGCCTCGCACTCCGCGCAGGTGGAGGCGATCGAGGAACGTCTCTCCGAGGCGCTGTCCCCGGTGGCGCCCGCGACGCCCGAGGTGCCGTTGTTCTCGACGCTCACCGGTGCGTGGCTGGACGAGCCGATGGACGGCTCCTACTGGTACCGGAACCTGCGCCACACGGTCCTGTTCGAACAGGCCACCCGGGGTCTGCTCGCCGAGGGACACACCCTGTTCCTGGAGATGAGCCCGCACCCGGTCCTCACCGTCCCCGTCCAGGCCACCATCGACGCGACGGAGCACCCCTCCGCCACCACCCTGGGCTCCCTCCGCCGCGACGAAGGCGGCGCCCGCCGCCTGACGACCTCCCTCGCCGAGGCCCACGTCCACGGCGTCGAACTCGACTGGAAGGCCCTGTTCCCGGGCGCCAGGATGGTCGAGCTGCCCACCTATGCCTTCCAGCGCGACCGCTACTGGCCTACGGCCGCCCCGGCCGGCTCCGGTGACGTGGTCTTCGCGGGGCTGCGTACGGCCGACCACCCGCTGCTCGGTGCCGCCGTCGCCCTCGCGGACGCCGACGGCCACCTCTTCACCGGGCGCCTCTCCGTGCACACGCATCCGTGGCTCGCGGACCACGCGGTCGACGGCGTGATCCTGCTGCCCGGCACGGCCTACGTCGAACTCGCCCTGCGCGCGGGCGACCAGGTGGGCTGCGGTCCCCTCGAAGAACTCACCCTCGAGGCCCCGCTGGTCATCCCCGAGCAGGGCGCCGTACAGATCCAGATATCGGTGAGCAGGGCCGACACGGCCGGCCGACGTGAGCTGAGCCTGTACGCGCGGCCCCAGGACGATTCCGACGAGGCCCCCTGGACCCGGCACTTCACCGGCAGCCTGCTGCCGGACACCGGTGAAGCCGCCGTCGGCGACCTGTCCGCCTGGCCGCCCGCGCACGCGGAAGCCGTCGACGTGACGGACCTGTACGAACGTCTGACGGCCCATGGCCACGGATACGGCCCGGTGTTCCAGGGGCTGCGCGCGGCATGGCGGCGGGGCGACGAGCTCTTCGCGGAGGTCGCCCTGCCGAGTGAGGCGCACGCCGACACGGAGTCCTTCGGCCTGCACCCGGCGCTCTTCGACGCCGCACTGCATGCGATCGGCCTCGGCGACTTCACCACCCGGACCGACCGCCCGCACCTGCCGTTCGTCTGGTCCGGAGTCCGTCTGCACGCCACCGGCGCCACCACCCTGCGGGTCCACATCACACCCGCCGGAGCGGACACCGTGGCGCTGCTGGCCGCGGACCCGGCCGGGCAGCCCGTCGTCTCCGTCGACTCCCTGGCCCTCAGGGCGCTGGCCGAGGAGCAGCTCACCGCCGGGCCCGGACTCGACGCGCTGTTCCACATCGAATGGACCCGTCCCGACACGCCGACGGAGCACCCCGGGCCGCCCTCGCTCGCCCTCCTCGGCGACGGCACACCGGACCCGTACACCGCACTGACCGCACCGCACACCACCTACGCGGACCTGCGGGCCCTGCGCGCGGCCCTGGACGAGGGCGGCGAACTGCCGGAGACCGTGGTCCTGCCGCTCACCCGGCCGGCCCCGGGGCCCGAGGACGGCGCCGGGACGCCCGCGTCCGCCGTGGCACCCACCGCCGTACGCCCGCTGCTCGCCCGTACCCTGGGCGCCGTACAGGAATGGCTCGCCGAGGAGCGGTTCGAGTCGTCGCGTCTCGTCGTGGTGACCCGGGGCGCGAGCGCCGCCCGCGGCGCGGCCGTGGATCCGGTGGCCGCCGCCGCGTGGGGCCTGCTGCGGTCCGCGCAGTCGGAGCACCCGGGGCGCTTCTTCCTGCTGGACCTGGACCCGGCCGACACAGTCACCCCGACCGGCGACGAGGCCACGGCCGCCACCACCGAACCCACGGACCTGGGGCGACTGCTCGCCACCGCACTCGCCGCAAACGAACCCGAACTCGCCCTGCGCGAGGGCACATTGTGGGCACCCCGACTGACCAGGGTCCCCCCGGCGGAGCACGCCGACACGGAGCGGACCGCCGAACAGCGCCCCTGGGGCGACGGCACGGTCCTGATCAGCGGCGGCACCGGCACCCTCGGGGGCCTCGTGGCCCGCCACCTGGCCGAGCGGCACGGCGTACGGGACCTGCTGCTGGTCTCCCGCCGCGGCGAGCTGGCACCGGGCGCCCCCGAACTGCGCGCGGAGCTGGAGGCCCTGGGCGCCCGGGTCACCGTGGCCGCCTGCGACACGGCCGACCGGGACGCGCTGGAAGAGCTACTGGCGCGGGTCGAGGACCTGTCGGCGGTCATCCACGTGGCCGGTGTGCTGGACGACGGCGTGGTCACCTCGCTCACGCCGCAGCGACTGGAGACCGTCCTGCGGCCGAAGGCCGACGCGGCCTGGAACCTGCACGAACTGACCGCCGACCGTGACCTGACCGCCTTCGTCCTGTTCTCCTCGGCCGCGGGCGTCTTCGGCAGCCCGGGACAGGCCAACTACGCGGCGGCCAACGCGTTCCTGGACGCGCTCGCCCACCACCGCCGCGCCCAGGGGCTCCCGGCCACCTCCCTCGCCTGGGGCCTGTGGGCCCAGGCCAGCGAGATGACCGCCCACCTCGGCGACCGCGAACTCGACCGCAGGGCACGCGGCGGAGCGGCGCCACTCAGCTCCGACGACGGCCTCGCCCTGTTCGACGCCGCCCGCGCCACGGACCGAACCCTGCTCGTCCCCGTACGCCTGGACCTCCAGGGACTGCGCGCCCAGGCCGCCACCGCGGGCGTTCCCCCGCTGCTGCGCACCCTGGTCCGCGTACCACAGCGGCGCACGGCCGCCGCCGACGACCAGAAGCAGGGCACCCGGCTCGCCCAGCGTCTCGCCGCCCTGCCGACGGCCGAACGCGAACAGGAGATGCTCGCCCTGGTCCGCGGCCACGCCGCCGCCGTCATCGGCTACACCTCACCCGACGCCATCGCGCCCGACCGAGCTTTCCGCGACCTCGGCTTCGACTCCCTCACCGCCGTCGAACTGCGCAACCGCCTCACCGCCGCGACCGGCATCCGGCTTCCCGCCACCCTCGCCTTCGACTACCCGTCCGCCACCGCCCTGGCACGGCACCTCCTCGACGAACTCCTCGGCACGAACCCCGCCACCACCCGGGCGGCCACCGCGCCGCGGACCGCCGCAGGCACCGCCGCGGCCGACGACGAACCCATCGCGATCGTCGCGATGAGCTGCCGCTACCCGGGCGGCGCCCACACCCCCGAAGACCTGTGGCGCATCGCCGCCGACGGCATCGACGCGATCGGCGCACTTCCCGACGACCGCGGCTGGGACGTCGACAGCCTCTACGACCCGGACCCGGAAAGCCCCGGCACCTTCTACGCACGCGAAGGCGGATTCCTCTACGACGCCGCCGACTTCGACCCCGCCTTCTTCGGCATCTCCCCCCGCGAGGGCCTCTCCATCGACCCGCAGCAGCGGCTGCTCCTGGAGACCACGTGGGAGGCGTTCGAACGCGCCGGCATCGACCCCACGACACTGCGCGGATCCTCGACCGGCGTGTTCGTCGGCGTCATGTACAACGACTACGCCACCCACCTCATCAACGCCTCCGACGGCCTGGGCGACTTGGAGGGCTACGTCGGCAACGGCAGCGCCGGAAGCGTCGCCTCCGGCCGCATCTCGTACACCTTCGGCCTGGAAGGCCCGGCGGTCACGGTCGACACGGCCTGCTCCTCCTCCCTGGTCGCCCTGCACCTCGCGGCGCAGGCACTGCGCCAGGGCGAGTGCGACATGGCCCTCGCCGGCGGCGTCGCCGTGATGTCCACACCGGGCACCTTCATCGAGTTCAGCCGCCAGCGAGGGCTCGCCCCCGACGGCCGCTGCAAGTCGTTCGCGGCGGCGGCTGATGGCACCGGGTGGGGTGAGGGTGTCGGCCTGCTGCTGCTGGAGCGGCTGTCGGATGCCCGTCGGAACGGGCACCGGGTGCTGGCCGTGGTGCGGGGTTCGGCCGTCAACCAGGACGGTGCGAGCAACGGCCTGACGGCTCCGAACGGTCCGTCGCAGCAGCGGGTGATCCGTGCTGCGCTGGCGAGTGCCGGGCTGGAGCCGGGTGACGTCGATGCGGTGGAGGCGCACGGTACGGGGACGACCCTCGGGGATCCGATCGAGGCACAGGCGCTGATCGCCACGTACGGGCAGGGGCGGTCTGAGGACCGGCCCCTGTGGCTGGGATCGCTGAAGTCCAACATCGGGCACACGCAGGCCGCCGCGGGCGTGGCCGGTGTGATCAAGATGGTCATGGCGATGCGGCACGGTGTGCTGCCTCGGACGCTGCACGTGGACGAACCGACGCCGCAGGTGGACTGGTCGGCCGGTGCGGTCGAGCTGCTGAAGGAATCCCGGGAGTGGCCCCGGCGGGGCGACGACGCGCCGCGTCGGGCGGGTGTCTCGTCCTTCG
>NZ_BAAGRZ010000064.1:0-10777 GCF_054782695.1 Streptomyces deserti
ACCACCACCACCGACCACCACACACGACTCCGGCGACACACCACCCCCCGCAACCGACCCCACAACCCACTCCACCCGCAACAACGAATCGCTCTGGCCGTCACCGGACGCGGCGTCGAGGTCGGACGTCGTAAGGGCACGCAGGACGAGGGAGTCGACAGAGGCCACCGGCCGGCCCGTCTCGTCGGCGACGGCCAGCGACACGGCACCGGACTCTGAGGTCGTCAGGCGTACGCGCAGGACGGACGCACCCGTCGCGAAGAGCGAGACACCACTCCACGAGAACGGCAGGCGTGCCTGACCGGCGCCGTCATCGGCCCCCTCGCCGCCGAGCGCGGTGAAGGCGACCGCATGCAGGCTCGCGTCGAGGAGGGCGGGGTGCAGGCCGTACTCGGCGGCCGCGTCCCGGTGCTCCTCCGGCAGGGCGACCTCGGCGAAGACCTCGTCCCCGCGGCGCCATGCCGCTCGTACTCCACTGAACGCGGGGCCGTAGTCGAGACCTGCCGCGGCAAAGCCGGTGTAGAGGTCCGCCGTCTCCAACGCGACGGCGTCGGACGGCGGCCACTGCGTCATGTCGAAGTCGGATGCCGCCTCTTCGGCGACGCTCAGGACACCCGACGCGTGGCGGACCCATGGTTCGTCCGGCACGTCGTTGCCGTCACCCTGGCGACGCGAGTGCAGGGTGAACGTACGCCGCCCGGTCTCGTCCGGCTCCTCGATCCAGAGCTGGAGCTGTCGGCCGCTGCCGTCCTCGGGCAGTACCAGCGGGGCTTCGAGGATCAGTTCCTCGAGCAGGTCACAGCCGAGCTCGTCGCCGGCGCGTACGGCCAGTTCGACGAAGGCCGTACCGGGCAGCAGCACCTTGCCGCCCACAGTGTGGTCGGCCAGCCACGCGTGCGAGTCGACCGACAGCAGGCTGGTGAACAGACGCGTGTCGCTCCCCGCGACCTGGACACAGGCGCCGAGGAGCGGATGGCCGGGCGCCGTGAGACCGGCAGAGGTGACGTCGCCGGTCAGCGCCGGGGCGTGCAGCCAGTAGCTCTCGTGTTGGAAGGGGTAGGTGGGCAGGTCGACGCGGTGGCGGGCCTCGGTCGGTGCGAACAGCGGGGTCCAGTCGATCGCTGTGCCGCGCACGTACGCCTGGGCGAGTGCGGTCAGGAACGTGTCCAGCTCGGGGCGGTCCTTGCGCAGGGCCGGGATCAGACCGGCCTGGGCCTCCGGGGCGGTGAGGGTGTCGTGAGCCATCGCGGTCAGGACCGCGTCCGGGCCCAGCTCCACGATGGTCGTCGCCCCGAAGTCGGCCAGGGCAGCGATGCCGTCGTGGAAGCGGACCGCCTCACGGACGTGACGCACCCAGTACTCCGGGTCCCGCAGCTCGTCCACCGAGGCCATGCGACCCGTCAGGTTGGACACCACCGGCAGGGACGGAGCCTGATACTCCAGGCCCTGCGCGACCTGACGGAACTCCTCCAGCATGGGCTCCATCAGCGGCGAGTGGAACGCGTGCGAGACCCGCAGCCAGCGCGTCTTGCGGCCCTGCTCGGTGAAGACACCTGCCAGGTCCTCCAGCGCCGCACGGTCACCGGAAAGCACCAGCTGGGACGGGCCGTTGACGGCGGCGATCCCCACCCGGTCGGCGTGGCCCTCCAGCAGCGGCAGGACATCCTCCTCCGCAGCCTGGACGGCGAGCATGGCGCCGCCTTCCGGCAGGGCCTGCATCAACCGGCCACGCGCCGCCACCAGACGAGCGGCATCCTCCAGCGACCACACCCCAGCCACATACGCCGCCACCAACTCACCGATCGAGTGACCGCCCACAACCTCAGGGCGCAGCCCGAAGGACTCCGCCAGCCGGAACAGGGCGACCTCGATCGCGAACAGCGCCGGCTGCGCATACCCCGTCTGCTCCAGGACGTCCGCCTCGGTGCCGAACATCACCTCCCGCAGCGGACGATCCAGCAGCGGATCCAGATGCGCGCACACCTCGTCCAGCGCGTCCGCGAACACGGGGAAGATCTCGTACAGTTCCCGGCCCATGCCCAGCCGCTGACTGCCCTGCCCGGTGAAGAGCACCGCAAGGCGCCCCTCGTCAACCGCCCCGGAAACCACCCCAGGCCCGCCGGAAGCCAGCCCCCCCAGACCGTCCAGGAAGTCCCTCTGCTGACGCCCCAGCACCACGGCCCGGTGCTCCAGCGCCGTGCGGTCCGACAGCAGCGACCAGCCCACATCCACCGGGTCGGCGTCACCAGCCGCAACGTGCTCGCGCAGTCGCTCCGCCTGCGCCCGCAGGGCCTCCGCACTGCTCGCGGACACCAGCCACGGCACGACACCCACCGGTACCGGCACGGCCTCCGCCGCGTCCTGCTCCTCAACCGGCGCCTGCTCCACGATCACGTGCGCGTTCGTGCCGCTCACACCGAAGGAGGACACTCCCGCCCGACGCGGCTCGCCCTCCCGTTCCGGCCACTCCCGCGCCTCGGTCAGCAGCTCCACCGCACCCGCCGACCAGTCCACATGCGAACTCGGCGCATCCACATGCAACGTCTGCGGCAGCACACCCTGCCGCATCGCCATCACCATCTTGATCACACCCGCGACACCGGCGGCCGCCTGCGTATGACCGATGTTCGACTTCACCGAGCCCAGCCACAGCGGCCGGTCCTCAGACCGTCCCTGTCCGTACGTGGCGATGAGCGCCTGCGCCTCGATCGGGTCGCCCAGCGTGGTTCCCGTACCGTGTCCCTCCACCGCGTCGACCTGCTCGGGAGCGAGCCGGGCGTTGGCGAGGGCCTGGAGGATCACGCGTTGCTGCGAGGGGCCGTTGGGGGCGGTGAGGCCGTTGCTGGCGCCGTCCTGGTTCACCGCCGAGCCGCGTACGACGGCCAGGACCGGATGCCCGTTGCGCCGGGCGTCCGACAGCCGCTCCAGGAGCAGCAGGCCGACGCCCTCACCCCAGCCGGTGCCGTCGGCGGCGTCGGCGTACGGCTTGCAGCGGCCGTCGGAGGCGAGGCCGCGCTGTTTGCTGAAGTCCACGAAGGTGCCGGGCGTGAACATCACGGTCACGCCGCCGGCGAGCGCCATGGTGCACTCGCCCTGACGCAGGGCCTGCGCCGCCAGGTGCAGGGCGACCAGGGACGAGGAGCAGGCCGTGTCGACCGTCACCGCCGGGCCCTCCAGGCCGAAGGTGTAGGCGACCCGGCCGGAGACGATGCTGCTGGAGGCGCCGGTGCCCAGGAAGCCCTCGACCTCCTCGGGAACGGAGTGCAGCCGGGAGGCGTAGTCGTGGTACATCACGCCGGCGAAGACGCCGGTGCGGCTGCCGCGCAGCGTCGTCGGGTCGATGCCGGCGCGTTCGAACAGTTCCCAGGAGGTCTCCAGGAGCAGCCGCTGCTGGGGATCCGTGGCCAGGGCCTCGCGCGGCGAGATACCGAAGAACGCGGCGTCGAAGCGGTCCGCCTCGTGCAGGAACCCGCCTTCGCGGGCGTAGCTCGTACCGGAGTTGTCGGGGTCCGGGTCGTAGAGGGCGTCGAGGCTCCAGCCACGGTTGGTGGGGAACGGCGTCAGGGCGTCCGTTCCGTCGGCGACCAGCTGCCACAGCTCCTCCGGGCTGCGGACGCCACCGGGGTAACGGCAGCTCATCGCGACGATGGCGATGGGCTCCTGCTCGCGCTCCTCCATCTCGCGCAGACGACGACGAGCTTGACGCAGGTCGGAGGTCGTCCGCTTGAGGTAATCGCGAAGCTTCTCCTCGTTCGACATTGCTCGTCAGCTCCTCGTGGTGTGAAAAAGGGTCGTGCGCGTGCTGGTGGGGGCCGTGTGGGGCAGGTCAGGAAAGTCCGAGCTCGTCATCGAGCGCCTCGAAGAGTTCCTCGTCGGAGACCGAGTCCAGGTCCAGGTCGTCGTCCGCCGTCGTGGTGGCGGTGACGGTGGCGGCGGAGCCGTGCCGCTGGGCGGCGTTCCAGCGGGACAGCAGGCTCTGCAGCCGGATGCCGATCTTCGACTGGACGATGCTGTCCGCCTCGACCGTCAGGAGGGAGGTCTCCAGCCGCTCCAGTTCGTCGAGGACGGACAGCCCGCCTCCTGCCTGCCCGTCGAGCGGCAGGGCGGTGGCGAGATGGGCCGCGAGCGCGGCCGGGTTCGGGTAGTCGAAGATCAGGGTGGCGGGCAGGCGCAGCCCGGTGGCGGTGTTCACCGCGTTGCGCAGTTCGACGGCGGTGAGGGAGTCGAAGCCCAGCTCCCGGAAGGCCCGGTGGGCGTCGACCGCCGCTGCGGACTCGTATCCGAGGACCGCCGCCACGTGGGTGCAGACGACTTCGGTCAGGACCTTGTCCCGCTCCGCCGCGTCGAGTCCGGCCAGCCGCTCCAGCAGCGGTGTGCGGCCGGTGGCGTGCGCGTCCGTGGCTCCGCCGCCTGCCGCACCGGCGGCGGACCGCCGCAGTGGTGTCCGCACCAGGCCGCGCAGCAGCGCGGGGACGGTCGTGGCGCCGCCCGCCCGAGGACGCAGCGAGGCGGTGTCCAGCCGCAGGGGTACGAGGGCCGCGGGCGCGTCCGGCAGGGTCACGGCGGCATCGAGCAGGGCGAGGCCCTCCGCCGTGGCCAGCGGTGCCACGCCGCCGCGCGCCATCCGGTTCAGGTCTCCGGAGCTCAGCTTCCCCGTCATCTCACTGCTCTGGGACCACAGTCCCCAGGCGAGCGAGGTGGCGGTCAGGCCACGTGCCCGCCGCTGCCGGGCGAGGGCGTCCAGGAACGCGTTGGCGGCGGCGTAGTTGGCCTGTCCCGCGCCGCCGAACACGCCGGCGGCGGAGGAGAAGAGTACGAAGGCGGACAGGTCACGGTCGGCGGTGAGCTGGTCCAGGTTGACCGCGGCGTCGGCCTTCGCACGCAGCACCGGGTTCAGCCGCTCGGGGCTCAGGGACGTGATCACACCGTCGTCGAGGACGCCGGCGACATGCACGACGGCCGAGAGGTCCTCGATGCCGTCGAGCAGCTCCGCCAGCGCCGACCGGTCGGCCACGTCACACGCCGCGACGCCGACGCGGGCACCTGACTCCTCGAGTGCCGCACGGAGTTCGCCGGAACCGGGCGCGTCCGCGCCCCGCCGCGACACCAGCATGAGGTTCCGTACGCCGTGCCGCTCGGCCAGGTGCCTGACCACGACCGGGCCCAGGCCGCCGAACGCGCCGGTCACCAGGACGGTGCCCGTTCCCCAGGCCGACGCCGACCCGTCGGACGCGGCTCGCTCGGCGGTGAGGGTGGGCTGTGCCTGGTCGGTGGGCTCTGCCTGGTCGGTGGGCTCTGCCTGGTCGGTGGGCTGCGCCTGGTCGGTGGTGGCGGTGTCGTCCGGCACGGCGAGGCGGGCCAGGCGCGGTACCAACACCGTGCCCGCGCGCAACGCGGCCTCCGGCTCGTCGGACGCCGAGAGCGCGGCGAGCAGCGCCGCCGGCATCGGCACCGTACCCGCGTCGACGGGATCCAGATCGACGAGCAGGATGCGGCCCGGGTGCTCGGACTGTGCCGATCGCACCAGTCCCCGCACCGCGGCTCCGACCGGATCCGGTACGGCGTCCCCGGCCGCGGTCGCGCCCGCGGTCACCACGACGAGCTTCGACGCCTCGAACCGCTCGTCGGCGAGCCATGCCTGTACGACACCGAGGACCCGGGCGAGTACGGACCGGAGCCGGTCCGGGTCGGCGGATCCGTCGGGAGTCACCGGCGTGCCGTCGGTCGCCTCCGGCCCGCAGGCGGTCACGACGGCGTCCGGTACGGCGTCACCGAGGGCGGCCAGGTCGGGCCGGGTGTCCAGGGGTGCGCCGGCCGCCTCGAAGGCGGGGACGAGTCCGACCTCGTCCGGTCCGATCAGGGCCCACCTGCCGGTGGCGGTCCCGTCCGCCGCCGCAGACGCCAGCAGGGCTGCCGCCTCGGGGTGTTCGTTCCACTCGACGTGGAAGAGGGAGTTCTGGACGCCCCGCCTGCCGGAGGCGTCGAGTTGTTCGGTGGCGACCGGCCGGAACACCAGTGACTCCACTGCGGCGACCGGCTCCCCGAGCCCGTCCGCGACCGACAGCGTCACGCCGTGGTCGCCTGCCGGGGCCAGTCGGACCCGCAGCGCCGAGGCACCGGTCGCCCGCAGCGAGACCCCACTCCAGCTGAACGGCAGCCTCGCCCCTCCGGCGTCACCGTCGTCGGCCCACCGGCCGCCCACCCCGAGGACGTGCAGGGCCGCGTCCAGCAGAGCCGGGTGCAGCCGGAAGGCCTCCGCGCTCTCTCGCTGCTCCTCCGGCAGGGCGACCTCGGCGAACACCTCGTCGCCGCGCCGCCACGCCGCCCGCAGCCCCCGGAACGCCTCCCCGTAGGCGAAGTCGAGCTCCGCCAGGTGCTCGTACAGCCCGTCGACATCGACCGCCGCCGCATCCCGCGGAGGCCACTCGGTGAGCGGGGAGTCGTCCTGCCGTGGCTCGTCACCGGTCAGCACACCGGTGGCGTGCACGGTCCAGCCGCCGTCCCCCGCGTGTTCCTCACGCGAGTGCACGGCGACACTGCGCCGCCCGTTCTCGTCCGGGGCGCCGACGGTGACCTGCACCTGAACGCCGCCCTGCTCCGGCAGCGCCAGCGGGGCTTGGAGCGTCAGCTCCTCCACCAGCCCACAGCCGACCTCGTCCCCCGCCCGCAGGGCCAGTTCGACGAAGGCCGTGCCCGGCAGCAGGACGGCGCCGGCCAGGGCATGCCCCGCCAACCACGGATGCGACTGCAACGACAGCCGCCCGGTGAACAGGAACCCGTCCCCGTCGGCCAAGGCGATCGCCGCGCCGAGCAGCGGGTGCTCCGCCGCGTCCAGCCCAGTGGCCGAGACGTCGCCCACGCCGGGGAGGGCGGGGCGGGGCCAGTAACGCTGGTGCTGGAAGGGGTAGGTGGGCAGATCGACGCGGTGGCGGGACTCCGTCGGCGCGAACAAGGGGGTGAAGTCGACGGTGGTACCTCGGACGTGCGCCTGGGCGAGTGCCGACAGGAACGAGTCCAGCTCCGGGCGGTCCTTGCGCAGGGCCGGGATCAGACCGGCCTGGGCCTCCGGGGCGGTGAGCGTGTCATGCGCCATCGCGGTCAGGACCGCGTCCGGGCCCAACTCCAGGATCGTGACGGCCCCGAAGTCGGCGAGTGTCGTCAGACCGTCGTGGAAGCGGACCGCCTCGCGGACGTGACGCACCCAGTACTCCGGGTCCAGCAGCTCGTCTGCTGTGGCCATACGACCGGTCAGGTTCGAGACCACCGGCAGGGTCGGCGTCTGATACTCCAGGTCCTGCGCGACTCGGCGGAAGTCGTCGAGCATGGGCTCCATCAGCGGCGAGTGGAACGCGTGCGAAACCCGCAGCCAGCGCGTCTTCCGCCCCTGCTCGGTGAAGACCTGCGCCAGATCCTCCAGCGCCGCACGGTCACCGGAAACCACCACCTGGGACGGGCCGTTGACGGCGGCGACACCCACCCGCTCGGCGTGGCCCTCCAGCAGCGGCAGGACATCCCCCTCCGCTGCCTGCACCGCGAGCATGGCGCCGCCTTCCGGCAGGGCCTGCATCAACCGGCCACGCGCCGCCACCAGACGGGCCGCATCCTCCAGCGACCACACCCCAGCCACATACGCCGCCACCAACTCGCCGATCGAATGACCACCCACGACCTCCGGCCGCAGCCCGAACGACTCCGCCAGCCGGAACAGGGCGACCTCGATCGCGAACAGCGCCGGCTGCGCAAAACCGGTCTGCTCCAGGACGTCCGCCTCGGTGCCGAACATCACCTCCCGCAGCGGACGGTCCAGCAGCGGATCCAGATGCGCGCACACCTCATCCAGCGCATCCGCGAACACGGGGAAGCTCTCGTACAGCTCCCGGCCCATCCCGAGCCGCTGACTGCCCTGCCCGGTGAACACCACAGCAAGCCGCCCCTCAGCGACCGCACCGGTCACCACCCCAGGCCCGCCGGAGACCAACGCCTCCAGCCCCTGGAGCAGATCCTCACGGCCCGTGCCGAGGATCACCGCACGGTGTTCCAGCGCCGACCGGCCCGACAGTAGCGACCAACCCACATCCACCGGGTCGGCGTCACCAGCCGCAACGTGCTCGCGCAGCCGCTCCGCCTGCGCCCGCAGCGCCTCCGCACTACGAGCCGACACCAGCCACGGCACCACACCCACCGGCACCGGCACCGGCACCGACTCCGCGGAGCCCTCCTCCTCAACCGGCGCCTGCTCCACGATCACATGCGCGTTCGTACCGCTCACACCGAAGGACGACACACCCGCCCGACGCGGCGCACCGGCCTCCCGCTCCGGCCACTCCCGCGCCTCGGTCAGCAGCTCCACCGCACCCGCCGACCAGTCCACATGCGAACTCGGACGGTCGGTGTGGAGGTTCTCGGGCAGCAGGCCGTGGCGGAGGGCCATGACCATCTTGATCACGCCCGCGACGCCCGAGGCCGCCTGGGTGTGGCCGATGTTGGACTTCACCGAGCCGAGGAGGAGGGGCCGGTCGGCGGGGCGGTCCTGGCCGTACGTGGCCAGGAGTGCCTGGGCCTCGATGGGATCGCCGAGCACGGTGCCTGTGCCGTGGCCCTCCACGGCGTCCACGTCGCTGGTCGTCAGGCGGGCGTTGGCCAGGGCGGCGCGGATGACGCGCTGCTGGGACGGACCGTTGGGCGCCGTGAGGCCGTTGCTCGCGCCGTCCTGGTTCACCGCCGAGCCGCGGATGACGGCGAGGACCTCGTGTCCTTTGCGGCGGGCGTCCGACAGCCGTTCCAGGGCGAGGACGCCGACGCCCTCGCCCCACCCGGTGCCGTCGGCGGCGTCGGCGTACGGCTTGCAGCGGCCGTCGGAGGCGAGGCCGCCCTGGCGGCTGAACTCCGCGAACGCGCCGGGGGTGACCATCACGGCGACACCGCCGGCCAGAGCCAGGTCGCACTCGCCCTGGCGCAGCGCCTGGGCGGCCAGGTGCAGGGCGACCAGGGAGGAGGAGCAGGCCGTGTCGACCGTGACCGCCGGGCCCTCCAGGCCGAGGGCGTAGGCCACCCGGCCGGAGACGACACTCGGAACGTCGCCGGTCAGCAGGTAGCCCTCGACGTTGTCCGGGGAGGCCATGAGGGCGGAGCCGTATCCCTGGGCGGTGGCGCCGACGAAGACGCCGGTGCGGCTGCCCCGCAGCGAGGCCGGGGCGAGCCCGGCGCGTTCGAATGCCTCCCAGGAGGTCTCCAGCAGCAGCCGCTGCTGCGGGTCCATCGCCATGGCCTCGCGCGGCGAGATCCCGAAGAACGCGGCGTCGAAGTCGCCCGCGTCGTAGACGAACCCGCCGACGCGTTCGGGGCCTTCCGCCTCCCCGTCGGTCCTGCCGCTGAGCGCCTCGATGTCCCAGCCCCGGTCGGTGGGGAAGGCCGAGAGCGCGTCGCGGCCGTCGGCCACGAGGTGCCACAGGTCCTCGGGCGACCGTACGCCGCCGGGGTAGCGGCAGCTCATCCCCACGATGGCGATGGGCTCCGGTTCTTCCGCCTCGACCTCACGGAGCCGCTGACGAGTCTCGTGGAGATCGGCGGTCACGCGCTTGAGGTAGTCGAGGAGCTTTTGCTGTTCCGCCATCGGAAACTCACCTGTTCGTTTAGTCACAGAAGCCACAGAAGAACCGCATCGGGGGCGCGGACGGCCCCTGTCCGTCCGCGCCGGTCCGAGTGCCTCAGGAAATGCCGAGTTCTTTGTCGATGAAGTCGAAGACCTCGTCGGCGGACGCCGACTCGAGCCGCGAGGAGACGGTCTCGCCGTCGGCCGGGGTGTCCGCTTCCGTGTTCTTCCACTTCGACATCAGCGCTTCGAGGCGCATGGTGATGCGCATACGGGCGCTGTCGTCGGGGGCGATCGTGGTCAGGCTGGCCTCCAGCCGGTCCAGTTCGTTCAGGGTCGACTCCACGCCCGCGGCGTCGTCCTGGATGATCTGGGCCCGCAGGTACTGGGCCAGTGCGGTGGACGTCGGGTAGTCGAAGACCAGCGTGGTCGGCAGCCGCAGGCCGGTGGCCCGGCCCAGACGGTTGCGGACCTCCACCGCCGTCAGCGAGTCGAAGCCGAGCTCCCGGAAGGCCCGCTGGGCGTCCACCGACTCCGGCCCGTCATAGCCGAGTACGGCCGCGGCATGCGTTCGTACCAGATCCAGCAGCAGCGCTTCCCGCTCCGGCTCCGTCAGCGGCAGCAGGCGGCGGCGCAGCTCCGAGGAGTCCTCGTCGTCGCCCGTACTCGTCTCACCTCCGGCCGCGGTCTCCAGGTGCCTGCGCACCTCCGGGATCTCCCCGACGAGCGGGCTGGGCCGCTGCGAGGTGAACGCCGGTACGAACCGCTCCCAGTCCAGGTCGGCCACGGCGAGGAACGTCTCGTCGTGCGCCACCGCCTGCGCCAGCGCCAGCACCGCCAGCTCCGGCGCCATCGCCCGCAGACCACGACGGCGGAACTGTTCTTCTCCCTCGTCGCCGGCCATGCCGCCACCGGCCCACAGCCCCCAGGCGACCGACGTCGCCGTCAGCCCACGCGCCCGGCGCCGCTCGGCCAGGGCATCCAGATACGCGTTGGCCGCCGCGTACGCACCCTGGTTGCCACTCCCCCACACTCCCGCATTGGAGGAGAACAGCACGAAGGCATCGAGCTCGGCGCCGTCCAGCAGCTCATCCAGATGGACCGCACCGGCGATCTTGCCTTCCAGGACCTCGGCCATGTCCGCCACGGACATCTCGGCCAATGGCTGTCCCTGCCCGACCCCGG
>NZ_BAAGRZ010000065.1:0-10753 GCF_054782695.1 Streptomyces deserti
AGCCTGGGTGGTCCACGCTCCAGGGCCTGCTCATCGCGCCCCCGTGCGTGGCCTGCAGGGTAAGGGGCTGCCCGCATTCACCCACCGCCGGCAGCAGGCCAACCCGCTTGGCTCGGCGGTGCGTGCTGTGGCGGCAGCCTCCCGGCCCTGCGCTGTGGAGGGCCCGCGTGTGGGCTGAACGGGTGGTGACGGCGGTTGCGCTGTGTCGGAAAACGCTCATCACGCGTTGGTCCGGGCGTGAATCCTCGCGTAGACGACGCTGTGCCGTATGCGGCAGCGGCTTACTGGCTCCCGGCCCGAGCGGGATGACCTGGGCGTAGGCGTCAGGCGTGACGGCGGGTGGGGCCGGGCCGTGATGGTCATCTACTCAGCGGTGCTCATAGCTGCTGCAGCCGCGGAGCTGCGGCGACACCGATGGCGGCGATCTTTCGCACTGTGATGACCGCGGCGGCCACCATGATGCTGTTCCAGGAGATGTCCGCGGCCAGGCGGATCAGCCCGGCGCCGGTGAGGAAGTCGAGCAGAACGGGCAGCGCCTGGCTGATTCGCCGAGAGATGGCATAGGCGGTGATAGCACTGAGCACACCGGCTGCCGTGACCAGCAGCGCGCCTGCGGTGAGAAGATCGGTCATGGTGTGTCCTCGGCCGGGCGGGAGCCGGCCTTGCGCTCCCCTGACTGCTCGGCGGCCACTTCGGCCCGTTCCTGGGCGATCTCACGTCTGAGAAAGAAGTTCAGCGCGGTACGAATCGCAGCGATGGCCGCCAGCTGGCCGATCTCGGTGAAGCTCGGCGCGACGGCGGTGCGCAGCACATCACCGGCAAGCTGGAACTCCAGCCCCAGCGCCAGGAAGCGCCCCAGGGTCAGCCGGATCCGGTTGAAGCCGCTTGCCTCTCCCCGGCCTCGCAGCAGCGCCGCAACGAACCGGGCGAAGGCCCACACTGCGCCGATGAAGATGATCAGCGCCCCTGCCGTCTCGACGACCCGCACAAGCACGCCGATCGCCTCACGCAGCCCGGACTCGGGCAACAGCTCAACCGAAACAGTCATGCGGGGCGACTACCCGCCGCCCGGGCCACTCCCCTCACCTTCGGTCGAACGCCGCACGAAAAGCGCACCCGCCCGATGAAGCCGCACGCCGTTTTACAGCCGACCCCGGTGAAACCCGTATCCCCGCAGCCGGCGCGGGCTGACGCCGCGTGGTCACAGGCTGATTGCGAGGCGATGAACCATGACCACGTCCGTCCGGGAAACGCTCGACACTTACCCCGCTGACCTGGGCAGCGTGGACCGCGAGGCGATGGCGACATGCATCCAGGAATGCATCGCCTGCGCACAGGCGTGTACCGCCTGCGCGGACGCATGCCTGTCCGAAGGCATGGTCGAGGAGCTGACCAAGTGCATCCGCACCAACATGGACTGCGCCGACATCTGCAGCACCACGGCATCGGTGCTGTCCCGGCACACCGGCTACGACGCGAACATCAGCCGGGCGATGCTGCAGGCGTGCGCCACGGCCTGCAAGGCCTGCGCGGATGAGTGCGGCCGCCACGCGGACATGCACGAGCACTGCCGCATCTGCGCCGAGGCCTGCCGTAGCTGTGAGCAGGCCTGCAACGAACTCCTCGTCAAGCTGGGCTGAAAGTCCACCAGGGGCTGCTGGCCGTTGATGTCGCGGGGCGGACGCAGACTCTTCAGTATCGCCCGCTGGCCCGACTGGCCGCGGCGGTGTCAGTTCTGGCCTTCAACCGGTGCAGCCCCTCCGCGAGGCGATGGCCTCAAGGGCACTACCGCTACCGCAACCCGGGGCCTACACGGCCCCCCGTTCGGCGGCCCCGAATCGCGTTGCCGATGCGCGAGGTGATCTTCGGTGAACGGGGGCCCCAACGTGGGGGTGGGTGTCCGTCAGCCGGAGCGTCGGGCGTGCTTGGACGGGCCACGACCGATCCTGCGGTCAGCTCCTGCGGCCGTGTGTCCATCGCCCGGCGAGGGCCTCGTCGACGAGTTCGGTCAGCTCGGTGAGCCGGAAGTGCTGGGTGGCGTGAAGGTTCTGGGTGGCGATCGTGGAGCGCAGCCGGGCGAGTGCGGCGGTGATGGGCGGGTGCTGGTCGGGGGCGCTGGACCAGGCGAGTTCGCGCAGCAGCATCGTGATGCGGGCCAGGACGGCGGGCTCGGCAGCGCCGTAGTGCAGGGGCTGGGCCACCGCCAGGTTCAGCAGGTCCTGCAGGTCCGGGCGTTGCAGCACGGCTCTGACGTGCTGGTGTTCATCGCGCAGCAGTCGAGGGCCGAGGTCGCGGCGCGCCAGCTGGCACAGCAGGGCAGAGGAGTGCGACAGAGCGTGCACGGCGGTGGTCGGATCGTTGACCCCCGGGGAGAGCGCTTTGGCGGCGATGTCGGCGAGCTGCCGGAGCCCGAAGGCGACATCCTGGAGATCGGTGCGCTCGGGACCGGTCCGCATCGCCTCGGAGACTTGCTCGGCCAGGCGCCTGCATGTGGCGGGGGAGAACGGCTCTCCGGCACGTGGCCAGGCGGCTCCCACAGGTGTGCCGGCGATCAGCGAGGTTCCGGGGCAGCACTCGATGAGTACAACCGCGTCGGCTTCGACGGTTGCCTTCATGAGCGCCGCCTCCTCCACGGAGGTGAGGAAGCCGGAAGCTCCGGCGGTCAGGATCAGCGCATTCGCGGGCGGCTCCGGTAGCGCGGCAGGGAGGCTCCCGGTAGCGGACTCCCCGCAGGCCGTGTCCTGCTTCTCCGCCAGCAGCCGGTCAATGGTGCGGTTGGCGGCTGAGTGGATGCTGCTCAGCATCGTCTCGACCCGGATCTCGCGTGCCAGGTGCGACAGAAACAGCACCAGGGCGAACAGGCTGGCCAGGGTGAGCACGAAGGCCACGGTGACCGACACCCGGGGGACGAACCCGGCCTGGCCGTCCTCGCCGGTGCGGACGGTGCGCAGCACGGTCAGGGCGAAGGTAAATGTTGTGAGGAAGAGCGCCAGAGTCGTCTGGACATACCGGTCCGCGGTGAAGGTCCGCAGTACACGCGGGGAGAACTGGCTGCTTGCAAGTTGAAGCGTCAGCACGGTGAGCGAGAAGGTCAACGCCGTGACCGTGACCAGGGAGCCCGCGATCGCCGCCAGCACCGAGCGCGCGGCATCCGGGCTGCCACCGAACAGGTAGTCGCTCAGCCAGGACGGCACGTCATGCTGGATCCGCTCATCCAGCCGGGGCAGTCCCACACCCCCAGCGACGGCGAGTGTGACACCCAGCGTCGGCAGCAGCCACAGCTGGACCCGGAGCGTGTCACGCATCGGCGCGAGGCACGCGGGCCCGGAGCCCGGCCGGGTGCAAGGAGGCCCCCCACACGAGGCACAGGGAGCGCTTCGACATCAGCACGAAATCAGGCTACAGACCACAGCAAATGAGACAACTCGCGAAACACTGCTGCGGGTAAATGCCGCATAGGTGCACCACGGTGAATTTCCCAGATACCGCGCTTCGTTCCCGCCTAAGACGGATAGTCGGTCTGTATGGGAGCAATGACAGCGACCTCTCGGTATGCAGGAGGGTGGGCGTGGAGGCGGCTTGCCGTGGTTCTATGCGTGCCGGTCATCGCGTTTTCGCTCCTCGTGGGCTGCGGCCGGGACGATCCGCTGAACGAACCCGCCGAGCGGTTCCGGATGGTGGAGATCGACTATGAGCGCGCCATTCGTCTGTCAACGGCGGAGGTAACCGGCGGTGAGCTGGTGGCCCTGGAGCTCAAGGAGCCCGAGTCGGTGTCACCCGTGTGGGAGAGCCGGATCGCGGACCAGGACGGGCAGCTGCACACGGTCCGGATCGGTGCCACTCGGGGCGAGGTGCTGGGGACGCGTCCCGGTCCCGATGTGACGGACTCCGAGCGGCAGGAACTGATGCGGCTGCTGCAGGAGGCCCGGCTCCTGCCTGACGAGGCAGCCCGTGAAGCGGCCGACACGACGAACGGGGAGGTCATCACCAGCATCGAACTGGAACGGAGGGATAGTGCCCCGGTCTGGCGCGTCGGTGTCCTTGGCGTGGCCGACGAGTCGGCGACGGTCCATGTGGTGGACGCGAGGACGGGCGAGATCCTGGAGCGCCGCCCGGCCTGACATGGACAGCAGCCCCGGGGCTGGTATCCGGTGGCATCAGGAGCACTTGGCGTGGCGCCAGTGGTCCGCCGCGCAGTGCGTTCCTCAGACCACCGCCCGCTGTGCGGATGCTGGCCGGCCGACCTTCGAGGATTTGGCTCAGGTAACGGCGCAGGCCTCATCGCTTTGCGTCTTGGTGCTTGATAGCTGGTGTGACTGCCAGCGGTCCGCTCCGGTTGCGTGATGCTCTTGATGCTCCCAGCCTGGGAATGGCCTGAGTCACTGCCTTGGAGGGGACCTGCCATGACCTCTTCCGATCACTCTGCGGACCGTTCTGACGGCCGGGGTGTCGACGGACGTGATGATCCGGATGGCTATGAGGCGTGGCGGGCCCGCAGTCGGCTGGTGCTCACGCCTGTCGCTGCGCCGTCGATCCTGGGCTGGTTCGCGTTCGGGGCGGCGATGTTCACGGTCGCCTCGAACATGGCCGAATGGTGGGGGAACAACGTCTTCTCGCCGGTGATCCTGGCTCCCTTCGTCATGCTCGTGGGTGGTGTGGCCCAGTTGATCTCCGCAATGTGGGCTTACCGGGCGCGAGACGGTTTGGCGACTGCCATGCACGGCGTCTGGGGTGGGTTCTGGTTCGCCTGGGGCCTGCTGGTGCTGCTCACTGCGAGCGGCAGGATCCGGCTCGCGGTGATCAGCGAGGACGCCTTTGGCTTCTGGTGGATCGCGGTCGCAGTGATCACGCTGTTCGGAGCGCTCGGCGCGCTGGCCCAGAATCTGAGCACGTTCCTGACGCTCATCCTTCTCACCGCCGGATCCTCGCTGGTCGCTGCCGGGGTGATCGGTAACGTGCACGACCTCCGGATCGCGGCCGGGTGGGTGCTCGTCGCATCCAGCGCGGCCGCCTTCTACACCGCGGGAGCCCTGCTGCTGGAGCAGTCCTACAGCCGGGTGGTGCTGCCGCTCGGCCGGTGGAGTCCGCGGGGCCGGGCCCCCGGGCACGAGGCGATCCGGGACATCGGATATCGGGAAGGTATGCCGGGCGCCAAGGCCGGTCAGTGACCGCCCAGCGGCTACCCAGCACTCGCCCACCCCCCTCACCGGTGGCGGAATGCGCCCGCGCACCTCATCTCGCGCGGCGGGGCCAGAGCCGTTTCGCAGCTGACAAGACGACGGTGGGCAGGGCTCTGACACGGGAACTGGGCGTTCCCTACGCGGAAGGTGACGACTTCCATCCGCCGACGAACGTGGAGAAAATGACGGCCGGCATACCGCTGAGCGACGCTCCTTGGCGTCCTTGGCTCGACAAGATCGCCGAGTGGCTCGCCGACCACCCGCTCGGAGGTGGCGTCGTCGCCTGCTCCGCCCTCAAGCGGCACTACCGTGACCGGCTGGCTTCCGTGGCACCCAACGTGTTCTTCATACATTTGCATGGCTCGGCTCGACTCATCGCTGACCGCATGGCAGCTAGTAAAGGCCCTTTCATGCCTGAAAGCCTGCTGCAATCGCAGCTCGACGCGCTGGAGCCGCTGTCTCCCGAGGAACACGGTGCGCAGGTTCCTATCGACGGCACGCCTGGGGAGACAACGAGACTCGCCGTCAACGCTGTACGTGCCGGATAAGAGTGGCCACGGCGGGAGATTGTCGACGGCATCCGCTACATCGTCGACAACGGCGCGAAATGGCGGGCCCTGCCTGCAGACTTTCCCCGTGGGAGACGGTCTACGGGTTCTTCTGGCGATGGAACCGGGCCGGGATCATCACCTACATCCGTGACCAACTCCGCCGCCGGATCCGTACGGGCAAGGGCCGCTGCCCGCATCCGGTGACCCTGATCGTGGACTCCCAGTCGGTCAAGGGCGCCTCCACCGTCGGCCGCGACAGCTGCGGCTACGACGCCGCGAAGATAGCGTTGCCACACTAACGTCCGCAAGGGGCGCAGACCTAGGAGACGAATGGCCGCCGCCCACGTCCCACATATCCGGTTTCTGCGTTTTTCGAGGGATCGCGGGTACACAGGCCGTCTAGCACAGCGGGACCACCAAGGGAGATGGCATCGATGCTCTTCCTAGGACTACTTCTTCTCGCGGCCACAGCCGCCTTCACCGGCCTGTTGATCGCCGACAACCTGTCCGGGGGCCCTGAGTACACCGTGTCGGTGCTGGGTCAGGAGATCGCCACCATGAACACGCTGGCCATCTTCTGCTCCGGCCTCGCGCTGGCTCTTCTCTTCTGTCTGGCCCTGGCCACAGTCAGGGCTGCGGCACACCGCACCCATAGGGGCCCCCGGCCTCACCGCACGGAGGATCTGCATGCCGCTGGCGGGACGAGGAGACGGGCCGGCGAGCCCTGAAGTGGTATTAGCGCCGGCAGGGCTCAAGGCTCGGTGGATTGCTGTACTGACCACAGGGGACCGGGCTCGGCCGAGCGCACCGGGTCGGTCTTCGTGACCCACGGGCTACGGGCAGTCGTTCGCGGAGGGCACGGGTATCGGCCACGGCCCATCAGCGGCGATCAACTCGGTGAGGGGGACGTCAGTCCTGGCGCGTCGGTGACGTTGTCGTCGTCGTAGGTGGGGATCTGGGAGTGGACCTGAAGCGCCACCTCGCCGGCTCGCTCGAATCGCAGGGTGATCCAGACGAAGTCTCCGCCCCGGATCCGCTCGTTGAGGTCCCTGAGCAGCAGGTGGGGGCGTCCCTTTTCCAGCTCGACGAGCTTGTCGGTGGGCAGCTCGACCGGCCCGCGCACTGCGCCATCCCCGGTCACGATGTCGACGGACCGCGCCACGGTTGTTTCTGCGCCGATCAGCCTGTCCGGACGCTCTCCCTGGTTGAACAGCCAGAGGTAGAACGGTGCGTCGCTCCCCTTCTCCCACGGCCCGTCCGGTGGTTCGGCGATGTGCGCGTAACGAATGAGGACAGACCCCACACGGGCGTTGGCGCCGGGCGGGTTGTACTCGTTGTCATTGCCACCGCAGCCCGTCACCCCCCACGCCGCTGCGAGACAGCCCGCCACAAGGAAGGTGATCGACCGTCGCCATGGCCTCGGTGTCATTGCGTTCACATCCATCCACCTCGCTCCTGCTCCGGCAGCGAACGCGCCGCCGGAACTACGCATGCCCGCCGACCGCCACCGGGCGTCCCTCTTTGGGCCAGGCGGAGCAGCCCCCGAAAGCCAGGCCGTGCGCGGTTCGCCTCACCTGGGTGCCGGTCATCCGTCCGCAGCCTCGGGGACGACGGCGACGGGGCAGTGGGCCGTATGCAGGACCTCGCTGCTGACCGAGCCGAGAAGAATCCTGCGCAGTCCGGTCCGGCCGCGTGAGCCGACCACCAGCAGATCGGTCTCCCGTGACAGATCGGTCAAGCGCGTCGCCGGACGAGCCCAGTCGACCTGCACCTCCGCGGACAGGCTCGGATACCGACCCGCCAGTTCGGCGATCCGCTCCTCGAGGAAGCGCCTGGCGGCCTCCTCGGTCCGCCGCACATCCGGTTCCACTGCGACGATGCCTGCGGTCCCCGGCACCAGCGCCGGAAGGTGCACGGCATGCACCACATGCAGGTCGGCGGCGCGTCGGTCGGCTTCCGCGAAGGCGAACTCCATGGCCTCCGGTGAGTAGTGCGCGAGATCGGCCCCGACGACGACGCGGCCGCCACGCACCGGTCCAGGCCTCCCCGGGCGCAGTACCAGCACCGGGCACCGGGCGTGAGTCGCCACCCGAAGGCTTACCGAGCCGAGGGGCAGGCGGGGGAAGCCACCGCTCCCGCGATGCCCCAGCACGACAAGGGACGCCTCCGCGGAGCGTTCCACCAACGTCCAGGCTGGGTCACCGAAAGGCAGTTCCCCCTCGATGGTCAGGTCGGGGAACGCCGACCGGGCCAGTGCCTGGAACCGGTCCACCACGTCGGCCCCACGCTTGGCGATGGGTTCCTTCTCACCCGCACTGCCGAGCGGCCTGGGCAGTGGGACAGCATGGGCGATATGCAGCGGAATGCCGCGCATCGCGGCCTGATGGGCGGCGTACCGCACCACCGCCTCCTGATCGCCCGCGTCGTCGACGCCCACGATGACGGGTTTACGATCGGCCGGCAGCGCTGGGACGCGGCACCTCCTCAGGAACGAGGAGAGGGCGAACCATAGAAGGTCCGTCTTCACGGGAACTTGCCAAGAGCATCCAGCAAAGTATCAAGCGCCACCGCCACTGTGCTGGCCCCCCGTGATGCCGCCCAGCGGCGTGTCGCGGTGGCCCCTGGCGTGGGCAGGATCCTTCCCTGCCACAGGTATCTCCTATCTCCGCGATCGCCTCGCGGGCGGAATCGTGGATTGGGACCTACCGTGGCCCGATGAGGGCCGGCAACCGAACCGGATGAAGGAGGAGGCCGCGATGGAGGTGGATTTCGTGTGGGTGACGACACGCCGCATTCGGCCAGGCACCTTGGAGGAGTTCGAGACGGCATGGCGCCCGGCCCCCTCCCCCCAAGGTCTGCGCCGCACCTTCGCGTACTGGTCTTGCCAGGGCGCTGGGGGCAGTGCGCGAGCGCGTGCCCGGCGGGGGAAGTGGCGTCACTCGTGGAGTGAGTGTGGAGGTCGGTGAGCGTCAGGCAGCTGTCGACCTTGACGTGGTCGTCGAGTACGGCGCTTCCATCACGGACGCCGCCAGGGACGTGCGCTCCAACGTCATCAATGCGGTCGAACGCATGACCGGCCTGGAGGTCGTGGAGGTGAATATCGCCGTAGACGATGTTCACCTGCCGGACCAGGAGGAGCCGGAGCAGGGCGAGAGGCGGGTAGCCTGATCCCTGCACCACCACGGCATCGGTGCTCTCCCGCCACACTGGCTACGACGCGAACATCAGCCGGGCGATGCTGCAGGCGTGCGTCACGGCCTGCAAGGCCTGCGCTGATGGGTGCGGCCGCCACGCGGACATGCACGAGCACTGCCGCATCTGCGCCGAGGCCTGCCGAAGCTGTGAGCAGGCCTGCAACGAACTCCTCGCCAAGCTGGGCCGAAAGTCCTCCAGGGGCTGCCGGGCGTAGATGATCAGGCGCTACCGGCCTGTCATGACCCGGGCTTCCTGAGCCCGGCCTTGCCGCCGGTCGGCTGGCCGGAGACCATGCCGACGATCCGCCGTCCACCGAACCCGGTTGCGATCAAAGCGAGCCCGTCGAAGAGCAAGGCGAGGGAGAAGAACGTCCCGATGACGTACTTACTGTCGCTGGGCCAGGGCACCAGGACCAAAATGCCAAGCAGGAGGTCGAAAGCACCCAGGACGAGGGTCCAGAGGAACTGAGGGCCGCGCACCACGAGGCCGCCGACCATGCGAAAGAGTCCGCCGGTGAGGAAGAGCAGGGCGGCGAACATGGTCAGCGCGGCGGCGGCCTCCTCGGGCTGGCGGATGATCACCACCCCAGCGGCAATGTTCAGCGCCGCGACGATCACACCGAGCCAGAAGAAGTTCTGCTCGCGCGCCGCTACCGCGTGCAGCAGCCCCAGGGCACCGCCGATGAGCAGCAGCCAGCCGAAAAGGATCATTGAGGTGAGAGTAGCGACGCCGGTGTAGACAAGGCCGACCAGTCCGGCGATGACGAGGAGGACACCCAGCGCTGCAAGTTCACTGAACTCGCGACGCAGTTTCGCCGTCCGTGTCGTCGGCTTGGACTTGGCCATGACCCGCCTCCTTGTCACTGTCGCCAACGAGCTTGTTGCTGGCCTGTCCTTCGCTTTCTCGGTTTGCAAGTGCCTGCAGTTCCATCATCGAGGCCCGAGTGTGGACAGGCACATCCGAATGTGCGGATCGCTGAACGACCTGGTCTAACGGTGCCGGTCGCGATCTCGTGGGCCACGGCGAAGCACCAGCCACACCAGGGCCGCGACCAGCGCCAGGTACTCCAGCCAGGCGAACAGGACCGCCAGTCCCTCCGTGGTCATGATGCGGCCCGCTGTGCGCCGGGGCGTACCACCAAGCGCCGCTGCTGGACCTGGACGACCTGGTTCCAGGGGATCGAGCGGTTGCGGCGACCCAGCCAGCGCGCTACGGCGGCAAGGAGCCCAGGGCCCGTGACGGCGTGCTCGGAACATCCTGCCTCGGCCGTATTGGCCACCTTCTCCTCGTAGTCCGTGTCGGACCACGAAGGCCCCACGCAGGCGCACAGTGCCACGAGCAGGCTGAGGACAAGCGATGCCAGCCGCGCTGTGCGCGGGGCGGGCGGCTGTCTCGTCATCACCGTCACCTCGTGAGCGCCCATACGCCGCAGACCGTAGCCGCCGACGCCGGCGCACCCGACCGCGCCTCGCCGACGCGCGACGACAAGAACCTCCAGCTGCTTTCACAGCACTCCGCGTCACTGCGCCGACCGGGTGCTGTCTGCGCTCCTCCCCGTCCCGGGACGGCGCCCTGCGGGCAGGGAAAAAGAATCCGCCGACCGCCTGCGGCGGCGGGGGCCAGGCATCCGTTTAGCCACCAAACAGTTGAAAGGCACGACGCTGGAGACGTTGGAATCAAGATCTCACGCAAACCTGTCCGGGAAACGGGCCCTCGTCACGGGCGCCGCGCGCGGCCTGGGAGCGGCCATCGCCCGCCGGCTCGCTCAGGCCGGGGCGAGCGTGTGCCTCACGGATGTACGCCGTGAAGACGGCGAGAAGGTATGCG
>NZ_BAAGRZ010000066.1:0-10516 GCF_054782695.1 Streptomyces deserti
CAGCAGCCCCTCCCGGTCCCCGGCCAGCACCACACCCCGATGCTCGAACCGCGACCGCCCAACCGCCAACGACCACCCCACATCCACCAGTTCGACAGCCGTCTCCAAGTGCTCCCGCAGCCGGGCCGCCTGCCCCCGCAACGCCTCCGGCGACTTCGCCGACACCACCACCGGCAGCACACCCGACACCACCGGAGCCGGCACCTCGACCACCTGCGACGCGGGCTCCTCCACCGGCGCCTGCTCCAGCACCACATGCGCGTTCGTCCCGCTCATGCCGAAGGACGACACACCCGCCCGACGCGGGGCACCGTCACGCTCCGGCCAGTCCCGCGCCTCGGTCAGCAGCTGAACACCGCCCGCCGACCAGTCCACATGCGAACTCGGCACGTCCACGTGCAGCGTCTGCGGCAACACACCCCGCCGCATGGCGAGAACCATCTTGATCACACCCGCGACACCGGCGGCAGCCTGGGCATGCCCGATGTTCGACTTGATCGAGCCGAGCCACAGCGGCCGGTCCTCGGGCCGGTCCTTGCCGTACGTGGCGATCAGCGCCTGGGCCTCGATCGGATCCCCGAGCGTCGTCCCCGTACCGTGCGCCTCCACCGCATCCACATCACCCGGCGCCAGCCCGGCACTCGTCAGCGCAGCACGGATCACCCGCTGCTGCGACGGACCGTTGGGCGCCGTCAGACCGTTGCTCGCACCGTCCTGGTTGACGGCCGATCCCCGCACCACCGCCAGCACCCGGTGCCCGTTCCGACGGGCATCCGACAGCCGCTCCAGGACCAGCATCCCGACGCCCTCGCCGGCGCCGAATCCGTCGGCGTCCTCGGCGAAGGGCTTGCAGCGGCCGTCCGCCGCGAGGCCGCGTTGGCGGCTGAAGGCGACGAGGGTGTCCGGGGTGGCCATGACGGTGGCGCCGCCGGCGAGGGCCAGGTCGCACTCGCCCTGCCGCAGCGCCTGGGCCGCCAGGTGCAGGGCCACCAGGGACGACGAGCAAGCCGTGTCGACCGTCACCGCCGGGCCCTCCAGGCCGAACGCGTACGAGATGCGGCCGGAGATGACGCTGGTGGCGTTGCCGGTCATGAGGTGGCCTTCGAGGCCTTCGGGGACCTCGCGGACGCTTTCGCCGTAGCCCTGCGACGAGGCTCCGACGAACACGCCGGTCGAGGTCCCCCGTGCGGTGGCCGGGTCGATGCCGGCGTGTTCGAACGCCTCCCAGGAGGTCTCCAGGAGCAGCCGCTGCTGCGGGTCCATGGCCAGGGCCTCGCGGGGCGAGATGCCGAAGAAGCCGGCGTCGAACTCGCCCGCATCGTGCAGGAAGCCGCCGCCGCGCGAGTAGGTCGTGCCCTGGTGGTCCGGGTCGGGGTCATACAGGGAGACGGTGTCCCAGCCACGTCCGGAGGGCAGTTCGGAGGTGGCGTCGCCGCCCTCGCGGACGAGCTGCCACAGCGCCTCGGGGCTGTCGATCCCGCCCGGGAACCGGCAGCTCATCGCGACGATGGCGATGGGCTCGTCGGTCGTGCCGCGTCCGGCCGTCGCGGCCCCGGCACGGGCGGGCGACGATGTGCCGTCCGTGTCCGGGTCCGTGCCGCTCAGCTCGGTCTTGAGGTGCCGGGCGAGCGCCAGCGGGTTGGCGTAGTCGAAGACGAGGGTGGCCGAGAGCCTCAGGCCGGTGGCCTCGTTGAGCCGGTTGCGCAGGTCGACGGCGGTGAGGGAGTCGAAACCGAGGTCGCGGAAGGCGCGGTCGGTCACGATCGCGTCGCCGGAGGGGTGTCCGAGCACGGCAGCGGCGTGGGAGCGGACGAGATCCAGTACCGCCTGCTCGCGATCGTCCTCCGGGAGGGAGTTCAGCCGGCGTACGAAGGCGGGGGCCTGGTCGCCGCGGCCGTCCGTGTGTGTCACCGCGCGCCGGGCGGGTCCGTGACCGGGTACGAGGCCGCGGACCAGTCCGGCGAGCAGGGGCTGCAGGCGGTGTCCGTGTGCGGCGCGCAGTGCGGTGAGGTCGAACCGCACGGGCACCAGCGCGGCGGCCGGGTGGCCGAGCGCGGTGTCGAGGAGGCGCAGGCCCTGCTCGCTGGAGAGGGGGGCGACGCCGGAGCGGGTCATCCGGTCCAGGTCGCCGGAGGTGATCTTTCCGGCCATGCCGCCGCGTTCGGCCCACAAGCCCCAGGCGAGGGACACGGCGGGCACGCCCTGGGCGCGCAGGTGCTGTGCGTAGGCGTCGAGGAAGGTGTTGCCCGCGGCGTAGTTGCCCTGTCCCGGGCCTCCGAGGACGCCGGCGACGGAGGAGAACAGGACGAAGGCCGCGAGGTCGGCGTCCCGGGTGAGGTGGTGCAGGTGGACGGCGGCGTCGACCTTGGGCAGCAGCACGCGGTCCAGTTGCTCGGCGCTGAGCGAGGTGGTGATGCCGTCGTCGAAGACGCCCGCGGTGTGGACGACCGCGGTGAGCGGGTGCTCCTTCGGTATCCGTGCCAGTGCCGCCGCCAGTGCGTCGCGGTCGGCGGTGTCGCAGGCGGCGAACTCCAGGTGGGTGCCGGAGTCGGCGAGGGCTTCGGCGAGTTCGGCCGCGCCGGGCGCGTCGGGGCCGCGGCGGCCGAGGAACAGCAGCCGGCGTACGCCGTGGGTGGTGGCCAGGTGCCGGGTGACGACTCCGCCGAGGCCGCCGGGCGCGCCGGTGACCAGTACCGTGCCGTGGACGTCCAGCGGGGCGGGGAACGTCGTCACGGTGGGCGACTCGCCCGTCGTGAGACCGGTTCCGCTGGTTGCGGCATCGGCCGCGGCGGCGCCGGTTCCGGCGCGTTCCTCGTCGGCCTGGGTGGCGTTGTCTCCCATGGCACCGGCGAGCCGGGCGTCCCGGATGCGCAGGTCCGGGGGCGGGTGCAGGACACCGGCTGCGATGTGGTCCGTCACCTCGGTGAACAGTTCGGCCATCAGCTCCGGCGGGAGTGCCGAGACGTCCGTGGCACTCGGGCGGATGTGCAGTGCTGTCCCGTCCGCGGGCGTGGTCGCGTCTTCGCCGTCGGCACGCACGGCCTCGGCGCCCAGGTGCCGTGCCAGGCGGAGGGCGGCGATACCGGCCAGGTCGGCCGGGCCCTCGACGACGACCGTGTCGTACGGGTCCCGCTCATCTTCGTGCGCGTCCCGCTCGCCCGGTCGGCGCACCGCGTGGCAGGCGGCGAGGAAGGCCGTCGGTACGGCGGCCGCCTGTGCGAAGGTCCAGCCGGAGGGGACGGGAGCCAGGGCGTGCCGGTCCACGACCGCGACCGGGCCGGAGCCCTCGGGCAGCAGACCCATCACGCGGGCACCGCGCTCCAGGCCGGTCACGTCCGGGCCCGCGTCGAGCACCACGCCGGCACCGTCCACGCGGCCGTCGCGCGCCGCACCCGTGGCGCGCACCGCGATCCGTACCTGCCCGGCGCTCGGCTCCCCATCGGCGGCGGGGTCCGCCGCGTGTGCCTCGTACGTCTCACCGTCCGTGCGGGCCTCGGGTTCCGCGCCGCCGTCCCGGACGAGGCGGGGCACGTACACGGCCCCGGAGCGGACCGCGAACTCCGGTTCGCCCAGGGCGCACGCGGACGGGAGGGCCCGCAGCGACTCGGGGTCGCCGTCCACGTCGGCGAGCAGGAATCGGTCCGGTTCCTCGGACTGCGCGGAGCGCAGCAGCCCCAGGACGGCGGTGTACGTCAGTCCCGGAATCCGCTCGCCGGCCGACACGGCCACGGCACCCCGGGTCAGCATGACCAGGCGGGAGGACGCGAACCGCTCGTCGGCCAGCCACTCCTGGGTCAGTGCCAGCACGTCCCGGGTGGCTGCGTGCACGGCGGCCACCGTGTCGTCCGGCTCCGCCGACGGATCCGCCGGCGGGTCCGCCGATGGGTCCACCTCGTCCGCCTGCACGGCCGCGACCACGAACGCGGGCCGCGGGAGCTCGCCCGCGTCCACGGCACGGGCCAGCTCGGCCAGGGTCGTGCAGGGCAGCACGGTCTCGGCTCCGGCGGCCCTCAGCAGACGGCACAGTTCATCGCCGTACGACGGGTCTTCGCTCAGCACGGCCCAGGGACCCGCCGGCACGGCCGGCACGGAAGACGCGCCCGGCACGGAAGACGCGCCCGGCATGGAAGACGCGCCCGGCACGGAGGGCACGGAAGACACGGAAGACACGGAAGACGCGGACGGGACGGCGGCACGCGTCCAGTCGACGCGGTAGAGGTGCTCGGTGCGCGCCCGCCGGGCCGTGAGGCCGTTGCGGGCGTCGACCGGGCGGGAGACGAGCGAACCGATCTCCGCCACGGGCATGCCGGTGTCGTCGGCGAGCAACACGGAGACCACGTCACCACCGCCGCTGCTCTGCCGCGACAGGCGTGCCCGCAGGGTCCTCGCCCCCGTGGCGTACAGCGCCACATCGCTCCACGCGAAGGGCAGCCGGGGTCCGCTCGCGGGATCCTCCGCGGCGGCCTCCTGCCCCAGCTGCGCGGCCTGGAGCGCGGCGTCGAGCAGCACCGGGTGCAGTCCGAAGAGCCCGGCCTCGTCACGCTGCGCGTCGGGGGCGGCCACTTCGGCGAACACCTCGGCCCCGCGCCGCCACGCGCGGCGCAGCCCCCGGAAAGCCGGACCGTACTGGACGTCCGCCTCGGCGAACTCCTCGTACAGCCCCTCGACGTCCACCACCTCCGCGCCCGGCGGCGGCCACTCCACCAGGTCGAACCCAGCGGGAGCGGCGCTCGCCGCGAGTACGCCGACGGCATGCCGGGTCCACGACGTGTCCTCGAAGGCGTCCGCCGTCTCCGGGCCGGGCTCCGGCCGGGAGTGGAAGGCGAGGGAACGGCGTCCCGTCCCGTCGGCGGGCCCGACCGTCAGCTGGACCTGGAGACCGCCCGTCTCCGGGACGATCAGCGGCGTCTCCATGGTGAGTTCCTCGACCAGCGCGCAGCCGACCTGGTCTCCGGCCCGCACCGCCAGCTCCACGAAGGCCGTCGCGGGCAGCAGGACGACCCCTGCCACGGCGTGGTCGGCCAGCCACGGGTGCGTACGCAGCGACAGCCGCCCGGTGAGCAGATGCCCGTCCCCGTCGGCCAGCGGCACGGCGGCGCCGAGCAGCGGGTGCCCCGCGTCGTCGAGTCCGGCCGACGTGACGTCACCCGTCGCGGGGCCGGGCCGCAGCCAGTAGTGCTGGTGCTGGAAGGCGTAGGTGGGCAGGTCGACAGTCCGGGCGCCCGGGAACAGCGCCTTCCAGTCCAACTCGGCGCCGTGCACGTGCGCCTCGGCGAGCGAGGTGCCGAAGCGCTCCAGCCCGCCTTCGTCGCGACGCAGGGAACCCAGGACGGCGGCAGTGGCTTCGGTGTCGTCGATGGTGGCCTGGACCGGGACGGTGAGGACCGGGTGCGGGCTCATCTCCAGGAACAGGTCATGTCCCTCGGTGAGCAGACCGCGAGTCGCCTGTTCGAACAGGACCGTGTGACGCAGGTTCCGGTACCAGTAGGAGCCGTCCATCGGCTCGTCCAGCCACTCACCCGTGAGCGTCGAGAACAACGGCACCTCAGGCGCCGCGGGCGCCACCGGGGACAGGGCCTGGGCCAGGTGCTCCTCGATCGCCTCCACCTGCGCGGAGTGCGAGGCGTAGTCCACCGGGATCGTCCGCGCCCGGACCTCCCGCTCCTCGCAGTGCGCGACCAGCTCTTGCAACGCCTCCGGCTCACCGGAGACCACCACTTGGGCGGGTCCGTTGACCGCCGCGACATCGATACGACCGTCCCAAGCCGCCAGCAGCTCACGAACCTCACCCACCGGCAACGGCACCGACACCATGCCACCGCTGCCCGACAGCGCCCGGATCGCCTGGCTGCGCAACGCCACCACCCGGGCGGCATCTTCGAGCGACAGCGCCCCGGCGACACAGGCGGCGGCGATCTCGCCCTGGCTGTGACCCACCACAGCGGTCGGTTCCACACCGGCCGCCCGCCACACCTGGGCCAGCGACACCATGACCGCGAACAACACCGGCTGAACCACATCCACCCGGTCGAAGTTCTCCCCGTGGAGTTCCTCGAACAGATCCCAGTCGACGAACGCGGACAGCGCATCCGCACACTCCCGCATCCGGGACGCGAACACCGGGCTGGCATCGAGGAGCTCCACCGCCATCCCGGCCCACTGCGACCCCTGACCGGGGAAGACGAACACCGGACGCACCGCCTCACCCACGGCACGCCCCGACACCACACCGTCCGCCGCGAACTCACCCTCGGCCAGCCGCTCCAGACCCGCCAGCAGCTCCCCCCGGTCCCCGGCCAGCACCACACCCCGATGCTCGAACCGCGACCGCCCAACCGCCAACGACCACGCCACATCGACCAGTTCGTCAGTCGTCTCCAGGTGGCCCCGCAGCCGGGCCGCCTGCCCCCGCAGCGCCTCCGGCGACCGACCCGACACCACCACCGGCACCACACCGGGCAGCACCGATTCCCCGGCCTCTACCTCCCGCGCGGGCTCCTCGACCGGCGCCTGTTCCAGCACCACGTGGGCGTTCGTCCCGCTCATCCCGAACGACGACACACCCGCCCGACGCGGGGCACCGTCACGCTCCGGCCACTCCCGCGCCTCGGTCAGCAGTTCCACCGCACCGGCCGACCAGTCGACCTCAGGCGTCGGTTCGTCCACGTGCAGCGTCCGCGGCAGTACACCATGCCGCATCGCCATCACCATCTTGATCACACCGGCCACCCCCGCGGCGGCCTGCGTATGACCGATGTTCGACTTCAACGACCCCAGCCACAGCGGCCGTTCAGCGGGCCGGTCCTTGCCGTACGTCGCCAGCAGTGCCTGTGCCTCGATCGGGTCCCCGAGCGTGGTGCCCGTACCGTGCGCCTCCACCGCATCCACATCACCCGCCGTCAGCGCGGCATTGGCGAGCGCGGCCCGGATCACCCGCTGCTGCGACGGGCCGTTGGGCGCCGTCAGGCCGTTGCTCGCACCGTCCTGGTTGACGGCCGAACCCCGCACCACCGCCAGCACCCGGTGCCCGTTCCGACGGGCATCCGACAGCCGCTCCAGGACCAGCATGCCGACGCCCTCGCCCCACCCCGTGCCGTCCGCCCCGGCCGCGAACGCCTTGCAGCGGCCGTCCGCCGCCAGACCCCGCTGCCGGCTGAACTCCACGAAGGACTCCGGCGAGGACATGACGGTCACACCGCCCGCGAGGGCCATGGTGCACTCGCCCTGCCGCAGTGCCTGCGCCGCCAGATGCAGGGCCACCAGGGACGACGAGCAGGCCGTGTCGACCGTCACCGCGGGGCCCTGCAGTCCCAGGACGTAGGAGAGGCGTCCGGACATGACGCTGGTGGCGTTGCCGGTCATGAGGTGTCCCTCGACACCTTCCGGTGCCTGGCTCACGCCCTCGCCGTAGCCCTGGTAGCCGGAGCCGACGAACACCCCGGTGCGGGTGCCGCGCAGGTCGGCGGCGTCGATGCCGGCCCGTTCGACGGCTTCCCAGGCTGTTTCCAGGAGCAGCCGCTGCTGCGGGTCCATGGCCAGCGCCTCGCGCGGCGAGATCCCGAAGAACGCCGCGTCGAACTCGCCCGCGTCATGCAGGAAACCGCCCTGCCGGGAGTAGAAGGTCCCCTGCTTGTCGGGGTCGGGGTCGTAGAGGCCGTCGACATCCCAGCCGCGGTCCTCCGGGAGGTCGCCGATCGCGTCGTGTCCCCCGGCGACGAGGCGCCACAGGTCCTCGGGGCCGGTGACGCCTCCGGGGTAGCGGCAGCTCATGCCGACGATCGCGATCGGCTCCTTCGAAGCCGCCGTGAGCTGCTGGTTCTGCCGTCGCAGCCGCTCGGTCTCCTTCAGAGACGCGCGCAGCGCTTCAACGACCGTGTCCGAGGGCCTCGTCATCTCCGGCTCCACATTCCGTGCTGCGTCAGGAATCACTGTTGTCCAAGGCCATCTGGACCAGGTTGTCCACGTCCATGGCGTCGATCGAGGCGGCCGTGTCGTCGTCCTCGGTCGTGGGCGGTTCCGCCCCGACCGGGTCCGGTCCGGCCAGCCGCAGGAGGGCGTCCATGAGTCCCGCCTCACGCAGGCGGGCGATCGGGATGGCCGTCAGCACCCTCCGTACGTCGGCCTCCGCGCGGGCGTCACCGGTGCCGGCGGGTTCGTCGTCCTCGGTGGCGCCGGCCGCACTGTCCGGCAGGAGTTCCGCGAGGAGCCGGCGGGCCAGTTCGGTGGCGGTGGGGTGGTCGAAGACCAGGGTGCTGGGCAGGTGCAGGCCCGTCGCCGTGTTCAGTCGCGTGCGGAGTTCGACCGCGGTCAGCGAGTCGAACCCCAGCTCCTTGAAGGCGCGGTTCGCCTGCACGGTGTCGATGCCCGCATGACCGAGTACGGCGGCGACCTCCGTGCGCACCAGCTTCAGCAGGACGCGCTCGCGCTCGGCGGGCCGGGCGGCGGCCAGTCGGTCCCGCAGCGCCGACGCGGACCGGTGCGGGTCCTCGGTGGCGGCCGGGCCGTCGGCCGGTGCCTCGGCGGCACGCCGTACCTCGGGCAGTTCGGACAGCAAGGGGCTCGGCCGCAGGGCGGTGAAGGACCGCGCGAAGCGTCCCCAGTCCACGTCGGCGACGGTGACCGTCGTGTCGCGGCGGTCGAGCGCCCGTTGCAGGGACGCGATCGCCCGGGCGGGCGGCATGACGGGCAGGCCCCGCTTGCGCAGGTGTTCGGCGACCTCCTCGTCGCCCGCCATGCCGGCGTCCGCCCACGGCCCCCAGGCGATCGAGGTCGCCGCCAGGCCACGGGCCCGCCGCCGCTCGGCCAGGCCGTCCAGGAACGTGTTGGCCGCCGCGTACGCCGCCTGTGCTCCGCTGCCCCAGACACCGGCGATCGACGAGAACAACACGAAGGCGTCCAGCGGTGTGTCCGCGAGCAGTTCGTCGAGGTGCACCGCGCCGGCCGTCTTGGCGGCCACCACCTCGGCGAAGTCCGTCAGGCTCGTATCCCGGAGTGGCCGGTCCTGTCCGACCCCCGCCGCGTGCACGACGCCGGTCAGCGGGTGCTCGGCGGATACGGCGTCCAGCAGCTCGGCGACCGCCGAGCGGTCCGCGATGTCGCAGGCCGTGAAGGTGACCTTGGCGCCGAGCGCGGTGAGCTCCGCCTCCAGTTCCCCCGCCCCCGGGGCCAGCGGGCCGCGGCGGCTGGTCAGTACGAGGTGATCGGCGCCGTTCCCGGCGAGCCAGCGCGCCACCTGGGAGCCCAGGGCACCGGTGCCGCCGGTGACGAGGACGGTTCCGCGGGGCCGCCAGCGGTCGGCGGATGCGGTGGCTCCGGACGGGCGCGCTGCGGTCGTCGTGCTCGCGGACGTCGTGGCCAGGGACGTCGTGGACGCGAATGTCGCGGACGCGGCGTCCGGGGCAGCCGGCGTACGTGTGGGTGCTCCGCCGGCGGTCGCGCGGACGAGACGCCGGGCGAACACGGCGGCCGGGCGCAGCGCGAGCTGGTCCTCCTCCGAGCCGGACGGCCCCGAGTGCACGAGGACGTCCACGAGTCGGCCACTGGTCCGCTCGTCGACGGTCTCCGGGAGGTCGATCAGACCGCCCCAGGCATCCGGGTGCTCCAGGCCGACGACCCGCCCGAGTCCCCACACCTGCGTCTGTGTCACGCTGCGCAGCGGATCGGAGGCTCCGACGGACACCGCACCACAGGTCACGGCCCAGAGCCGCCCGCCGGCACCGGCGTCGACGAACGCCTGCGCCAGGGTGAGCGTCCCGGCGAGACCGTGGGTCAGGGTCGGACAACCGGCTGCGGAGCCGCCGGACACCGGGTACGGAGTCTCGTCCAGCGCCAGCAGGGACAGTACGCCGCCCACCGCGTCGCCCGCGGCCGCCGCCTTCTCGCCGAAACCGACCAGTCGCCGCGTCAGTTCGGCGCGGTGCGTGACCTCGTCACCGACCACGATCCGTTCCACGTGGATCCCGCGGGCGCCGAGTGCCGCTTCGGCCGCCGCGCACCACGGGTGCTCCGCCCGACTCTCCGGAACCACGACCGCCCAGGCCCCCGGGCTCGCGCTGCCGATGCCGCCCGGCCTGTCCGTCAGCGACTTCAGCGGCTTCCAGAAGACCTCGTAGCGCCACGCGTCCAACAGCGTTTCCTCCCGCCGCCGACGCCGCCACTCCGCGAGCGCCGGGAGCAGGGAGCCCAACGACGCCTGCTCGTCGACCGCGAGGCTCTCGGCCAACGCGTCCACGTCCTGCCGCTCCACCACGTCCCAGAACTCGGCGTCGAGCGGGGCGACTTCGGCGGGGGCGGTGAGGGACGGGGGCGTGAGGTCGGGCCAGTAGCGCTGGTGTTGGAAGGGGTAGGTGGGCAGGTCGACACGGTGGCGGGCCTCGGTCGGCGCGAACAGCGGGGTCCAGTCGATCGCTGTGCCGCGCACGTACGCCTGGGCGAGTGCGGTCAGGAACGTGTCCAGCTCCGGGCGGTCCTTGCGCAGGGCCGGGATCAGACCGGCCTGGGCCTCCGGGGCGGTGAG
>NZ_BAAGRZ010000067.1:0-10498 GCF_054782695.1 Streptomyces deserti
TGGCGAGGAAGCGCAGGGCTGAGGTGGACAGATCGGCGCCAGCTGGGTAGACAAGCACGCGGAAGCTCCTGGCAGGACGGCTTGGACTCGACACCCAGCCGTCTACCAGGAGCTTCTCTACATCTGCGCACCGCCCGCATACTCAACGGCCGTGCTCAGCAGACAGGTTGGAAAACGCTCACTGGCTCGACCATGCTGGAGGCGCTGGGCGCCGGGGCGATTACCGCAGTGGCGGCGGCGGACCTGTTGGCCGGTCTGCATGCCGGGCCGACCCCAACCTGACTGCCCGCGAGATCGGCTTGCTGGGCGAGGCAGTCTCGTTGCTCGGTTACCGTCGCAGCTGCGCCGTGGGTGCGTGCCCAGAAGCGGGCAGCCCGCCTGCGGTGCGTGCCCGTTCGTACGGGACGATCAGGGCATGCGCGATGGTGATGGGCTGTTCACTGTCGAGCCGGTCCAATCGCCCAAGCAGGGGCAGCCGACGGTGAAGTGCGTGTTTTCAATCCCGCCTGTGGCTCGATATTCCGACTCCATACGATCGGCCCGCTCAGCGTGCGATGAGCAGTCCTTCGCCACGCAGTGTCCAGCACCGGCGTCGATTCACCCGTTCGGAGTAATTCGATATGCCTCGGTGCCTACGCGCTGACCTACTGGGAGACAGAGGGCATGGGCAGTGACAGGCAATGGGCCCCGCCTTCTCCACAGCACTGCTCGTTCGGCCGTGGAATGTGAACTCGGGGCTGTTCGTCGTTCCAGGGAGGATCACCATGCAGCGTGAGCAGTCGTCTGCCACCCCGCAGCCAGCGGCCGTAACCGATCTTGAGGTGCGTTTCCGCAGTATCGCGGTGAGCGAGATCCACGATCCTGGCAGCAACGCCGAGGCGGAGTTCACCTTCAAGGTCAACGGGCAGACCCAGACGTTCCGGGACAACGATCTCGGCATCGGAAAAACCCCGATCAACCGCAGGTTCGCGGTGCGGATTCCAGCGACATCAGCACTCAACATCGCGGTCAGCGGCACGGAGCATGACGTCACCAGTGGCGACGACACCCTTCCAGGCTTCACTCGCAGTTTCAGCGCGGCTCAGGGCTTTGGCATAGGCTCCCACTCGGTGCGGGCGACCAACGAGCACATGACCTACCTGATGGATTTCGAGATCCGCCTCCTGCTCGGTCTGTTCACGACACTGACCGGTACGGCGACCCTGACCACTGAAACCCTTAGTTACTGGGGGATGACCACGGCGACGGGCACGCAAAGAACTTTGGAGCTCGTACCAATGGCACGAGCTCCGATGACGACGACCGCGATCCGTTTATGTCCATCGCATTCCGATGGTCGACAGCTGCTCCACGCGATCTGGCGACAGCGTCGCGGCCCTGGAGCGTGGTTACCGATCCATGCCCCGAGTCGGATCTGCCGTTTCTCCTGGTCCTGGCCGCTGTCGTCGTTCCCCTTGCCGCAAATCACGATCCGCTCGACATGGTGCCTGGGCACGCGTAGGTGTCCCTCGCGTTCGTAGTACTGCGGACGGCGGCGTAGTTCGTGGCCCACTTGTCCGCCTGCGTGCGGCGCGGCTTGAGTCATGTCCCTTATCGTGGTGTAGTCACTGGCCGAGCTGGTTCGGTTCGGGCGGGGGAAGCTGCCGGTCGTCCTCGGTGGGGTTGGCGGTGAACAGTTCGGCCATGGAGCCTTCGGAGAGGTAGCGACGGTCGAATACCTGCCACTCGTCGTGGAGTTGGGCCAGGACCGCGGCTGCGAGCCGGTCCAGGGCCGCAGGGTTGGGAAAGACCTGCACGACGTCGGCCCTGCGTTTGATCTCCCGGTTCAGCCGCTCAAGCGGGTTGGGCGACCAGATCTTCTTCCAGTGGGCCAGCGGGAAGTCCGCGAAAGCGGCGATGTCCGTCGCAGCGTCCACCAGCATTGCCTTGACCTGCGGGAGCTGCCGTCCGAGCATGTCGGCAACCACGTCCAGCTGGGTGCGCACGGCCTTGGCGGTGGTCTGCGCGAAGATGGTGCGGATGGTGGCGGCGACCATCTCCGCGGAACCCTTCTCGATCACGCTGAAGACGTCCCGCACGAAGTGAACCCGGAACCTTGCCAGGCGGCGCCGAGGAAGACGGTGCGGATCGCGGCCACCAGCCCGCTGTGGCTGTCGGAAATGACCAGCTCGACGTTGTCCAGGCCGCGGGCCCGTAAGGACCGCAGGAACTTCGTCCAGAACGGCTTGGACTCGCTGTCGCCGACCATCAGGCCGAGGATCTCGCGGTGGCCGGTGGCAGAAATGCCGGTGGCGATGACCACGGCCTGGGACACGATCCGGTGGCATCGAGGAAGACGCAGGGGAAGACGGTGTTGTCCAGGGGCCGTTCCTTGAGCTTCTTCAGCGGTGCTTCTCCAGGGTGAGGATGCCTTGGCGATTGACGTCAGGCGGTCGGGGCTGCAGCGGGCGCGGCGGAAGATCCGCCAGGACTTGAGTCGGGGCGAAGGCCCGCTCGACCAGGCTGCGGAGCCGGGCGTGCGCGCGGTTGACCGACTTCTGGAATCGCCGCCGCCGTCCTCATCTTGGAGCGGCAGCGCTGAAAGGCACATTGATCTCTGGAAAACAAAGAATCTCGCCTACAAGCGAGGAAACACGTCAATTTGTTAGCCGTTGTAACTGGTGGCACGTGAACCCGGACGACACGAGCCGTCCAAGATCCCTTGCGTCCGGCGTACGCCTGCCATCCATGTGGAGTAGGCAGATGAGCCGGGGCCCCCAAATTACTCTACAGTCGGAATGGAGGACCTGAATTCAGGCGCTTGAAAGGTGATCGCAATGCGCGAAACTGGCCATGAAGCAGGCGCGAAGAGGACAGTCAACAGCAAAAAAGATGAAGCAAGAGATGCCGAACTTCGCGCCGCCATAAATACACTGGAGGAAGAGAAGAGGAAGCTTTCCCGCAGGCGGGACAAGGAAATCACTTTTGGGCTTACAGGGATTCTCGCAGGCGCACTGATCTTGACCCTTGCCGCCTACTACGGACTACGGACTCCATATGAAAGCCCGCTTACGGCAATCGGCATATCCTATGGAATCATCGGTGCGGCGCTTGGGGTTATATTCATCTCCAGGCAGGCCACCGTCATCGCAAAACAGGATGTCGAACACAAGCTCGATCTTTTGGCTGTCGTGCACCAGGAACCCCCAATAAGGGCATACGCGTCCTTCAGGCGACACCAGTTGGAGCTGAGGAGATACTACAATCAAACGCTTACTCACGGTAAGATCATCTTTTTCGTGGGAATCATTTGCCTAGCTGGCGGTTTCGCCATCGTGGCAATAACGCTCCACCTGCTAACCAATAGCAGAAATGCGACAGCTCAGATCCTCATTGGAAGTGTTGGCGCGGTGGGTGGCCTCCTGAGTAACTTCATCGCTGCGCTATATCTTCGCATGTTCACCACCACTACCCAATCTGTTGCCACCCAACTTGAACAGCTTACGACCACGCACCGACTGCACTTTGCTAACTTCCTTGTCTCGAAGGTTGAGAATAAGTCACTCAGGGAAGAGGCCTTGAGTGACATGTCAAAGATGTTGACCGGGCCGCTGGATCGAGATCAATTCCTCCAGACGCTGCCTGCCGTTTCTGTTGGCATTGAGCCTCCGCCTCAAGCAGGGGACGGTCAAGCTCCATCAAGTAATCAATAAGCTTCTTCAGAGTGGCCACTGATCGGGTGACCGGCGGCGGGGCGTAACAGGCAAGGCCCTCGGACTGTTGAGCGAGATGTCTCACGTGACCAGCGGCAGGATCACCCAGCTCGGCCGCGACTTCGCCCGCCAGCAGCGGCTGCACCTCGTCGACCGCCGCGAACCCTGGACCTGCTCGTGCATCCCGCCCAGGCGTGGCGCCTGGTGGGTCACCGCTCCCCCATGGTCGCGGTGTGCTCCCGTACGGGACCATCACCACGACGTCCGCCTTGTGGACCGGGCGGCCCCTTCCGTTGAGCACCTACAGCTACGGGGTACCGGGCCAGGTCGTGCGCCAGGGCGAAGACCTCGGACGATGGGTCAAGAGAACATCCCGATATGTCAAAAGACTCGCGTTTTGGCCGCCTACAGCACTGTCTCCACGTCCCTCGCCCAGCGAAGTGATCGCCGGCTGGGCGAGCTTGTGGAAGCCGCCGTGCCGCTTGGCTCCGGTATCGGAGGGACGTCTGCGCTGCTGGAGGTTGACGGGAAGCCAGTCTTCGTGAAGCGTGTGCCACTCACGGATATGGAGCGGCTGCCGGAGCATGCACGGTCCACGGCCAACGTGTTCGGGATTCCCACCTTCTGCCAGTACGGCGTCGGCGGTGGGCCTGGTTTCGGGGCGTGGCGGGAGCTCGCCGTTCACACCATGACGACGAACTGGGTGCTAGAAGGGCAGTGCCAAGGGTTCCCGATGATGTACCACTGGCGCGTATTGCCGGACAGGTGCGCGCTTCCCGAGGAACTCGCGGAAGTGGAGCGGGTCGTGGCCTATTGGGGCGGCAGTTCGGAGGTACGCCGTCGTATCGAAGCCCTTCAGCAGTCCACTGCGAGCCTCGCGCTGTTCTTGGGCCGGCACCGTCTACGTCGCGTTCTGCGCTACTGCGGCGAGCGGTGCAACTCGGACGCGGGCAGCCAGTACACCTCGGTCGCCTTCACCGAGCGCCTGGCACAGGCCGGCATCGCCCCCTCGATCGGCAGCGTCACCGATGCGTACGACAACGCCCTCGCCGAGTCCACCATCGGTCTGTTCAAGACCGAGCTGATCACCCGCTGCGGGCCGTCGAAGACCTTCACGGCCGTCGAGTTCGCCACCGCCGAGTGGATCGACTGGTACAACCACCGCCGACTCCACGGCGCTCTCGGCCACATATCACCAGCCGAGTACGAAACCGCCTACCATCACCAGCACACCCGCGCCAACGAACCCGTCAGCGCGTGACATCCCAGCTCTCTACCGAACCCGGACCGGTTCACATGTCTGTTTCTGAACCTTGTGGCACCGGATGGCTCGGTATCCCGATCAGGCGAAACGCGGACCACGTTGGTGCCACCAACGTGAGATCGACCAAGGAATTGCGCAACGGCGCGAGGGTGTCGCTGCGTGCCCGTCAGGCGTCGAAACGGCCGCGTGCACTCTCGATGTGACTGAGGTGCTGGTGGGTCCAGCCGCATATGGCGTCGACCGCGGTGCGCAGGGCCCGGCCCGGCTCGGTGAGGGTGTACTCGACTCGCGGCGGCACTGTGGGGTGCACCTTCCGGTCGACCAGACCATTGCGCTCCAGCATGCGCAGGTTCTGAGTGAGCATCTTGTGGCTGACGCCCTCGACCTCGTTCCGCAGCTCGCTGAAGCGCAGGGTGCGCTCGCCGAGCGCCTCGATGATCAGGAGCGCCCACTTGTTGGCAACGTCCGAGAAGATCTCCCGCGCCAGGGAGTCTGCGCGCCGTAGGTCAGCGTCCTCGGGCAGGCCCTTGAGTAGTTGTTTGGTCACCATCAGGTTCCTCAGTCACCGAAAAGTGCGTTCTTCCAGGCCAGCCGTCACTCTCCTACAGTTTCCGAGTAACTACAAGAGAGCAATCCGGAAGGGCGAGCACCGTGGCCACCAATGATGTCTTCAACTACAACGTGCCGGCCGAGAGCGACTTCGGCTACTCACAGGCGATCAAGTCCAGCGAGTTGATCCACGTCTCTGGACAGCTCTCGTTCGATGAGGCAGGCGAGTTCCTCTACGCGGGCGACTTCGCCGCCCAGCTCAAGCAGACCTACGCCAACATGGACAAGGTGCTGGACCACTACGGCGCCACCCGGAACCAGGTCGTCTCGCAGACCCTGTACGTGGTGAACCTGCGGCAGAATGCCGCGGCGACGGCGGAGGGTAACCTGGGGTACTTCGGCGACCACCGACCGGCCAGCACGGTAGTGGGCATCACTGAACTAACCTTGCCCGGCCAGGTCATCGAAATCAGCTTCGTCATCGACACGAAACTGCCCGCTTGAGGTCTTCTCCTCGCATGCTCTCCCGCCAGCCGCACGGCCACGTCGCCGAAGTCGACCTCCGCCTACATGCCGGGCGGATGGGTCTGCGGGATGAACGCCTCAATGGGTGCCTTGCCCGCCTCCACCGCGATCTTGAGGCTTCCGGTCGGCGACATAGCGCCTGACCAACGGATAGGACATGTCGGCGCATGTTCCTCGATCAGCCGGTGGAAGATCTGGGTGACCGTGTGCCGCTGCTTGCGCGGCGCGTCCAGGTCCGCCCGCAGGATCACGTCGATCCGCCTTGTACCCGGCAGGGCGCCTCGGGCAGGGGCCCGCGAGGATCGAGTGGGTGCCGACGCGACGCCAAAGAGTCGGTGACATGGTGCAGGGGGCGGCGTCTGCGGTCGTTCGGTGGGGGAGCGGTACGTGGGTGTTCGCTCCCTGGCGGTGGAGTCGGCTGGTGTCGGTTGTTGGGGTGCGTGAGGTGTAGTCAGTCGTCTGTCGCGCAGCATTTGCATGGCCCTCTGTAGGGGCCGTGAGTGCGAAAGACGGTGTTCGTCCGGCGGGCTCGATGTCGTCGCCGGCGCCCGCCGTGCGGGATCGGCCGTGAAGTTCCAGTGAACTCGCCCGTCCCACGGGATTGCGCTTTTCCGCAGGTCTAAGTGGGTGTCCCCTGTGGGGATGATCAGTGTTGCGAAGGTGCAGAGGCGTAACGCCTGGCGGTACTGCGTGCGGGGGGTTGCCTTCGGGGACGGGCGCCGTCCGGTCCGCCAGCCGTTGAAGGACGCCCAGGAGATGGCCGGGCTCCCACCCGGGGGTGTGGATGGGGCGCGGCCTGCCCGCGCTCGGGCTCACCGCGGGGGAGACGGTGACGCAGCGGCAGATGGAGCTGGTCTTCGGGATGGGCTGGCATCCGGACGCCGACCGGATCGAGCGCGAGCGCCTGGACGCCGGAGACACCCTGGCTGAGGCACGGCTGGCGACCGTCCTGGGGCAGCCGGTCGAAGAGATCGAGAAGCGCGAGCAGACCTCGCTGTTCGCCGTCGACTTCGTCTTCCGGGCGTCGGCGTCCCTGATCGTGCTGTGGGCGCTGGGAGACGACCACACCCGGCGAGTCATTGAGCGGGCGCACGAGCGGGCCGTCGCCACCGTGCTGCGCTGACTGGAGGATGAGGTCGCGGAAACCCGGTGGGCGTCGGGCCGCAAGCGTGCAAAGGCACCGGCCCTGGTGGTCGCGCGGTGGCGGCACTTCGACAACCGTGACGGCTTCCCCCTGCTCCACGATCACCGCCTGATTTTCAACCGGGTGCGGCGCCCGGACGGCTCCTGGTACGCGCTGGACACGGTCCGCCTCTACCAGAACGTCGTCGCGGCCGGGACGCTCTACACCCTGACGATGAGGATGCAGGTGTGTGAGGAGCTGGGGCTTGCGACCGTGCCCCGGGAGGTGACGCCGGGCCTGCGCCCCGTGATGGAGATAGCCGGGGTCGACCAGGAGCTGATCGACTGGTCCTCCACCCGCCGCCAGAGGATCGAGGATGCGCTTGAGGGCATCACCGACCAGTACGTCCAGGACCACGGGCGGCTGCCCGACGAGCGCGCTCGCCATGGGCTCGGCTGGTGGGCGGCGCAGGACACCCGCCCCGGAAAAGAAGACCCCGCGCCCCCTTCAGCAGCTGCGCGCGTGGTGGCGCGCGTCCGCGATCCTGCGCTTCGGGCAGCGGATAGTCGATGGGCTGCTGGAGAGGTGCCGGACGGCCGGGAGGCGATCCGGGCCCGGGTTGGGCCCGCTGGTGGACACCGCGCTCGCCTCCGTCGACGTCGCCGCGGTCGTCTACACCGTGCGCCGTACTTTTGCGCGCCGTCACGTCCTGGCCGAAGCCCGGCGGCACCTTTTGGAGACGCTGCGCGGCCGTGCGTTCGCGCCCGACCTGGACGACTACATCGCCGATAAGGCCCTGGCCCGCCACGGCCGTCAGCTCACCGTGCCTCGGGAAAGCCGGCGGACCCCGGCGCCGGACCAGCTCACCTACACCGCCGAAGTCGCCTGGCCCGCCCGCTGGTGGATCGCCGGCACCGACGGCAAGCCGCCCCGGGAGTCGAGCCGGTACGAGCCGGCCCGGGTCGCCAGCCTCGCCCTGCAGAACGCGATCCGCGCCGCCCGCACCGCAGCTGCTCCCGTGCCGGACGGTGCCCCGTCCGCGACCGTGCCGTCCGCCGCGCACACCGACGACCACGACCCGGCGGCGTCGGCGCCCCACGCCGTCGACCACCCGGGCCGGGACGCCGTCCTCACCCCGGAGCAGCGGACCGCCGCCGTCCACGCCCACCAGCAGGTCGCGATGCCGGAGCTGCTGGAGGGCCGCACGACCGATCCGGCGACGTGGATGCACTCGCCGGAGAACCTCGCCCGCCTCGCCGGCTTCAAGCGCGAGGCCGACGCCCGCCGCCGCGCCACCGCAGACCGGCCACAGTCTGAGCAGCCGGCCGACGTGGCCACTCCCACCAGCCAGCAGCACCAGAACCCCGGACCCGCGCAGGGGAGAGGACCGGCACAGCAGTGACAGGGGTGGTTTGTAGGTGGGAGTGGGCAATGTTTGTCGACGGTTTTGGGCAGCACTTCGCGATTGCTGGGTCCGAAAATGTCGATGAAAGTAGCAACACTCGAGTGTTTTCGTACCTTGCTCAGGATGGGTCAGGGTTGACTTTGAGCGCGCTCTAATCCGTAGGTTCGATCTATGACCACTCAACAGCACAAGATCGGTTCAGGGTTCGGAGCCCGAACCAATACGGCTGATGTTCTACGGGGCATCGACCTGTCCGGACAGCTCGCGGTCGTCACTGGGGGATACTCAGGCCTCGGTCTGGAGACCACGCGGGCACTCGCCGGCGCGGGGGCGCGCGTGGTCGTTCCCGCGCGACGGCGCTCGACTGCTCAGAAGGCGGTTGACGGGATCGACGGCGTGGAGGTAGATGAACTCGATCTGACGGACCTGGAGAGTGTGAAGTCCTTCGCCGAGCGGTTCCTCGATTCCGATCGCAGCATCGACTTGGTCATCAACAACGCCGGGATCATGGCCTGCCCGGCAACGCGTGTCGGCCCCGGTTGGGAGGCACAGTTCGCCACCAATCACCTCGGTCACTACGCGCTCGTGAACCGGCTCTGGCCGGCGATCGAGCGCGGAGGTGCGCGTGTGGTGTCGGTTTCCTCCAACGGACACCAGCTCTCAGCCATCCGCTGGGACGACGTGCATTTCGAGCACGGCTATGACAAGTGGCAGGCATACGGGCAGGCAAAGATGGCTAATGCCTTGTTCGCAGTGCAGCTGGACGTGCTGGGCCGGGACGCCGGAGTGCGGGCCTTCTCGGTGCACCCAGGCACCATCGCCACGGCGCTGGGCCGCCACATGTCCCAGGACGAGTTGGCGGAGCTGAAGACGACGATCGACGCCAGTCCGACGAACAGTGGCTGGAAGACACCCGAGCAGGGTGCAGCGACGCAGGTATGGGCAGCGACCTCCCCGCAGTTGGAGGGCATGGGCGGTGTGTACTGCGAGGACTGCGACATCGCCGAGCCTGCCGCGCCGGGCACCGTGCTGGGCAGTGGAGTGAGTGCCTGGGCAACTGATCCCGAGCAGGCCGCACGCCTGTGGCAGTTCTCGGCCGACCTCACAGGAGTCGATGCGTTCGCGGGGACGACGTGAGCGAGCGCCGGCCCCGTTCGGGACTCTTGTCAGCAACGGGTCGAGTGTGGATGGGGCTTTCCCCGGTGCCGTGATGGTGGCCGGCTCTCGGACCGCGTCAAGGTCGTTCGTCCTCGGCTTCGCCTGCGGGCGCTTCCACCTCGACGTGGTCCTGCGGCCGGCGAGTTCGGTACCTATCGGGGGAAAGCCCCCAGAGTGGTCGGCCCTGTCCCCGCGCTCCAACAGAAGCGCGGGGACAGGGCCTTTTCGTGACGGGGCCGGTCAGGTGTGGTCGACGAACCAGGCGGTACAGGTGCTCTGGCTGGCGTCGTGGGGCCTCATGCAGGCCCGCACCGCGTACGACTTGCTGTTCTGCTGCAGCCTGACCGTCGGGGACTCAAGGTAGTTCCACGAGGCATTCCACCAAGTGGCCTCGAAGGGTCCGCACTGCTTCCAGCCGCCGTTGGCCCGGACTGACGCGTCGGAGGGATGCCCCGGCGTGCTGCCCATCGTGAACAGGCCGAGACTTCGGTCGATCCAGACCTTGTCGTACCGCTCGACATCGCCCTCGATTGCGGCCTTGGCGTAGGCGTCGGTGGCCTTGGCGGTGCACAAGGTAGCCGTCCGGCCGTCGGACGACTTAGACGTCGTCTCATTTGGTGAGTCTGCGGTAGCAGATGAGGCTGCAGGCGATAGCGGTGAAGGCCAGGAAGTGTTCGGTCTTGCGTTCGTAGCGGCGGTGCAGGCGTCGGCAGCCGCCCAGCCAGGACATGGTGCGCTCGATCGTCCAACGGTGCCGGCCGAGCCGGGTGGAGGACTCGATG
>NZ_BAAGRZ010000068.1:0-9394 GCF_054782695.1 Streptomyces deserti
GCGGCAGCACACCGTGCCGCATCGCCATCACCATCTTGATCACACCGGCCACACCCGCAGCCGCCTGCGTATGCCCGATGTTCGACTTGATCGACCCCAGCCACAGCGGCCGGTCCTCGGGCCGCCCCTGCCCGTACGTCGCCAGCAGCGCCTGCGCCTCGATCGGATCCCCGAGCGTGGTGCCCGTACCGTGCGCCTCCACCGCATCCACATCACCCGGCACGAGCCCGGCGCTCTCCAGCGCAGCCCGGATCATCCGCTGTTGCGACGGGCCGTTGGGGGCCGTGAGCCCGCTGCTGGCTCCGTCCTGATTGACGGCCGAACCCCGCACCACCGCCAGGACCGGATGCCCGTTCCGACGGGCATCGGACAACCGCTCCAACAGCAGCAGACCGACACCCTCACCCCACCCCGTACCGTCCGCCGCCTCCGCGAACGACTTGCAGCGGCCGTCCACCGCCAGCCCGCGCTGCCGGCTGAACTCCACGAACGTGTCCGGGGTGGACATCACGGTCACGCCGCCGGCGAGCGCCATCGTGCACTCGTTCCGCCGCAGGGCGTGCGCCGCCAGGTGCAGGGCGACCAGGGACGAGGAGCAGGCCGTGTCGATCGTGACGGCCGGGCCCTCCAGGCCGAAGGTGTAGGCGACGCGACCGGAGGCGATGCTGCCCGCGCTGCCATTTCCGAGGTAGCCCTCGAACTCCTCCAGGCCATCGGGGTTGTTGAGGATACGGTTGCCGTAGTCGCCGTACATGACGCCGACGTAGACGCCCGTACGGCTGCCGCGCAGGGTCGTCGGGTCGATGCCCGCCCGCTCGAACGCCTCCCAGGAGGTCTCCAGGAGCAGCCGCTGCTGCGGGTCGATCGCGAGGGCCTCGCGGGGGGAGATGCCGAAGAACTCAGGGTCGAACTGGGCGGCGTCGTGCAGGAAGCCGCCTTCGCGCGTGTAGGTCTTGCCGGGGTGGTCGGGGTCGGGGTCGTGGAGGTCCTCGTCCCAGCCGCGGTCGGCCGGGAAGGAGGAGATCGCGTCCACGCCCTCGGCGACGAGGTGCCACAGGTCTTCCGGCCCGGCCACGTCTCCGGGGTAGCGGCAGCTCATCGCGACGATAGCGATGGGTTCCTGGCCCGCGGACTCGACCTCCTGCAGGCGTTGCCGGGTCTGATGCAGATCCGCGGTGACCCGCTTGAGGTACTCACGGAGTTTCTGCTCGTTCGCCATTCGGTGCGACTCCTTCAACGCAAACAGCCGACCCATACCGTGGGGGAGGGCGAGGTGACCGGCGCGCCGGCGCAAACGCATTCTCGTGAGCAGACCCGGACCTGAGCAGAAGGATTTGAGCAAAATCCGAAGACGCCCATTTTTCCTTCTGCATGAAATCCACCAGACCCAGAGGTGACTCTAGTTAGGGGAGAGCAGGGCCAACAACCCCTACCCTCCCCCTAGCACCCCTATGAATTTCTTTCAGGAGACGCCGAGTTCATTGTCGATGAAGTCGAACATGTCATCGTCGTCGGCCTCTTCGAGCTTCTCCGTGATGGACGCCGTTTCGAGACCGGTCCGGTCCTCGCCGTCCAGCCTGCCGAGCAGGGCCCGCAGGCGGTTGCGTACGGCTGTCCGGTGGTCGGCGTCCAGTGGTCCCGCCGCCAGGGCGGCTTCCAGTCCGTCCAGTTCGGCGACCACGCCGCCGGGTCGCGGTCCCGTCGTACCGCCTGTTGCGCCACCGTCCCGGGGCAGGTTTTCGTGCAGATAGTCGGTGAGTGCGGCGGGGGATGGACAGTCGAAGATCAGGGTGGCGGGAAGGCGCATTCCGGAGAGCGAATTCAGGCGGTTCCTGAGTTCCACGGCGGTAAGCGAGTCGAAGCCGAGTTCCAGGAATCCCCGGGTGGCGCTGATCGCGTCCTTTCCGGAATGCCCGAGCACTGCGGCGACATGGCCGCGGACTTCGTTCAGCAGCGTACGCCTGCGCTCCTCCTCGCCGAGACCCGCCACCTTTCGGACGAGTTCCGGACCGTGCCCGTTGTCGCTCGCCATGTTGCCGGGCCGTCCGACGCTCCGGCGCACGGGTGCGCGGACGAGTTCGGCGAAGACGGGCTGCAGTCCGGCCGATCCCGCCGCGGCGCGCAGCGACACCGTGTCCAGACGCAGGGGCACCAGGACAGGGGGAGCCTCGTCGGCCGGCAGGGTCACCGCCGCGTCCAGGAGCGCGAGTCCGTCCTGGGTGGGCATCGGGGCCGCGCCGCCGCGTGCCAGGCGGTTCAGGTCTCCCACGCCCAGCTTCTCGGTCATCTCGCTGGGCTGTTCCCACAGCCCCCAGGCGAGTGAGACGGCCGGCATGCCCTGCGCCCGGCGTTGTGCGGCGAGGGCGTCCAGGAAGGTGTTCGCCGCCGCGTAGTTGGCCTGTCCCGGGCTGCCCAGGACCCCGGCCGCCGACGAGAACAGGACGAACGCCGTCAGGTCCCGGCCGGCCGTGAGCTCGTGCAGGTGTACCGCCGCGAGTGCCTTGGGCCGCCATACGGCGTCCAGATGCTCGGGTGTCAGCGAGGTGGTCACGCCGTCGTCGAGGACACCGGCGACGTGGACGACCGCGGACAGGTCGTCGAGGCCGTCGAGGAGGCCGGCCAGTGCCGCGCGGTCGGCCACGTCACAGGCGGCGATCGTGACCCGCGCACCGGACTTCTCCAGCTCCGCCCGTACGTCGCCCGCCACCGGGGCGTCCTCGCCCCTGCGGGAGACGAGCAGCAGGTCCCGTACTCCATGCCGCTCGACGAGGTGCCGGACCACCAGTCGGCCCAGCCCGCCGAACGCGCCCGTCACCAGCACGGTGCCCGGGCCCCACACGCCATCGGTCGTACCGCTGTCCGCGGGCACGGGGACGCGGGTCAGCCGGGGCACCCGTACGGTGTCCGCGCGGACCGCCACCTCCGGTTCACCGCAGGCCAGTGCGACGGCCAGCTGGGACGCCCATACGGTTCCGGGCTCGCCCGGTCCCCCTGCCTCGACCCCCTTGGCCTCCTCCTTGGCCTCCTTGGCCTCCTTGGCCTCCTTGGCCTCCTTGGCCTTATGGACCTGCCTCGCCTGATGGACCTGGCTGGCCTCATGGACCTGGCTGGCCTCATGGACCTGGCTAGCCTCATGGGCCTGCCTTGCCTCCTTGGCCTCCCGGACCTCCTCGGCTTCCTCAAGGTCGACAAGGACAAAGCGGTCCGGGTTCTCGACCTGCGCCGAGCGGACCAGCCCCCACACGGCCGCACCCGCAGGGCTGGGCACCGTGTCACCGACCGCCACCGCCCCACGGGTCACGACCGCGAGCCGGGCCGACGCGAACCGTTCGTCCTTCAGCCATTCCTGGACGACGCGCAGCGCGTCGGCGACCGCGCCGACACCAGCGATCCCGGCACTGTCCTCGGCGACCTCCCCTGGCCCGTCGGCCGGCGCCCAGACCACCGTCTCGGGCACCTCGGCTCCCTCGGCCAGAGCTGCGCCCAAGGCCTCGAGATCCGGGTAGCAGGCCGCACCGGGTGCGAACGCTTCGGCACCGATCACCGCCAGGCCCGCATCCCAGTCCCGCGACGGCACGGTGACGTCCGGCACCTCCCGCCAGGCGACGTGGAACAGCGAGTCGCCGACCGCTGCGCCGCCCAGCTGGTCCGTCGACACAGGCCGGGACACGAGCGACTGCACGGAGGCGATCGGCTGCCCGTCCGTGCCGGCCAGCGTCAGCGACACGGTGTCCGCCCCGGCGGAGACCATCCGTACCCTGACCTCCGCGGCGCCCGCCGCGTGCAGGGCCACACCGCTCCACGCGAACGGCAGCCCGAGCCCCTGCTCCGCCCCGTCCTGCCGATCCGGCAGCAGGAGCGTCGCATGCAGGGCCGCATCGAGTACGGCGGGGTGCAGCCCGAAGGCACCGGCGTCCTCCCGGTACTCCTCCGGCAGCGCGACCTCGGTGAAGATCTCCTCACCGCGTCGCCACGCCGCCCGCAACCCCTGGAAGACCGGTCCGTAGCCGTATCCCGTCTCCGTCAGCCGCTCGTACAGGGACGATGCCTCGACGATCGGCTCGGCCCCGGGCGGCGGCCACTCGGCCGAGGCCCAAGCCTGTGTCCGTTCCCCGCTTCCGGTGGCCGCGAGGAAGCCCACCGCATGGCGCGTCCACGCCCCCGCGTCCGCTTTCTCGTCCCGGGCGTGAACGCTCACCGGACGCCGCCCGGTCTCGTCCGGGGCACCGACGGCGACCTGGATCTGAACGCCGCCGTTCTCCGGCAGCACCAGCGGGGCTTGGAGGGTCAGCTCCTCCACCACCCCACAGCCGACCTCGTCCCCCGCGCGCACCGCCAGCTCCACGAACGCCGCCCCCGGCACCAACAGCCGACCGGCCACCGCGTGATCCGCGAGCCACGGGTGCGACTGCAACGACAGCCGTCCCGTGAGCAGGTGCCCGTCTCCGTCGGCCAACGCGATCGCCGCACCGAGCAGGGGGTGCTCCGCTGCGTCCAGACCCGTCGCCGACACGTCACCCGCGCCCGGGAGGGCGGGGCGGGGCCAGTAGCGCTCGTGCTGGAAGGCGTACGTCGGCAGATCCACCGTCCTGGCGCCCGGGAACAGCGTCTTCCAGTCCAGCTCGACACCGTGCACGTGCGCCTCGGCGAGCGAGGCCATCAGCCGCTTCACGCCGCCTTGGTCGCGGCGCAGCGAGCCGAGCGTGGCGGCGTCGGAGTCCGTGTCGTCGATGGTGGCCTGGACTGGGACGGTCAGCACCGGATGCGGGCTCATCTCCAGGAACAAGGTGTGTCCCTGTTCGAGCAACCGTCGGGTGGCCTGCTCGAACAGGACCGTGTGACGCAGGTTGCGATACCAGTACCCCGCGTCCATCGGCTCGTCCAGCCACTCACCCGTGAGCGTCGAGAACAACGGCACCTCGGGCGTCTCGGGTGCCACCGGAGCCAGCACCTGGGCCAGGTGCTCCTCGATCGCCTCCACCTGCGCGGAGTGCGAGGCGTAGTCCACCGGAATCGTCCGCGCCCGGATGTCGCGAGCAGTGCACTCAGCGACAAGCTCCTCCAGTGCCTCCGGCTCGCCCGAGACCACCACCTGAGCAGGCCCGTTCACCGCAGCGATGTCGATACGACCGTCCCAAGCCGCCAGCAGCTCACGAACCTCACCCACCGGCAACGGCACCGACACCATGCCACCGCTGCCCGACAGCGCCCGGATCGCCTGGCTGCGCAACGCCACCACCCGGGCCGCGTCCTCCAGCGACAGCGCCCCCGCCACACACGCGGCAGCGATCTCACCCTGACTGTGACCCACCACAGCGGTCGGCTCCACACCAGCCGCCCGCCACACCTGGGCCAGCGACACCATCACCGCGAACAACACCGGCTGAACCACATCCACCCGGTCGAAGTTCTCCCCGTGGAGTTCCTCGAACAGATCCCAGTCCACGAACGCCGACAACGCATCCGCACACTCCCGCATCCGCGCGGCGAACACCGGGCTGGCATCGAGGAGTTCCACCGCCATCCAAGCCCACTGCGACCCCTGACCGGGGAACACGAACACCGGACGCACGGCACCACCGACCGCCCGCCCAGACACCACACCATCCGCCGCGAACTCACCCTCAGCCAGCCGCTCCAAACCAGCCAGCAGCCCCTCCCGGTCCCCGGCCAGCACCACACCCCGATGCTCGAACCGCGACCGCCCAACCGCCAACGACCACCCCACATCCACCAGTTCGACACCCGACTCCAAGTGCTCCCGCAGCCGGGCCGCCTGCCCCCGCAACGCCTCCGGCGACTTCGCCGACACCACCACCGGCACCACCCCAGGCAACACCGATTCCCCGGCCTCTACCTCCCGCGCGGGCTCCTCGACCGGCGCCTGCTCCACGATCACATGCGCGTTCGTGCCGCTCACACCGAACGCCGACACACCCGCCCGACGCGGCACACCGGCCTCCCGCTCCGGCCACTCCCGCGCCTCCGTCAGCAACTCCACCGCACCCGTCGACCAGTCCACATGCGAACTCGGCGCATCCACATGCAACGTCCGCGGCAGCACACCATGCCGCATGGCGAGGACCATCTTGATCACACCCGCGACACCGGCGGCCGCCTGCGTGTGCCCGATGTTCGACTTGATCGAGCCGAGCCACAGCGGCCGGTCCTCGGGCCGGTCCTGCCCGTACGTGGCCAGCAGCGCCTGAGCCTCGATCGGGTCGCCCAACGTCGTCCCCGTACCGTGCGCCTCCACGGCATCCACATCACCCGGCACGAGCCCGGCACTCGCCAACGCAGCCCGAATCACCCGCTGCTGCGACGGACCATTCGGAGCCGTAAGCCCATTGCTCGCACCGTCCTGATTGACGGCCGAACCCCGCACCACCGCCAACACTTGGTGCCCGTTCCGCCGGGCATCCGACAGCCGCTCCAACAGCAGCAGGCCGACGCCCTCACCCCAACCGGTACCGTCCGCCGCCTCCGCGAACGCCTTGCACCGGCCGTCCACCGCCAGCCCCCGCTGCCGGCTGAACTCCACAAACGTGTCCGGCAAGGACATCACCGTCACACCACCGGCCAGCGCCATGTCGCATTCACCCTGCCGCAGCGCCTGCGCCGCAAGATGCAGGGCCACCAGGGACGCCGAGCAGGCCGTGTCGACCGTCACCGCCGGCCCCTCGAAGCCGAACACGTACGACAGCCGGCCGGACACGACACTCGCCGCATTGCCGGTACCGAGGTAGCCCTCGCCACGGTCCGCGGCCGTGCGCAGCACGTCCTCGTAGTCCTGGCCGTTGGTCCCGGAGAACACACCGGTGCGGCTGCCGCGCAGCGTTGCCGGGTCGATGCCGGCCCGCTCGAACGCCTCCCACGCCGTCTCCAGCAGCAGCCGCTGCTGCGGATCCATCGCCAGCGCCTCACGCGGCGAGATCCCGAAGAAGTCCGCGTCGAACTCGGCCGCGTCGTACAGGAACCCGCCCTCACGGACGTAGCTCGTGCCGGGATGATCCGGGTCCGGGTGGTACAGCCGCTCCACGTCCCACCCACGGTTGTCGGGCATGTCTCCGATGGCGTCCCTGCCGTCGCGCAGGAGCCGCCACAGGTCATCGGGGGAACGTACGTCGCCGGGGAAGCGGCAGCTCATCGACACGATCGCGATCGGCTCGTCGTCGGCTGCGACGCGTGCGGTCGAGGAGGCGGGGCCGTCAGCGTGCTCCGCGTCGGCATCGCCGAACAACTCGGCGCGCAGGTGGTCGGCGAGCGCGGCCGGGGTCGGGTGGTCGAAGACGAGTGTGGCCGGCAGGCGCAGTCCGGTGGCAGCCCCGATCAGGTTGCGCAGTTCCACCGCGGTCAGCGAGTCGAAGCCGAGGTCCTTGAAGGGCCGGCTGACGTCCACCGTCCTGTTCGCGGGGTAGCCGAGCGCGGTGGCCGTACGCGTGCGTACGACGGCGAGGAGTTCCCGTTCGCGCTCCGCCACCGGAAGAGCCGCGAGCCGGTCCGCGAAGGAGGACGGCGAGGCGGTGTCCGGGCCGGGTTCGTCGGTCCGCCCGGCCGTCGCGGCCTCGGGGAGCTCGTCGAACAGGTGGCACGGCCGCGCCGAACCGTAGCTCGGTGCGCAGCGGTCCCACTCCACGTCGGCGACCGTGACCGCCGGTGCGGCGGTGGCCATCGCCCGCGCCATGGCGGCGACGGCCGACTCGGGGGCCATCAGGGGCATGCCGCTCTCCCGAGCCCGGCGTTCCACCACGCCGCCGTCGACGGCCATACCGCTCTCCGCCCACGGACCCCATGCCAGCGACACGGCCGGCAGCCCGAGCGACTGCCGGTGGGCCGCGAAGGCATCCAAGAACGCGTTCGCCGCCGAGTAGTTGGCCTGTCCGGGGACGCCCAGCGAGCCCGCCACGGAGGAGAAGAGCACGAAGGCGGTCAGCTGCTCGCTGTCCAGCGTCAACTCGTGCAGATTGAGCGCCGCCTGCACCTTCGCCCGGAACACCGTGGCGAACCGCTCCGCCGTCATGGCATCCAGCACACCGTCGTCCAGCACACCAGCCGTGTGGAACACGCCCGTCAGCGGCAACTCCTCCGGCACCTGTGCCAGCAGCCCCGCCAGCGCCTCCCGATCGGCCACATCACACGCGGCAAGAGTCACCCGGGCACCCAACTCCTCCAACTCACTGCGGAGTTCCTCAGCACCAGGAGCCCCCGGCCCACGCCGACTGGTCAGGATCAGATGCTCGGCACCCTCCCGCGCCAGCCACCGCGCCACATGACCACCCAACGCACCCGTACCACCCGTGACCAGCACACTCCCCCGCGGCACCCACCCGGCACCACCCACCGACACCGACCCGAACGACATCCGCACCAACCGCCGTACGAACACCCCCGACCCACGCACCGCCACCTGATCCTCACCGGCCGACGACGCGATGACATCCACCAGCCGCTTACGGGCGCGCTCGTCGGGCTCCGCGGGCAGGTCGACCAGACCACCCCACAGCCGGGGCTGTTCCAGGGCCGCGACCCGGCCCATGCCCCACACCGCCGCATGGGCCGGCGCCGTCAGCCGGTCCGAGCGTCCGGTGGACACCGCGCCGCTCGTGGCCACCCACAAGGGCGCCTCGACATCGGCGTCTCCCAACGCCTGTACGAGAGCGAGAACTTGCTCCAGGCCCACGGGCACGATCGGGTCGGCGGCACCGACGGAACCGGCGGCGTCGAGGGCCAGGAACGACAGCACTCCCTGCGGAGTCGCCTCGCCCTCCTCGGCCAGGCATGCTCGTATCCGCCCGCTCAGTTCCCCGCGCTCGGTCTCCTCACGAACGACGCGTATCCGGCGCACTCGAGCACCACGGTCCTCAAGTGCGGCGGCGGCCGCCTCTCCCCATGGACACGATGACCCGTCCCCCGGTACGACCACCCACCAGGTGCCGGTGAGCACGGCGGAAGCCAGGTCCGTCCACGGCTTCCAGGACTCCCGGTACAGCCACCGCTCGACCGTCACCGCCTGACGCCGCTGCCGACGCCAGGACGACAGCACCGGTACGAGCTCGGTCAGCGCGGCGTCACTCCCCCCGGCGTCCAACTCTGCCCGCAGCGACTCGAGGTCCTCCCTCTCGACCGCCTCCCAGAACCGCGCCTCCCCTGCGTCCGCCGGGACGTCCGCCGTGGGAACACGCGGGGCCTCTTCCAGCCAGTAGCGGTGGTGCTGGAAGGGGTAGGTGGGCAGGTCGACACGGTGGCGGGACTCGGTCGGCGCGAACAGCGGGGTCCAGTCGATCGCTGTGCCGCGCGCGTACGCCTGGGCGAGTGCGGTCAGGAACGTGTCCAGCTCCGGGCGGTCCTTGCGCAGGGCCGGGATCAGACCGGCCTGGGCCTCCGGGGCGGTGAG
>NZ_BAAGRZ010000069.1:0-8969 GCF_054782695.1 Streptomyces deserti
ATGGGCCGAAGACCGGCGGCAGCTGCCGCCAGGTGCAGCCCGTGGTGGCGACAAAGATGATCGCAGCCAGCACCTCGCGATCTCCGTACCGGCGCCGGCCGCCGCCCTGCGGCCGCGATGGCGCAGGCGGGACCACCCGCTGGAACAACTCCCACAACTCGTCCGGCACCATGCGCTCGACCATGACCACACAGTGGAGACTACCCAGCACACCAAATGAGACGAAGCCTTACTCCCCGATGCGCCCACCACGTCGTTATCCGAGAGCCCGTCACAGTCGCTGGCTGACATAGCGCCGGGCGGCGTGACGTCAGTCACGGACAAATCCGCCAGGTCGATACCTAGTGCTGGGACCGCGTAGGTTCGCCGGGTTGGTGGTCGCGACGGTTGGATGTGCGGCAGCCACCCCGCGCAAACCCAGGCACTGCACCGCTACCTGCGCTGGCGCAACACCAACGCCCGCCACCTTGACGTACTCGCCGCCCAACGCAAGGAACGCGCCCGCATCCGCAGCGAGAAGGGCATCCGCTGGGGCGGACGCCCACTCGCAGTCGCAGCCTGAACCCGGCGAACCTACGCGGTCACAGCACTGGTCAAGGCGGAAACGGACACCCGTCGCCAGTGGTCGTCAGACCGCGGACAAGGGGTGGTTTCTCACGGTGGCTCCAGCCCGCACGGCTTCACGCGTGCGGGCCGGACCTGTCACCGACACGGCCCCGCACGGCCGGAGAGACCCGAGGACGCGATGACTACCGCCCTCATCCCGCCCATCCCACCGTCCCCGGCGGACAGCGCTGCGACAGCAAGCCCCGCAGCGAGCCACACGACAAGCCCGCTCCCAGCCGCCGTCTGGCGGTTGTCGCTGATCAGACCCCTTGTCCGCCCGCCCCGGGCGGTTGCAACTCCTCTTCTCCCAGCACTGATGTGCCTGGAAAAGCGTCCCGGCCGCGCACAAGCGCCGCGGCGAAGGCCGGAGCCGAGATCCGCGGCGACGTCCTGCGCTGTCTCGCCCAGCTGCGGCTGGCCACGCCACGCCAGCTCAAATCACTGCTGCTGCCGCACCACCAGGACACCCGACTACGTCCGTCGCGCGCTGCGCAACCTGCGCGACGACCTGCTGGTCGGCCGGACCCGCCGCGCCCAGCAGAGCTACTGGTACTGCACGCCCGCCGGCCTCGCCGAAGCCGCCGCCTCCGGCTAACTCCCGCCGAAGGCCGGACGGACCACCGGAGCGCGCGCGGCCGCGAAGACTGGACTGCGAGAGCACACCCTCGCCCTGGTCGATACCGTCATCGCCTTCCACCAGGCGCAGGTGGCCGACCATACCGACTGGCAACTCGAAGTCGCTCACCCCACACCGGCCGGCTCCTGGTCCCCGACGGCGTGGTGCTCCTGGACGACGGCTCCCACGCGTTCGTGGAGATCGACCGCACGATGTCTTACGCCCGCCTGGTCGCCAAGCTGGAGCGCTACGACGCCTACCGCAGCGCACCCCCAAGCGGGCGCGGCAACGCCGCCCGCGCCCCGCGCAGCCACTGGGAGGAGACCTACAGCGGCCCGCCCCTATAGCGGCCCTTCCCGCCGGTGCTGTTCGTCTTCGCTCCCGCACGGCGCCGCGCGGCCCGGCCACCCGGGAGGCCGCCTTCCACGACCGCGCCCGCCCGAACTGGCGGATCACCGTGGCGACCACAACGCTGGCGCAGCTGACCCGGCACGGCCCCGGCCGACCCGTGTGGCGGGTCGTCGGCCACGGCGAGGAACGCCGTTCCCTGGCAGCGCTGCCGAAGGCACGGTGAGAACGACGGGCCCGGCCTCACCCGGGCCGGGCCCGCTTCACCCCGCCGCCACCACCGGCAGTGGCCTGCCCTCGGGCAGCGGGCGGTCTCTGCACGAGGAGGGTCAGTCGGACAGGTCCGCCCGGCAGAACAGGGCAGCGTAGCCGGACGGCAGCTGGCTGAGGATCTGGTTCAGCTCCCCGCCGGAGACGGCGTCGGCCAGAGTGGACAGCACCGCGCTGGCGTCCCACTCGGCCGTACGGGGACGTGCATCGACACGCTCGGCGACGCGCCGCAAGAACTCCTCCACGCCGAAGCTTTCCGCCCCAGACGAGGCAGCCGATGTGGCCGCCCAGCTGCCCGAGCCGCCGCGAGCGCCGCTGACGGGCGACGGGGAACGGCATGCGCTGGAGGCGGTCGTTCGGGGAGATCGCCGAGGCGATTCCGGCACGGACGGACCGTTCCAGCTCCGGCGTCGGCTGTTCGCGGAACAGCCGGAACAGGCCGCTCGCGTACTCCAGGTCGGATCGAGCGGAGGGGTAGGCGTAGGTGAGCAGGCCCATGGCGAGACCGATGACGACCGGGTCGACGCCCGATGCGAGCAGGCCGATCCAGGCGACGACGCCCAACAGTGCGTACACGACGCCGCACGCCGAGCCGCCGGACGAGCAGGATGACGGCGAACGTGCCGACCACGACGAGCAGTCCGGGCAGGCTGATCGTGTCGCTGTAGGCGAAGGCGATGACGCCCAGGGCGAGGAAGTCGTCGACCACGGTCACCAGGAGGATGAAGATCCGCAGTTCCGGCGGCATCCGGCGGCCGACCACGGCGAGGATGCCCAGCGCGAACGCGGTGTCGGTGGACATCGCCACGCCCCAGCCCTGTTCCGTGCCGTGGCCGTGGTTGATCGTGAGATAGAGGGCGAGGGCACCAGCATGCCGGAGAGCCCGGCGGCCAGCGGCAGGGCCAGCCGCTTGCGGTCGCGCAGCTCACCCATGTCGAACTCTGCGGCGGGCCTCCAGCCCGGCGACGAAGAAGAACAGGGTCACCAGCCCGCTATTGACCCACTCACGCAGATCGAGCGAGATTCCGTGCGAGCTGAGCCGCACGGACAGATGGGTGTGCCAGAGCGACTCGTACACCGTCGGCGCGGCGTTGGCCCACAGGAGCGCGGCGAGTGCCGCCGTCACCAGAACGGCAGCGCTGCCCGTCTGGGTGCGCAGAAAGTCACGCAGCGGCGAGTGCGACGCGCTGCCGCACTGTGTCTGCCCGGTGTAGTCGGCGGCTGGTTCAGTACTCATTCGGCGATCGGCCGCCGGCCACCTCGCGCGGGGCGAGCGAGGTGGCCAGGGGAGGCATGTGGTCAGGTGAGGTCGGGCGTCACGACGGTGGCCACCTTAAGATGTGCGGCTGCCTGCTCCTCGTGCTGCTCATGCGTTGGAACGTACGGCCGAGCATGGGACGCGCGCAGGAGTCGTCCGTGCGTCGGCCACGCGTTGCCGCAGAACGCTGTGAGCCGCCCTTGTGCTGCTGGTGCCTAACACAACATAGCGGGAAAGGGACTGGACGGTCGGCCGGTGGGCCCGCATCACCGGGTGGCATGGTCGGCCTGCTCGATCAACCGCGCCACGGCCTGCGGCTGGGAAACGGTCACGGCATGTGAGGCCTTGACTTCCCGGGTGTGGGAGCCCGCGCGGTCGGCCATGAGGCGCTGTGCGGCGATGGGGATATTGAGATCCTGCTTCGTGGTCAGAGCCCATGAGGGGATTCGTCTTCCACGCGGCTTCGGTGGCGGTGCCGTTGAGCGCCGCGTCGGTGAAGGGGCGTTGGGTGGCGGCCATCACGTCGGTGGTCCTGCGGGGAACGTCCGCCGCGAACTGGCTGTGGAAGGCCTTCTGCTTGATGTAGAGGTCGGTGCCGGTGCTGCCGTCGGCCTGGCGGAAGGGAACAGGGTTGAGGTTCGGGCCCAGGGTGCTGCCGGGGAACTTGCCGGCCAGCTCCGCCGAACTTTCGCCCTTGCCGGGCTGGAACGCGGCGATGTACACCAAGGCCTCGACCTGGGGGTGGTCGGCGGCGGCCTCGCTGATGACGCTGCCACCGTAGGAGTGGCCGGCCAGGACGATGGGGCCGTCGATGCCGTCGAGGACACTGCGCACGGAGGCTGCGTCCTGGTGCAGCCCGCGTAGCGGATTGGCGGCGGCGACGACCGGGTAGCCGGCCTGCTTCAGTTGGGCGACGACGTCGTTCCAACTGGAGGAGTCGGCGAAGGCGCCGTGCACCAGGACGATCGTGGGCCTGCCGCCACTCGAGTGCTGCGCGGTGGTCGTCCTGGAGTCGAGGCGCGATGCTCCGCCGGCCGCACCGGCCGCTCTGCTGGAGGCGAATGTCAGAGCTGTTCCGCTCGCGGCGGCCGCCAGCAGGGCACCGCCAGTGAGGATCGAACGCCGAGTGCTCTTGTTCGTCATGACCTTCTCGCTCTCGTGCTGAGCCGAAGCGCGGTAGTTGTCACCGCAGAGCCGGTTGAGCTGGTAAATGAGACCGGTCGAAAGCAGTCTGGTTGTCACCGGTGAGGCACACGGCTTGTCACAAGCGCTCATTCGGCATCCTTTCTGTCACCAGCCGCCCAGGCGGCGACAACAAGCTGCCCTCGCGTCGGTCTGGTCTGGCCGGCGTGCAGGGGACGCGCGCCGGCCAGTGGCAGCGGTATCGCCGCTCCCTGGCGCTTTGCTCGATCGTCAGCGCCGGGCCTGGATCTTCAGGTTGCCGCGGGTCTGGATGCGGATGTGGTCGCTCGCGAGCATGGCGTGGGGGAATCCGAGGTCGATCGCGCTGACCTCGTCCAGACGCGCCATCTGGGACGGGGTGAGGTCGACTTCCAGAGCTCCGAGGTTTTCCCGCAGTTGCTCGGCGGTTCGAGCCCCGATGACCGGCGCAGTCACCCCCGGGTTGTGCAGGGTCCAGGCGAGCCCCACCTGGGCCGGTGTGCGGCCCAGCTCGTCAGCGAGCTCCTTGACCACGTCCACGATGGCGAGGTTGCGCTCGGTCACCCCGCCGAGGGCCAGGTTGAAACGCTTGCGGGTGCTCTCGCTCTGGCCGGACGGCGACGTGGTCAGGTCCTGGCGGCTGTACTTGCCGGTGAGTACTCCTCCCGCCAGCGGTGACCAGAGAACTGTTGCCAGCCCCAGTTCCTGCGCCATCGGGATGAGGTCACGTTCCCCGGTACGCTCCACCAGGTTGTACTCCAGCTGCAGTGCCACCAGCGGTGACCAGCCGCGCAGGTCGGCCATCGTCTGCATGCGTGAGATCTGCCAGGCTGGGGTGTTGGAGATGGCCACGTAGAGGACTTTGCCTTGCCGGACCAGGTCGTCCAGACCGCGAAGGATCTCCTCCACGGGTGTGGTGGGATCCCACACGTGCAGGTAGAGCAGGTCGATGTAATCGGTGTTCAACTGTCGCAGGCTGGTTTCGACCGCCCCGAAGAGGCTCTTCCGGCTCGCACCACCGGAGTTGGGGTCGTCAGGCCGCCGCAAAGTCGTGTACTTCGTGGCCAGGACCAAGCTGTCTCGCCTGTCCCGGGCGAACTCACCGAGCATGCGCTCCGATGTGCCGTTGGTGTAGGTGACCGCCGTGTCGATGAAGTTCCCGCCGCGCTCGACATAGAGGTCGAACAACCTCCGCGCCTCGTCCTGCTCCGCGCCCCAGCCCCATTCGTTGCCGAAGGTGGCCGCCCCGAGCGCGAGCGGCGAGACCCGCAGGCCGGAGCGTCCCAGTTGCCGGTAGGCGTCGAGAGTGAGTGGCATCGTGTTCTCCTGTTGTGGTGGGTTTCTGAGGTTCGAGGGGGTGCGGACCGGTGTGCGGCGTGCCTGAGATTCAGGCGCCGAGCCCGTAGCCGCCGGCCACGGCGACGTCCTGGCCGGTGATGTAGCCGGCGGCGTCCGAGGCGAGGAAGGCGACGACTTCCGCGACCTCCTGACTGGTCCCGAAGCGCTCGAACGGGATCTTCGTGCGCATGGCGTCCCGGCCGCTCTGGGGTATCCCCAGCTTGTCGAGCAGCGGGGTCTCGGTCGCGCCGGGACTCACGGTGTTGACGCGGATCCTGCGCGGAGCCAGTTCGAGCGCGAGCGAGGGCAGCATCGCCAGCAGGGCACCGCGCGTCGCCGCCCCCACCGTGGCGCCAGGGCTGCCCCTATGGGATGCGATGCCCACGGTGAGGACGATCGATCCGCCGTCGTTCATCAGTGGTAGGGCCTTCTGGAGGGTGAAGTACTGACCCTTGAAGTTGACGTCGACGTGCTTGTCGAACGACTCCTCTGTCACGCCGGCAACCGGTGCGGGGCGGAAGACCCCGGCGTTGAGAAACAGCAGGTCGAGAGACCCGAAACGTTCGGACACCCTTGTCATGAGGGCGTCGGTGTCGGACAGAACGCGTGCGTCGGATCGGGCGACGAGTACGTCGTCGGGAAGCTCGAGTCGTGCTCGCGCGAGGGACTCGGGGTTCTGTCCGGTGACGGCGACCTGGTAGCCGCGGGCGTGCAGCAGTGCGGCGGTCGCTCTGCCGATTCCGGTCGTGCCGCCGGTGACGAGTGCTGTGGGCATGGCGGGCCTTTCGTCGCAGTAAGCGGAGGACTCCCCGCTTGCGCCCACTGTACACTTAACCGGAGATCTCCCCGAATCGCCCGGCACCTCGACCCGACACTCCAGATCGCGAAGCCATGACACCTCCACGCAACACCCTGCGCGCTGATGCCCAGCGCAACCGCGAGCACCTGATCGCCGCAGCCGCTGAGGCTTTCACCTCCGGAAAGGCAATCTCGCTGGACTCGATCGCCAAACGGGCGGGCGTGGGAAGCGGCACCCTTTACCGGCACTTCCCCACCCGAGAGGACCTGGTCGAAGAGGTCTACCGCGACCAGATCCGCCCTCTGCGCGACGACGCCCGGGACCTTCTGGTCACCGAGAAGCCCGCCCAGGCTCTCCACGCCTGGATGCGCCGCTTCGCCGAGTGGGCGGGTGAACGGCGCGGCATCTGCGAAGCCCTGGTCGCCATGAGCGCTTCCGGACGCTTCGGCACCGGACCCGTCTGCGATGAGATCCAGCAAATCCTGGGGATGCTGCTCCAGGCCGGCGCTGAAGCAGGAGAACTGCGCAGCGACATCGACCCGGTCGACGTCGGCGGGATCCTCACCGGCGTGCTCTCCGTGGCCGGCGCGCCCGAGCAGCGCGCCCAACTCGACCGCATGCTCACCGTCGTCGTCGACGGGCTGAAGCGGCGCCAGGAAGATCGAGGGCGTGCCTAGTACTCCAGCCGGACTTCTGTATTTGTCCTGGTCAACGGCCTGGAGGTGGGGAGTGTAGCGGGGGTTGGGCATGCGGGGGACGGCCTTGGGCCGACTGTCCCACCAACGTGTGCCCACGCCGCATGTAATGACAGCGCACCGAGCAGTCCGTCGTCGTGATCCACGATGTGCCGACGAACGCCTGGGACCTGGAACTCGAAGAACTCTTTCTACGGACCGGAGCCCGCTTTTGCCGTGTGGAGGCCCGGCGGCGGATGCGGGACTACGTCCGCGGACTGCTCGGCCCGGTAGGCCGACAAGAACAGCTGGCAGCTCGCCGAGTACGCCGGCCACGCCACCCCGCACGGCCTGCAGCACTTGCTCTCCCACAGCCGGTGGAATGCCGACGGCCTGCGCGACGACCTGCAGGCGTACGTGGCCGAACAACTCGCCCGCTCCAATGGCGTGTTGATTACTGACGACACCGGCTTCGTGAAGAAAGGCACCACCTCCGCCGGGGTGCAGCGCCAGTACTCCGGAACGGCCGGGCGGACAGAGAATTGCCAGATCGGGGTGTTCGCCGCCTACGCCACCACCCGCGGCCACGCCCTGGTCGACCGCGAGCTCTACCTGCCCAAGTCCTGGCTGGAGGACCGGGAACGCTGCCAAGCAGCACGCATCCCCGACGAGCGCGCCTTCGCCACCAAGGGCGAGCTGGCTCGCTGTCGGCCGCGACTTCACGGCGGATGCGCCCGGCGAAAAGCTCGTCGGCGACATCACCTACATCGCGACCGGGAAGGCTGGCTGTACCTCGCGACGGTCATCGACTGCGAGGCCCCTCGGTGTCGAGCCGCATCTCGTCGATGAACGCCTACTTGCTTGCTGCCGGGGATCCTTCGCGAAGTACGCTACGGCTTTTTTCAGGAAGGTGACTTCCATCTCCAGCTCGCGGTTGCGCCGTTCACCTGATGGGCGCGAGGTGCGTGCGGTATCTCGTGCTCTGTCGCAGGCTTCCAGGCTACGACTTGGCCTTCCAGCGCGCTGGAAGGCCAAGCGCCGATACAGGACGATGAGGCAGGAGGACGAGCAGCATGCGGATCACTGTGCTTTGGTGGAGTGCCCCAACGCCCGCTGGCTTTGGAGCGGGTCAATGCGGCACTGGCGGGCCGGGCGGCGCAGGCTGAGCTGGTCGAGGTCCACGACCAGGAGCAGGCCGCCGAGCCGGGATGAACGGCTCGCCGACGTTCCTGCTGCACGGCGTGGACCGCTTCGTCCAGGCCGGAGCGGTGCCGAGTGTGTCGTGCCGTCTGTATCGGGAGGCCGACGGCACGGTTGTCGACGTCCCTAGCGTGGCCGCGCTGCGCGAGGCCTTCACCGATACGGATCAGGCAGAGGCCGTCGCCCCCGGGGCTGCTGCGAGCCGGACGTTCTCGATGTAGTCGGACGAGGCGGGCGGGGACGCTACGCACCTCAAGAGCGGGGTCTGCGTGCGGTGCACCAGGCGGTGTTGCGGCACTTCGCCGACATCGGAACAGCACCCGGATCGGACGCACTGAAACCGGTCGCCGCACACGCGGGCCGGACGACCTGGGAGGTGCTGGCCCAGCGAAGCCCGCTCAAATGCCAGGGACGTCTCCAACCGGTGAGGCGGACTGTGCCTCCCTCGCCTCCAGCGTCGCCAAGAGTTCGTCCGACATCGAGCGGTCGGCTGAAGGCCAACAGGTCCTGGGTCAGCGGAGCCGGCCGCAGCGTGCTGGCATCGAGGTGCACCATTCCTCGGGTTCCGCTGGCATGGACGGTCGCGCGGTCAGCAGACAGAATGAGCGTTTTCCAACCTGTCTGCTGAGCACGGCCGTTGAGTATGCGGGCGGTGCGCAGATGTAGAGAAGCTCCTGGTAGACGGCTGGGTGTCGAGTC
>NZ_BAAGRZ010000070.1:0-8596 GCF_054782695.1 Streptomyces deserti
TGTCGCAGTGGACTGGAGCCCGCTGTTCGCCGGACGCGCGGTCTCGCGGGTCTCGTTGCCCACCTACGCGTTCCAGCACCAGCGGTACTGGCTCGAACCCCGCCCGCAGGGCCAGGACCACGCCGCGGCCGACCACCCGCTGCTCACCGGTGTGGTCCGGGTGGCCGACCGCGACGAATGGCTGTTCACCGGCCGCTTCTCGCTGCGCACCCACCCGTGGATCGCCGACCACACCACCTATGGCGTGGTGCTGGTCCCGAGCGCCGCCCTGATGGAGATGCTGCTGGTGGCCGGACGCCGGATCGGCAGCCTGGGCGTGGACGAACTCACCCTCGAAGCGCCGATCCTCCCGCCGGAGGACGGCGAGGTGGAACTCCAGGTCCTGGTCCAGGAACCGGACGTTTCGGGACGCCGGCCGTTCACGTTCCACTACCGCCGGGCGGCCGAAGGCGCCGTCGGCGAGTGGAGCCGCAACGCCAGCGGCGTGCTGAGCGGCGGACAGCCCGCCGACATGCGACTCGTGGAGGCGCTGCGCGACGAGCCGTGGCCGCCGAGCGCCGCCGAACCGGTCGACACCGGCTGGATCCCGGCCCAGGTGGCCCGTGCCGCCGGGCTGGAGTACGGAAAGTCGTTCATCGGTGTCGACGCGGCCTGGCGCAGCGGCGACACGGTGTTCTCCGAGGTCACCCTGAACCCGGACACCCCGGCCGAGCGGTTCCACCTGCACCCGGCGCTGTTCGACATGGTGATGCACGCGGGCCTCGCCTGCCTGATCTGGCCGGACCACGAGGGCAACGCGGCCGAGGGCAAACTGCTGTTCCGCTGGGGTGGCACGCGGTTCCACAGCACGGGCGAAGTGACGTCACTGCGGGTGATGGCCGTGCGGCGCAGCAGTGAGGCGATCGGCGTCGTGGCCGTCGACCAGGACGGCAACCCGGTGGTGACCATCGACGAAGTGGTCATGCGCTCCTACGACGTCCAGCAGTTCCGCGCCGCGCTGCCGGGAGGCCGCACGGGGATGTACGGACTGCACTGGACCGAGGTCACCGCCACGGCCGACCGCCCAACCGCTGTCACCATGGCCTCGCTCGGCACCAACGCGGGCGCGGTGCCCGGGATCGAGGACCACTACCCGGATCTGACGGCTCTCGCCGCGGCACCCACCGTGCCGGACGCCGTGGTCTGGGAGGCGGCCACCGCACCGCAGGACGACCCGACGGCCACCACCCGCGAGCTGCTGGACGCGGCCCTGCACACGGTCCGACGCTGGCTGACCGACGATCGGTTCGCCCGGTCGCAGCTGGTCGTGGTGACCGCGGACGCGTCGGCGGCGCTGCCCGGTGAGGTGCCGGACCTGGCCGCGGCCTCGGTGTGGGGGCTCGTCCGCAGCGCCCAGACCGAGCACCCGGGCCGGATCGTCCTGCTCGACCGCGGCGGATCCGGCGGCACGGACCTCTCGGGCGACTCGCTGCGGGCCGTACTGGCGACCGGCGAACCCCAGGTGGCGCTGCGCGGCGACAGCATGCTGGTGCCACGCCTGGAAACCGCGTCCGCCACGACTGCCGCACCGGTGTCGTTCGGGACCGGGACCGTGCTGATCACCGGCGGGACCGGTGGACTGGGCGCACTCCTGGCCCGCCACCTCGTCGCCGAACACGGGGTGCGGCACCTGCTGCTCGTGTCCCGGCGCGGCGAGCGGGCCGACGGCGCGGCGGAGATCGTGGCCGAACTGGCCGGAGCCGGTGCCCAGGTCCGGGTCGCCGGATGCGACGTCACGGACCGTGACGCACTGCGCGACCTGTTGCGCACGGTGCCCGCGGACCACCCGCTGACCGGTGTCGTCCACACCGCGGGCGTGCTCGACGACGGCACGGTGCCCACCCTGACCGCCGACCAGGTGGAACGGGTGTTCGCACCCAAGGCCGATGCCGCGTGGTCGTTGCACGAGCTGACCCGCGAGGCGGAGCTGTCGGCGTTCGTGCTCTACTCCTCGATCGCCGGGCTGATCGGCTCGGCCGGACAGGCCAACTACGCCGCCGCGAACGGTTTCCTGGACGCCCTGGCGGTGCGCCGCCGGGCCAAAGGGCTGCCCGCCACGTCCCTCGCCTGGGGCCCGTGGCAGCAGGGCGCGGGCATGACCGGTGGCCTCGACCGGACCGGTGTGGCCAGGCTGGCCCGGCTCGGTCTGCACCCGCTGGACGGCGCCGACGGTCTGCGGCTTTTCGACCAGGCGCTGTCCGCCTCCGAACCGGCGCCGGCGCTGCTGCGGTTCGACGCCGACGACCTGCGCCTGGAAGCGCAGACCGGTTCGGTGCCCGCTGTGCTGCGCGGGTTCGTCCGCGCACGGCAGCAGCCGTCGGTGACGGTCTCCAACCGTTCGGCCTCGCTGAGCGAACGGCTGCACGGCGTCCCCGAGGGGAAGCGGCACGGTGTCGTCCTGGACCTGGTGCGAGAGCAGGCCGCGACCGTCCTGGGCTACGGATCGCCCGACGACATCGGACCCGACAGCGGCTTCGACGAGCTGGGCTTCGACTCCCTCGGCGGGGTCGAGTTCCGCAACCGCCTGGCCAAGGTGACGGGGCTGTCGTTGCCCTCGACGTTGGTCTTCGACTACCCGACGGCGAACGACATGGCCGGCTACCTGCTGGCGCAGACCACCGTCACCGCACCCGCGGAACCGAAGTCCGCCGTCCAGGGCGACATCGACCGGCTCAACGCCCTGCTGGAGCGGATCATCGCCGACGCCGGCGGCGACGACGAGACGGTCGCCGGGCTGCGGGGCGTCAACGACCGCCTCCGCACCTATCTGACCCCGATGCCGGGTGGCGAGTCCGACGACCTCGAATCCCACTCCGACAACGAACTCTTGGATCTCATCGACAAGGAGTTTGGCCCAGCATGAGCAACCCCAGCACGAGCAACGAGGAACGGCTCAGCCGGTACCTGAGGAAGCTCACCGGAGACCTGCGCGCGGCCAACAAGCAGATCCACGAGTTCGAGGAGCGGGCCCGCGAACCGATCGCGATCGTGGGTATGAGCTGCCGCTACCCCGGCGGTGTCGAGACACCCGCGCAGCTGTGGGACCTGGTCGCGTCCGGGACCGACGCGATCGGGCCGTTCCCGCCCGACCGCGGCTGGGACCTGGAGAAGCTGTTCGACAGCGACCCGGACTCGCCCGGCACCGTCTACACCAGGGAAGGCGGGTTCCTCGACGCGGCCGGTGACTTCGACGCAGGCTTCTTCGGGATCGGACCGCGCGAGGCGGCGGCGATGGACCCCCAGCAGCGCCTGTACCTGGAGGCGTCGTGGGAGGCGTTGGAGGACGCCGGGATCGACCCGGCGTCGCTGCGCGGCAGTGACACCGGTGTGTTTGCCGGCGTCATCCACCAGGACTACGGCCACCGCGTGGGTTCGCCCGCGCTGACGGCCGAGTCGGAAGGCCACGCCTACCTGGGTGTGTCGGCCAGCGTCCTTTCCGGCCGAGTGGCCTACACGTTCGGTTTCAAGGGCCCGGCCGTATCGGTCGACACCGCGTGCTCGTCGTCCCTGGTGGCGCTGCACCTGGCGTGTCAGGCGCTCCGCCAGGGCGATACGTCACTGGTGCTGGTCGGTGGCGTCACGGTGATGTCCGACCCGACCCTGCTGATCGCGTTCGGGCGTCAGCGCGCCCTGTCGCCGGACGCCCGCTGCAAGGCGTTCGCCGCCGCGGCCAACGGGACCGGGTTCTCCGAGGGCCTGGGCATGCTCGTGGTCGAGCGGCTGTCCGACGCGCGCCGCCGTGGGCACCGCGTCCTGGCTGTGATCCGCGGCAGCGCGGTCAACCAGGACGGCGCCAGCAACCGTCTGACCGCGCCCAACGGCCCCTCCCAGGAGAAGGTGATCGCCCAGGCGCTCGCCAACGCCGGTCTGACGCCCGCGGACGTGGACGCGGTCGAGGCGCACGGCACCGGGACCACCCTCGGTGATCCGATCGAGGCGCAGGCCCTGATCGCCGCCTACGGCCGCGACCGGGCCGGGGACCCGCTGCGCATCGGCTCGCTCAAGTCGAACATCGGGCACACGTCCGCCGCGGCCGGCGTCGGCGGCGTGATCAAGATGGTGCAGGCGCTCCGGCACGAGGTCCTGCCCGCGACCCTGCACGTGGACGCCCCCACCCCGCACGTGGACTGGTCGGACGGATCGGTCCGGCTGCTCCTCGGCGCCGAGCCGTGGCCGGCCGGGGAGCGGGTGCGACGGGCCGGCGTGTCGTCGTTCGGCGCCAGCGGCACCAACGCCCACGTGATCCTGGAGGAAGCTCCCGACCTCCTGGAGGAAGCCCCCGACGAGCCCGCCGACACCGGACCTGCGGACGAACCGACCGAGCCCGCGGCGTCCGGCGCCCCCGTGGTGGTGTCGGCCAGGACCGAGCCCGGGCTGCGCGCACAGGCGGCCAAGCTGCGGCAGTGGATGGCGGAACGCCCCGACCTGGGCGTGGACGACCTCGCCTACTCGCTGGTGACCACCCGCACCCCGTTGGAGTGGCGCGGTGCGGTGGTGGCGGACGACCGGGACGGGGTCCTCGCCGGGCTGGCGGCGCTCGCCGACCCCGAATCGGCAGGCGCCGCCGAGGGTGTGGTCGTCGGCCGTGCGACCACCCGCAAGGTCGCGTTCGTCTTCCCCGGGCAGGGCAGCCAGTGGCAGGGGATGGCGCTCGACCTGCTGGCGGCCGGTGGCCCGTTCGCGCAGTCCATGGCGGCGTGCGAAGCGGCGCTGAGCCGGTACGGCGACTGGTCGTTGAGCGCGGTGCTCCGCGGCGCGGACGGCGCACCGTCACTGGACCGGGTCGACGTGGTCCAGCCGGCGCTGTTCGCCGTGATGGTGTCGCTGGCGAAGCTGTGGCAGGCCGAGGGCGTCGAGCCCGACGTGGTCGTCGGCCACTCCCAGGGCGAGATCGCCGCGGCGTACGTCGCCGGCGCGCTCACCCTTGAGGACGCCACCCGGGTGGTTGCCCTGCGCAGCCTCGCCGTCGCCGAGGAACTCGCCGGCGCCGGGGCGATGTCCTCGGTCAACCTCGGCGAGGAGGACGCCCGGGCACGGCTGGAGCCGTTCGGCGACCGGCTGTCGCTCGCTGCGGTCAACGGTCCCGTGCAGGCCGTGGTGTCCGGAGACCTGGACGCGATGGACGAGTTCCTCACCGCGTGCGAACGAGACGGGGTGCGGGTCAAACGGATCCCGGTCGACTACGCCTCCCACTCGAAGGCGGTCGAACGACTGCGGGAGCGTCTGCTGCGCGAACTGGCGCCGATCACGCCCCGCTCGGGTGCGGTGCCGTTCTTCTCCACCGTGCACGCCGACTACGTGGACACCTCGCGGCTGAACGCGGACTACTGGTACCGGGCGCTGCGTGAACCCGTCCGGTTCGCGGCCGCCTCCGAGGCGTTGATGCGGTCCGGAATCACCGGCTTCATCGAGACCAGCCCCCACCCGGTGCTCACGGTCGGCCTGGCGGCCTCCGCCGAGGCGGCTGGAGTCGCCGACCGGGTGAGCATCGTCGGCTCCCTGCGACGGGACCGGGGCGGGCCCGAACAGTTCACGGTCGCGTTGGCGCAGGCGTACTCGGCCGGTCTGCCGGTGCGGTGGGAGCCCGGGTTCGCGGACCGCGACGTGACCCGGGTCGACCTGCCGACCTACGCCTTCCAGCGGCAGCGCTACTGGATCCAGAACGAGGCTCCGGGCGGCGGCAGCGGGGACGTCACCCACGCCGGCCTGGTGTTCCCGGACCATCCGCTGCTGGGCGCGGCGGCGGAACTGGCCGGCCGGGACGAGTGGCTGTTCACCGGCCGCATCGCCCACCGGACCCACCCGTGGCTCGCCGACCACGTGGTGTTCGGCACCGTGGTGGTGCCGGGCACGGCGATGGTCGAAATGGCGTTGTGCGCGGGGGAGAAGCTCGGCTGCCCCGTGGTCGAGGAGATCACCTTCCCGGCGCCCCTCGTCGTCGACGGTGAGGACGACGTCCAGGTGCAGGTCGCGGTCGGCGAACCCGACGACCGCGGGCGGCGCGTGCTGACGGTGTACTCCCGCGCGGCCGCCCCCGCCGACTGGGTGCTGCACGCGGAGGGTGTGCTGGCACCGGCCGCCGGCGCCGACGCACCGGAGTGGGCCGATCCGCCGCAGGACGCGGAACACCTCGACGGCCAGGCGCTCTACGACCGCCTGGCCGGGATGGGGTTCGGCTACGGCACCGCGTTCCAGGGCGTGACATCGGTGTGGCAGCACGACGGCGAGGTCCTCACCGAGGTGTCGCTGGACGACACGACCGCCGAACAGGCGGGCAGGTTCGGCATCCACCCAGCGCTGTTCGACGCGGCCCTGCACGGTCTCGGCCTGCTCGGCGAATGGGAGGAGGGCAGGCTGCCGCTGCCGTTCTCGTTCGCCGGGGTGCGGCTGCACCGGTCCGGCGCCGACGCGGTCCGGGTCCGAACAACCGGCGCCGGTCGCGACCGGGTGCGGATCGAGGCGTTCGACGAAGCGGGCGAAGCGGTGGTCACCGTCGACGCGCTGCGCACCCGCCCGATCGACGCCGACACGCTGCGCGAGACCCATCGTGACTCCCGGCAGGCACTGCACCTGCCGCAGTGGAAGGAAGTGACGTCGTCCGCCCCGGCGAACCCGCCACGGATGGTGTCGCTGGGGACCGTGCCCGGGATCGAGCACGGATACCCGGACCTCGACGCGGCTCTCGCCTCCTGGGACACCCCCGACGCGGTGGTGTGGACCGTGAACGGCGGATCGGCCGAGCACGGACCGTTCACGACCGACGTGCGCGACCGTGTGCACGCGACGCTGGCCGTCCTGCGGGCCTGGCTCGCCGAGGAGCGCTGTGCGCAGTCGACGCTCGTGGTGGTCACCCGGAACGGCGCGGGCCTGCCCGGTGAATCGCCGGACCTCGCCGCGGCCGCGGTTCGGGGACTGGTACGCAGTGCGCAGTCCGAACACCCGGGCCGGATCGTCTCGATCGACTGCCTCGACGAGGTCACCGCGGACGTGGTCGCCGCGGCGCTGGCCGTGGACGAGCCGCAGGTAGCGGTCCGCGGGAACGCACTGCACGTCCAGCGCCTCGGGCGTGCGCCCGCGCCGGCAGCGGAGCCGGACCTGTCGTTCGGATCGGGCACCGTGCTGATCACCGGCGGGCTCGGCGGACTGGGCTCGCTGGTGGCCGAACACCTCGTGGAGACACACGGCGTACGCGACCTCCTGCTCGTCTCACGGCGCGGCGACCAGGCCGACGGTGCCGCGGAACTCGTGGCGCGGCTGACCGAACGCGGCGCCAGGGTCCGGGTGGCAGCCTGCGACGTGGCTGACCGCGCGGCCGTCGCGGCCCTGCTCGAATCGATCGAGCCCGAGCACCCCCTCACCGCGGTCATCCACTCGGCCGGTGTCCTGGACGACGGCACGATCGAAACCCTCACCGCCGACCAGGTGGATCGAGTACTGACCGCCAAGGTCGACGCCGGGATCCACCTGCACGAACTGACCCTCGGCCTGAACCTGTCGGCGTTCGTGCTGTTCTCGTCCGCTGCGGCACAGCTGGGGTCCCCCGGCCAGGGCAACTACGCCGCGGCGAACAGCGCCCTCGACGCGCTGGCGCGCCACCGGCACAGCGCCGGACTGCCGGCCCTCTCGGTGGCCTGGGGTCCGTGGCACCAGCGCAGCGACATGACCGGCGGTCTCGGCCGGACCGGCTTCGCCCGACTGGAACGCATGGGGCTGCGCCCCGTCGACAACGAGTTCGGCCTGCGACTGTTCGATCTCGCGGTGGCCGCCGCCGAACCACTGCTGGCCGCGGTCGAGTTCGACCGCGCGGCACTGTCGTTGCAGGCCCGGGCCGGTCTCCTGCCCGCCGTCCTGCACGGCCTCGTCCCGGTGCCCGGGCGGCGCGCCGGTGCGGCGGGCGCGTTGGCGCACAAGCTGATCTCGGCGGACGAGCACGAACGGGACGCTCTCGTCGTCGAATTCGTCCGCGGGCACGCGGCTGCGGCACTGGGGCACGCCTCGACCGATGCGATCGACACCGACATACCCTTCACCGAACTCGGTTTCGATTCGCTGGGTGGCGTGGAGCTCCGGAACCGGTTGGCGAAGGGCACCGGGCTGTCGCTGCCGTCGACCCTGGTGTTCGACCACCCGACCGTCACGGCCGTGGCGAAACTGGTGCGTTCCCGGATCGAGGGCGAGCAGCCGCAGGTCCGCGAGCGGCGGGCACCGCGGCGCGTGACGTCGGACGAGCCGATCGCGATCGTCGGGATGGGCGCACGCTACCCCGGTGGGGTCGGGTCGGCCGAGGAACTGTGGCGTCTGGTCGCGGCGGGCCGGGACGTCATCGGCGAGTTCCCCGCCGATCGCGGCTGGGACCTGACTGGACTGTTCGACTCGGATCCGGACAAGCCGGGCACCGTGTACACGCGGTTCGGTGGGTTCCTGAGTGGTGCGGGTGATTTCGACGCGGGGTTCTTCGGGATTTCGCCGCGTGAGGCGTTGGCGATGGATCCGCAGCAGCGGTTGTTGCTGGAGGCGTCGTGGGAGGCGTTGGAGGACGCCGGGATCGATCCGACGT
>NZ_BAAGRZ010000071.1:0-8551 GCF_054782695.1 Streptomyces deserti
GTGGAGTGGTTGCGGCGGCGTGGGGTGTCGGTGTCGGTGCGGGCGTTGTTCGTGACGCCGACGCCGGCTGCGCTTGCGGCGGTGGCGGGGCCGGAGTTGGTGGAGGTGCCGCCGAACCTCATCCCCGAGGGCGCTAGCGAGATCCGGCCGGAGATGCTGCCGTTGGTGGAGTTGTCCGAGGCGGAGGTCGCGCGGGTGGTGGCGGCCGTGCCGGGTGGTGCGGCCAACGTGCAGGACGTCTACCCGCTCGCGCCGCTGCAGGAAGGAATCTTCTTCCACCACCTGATGGCCGACCGGGACGGCGACGACGTTTACGCCATGCCGTTCACCTTGCGAATGGACTCGCGAGCCCGACTGGACTCCTTCCTGGGCGCGTTGCAGCAGGTGGTGGACCGGCACGACGTGTATCGCACGGCGATCGTGTGGGAGGGGCTGCCCGAGCCCGTCCAGGTGGTGTGGCGGCACGCCGAGCTGCCGGTCACCGAGGTCACCCTCGACGCCGACGCGGGAGACGCGGTCGGGCGACTGCTGGCGGCCGCCGGCGGGCGCATGGAACTGGACCGTGCGCCCTTGCTGACGGTGCACATCGCGGCCGAGCCGGACGGCGGCGGATGGCTGGCGCTCGTGCGGATGCATCACCTGGTCCAGGACCACACGGCCTTGGAAGTGGTCCTCGACGAGGTGAAGGCGTTCCTGACCGGACGAGCGGACGTGTTGCCGGCGCCGGTGCCGTTCCGTGAGTTCGTGGCGCAGTCCCGGCTGGGCATGCCCGAGGAAGCGCATCAGGAGTACTTCTCCGCACTGCTGGGTGACGTGACGGAGACCAGCGCCCCCTACGGGCTGCTCGACGTGCACGGTGACGGCGCGGGGGCCACCCAGGGCCGGTTGGCCGTCGAGGGCGGCCTGGCCGCGCGCGTGCAGAAGGTGGCGCGGTCGCTCGCGGTGAGCCCCGCGACGGTCTTCCACGTTGCGTGGGGGCGCGTACTGGCGGCGGTGTCCGGGCGTGATGACGTCGTGTTCGGCACGGTGCTGCTGGGCCGGGCGAGCGTCGGAGCGAACCGTGTTCCGGGGCTGTTCATGAACACCCTGCCGGTCAGGGTCAAGTCGGCCGGCCGGACCGTGGACCAGGCGCTGGCCGACATGCGCGAACAGCTCGCCGAGCTGCAGGTCCACGAGCACGCGCCATTGACACTGGCTCAGGCGGCCAGCGGCCTGCCCGGCGGCCGCCCCCTGTTCACCTCCATCTTCAACTACCGGCACATCCAGGCGGATGTCGCGCAGTCCGGCACCGGAATCGACGGCATCGACGCCGTACTGACGAGGGATCCGACGAACTATCCCCTCGACGTTTCCATCAACCAGAGCACCTCCGGCTTCGAGATCATCGTGGAGGCGACGGCACCGGCCGACCCGACAGCAGTGTGCAGGCTCCTGCACACCTCGGTGGCGAACCTGGTCGCGGCGTTGGAGGACACCCCGGACGTTCGGCTCGGGGCGGTGGACATCCTGGATCCCGAGTACGGCGCGTTGCTGCGGCACGTCAACGACACGGCCGTGCCTGCACCGGACGGTCTTGTGCCTGCGCTGTTCACCGCGCAGGCGGCGCGTCTGCCCGAGGCGGTGGCGCTGGTGGGGCCCGGCGTGAAGCTGAGCTACGGCGAGGTCGAGGCACGGTCGAACCGGTGGGCCAGGCATCTGATCGCCGCGGGCGTGGGGCCGGAGTCGGTGGTCGCGCTGCTGCTGGAGCGTTCACCGGATCTGCTGGTGGCGATTCTCGCGGTGCTGAAGGCCGGTGGCGCGTATCTGCCGATCGATCCGGAGCAGCCGGCCGAGCGTGTGGCGTTCATGATCGAGGATGCCGCACCGGTTCTGGTGCTGGATGAGGCCGCGATGCGGGTGGAGGTGGAGGGGTATGCCGAGTCGGCGGTGTCCGATGCCGATCGGATCGCTCCGCTGCTGCCCGGTCATCCGGCCTACGTGATCTACACGTCGGGCTCGACGGGACGGCCGAAGGGTGTCGTCGTCTCGCACGAGGGATTCGCCAATCTCTCGGTCAGCCATGGCCGGTTCGGTGTGGGGCCGGGGAGCCGGGTGGCGCAGTTCGCGTCGGTGGGTTTCGACATGTTCTGCGAGGAGTGGCTGCTGGCCCTCCTGTCCGGGGCGGCTCTGGTGACCGTTCCGGCCGACCGGCGGCTCGGCGCCGAGTTCGCGGAGTTCCTGGCGGACTCCGGGGTGACACATGCGACGTTGCCGCCCGCCGTGGTGGCCACCATCCCGGAGGGAGCCCTCGACGACGGCTTCGTGCTGGACGTGGGCGGCGAGGCGCTTCCGGCCGAGGTGGTCGCCCGGTGGGCGGCCGGGCGGAAGATGTTCAACAGCTACGGGCCGACGGAGACCACGGTGAACGCGGCCGTGTGGCGGTGCCGTCCTGATCTGGAGGCGGGTGCGGCGGTGCCGATCGGCCGCCCGATCGCCAATACCCGGGTCCATGTGCTCGACGACGCGCTGCGGCCTGTCCCGGCGGGCGTGCTGGGCGAGTTGTATGTGACGGGTACGGGCCTGGCGCGCGGCTATCTGGGACGCGCCGGCCTGACCGCCGAACGGTTCGTGGCATGCCCCTTCGAACCGGGGCGGCGGATGTACCGCACCGGTGACCGGGTGCGGTGGAACACCGACGGGGAACTCGTGTTCGCCGGGCGGGCGGATGAGCAGGTCAAGATCCGCGGGTTCCGGATCGAGCCGGGCGAGGTCGAGGCCGTGCTGGCGGCCCATCCGCAGGTGGAGCAGGCCACGGTCGTCGTGCGGGAGGACACGCCCGGTGACCTCCGGCTGGTCGGCTACGTCATCCCCGCCGAAGGCGGGAACGCCGCCGAACTGCCCGACGCCGTGCGCGGGTTCGCGGCGCAGCGGTTGCCGTCGCACATGGTGCCGTCGGCCGTGGTGGTGCTGGACGCGTTCCCGCTGACGCCGAACGCCAAGCTGGACCGCAAGGCGCTGCCCGCGCCGGCGTACACGGCGGCGGCCGGGCCGAGCCGGGCCCCGGCCACCGTACGCGAGGAGATCATCTGCGCGGCGTTCGCGCAGGTCCTTGGGCTGGAGCGGGTGGGGGCCGACGACGACTTCTTCGCCCTGGGCGGGCACTCCCTGCTCGTCGTCTCGCTGGTGGAGCGGCTGCGGCAGCGCGGGGTGTCGGTCTCGGTGCGGGCGCTGTTCGTGACGCCGACGCCCGCCGGACTGGCGGCGGCCGCGGGGCCGGAGGCGGTGGTGGTGCCGCCCAACCCGATTCCGCAGGGTGCGCAAGAGATCACGCCGGAGATGCTGCCGCTGGTCCGGCTCACCGAGACCGAGATCGAACGGGTGGCGGCGGCGGTGCCCGGAGGCGTGCCCAACATCCAGGACGTGTATCCGCTGGCGCCGTTGCAGGAGGGCATCTTCTTCCACCACCTGATGGCCGACCGGGACGGCACGGACGTCTACGTGACGCCGTCCACGCTGCGGTTCGACTCGCGCAGCCGCCTCGACGCGTTCCTCGCCGCGTTGCGGCAGGTCGTGGACCGCAACGACGTGTACCGCACGGCGATCGTGTGGGAAGGGCTGCGTGAACCGGTCCAGGTGGTGGTACGCCACGCGGAGCTGCCCGTGACCGAGGATTCGGCGGAGCGGCTGCTCGCGGCGGGCGGCGGGTGGATGGACATCGGCCGGGCTCCGCTGATGGACGTGCGCGTCGCGGCCGAGCCGGGCACCGAGCGGTGGCTCGCGCTCGTGCGCATCCACCACCTGGCGCAGGACCACACGGCGTCGGACGTGCTCCTCGACGAGGTGCGGGCCTTCATGGCCGGGCAGGCCGACCGGCTGCCGCCGCCGGTACCGTTCCGTGAGTTCGTGGCGCAGGCACGGCTGGGGACGCCGCGAGAGGAACACGAGCGGTACTTCGCCGAACTCCTCGGGGACGTCACCGAGCCCACCGCGCCCTACGGCCTGATGGACGTGCTCGGTGACGGCGGTGCGGCTCAGGCGGGCCGGCTGCCCGTGGACGCCGCCCTGGCCCGGCGCGTGTGGGAGGTGGCGCGCTCGCTGGGCGTCAGCCCGGCGACGGTGTTCCACCTGGCCTGGGCGCGCGTGCTCGGGGCCGTGTCCGGCCGCCGCGATGTCGTGTTCGGCACGGTGATGTTCGGACGGATGAACGCCGGCGAGGCCGCGGACCGGGTGGCGGGCCTGTTCATCAACACCCTCCCGGTTCGCGTGGACCTGGCCGGACACGGTGTCGGCGAGGCGCTGACCGGACTGCGCGGCCAGCTCGCGGAGCTGCTCGTGCACGAGCACGCGTCGCTGACGCTGGCGCAGGCGGCCGCCGGCCTGTCCGGTGGCGGACCGCTGTTCACCTCGATCTTCAACTACCGGCACGTCCAGGCCACGGACACCGGCGAGGCGGAGCTGGAGGGAATAGAAGTACTTTCCCTCCACGACCACACCAACTACCCGCTCACCGTCTCGGTGGACCAGAGCGCGACCGGCTTCGACCTGGTCGTGGAGGCTGTGGCGCAGGTCGATCCGATGGAGGTGTGCAGGCTGCTGCACACCTGCCTGGCGAACCTGGTCGCGGCCCTGGCGGACTCCCCGGACGTCCCCCTCGGCGCGATCGACGTCCTCGACGCCGAGTACGCCGAGCGGCTGTGCCGGAGCGACGACCTGGCGGGGCCGGTGCCGGATGCCCTGGTGCCGGATCTGTTCGCCGCGCAGGCGGCGCGGACCCCGGAGGCGGTCGCGCTGGTGGGCGCCGATGCCGAGCTGAGTTACGGGGAGGTCGAGGAGCGGTCGAACCGTCTGGCGCGGAAGCTGATCGCGCAGGGGGTCGGCCCGGAGTCGGTGGTGGCTGTGGTGCTGGAGCGGTCGCCGGAGGTGGTGGTCGCTGTCCTGGCGGTGCTGAAGGCGGGCGGCGCGTACGTGCCGATCGACCCCGGGCAGCCGCGCGAGCGTGTCCGGTTCGTGCTCGAGGACGCCGGGCCGGTGCTGGTGTTGGACACACCCGAGTTCCTCGCGGAGACCGCCGGCTACGACGCGGCGCCCATTTCGGACGCCGACCGCATCGCTCCGCTGCTGCCCTCGCACCCGGCGTACGTGATCTACACGTCGGGGTCCACCGGGCGGCCGAAGGGCGTGCTGGTGCCGCACCGGAACGTGGTGGCGTTGTTCGCCGCCGCCCGGGAGGTGCTCGACTTCGGCGCGGACGACGTGTGGAGCTGGTTCCACTCGCTGGCCTTCGACTTCTCCGTATGGGAGTTGTGGGGCGCGCTGCTGCACGGCGGGCGGGTGGTGGTGGTGCCGTTCGACGTTTCACGGTCGCCGGGGGAGTTCGCGGAGCTGCTGGAGCGTGAACGTGTGACGATGCTGAGCCAGACGCCGTCGGCGTTCTACCAGTTGATGGCGGCTCAGCCGGATCGCTCGGGCGCGCTCGGTGCCGTGCGGACGGTGGTCTTCGGCGGGGAGGCGCTGGAGCCCGCGCGGCTGGCCGGCTGGTGGGAGCGGTACGGCGAGGATGCCCCGCGGCTGGTGAACATGTACGGGATCACCGAGACCACCGTGCATGTCACGCACCACGCTGTCGGGCCGGATGACGGCGCGGACGGCAGTGTGATCGGTCGTGGCCTTCCGGGCCTGTCGGTGTACGTGCTGGACGAGTGGCTGCGGCCCGTGCCCGTGGGCGTGGTGGGCGAGTTGTACGTGGCCGGGACCCAGGTGGCGCGTGGCTACGCGGGGCGTGCGGCACTGACCGGTGAACGGTTCGTGGCGTGTCCGTTCGGTGGGTCCGGCGGGCGGATGTACCGGACGGGGGACCGGGCTCGCTGGGCCTCGGAGGGCCGGCTGGTGTTCGCCGGCCGGGCGGACGACCAGGTGAAGATCCGCGGGTTCCGGATCGAGCCGGGTGAGGTCGAGGCCGTCCTCGCGGCGCACCCGGCCGTCGCCCAGGCCGCGGTGGTCGCCCGCGACGGCGCCCCGGGCGGCATGCGGCTCGTCGGCTACGTCGTGCCGGCCGACGGTTCCGACGGTGTCCTGGACGAGGTGCGCGCATACGCGGGACAGCGGCTGCCGTCGTACATGGTGCCGTCGGCGTTCGTGGAGCTCGACGCCCTCCCGTTGACGGTCAACGGCAAGCTGGACCGCAGGGCGCTGCCGGAGCCGGACCAGGCCGGCGCCGGTACCGGACGCGCCCCGGTCACGGCTCAGGAAGAGCTGCTGTGCGCGGCGTTCGCCGAGGTGCTCGGCCTGGACCGGGTCGGGGTCGATGACGACTTCTTCGCCCTGGGCGGGCATTCGCTGCTCGCGGTGTCGCTGGTGGAGTGGCTGCGGCAGCGCGGCGTGTCGGTCTCGGTGCGGGCCCTGTTCGCGTCACCGACCCCGGCCCGCCTGGCCGCGGTGGCCGGGCCCGATCAGGTCGAGGTACCGCCCAGCCGGATCCCCGACGGCGCCACCGAGATCACGCCGGAGATGCTCCCCCTGGTCGAACTGACGGATGACGAGCTGGCCTCCGTCGTGGCGGCCGTTCCGGGCGGCGTGCCCAACATCCAGGACGTGTATCCCCTGGCGCCCCTGCAGGAGGGCATCTTCTTCCACCACCTGATGGCCGACCGGGACGGCACGGACGTCTACGCGACACCGATGGTGCTCACCATCGACTCCAGGGACAGACTCGAGGACTTCCTCGCGGCGCTGCGGCAGCTGGTGGTCCGCAACGACATCTACCGCACCGCGATCATGTGGGAAGGACTGCGCGAACCGGTGCAGGTGGTCGTGCGCCACGCGGATCTGCCGGTCGAGGAGATCACCTTCGACCCCGCCGGGCCCGAGGCCGCCGATCAGCTTCTGTCGGCGGGCGAGTCCGCCATCGACCTGACGCGAGCGCCGTTGCTGCGGGTGCGCGTGATGGCGGCCCCGGACGGCGGCTGGACGGTACTGCTGCGCATCCACCACCTGGTCCAGGACCACACCACCTTCGACGTGGTGCTCGACGAGCTCCGCGCGCTGATGAACGGGCAGGGGGAGCGGCTGCCCGCGCCGGTGCCGTTCCGTGAGTTCGTGGCCCGGGCGCGGTTCGGGGTGTCCCAGGAGGAGCACGAGCGGTACTTCACCGACCTGCTGGGCGACGTCACCGAGACCACGGCCCCGTACGGCCTGATGGACGTCTACGGTGACGGCACGGACGCCGCGCAGGTCCGGCTGACGATGGACGACGCCCTGACCGGGCGGGTCCGCAGCCTGGCGCGGTCGCTCGGTGTGAGCCCGGCGACGCTGTTCCATGTGGCGTGGGCGCGGGTGCTCGGCACGCTGTCGGGCCGCGACGACGTCGTGTTCGGCACGATCCTGTTCGGACGGATGAACGCGGGCGCCGGCGCGGACCGCGCACCGGGCCTCTTCATCAACACCCTGCCCGTGCGGCTGGGCCTGGCCGGCAAGAGTGTGGCCGAGGTCCTCACGGACATGCGCAGCCAGCTCGCCCACCTGATGGTCCACGAACACGCCTCGCTCACCCTGGCACAGCGGGCCAGTGCTGTGCCCGGAACCAGCCCGCTGTTCACCTCACTGTTCAACTACCGGCACAACCTGCCGACCGAGCGGCACCCCGGTGCCGACCTCGACGGCGTGACCCTCGTGATGCACCGGGACTACTCGAACTACCCGGTGGTCGTGTCCGTCGACGACGACGGCACAGGTTTCGAGGTGGAAGTGGAGGCCGTCGCCCCGGTCGATCCCGCATGGGCGGGCACGCTGCTGCTCACCTGCCTGGACGGTCTGGCGAACGCCCTTGAACAGGCCCCGGACACACCCCTGACAACGGTTGACGTGCTCGGCCCGGCCGAGCGCATCCGGATTCTGGCGGGATGGAACGACACGGCGGCACCCGTGCCGGGCGGGTCGGTGCCTCAGGCGTTCGCCGAACGCGTGGCGGCGGATCCGGACGCGGTGGCCGTGGCGGGTGACGGCGTGGAGCTCACCTACCGGGAGCTGGACGAGCGTTCGGACCGGTTGGCGCGGGTGCTTTCGGGGGTGGGCGGCGGCCCGGAGCCGGTCTTCGCCGTACTGATGGAGCGCTCTGCCGACCTGGTGGTGGCGTTGCTGGCGGTGCTGAAGGCCGGTGGTGCGTATCTGCCGCTGGACGCGACGTGGCCGTCGGCGCGGAAGCGTTCGGTGATCGAGGACGCGGGCGCCTGCCTGGTCGTGGTGAGTGAGGCGTCGGCCGGGCAGGACGTCGGGGTCGCCGAGGTGACCGTGGACGCCGGGTCGGACGAGGGACCACTCCCGGTCGTGGCGGAATCGGCGGCCGCGTATGTGATGTACACGTCGGGTTCGACGGGTGTGCCCAAGGGTGTGGTGACCACGCACCGGGATGTCGTCGCGCTGGCCAGGGACCGGTGCTGGGGTGTGACGCCGCGGGTGCTGTTCCATGCCCCGCACGCGTTCGACGCGTCGTCGTACGAACTGTGGGTGCCGTTGCTGTCCGGCGGCACGGTCGTGGTGGCGCCGAACGAGGCGGTGGACGGGACGGTGATGCGGC
>NZ_BAAGRZ010000072.1:0-8443 GCF_054782695.1 Streptomyces deserti
AACAGTCATCACAGCTCCCCTCACTACGAGATGCGCCTTCTGTTACTTATGGTGCGATCCCCGACGGGAGATCGCGACACCACCCTTGGGACATATGAAAGAGCGCTGGCCCCGCGTGCCCGGCACGCGGCCTGGCCCTCGGAGCGCCTCACCCAGCCGCCGCACCGTCGGCGGCCCAGCGCGGCGGCGCCGACGCGCAACACCGGGCGAACGCACCGCGATCCCCGGCCGCGACCGCGCTGCCCATCCCGCCTCCCTCACCCTCAACTCCAGCCAGAGCATGGGCGAAAGCGGGGGTGTGAGACCCCTGACCACGCCCGTACAAAGGGGGTGACCTGCACGGACTCCGCGACGTCGGCGAGGCTCGAGCAAGAAAGCGCATGTGGCGCTGCCGGGGCTGGCCGTGGTGGAGGTCGCGGTCCGCCTGACGAGACCGCGTTCACGATTCCAGGAGCTGCTCGCCGCGCGGTGCGCGATTGCGCCGGCGAACCGTACGACTCGGGAGCCTGCCGAGCCTGGCGTGCGGTTGCGGTTCTTCCTGGACCTGCACCAGAACGCCGCCGCGTAGGCCTGCGGCAGGGTGCCAGCCTTCCTCGTGGGGCCCTGGCGCGGCTCCTGCCGTGGTCAGGGCCATGGTCGGGACGTCCCGGGCCGTGGTCGGCCTGCAGCTGGACTTACCCGTTGTGACCGAAGGACAAGGCGTCGGGGAAGCTGTGGGGCGCCCTCGATGCCCTGGGCTGCCGCAAGACGTTAAACCAGGCTCCCGGGCATGACCGGGAGACTGGCCTGCGTGTGACATCCTCCCCTTTGCTGCCTAATCCCTGCCGTCGGTGGGTGCCCGCTTGGCTCCCAAGCCCTGGAACAGCTGCTGGACCGCCAGGATGGCAACGGATCAGAAGGACCCAGAGCAGAAGCGCCCGTGCTCCACCCACAGCACAGTGATCACCAAAGTGACACCGCACACTGCGAGAGCCACTATGGCTCCGCGCGCTCGCTCTCTTTCCCTGCCAGGGTCCACGCATGGTCACTATCTCGCTTCCGAAGTCAATTCTTTGGCGACCTTCAGCGCAGTGCCGCCGACGGCGCCCACTGCTCCCCATACAGCACACGACTTGGCGGAGTCGGTGAGAGAACCCCCGGTCACACTCTCACCAAAGCACCGCCTACACCCTGCGGGAAGGTGCCCACATTGACTCGCTGACCGACAGAGCAACGGGTTACCGGGTGATCCTGAGGAGCCTTTTCGGTGAGCCGGGGCCGATGTTGCGCAGGACTCCCTTGGTCGATCGCAGGATCAGGATCGTGGATACCGTTGCCGGGCTGGCCGAGGGGCGGGAGGTGAGTTCGAGGGCTGCCGCGCCCGGCGTTGCTGGACACAAGCGCCTGGCCCAGCCGGGCCGCCGCCCGCACGACGATCTTCGACTTCATCGAGGGTGGTACAACTGCCCCGATTGCACAACAGCCTCGGCTACCGCAGTCCCGCCGAATGCGAGACCGCACTCGCAGCCTGACCACCACGCCAAGGGTGTCCATCGCGCGGAACAGGCTCACCGCTGGAACGTCATACGTCGGCTCGTGCAGCAGCCGAGATGCGTGGCTGCTCGTCATCGGTGAGGCTGGTGCCATGTCCGAGCGCCGTGTGATCGTCTACCCGCCATTGGAGACCGGTGGCCGCAAGGTGGGAATCGACGATCGGATTTTCGGCACCGCCTACAGCCTTCACGACCTGACCGTGTTCCTGCAGCACGCCGGCCTGACCGGCTGGGACGAACTGGATGTCGCCGACTCTGGCCTGATCGAATGGCATGAAGGCGGGCCAGAGGTGTGGAACCGCTGAACGTACGAGCGGCCCTTCGCCGCGCGGTGACGATCACGCACAGGCAGAGGGACCCGGCATGCACTGGTCGCGGCCAACGCGAGGCGCGCCTCTTCGAAGCGGCGTGCGGCAACCGGGCTCGGAGGCTAAGGGGGACAATCGCCGGTTCGGCCGCGCTATTCAGCGCGTTTCTCGGCGCCCGTCTCCAGGGAGCCGGGGTCGTCACCGGCGATCCGGCCCACGAATGTGTCGTTGGGTGTCGTCCCCGTCGTGCTGTGCTGGTCCGGTGCGCCGGCCTCCGGTTTACCACCCGTGCCCTCCGGCCTGCCTGAACCGACCTCTGCGGTATCCGCAGCCCCGGAAAGTGGCTCAGCCGCGTCCCCAACCTCTCAGGGCAATACACCTAGCGCCGGCCCGATCCCGAGCCATGCTCAAGACCTGTGGATCGAGCTCGGGGAGCACGCGAAGGGCGTACCTTCCCGAGTGATCGACTGATGGTCATCGAGTTGGCCGGTGTTCGCAGCACCGGTCGGGAAGGCACGCCCGTGCTCAGCGTAGTCAACGACGACGGCACTACCGCCAACGGCTCCTCCTTGATCGACGAGATCGTCCGGGAGGGCGCGAGGCGGATGCTCGCGGCGGCCTTGGAGGCCGAAGTCAACGCTTATATAGCCGAGTTGGTGGACCAGCGGGACGAGACCGGCCGGCGGCTCGTGGTCCGCAACGGCTACCACCAGCCCAGGAAGGTCACCACCGCGGCTGGGGTGGTCGAGGTGAAGGCCCCGCGGGTGAACGACAAGCGCGTTGACGAGGCCACCGGCGAGCGCAAGCGGTTCTCCTCCGCGATTTTGCCGCCGTGGTGCCGCAAGTCCCCGAAGATCAGCGAGGTGCTGCCGCTGCTCTACCTGCACGACCTGTCCTCGGGCGCGATTTCCCGGCACTGGAGCATTTCCTCGGCAGCGCGGCCGGGCTCTCTCCGGCCACCGTCAACCGCCTCACCCAGCAGTGGCAGGCCGACCATACAGCGTTCATGGACCGCGACCTGTCCGAGGTCGACTACGTGTACGTGTGGGCCGACGGCATCCACCTCAACGTCCGCCTGGAGGAGGCCAAAGCATGCGTCCTGGTGCTCATCGGGGTCCGCGCCGACGGCTCCAAGGAACTGGTCGCGCTCAAGGACGGCTACCGCGAGTCCGCCGAGTTGTGGGCCGACCTGATGCGCGACTGCGCCCGCCGGGGCATGCGCGCCCCGGTCCTGGTGGTCGGCGACGGCGCCCTGGGCTTCTGGAAAGCCCTGGTCGAGGTGTTCCCCGAAACCCGCGAGCAAAGGTGCTGGGTTCACAAAACGGCCAATGTCCTCGACTCCATGCCGAAGTCCGCGCAGCCCAGCGCGAAGAAGGCCATCCAGGACATCTACAACGCCGAGGACCGCGACCACGCCGAGGCGGCGATCAAAACGTTCGCCAAGCTCTACGGCGCGAAGTTCCCCAAGGCTGTCAAGAGGATCACCGATGACCAGGACCAGCTACTGGCGTCCTACGACTTCCCGGCCGAGCACTGGATCCATCTGCGGACCAGGAATCCCATCGAGTCCACGTTCTCCACCGTCCGGCTGCGGACCAAGGTCACCCGCGGCGCCGGCTCCCGCACCGCCGCCCTGGCCATGGTCTTCAAGCTTGTCGAGTTCGCCCAGCAGCGGTGGCGAGCCGTGAACGCACCCCATCTCGTCGCCCTCGTCCGCGCCGGAGCCCGCTTCGAAGGCGGCCGACTGGTCGAACGGCCCACGGAGCGAGCGGCATGACGGCCATCGGCCTGCGGCCAGCCACCTCCGCGGACAGCGAGTACTGCTTCCAGCCGCACAAAGCCGCCATGGGCGCCTACGTCACGGCCATCTGGGGCTGGGACGAGCAGATCCAACGCGACTTCCACGCCCGCTCGTTCACTGCGGACCGATGGCAGATCATCACCGCCGACGGCACTCGGCATGCTCCACGTCGAGCACCGACCGACGGAGATCTACCTGGCGCGGATCGAGCTCCACCCCGACCACCAGGGACGCGGCATCGGCAGCCAACTCATCCGCACCCTCCTGCACCAGGCCCGCCAGCAGGGCAAGGACCTCGCCTTGGACGTCCTCGTCGTCAACCGGCGGGCCCAGGCCCTCCACCGGCGACTGGGCCTGCACGAAGTCACTCGTCACGGCGAGAACGACATCAAGATCAGGATGTCCACCAAGCCGCGTCAGCCCGGCCCGATCCACAGATCTTGACAATGACTCCCCGATTCCATGGGCGAAGGTCTCGCAGAACCCTCAGGGGAACCAGCGCCTGGGAGCGATCCACGGCCGGGAGGCCGGCCAGGCCGGTGTCGAGCATGATGCGGTCGACCGTCGCGACGAGAGTGCTGTCGGCGCCGATGACGGTCTCGACTCCGCCGGGCAGCAGATCGCGCGACCGGTACCAGTCCCGCAGCTGCGCCTCGCTGACGTCGTCGGCGATCGGCTTGGTGGCGTGCCGAGCGACGGTTTCCTCGAACGGCACGTCCAGGTAGTAGCTGTGGGTCGGGCCGCGATGGTCGGCGCGCAACCGGGCGAGCATATCGCCGTAGCGGTCGGCGTACAGGATGCCCTCCACCACGACGTGGAACCCGGAGTTAAGGGCGTAGCGGGCGGTCAGGTCGATCAGGCCGATGTTCGCCGCGCCGGGCCGATCCCGCTCGCGCAGCACGATGCGACGCAGGTTGTCCTGGCCGACCAGGGCCAGGCCGCGGCCGAACTTCTCGCGGATGCCGGCCGCGACGGACGACTTGCCCGAGGCGCTGTTGCCGCGCAGCACGACCAGCCTGGTTTCTTCGGTGCCCACCATCACGGCGGGCACGCTACCGGCCCGCGCGCACGGCGAGGGACGTCCTGACCTGCCATGGACGGGGCGCGCGGCAGCGTGGTCGGGGTCATAGCCAGGGCCTGTGCCGCCATGGCCGGTGTGTCCCATGACACGGAACCCTGAGCGTGTGCCATCGAACCCTGCGCGACCATTGGAGCCATGGGCTCACAGCGATGCGACAGGTGCGAACTGTTGCGCCAGATGCCGCAGCCGCGCATGCGCTCGATGTACCACGTGGAGTCCACCCGGCATCGATGGGCTTGCGCCTGGCCGCCGCAGCCGCGTCAGCCGACGCGTCGGCCGGTGCAGCCGCCGGAGCGGGGTCGTCCGCCGCGTCCTGCGCCATAGATTGCGATCCAGCCTGACCGGCCTTCGGTACGTCGGCCCGAGCGACACTCACCTGCAGATTCGGATCAGCCTACGGACTACCGTTCGCAATGCTGCGGACATGCTCCAGCGCCTCTGCGCGCAGTTCGGCGGCGAGGTTGAGGTCCGCTCGCTGCTCCGCGGTAAGTTTGGCCGCGTGCCGACGACCCACCCGGTCGACCACCTCGGGCATACCCGCGACCAGCGCGCACTCCCCGTCGGCGACGGCTATGCGGATCTCGGCCCGCCGCGCGGCGTCCGCACTGCCCGCCGAGTCGTGGCTTTGGCGCGCATCGGCACGGGCTGCCTCCATCGAGTCATACGGATATCCCCGGTCTCTCATACAGGACGTCCACAGCGCCATGGCCTCACGCATGGCGGGACTATCAGCAATCGGGTCGTTCAGCGCGTTATGGGCTTCCTGCGGCACATAGGAGACCCGGGCCGCGTCGATGACGTCACCGTACAGACCGATCCTGCTCTCGGCGATACAGCCGGTGGTGCCGAAGGTGAACTCCGGCCCGGTGGACAGCCGCAGCACGGCACGGTGTTCGGGATCGCCGGTGAGGGCACGGACATAGGAGTCCCGCTCCGCAGCGGGAAGGCCGGGCGGGTACTGGTCGTCAGGCGACGGACTGGGGTCTCCGAACCCGTATCCGCGGCTGCGCCGGGTATCCAGATCCGGCTGCCAGGAATCATCGTTGCCGATGGTGCCGCCGTCCGAGGTCGGATAGTCGAAGCCTCGCGCGGCCATGCAGCGCCGGGTTAGCTCGTACTCCGCCTGCTGTAGTACGCGCTGGTCGTCGCGGTAGGGCCCGGCGCGAACGGCCAGGTCCAGGGCGGCGCCGCTGAGTACCGTCCCAGCGGACCGGCCGTCCGGGCTTGCCGACTGCGCTTGCGTGCAGCCGGCAACTCCCGTGACCAGCAGGGTGACGGCTGCTCCGACAGCGGTACGTCGGCCTATCAGTCGCATCCCGTCATCGCCTACCCGCACCACCAGCGGTTGGAGCTGATGACGTCGTTCCAGTTGCCGCCGCTCGGCTTGCCCCATTGAGTCAGGTTCGAGGCGTGGGTGTCGCGATTGATCACCCACGAGGAGCCCCCGTAGTTGGGGTGCTCGTGGACCACCGCCTCGCAGTTCAGGCCCTCGTTGGCAATGGATGAGGCGCAGTCGTTCCAGGTGCCAGACTGGCAGTTGGGGCGGCTGAAGGCGCGCCAATCCGTGTTGTTACCGGACAGCTTTCCGGGCCCGCCCGAGTAATTGATGTCTTGCCAGAAGCAGAGGTACCCGCTCTCCTGAGGGCAGTCGCTGTACGCGGCCTGGGCGGCCGGAGCGGATACGAACACCCCCGCACCGGCGGCCAGGATGGCACCGGCAGCGGTAGCCGCGATCCGCCACGGAATTGTGAAACGCATGTTTCCTCCCCTTCCTTTACCCCCGACTCTCTTGTCGTGGGCACATTTGGCCGGACGGCCACATCTGTCGCACCTGTCACGACGAGGCGGCGCAATCCAGGCGCTTTGAGTGTCGTGGGTGATGAATGGGATGTCGTTGTCGGTCAGCGACAACTGGTTGACGATTCGTGCCACATGGAGGCGCGGGCAGGCTACTGATGCTGCTGGCGGTAGTCCTTGGGACTGTGTCCGTAGGCGGCGCGGAAGGCGCGGCTGAAGCGCGCGGGATCGGTGAACCCCCAGCGGGCGGCGATGGCGCGGACCGGGCGGGAGCGCAGGAGGGGGTCGGCCAGGTCCCGACGGCAGCGCTCCAGCCGACGGACGCGGATCCACCCGGCGACGGTGGTGCCCTGGTCCCGGAAGAGCCGGTGCAGGGAGCGCAGGGAGATGTTGTGGGCGGCGGCGATCGTGCCCGGAGACAGGTCCGGCTCACCCAGGTGCTGCTGGATGAAGGCGTGGATCTCCAGCAGCAGGGCCTGCCGATGAGTCTGGGGCGGCACCAACGCGGCGGCGTCGAGGTGGTGGGCGAGGAACGCGGTCAGCAGGTCGAGGGTGCAGGTGGCCAGGCGGGCGCCGTCCGCCGCAGTGTGGGCGGCGCCGCCCGCGGTCAGCTGTGTGAGGTAGCCGGACAGCAGAGCGCCGATCCCCTCACGCCCGGATAAGCGCACGGCGATCAGCTGGTCGACCTTGCGCGCCGGCAGTGGCAGCAGCGCCCGGGGGAATTGCACCATCACCCCTTCCACCGTGTCCTGGTCGGCGGCCGCCCAGCCGTGCCAGGGGAGCGAGGTGTCGTAGAGCATCACCTCCCCGGGGCCGCTGAGGGTGTCCCGGCCACCTTGGAGGATCCGGTGGCCCCCGCGCAGATTCAGTATCAGCTGGTAGCACTCACGATCGGAGCGCCGGATCAGCTTCGCCGACCGGCGGGTCTCCAGCGACGGGTAGGCCAGCGCGGACACCTGCACCCCGCCCAGCTCCAGCACCCGCGCGCTCGCCCGGAAGTCCGCCGCGTGGTCACTGCGGATCGCGTTGGGTATCAACGACCTGGCGGTCATGTCGTGCCAGGAGCCGAACCGCTCGGCCACCGGCAGATCCTCCGTCCGGAACTCCGTCACCAGCACCGTGCATCCTCCCTGAGTGCGTTCTGCCACATCCGTCAGCGGACACTGTCCTGCATCATGTCAACCTGCGCATCGACGCGATCCTCGCCACGCGCGGCGTCGAGGTGCTGGGCTGCGGGGCCGCTCGGCCACCCCGGGATCTCGGCGGTTGCCCTGAGGGCTGCCGGTCCTCCTCAGGGCACCCGCGCCTCCTAGCTACGGGCGCTGCTTTGCCCTGTCGACGACCGCCCAGCAGTCGACGTAGGAGAGCTGGGGCTAGACCTCCTGCCGTCAGTCCTACGCCCCCTCAGTGCGGCACAGGAAGCCCGGTGCTGTCGGGGCTCGTGAACATCCGGCGGTAGCCGCGGCTAATACTCCAGCCGGAGGCGCAGCTGAGCGAGGGTGAGCAGGACCTCGCCGCGGATCTCCGCTCCGGCTTTCGTCGCCGCAGCCTTGCGGGCCGGGGACGCTTCTCCAGGTACATCAGTACTGGGAGAAGAGGAGTTGCAACCGTCCGGGGCGGCCGAATCCGGGGTCTGATCAGGGACAACGGTCAGACGGCGGCTCGGGGCTGTGGGGCTGGGAACGGGGCTTGCCGTGTGGCTCGCTGTGGGGCCGGCTGTCGCAGCGTTGTCCGCTGGAGTGGGCGGGGCGGGGGCGGTGGTCATCGCGTCCTCGGTCTCTCCGGCCGTACGCGGCCGGAATCGGTGACAGGTCCGGCCCGCACGCGCTAGACGAGTAGTTCCGATGTGGCTCAGTGGTCGTAGGCGATCAGTGACCTGGTGATGGGTGCGCCGATGGTGCGGTTGTGCCAGATCGCGCAGGTC
>NZ_BAAGRZ010000073.1:0-8394 GCF_054782695.1 Streptomyces deserti
CCCGCCGGGCGATGCTCTTCGCCCATCGGGCTATCCGCGACGAAATAGGACACTCACATAAGGCGCGTACGGGCCTTGACCTGCATAAACGCCCTCTTAGTGGGCATTTAGGCATGCCTTGCGGTGTTACCTCGCTCTTGCGGCCTGGCCTCTTTGAAGTGATCTGCGCCCTACATGTAGCTTCGCGGCTTTCCAAGCTTCGGCCTCGGTGTCCATTTGCTCCGTGTCTCGCACCCAGATTCCGTCTGGTCTATGGACGTCACAGACTCGCCCAGCTCAACAAGTAACGCTGTCGGTGGCGCTATTCATGTAAGAGCCCTTTCGTGAGCGAGCGTAAGCCGTACCCCAGCGACCTGTCCGACGCCCGATGGGCGTTGATCGAACCGACCTTATCCGCCTGGAGGAAAGCTCGACTCGATCGCAGACCCACCGGCCAGCCGGCCCAGGTAGAACTGCGCGATGTCTTCAATGCAATCCTGTACGTCAATCGCACGGGAATCCCATGGAAATACCTTCCGCACGACTTCCCCAACCACGGCACCGTCTACGCCTACTACGCCGCCTGGCGTGACGAAGGAATCCTCGCCCAGCTCAACTACGACCTGACCGGCCTCGCCCGCGTGAAGGAGGGGCGAAAGCCCGAACCGACCGCCTCCGTGATCGACACCCAGAGCGTGAAGACCTCCACGAACGTACCCCTGACCAGCCAGGGAACCGACGCCGCCAAGAAGATCGTGGGCCGGAAGCGAGGCATCATCACCGACACGCTCGGCCTGCTCCTCGCCGTAACCGTCACCGCCGCAAGCCTGTCGGAAAACGCCGTAGGAATACACCTCCTCGACCAGGCCAAGAAGACCTACCCAACCATCTCCAAGAGCTGGGTCGATACCGGCTTCAAGAACGCCGTCATCGAGCACGGAGCGAAGCTCGGAATCGACGTTGAGGTCGTCAACAGAAACCCTGAAATCCGTGGCTTTCATGTCGTCAAAAGGCGCTGGGTCGTGGAACGGAGCATCGGATCGATCATGATGCATCGCCGTCTCGCACGCGACTACGAGACCCTGACCGCCAGCTCCGAAGCCGTGATCCACATCGCCTCGATCGACAACCTCGCCAAGCGCATAACGGACGAGACCGCACCTACCTGGCGAGGAACCTACTAGGAAATAAACGACAATTCGCCTACATCAAACGCCCTCTTAGCCGAGGCCAGCACGCTGGTGACCGGCCCGGGCCGCAGCCCCGCGCACCGGTCTATGAGGGTCATCTTCGGCAGGCCCTGGAGCTGTTCGCGCAGTTCGTCGGGGACAGTGACGGTCAGGGCCTTGAGGGTGACCATGGCCTGAGTGCGGGACTTCACCGCCGTGTCGCGGGCGATCTTGGTGTGGCGGATCATCTCCACCGTGCCTTCGGCGCTCTTCGGGGTCGCGGTGGCGGTGCCGGCCAGCACCGCGCGGGCGGCGTTCTCCGCGTCGATCGGGTCGGATTTGCCGCGCTGACGCCGTACCCGGCGATCGGGCCGGTTGACCTCGACGACCTTGCGGCCGTGCCTGCGCAACCAGGAGGCGAGCCCGGATCCGTAGGAGCCGGTGCCCTCCACGCCGAAGCCGAAAACCTGGCCGAACCGGGCTGCCCAGGTGTCGAGTTGCTCGTATCCTCCCCGGTCGCCGGAGACGCTGATGGTCCCTTGAGCGCCGCCGACCACGTCGACAACGACCGCGGTGTGCACCCACTTGTGAGTGTCGACTCCGACGACGACTTTCCCGATCGGCTCGGCCTGCAGGATGCTGGTCATGGCTGTCGGTTTCCCCTCCCGGAAGCGGCGGTCAACGCGAGCCCGTCGGCCGGGCGGGAGGACAGGACTGTGACGAGCGCCTGGTGGCAGCAGGCTCCTATTCGGTCACTGCCCGCGCGGCCGACGGCCCGCTACGAGCCCGCCGCGGAAGTGACCGACAGACCAACAGCCAGGACACCCGAAGGGTCAGTCGTAAGCAGGAGTCAGGCCACTTCCGCAGCGGTGACACCATCCTCACAGTCGTAGGCGTCGCCGACCGATCCGATCGACGCGGCGATGCCTGCCCAGTCGAGGTGCTCGGCGAGCGCGAACGATGTGTACTGCCCGGATTCAACCGGTCGTCGCAACACCGGCTTCCTGGATTGACAGTAGATGCTCATTCAGGGCCTCGGCTGGTGTCTTCCAACCGAGGGTTTCCGGGGCCTGTTGTTGAGAGCGAAAGCCACGGCCTCAAGCTCATCAGCGCCCCATCGCGACAGGTCCGTGCCCTTGGGAAAATACTGGCGCAACAGCCCGTTGGTGTTCTCGTTCGTGCCTCGCTGCCAGGGGCTGTCACGGCAGCTGTAGTTCCGACGTCTGTGCTGGTCAACAGCTCGTGAGGGCGGGTGCGGGCATGGGTACGGCCACCATGATCATGAACGTTTGTGACGACGTATCAAGAGCAGGTGGCCGTGGAGGTCACGATAGCCCAGGCAGCCTGGGACCGGGTGTTCGAGGCGGCGATGAAGGCGATCGCAGACTGTTTCGCACGGCATGAGACCCGCTCGACGGCGGCGCAGATGATCACGGGCTTGTTGACGGAGGTGGACACCCGGAACTGCTGGACCCTGGCTCAGGCACTGGGCCATGGGGGACCGCACCGGCTGCAGCATCTGCTGTCGAGGGCGAGGTTCGACCACGACCGGGCCCGGGAGGAAATCGCCCGCCTGGTGGTGCGGGAACTCGCAGGTCAGGACGTGGTGCTGGTCGCGGACGAGACCGGGGACGCGAAGTCCTCGACCGGCTGTGTGGGCGCCGGCCGCCAGTATTCCGGCGCGATCAAGGGCGTCGGGCTCTGCCAGGTCGCCGTGCACCTGGCCGCGGTGACCGACTCGGCGCGGGTGGTCATCGACCGGGCCCTTTACCTCCCGAAGGACTGGGCCGCGGACGAGGAACGCCGCGACGCGGCCGGCGTCCCGGAGGAGGTCATGTTCGCGACCAAGCCCGAGCAGACCATCGCGATGGTCAAGAACGCGCTCGAGCTGGGTGTCCGGGCATGCTGGTTCGCCGGCGACGAGGTCTACTCGGGACGCGAACTCCGCAAGGCCATGCGGGAGTTCGGAATCGGCTATGCGGTCGGTGTCTCCCACACGCATACGGTCACCGACGGCGCGGGCCGCAGGCAGAGCGCTCGACAGATGATCGGCAGGGTGCTGCCGCACCGGTGGATGCGCATGCGCACCGGACACGGCACGAAGGGCACCCGCGAGTACGACTGGTCCTGGGCGGACGTCCGCGCCGACGACAGCCCGGACGGACACGAAGACGACGGCGTCAGTGTTCTGGTTGCCCGCCGGCACCGCTACACCGGCGAGATCTCCTTCTATCGGTGCTGGGCCCCCGGGAACGTCACCCTGGCCCAGCTGGTGGAGGTGATCTGCCGCAGGTGGCGGATCGAGGAGACCTTCCAGCTCGGCAAGACCTTCGCCGGCCTCGACGAGGGACAGGTGACCTGCTGGAACTCCTGGATGCGGTGGTCACTGTTCTCGCTCATCGCGTCCGCCGTCCTGGCCCTCACCGCCGCCACGGCCACGGCCGGCCCTTCCGCCCCGGCCCGTCTCTTCCCGTTGACCTGCCCCGAACTCGTCCGCCTCATCAGGGCGTTCGTCCTCACGCCACCCATCCAAGACGCGGAACACGTCCTGCACTGGATGGCCTGGCGCCGCCGCCATCAAGCCGCCGCGCAAGCCTGCCACCAGCGCCGACACGCTCTCAACGACCAACCATGACCGGAACTACAGCTGCCGTGGCTGTGCGGGTCGGCAAAGTAGACATCGAGCCCAATGGCAACGCGGAGTTGAGCATGCTGAGCGAGTTCCTTGCCCCGGTCCCAGGTCAGGGACCGGCGCAGCATTCTAGGCAGGTGCAGCAGCATCGTGAACCGAGTCGTGCGCTCCACCAGCGTGCCGATCGCGGACCGGCCGGTGCCGATGATGAGATCGCCCTCCCAATGGCCCGGGACCGCACGGTCCTCGGCCTCGGCCGGGCGCTCGCTGATCATCACCTCTGGTGTGACGTGACCGTTGGCGCGCTGTCGGGAGCGTGCTCGCGGAACGCGCAGCGCACTTCCGGTGCGTAGGCAGGTGACCAGCTCGCGCTTGAGCGCGCCGCGCCCCTGGATGTAGAGGGCCTGGTAGATCGCCTCGTGCGAGATGCGCATGGACTCATCATCGGGGAAATCGGCGCTGAGCCGGTGCGAGATCTGCTCCGGGCTCCACGACGTCGCCCACCGGCGGTCCTGCCTCCGGGGCTTGTTCCGGCCCTTCCACCGCGGCGTCTGCGGCCCCGCCGCCGCGGTCCCGTCCGAGAGTTGGATCTGTCCGGCCAGCCGGTCCTGCACGTACTCGCGCAGACGCGCATTGGCCACCAGCTTCGGTGTCTTCGGGCGCCGTGCAGCCAGCTCCGCCTTCCACTGCGCGATCGAGGCCCGGTAGCCCAATTGGCCGTTCCGCGTCGCAGCGTTGCGCCGCAACTCTCGGGAGATGGTCGACGGCGACCGGGCCAGTCTGCGCGCGATCTCCCGTACTCCTACCTCTTGGGCGTTGAGCAACGCGATCTCCTCGCGCTCCTCGAACGAAAGATACCGGCCCGACGGCGGGCTGAGCTTGATCGACGGCATGCCGCCACGCTCGCGGAACCACCGTGTGCCGACCGGGCCTGACACGCCGCACGCGATCGCCGCGTCATCGCTGGTCAGCCCTTCGGCGATCTTCAACCAGAAGGCCCGTTCCACGTCCCGACGGATCGGAGGCCGCCCCGGCGAACGCATCGCCGGACGCCCCGTCACCGCCGTCGCCCACCCGGGTGGTCGTCCCACGCAACACCTCCACGATCAGGTGTTGCGACGACCACTGGAATCCACCCTGCGAGCCGGCATCGGAGTGATGTATCAGCTCGCCTTTCTGGTGGGGTTGTTGGTCCCGGTCGCGCTGCCACAAGGCCATCTCGAGGGCATCCAGAACGAGCCGTGTTTCCTTCGATGTGGCTGCTGACCAGCCGACGATGCGGCGGGAGAAGGTGTCCACGACGAAGGCGACGTAGACGACGCCGGTGAACGTGGAGACGTGGGTGAAGTTGGCGACCCAGCATCGGTTCGGGGCGGGGGCGACGAAGTCGCGGTCCACGAGGTCCGGGGCCCGCTCAGCGCTCACGTCGGGGATGGTGGTGATCACCTTTCTGCCGCGGACCGCTCCGGTGATGCCGAGTTCACGCATGAGGCGCTCGACGGTGCAGCGGGCCACCGCGACATCCTGGCGGTTCAGGTGCCGCCAGATCTTCCGGGCGCCGTAGACACGGTAGTTGGCTTCGTACGCCTGTGTGATCAGGGTCTTGAGTTCGGCGTCGCGGACGGTGCGGGCAGCGGGTGCGGCCTGGCGTTTGTGATGGGCGTAGTAGGTGGACGGGGCGATCTTGCAGTCGTGGTCGGTGAGGACCCGGCAGATCGGCTCGACGCCGCCGAAGCGGTCCTTGTGCTCGTCGATGAACGCTACGAGCGTGTGTGTGGCCGGTCGAGCTCGGCCGCGAAGAAAGACGCTGCGACCTGGCCGACGGGCGCGGATGCTTTCAACGTGGCGCGAGCTGGCGGCGATCTGTGGCGCAAAGCTTTCCGATCCGGCACTCGTGCCCCTGTGGGTGCCGGGCCGGAGGCCGGGAGTCCCGAGCCCGGTGCCACGGAGCAGGTACCGGGGCACCGGGCTCGGGGCGGCCTCAGCTCAGCCTGAACCAGTAGTTGGTCCATTGCTGGTCCGTCGGCACCGTGCCCTGCTCCGGGGCGTTGCCGACCCATGTGCCGTCGCAGTTCCGGCCGCTGTAGAGCATTCCTCGGAGAGTGACCGGGTTTCCGTTGACCCTTGGGGCGACCCTCACATCGGTTGTCCTGTCCACGCCCGGGGTGACCTGGACGCATCCGTACCTGGAGTTGTACGCGGACCACAGCAGAACGCTGTTGACTCCGGCGGGTACCCGCGTCAGTGCCACAGGCCAGCCGTTACTCGGCGCAGGCGCCGCCGTGGCGGGCGCCGCGAACGCCAGGCCGACGATGCTCGTGGCGGCGAGGGCCGCGCCAAGCGCCGCTGTCCTGCCTTTGCCCCATGCGGAGTTAGTCACCATGTTTCCTCGATATGAAAAGGGCATGGGAGAGGCTGGTGAGGCAGTTCCCCCCATGCGGTCGGTCATTACCCGGTGGTTCATTCATAGTGTTGAAGCACGTGAGCGCTGCGGCGCGAACGATCGCGTTCGACCGCGATGTCCGACATGTAATCCCAGGTAATCACGGAGTGTGGCACGAGGGGTGGGGGTTTTTGTTGAAGTTTCATGGAGGCGGTGTGGAGGCGAACTGTCAACTCGTTTTAAGCCTCGCTCTGTTGCGCGTCGCCAGCGTGAGGCGCATGGCCGCTTACGGCGGTACTCACAGTCACGGCCGTGTTCTCGTATGGCTGCCGCCACCCGTCATGTAGCAGAACGTGATGGGGCTGGGGTGCGGTTCTGTGCTTTCCGTCCAGGTGGGGCGGCTGGTCGCCACGATGTGGAGATCCAGTTGGTTGAGGCGCGGAGGCATCGGTGCGGCAGGAGTGGGAGCCGGAGGACCTGATCGAGGTCTGGACGCTTCTTGAGGACGAGGTTGTGCGGCTCCGGAACAAGACCGGGGCGAATCGGCTGGGCTTCGCCCTGTTGCTGAAGTTCTTCGAGGTCGAGGCGCGGTTCCCTGAGGGCGCGGGAGAAGTCCCGGCGCCTGCGGTTGCGTACGTGGTGCCGACCGGCCAGAACACCACCCCCCGCTCGGGCAGCTCGGTCTCCACCATGTCGCACCTCTTCATTCTGAAATGATCAACTAGCCGGAAAAATACGACCTTCGGACTAGCTGTCAGGTGTACCACAGGCCACTGACAGTCGGCCCTGGAGCGCCTGTCACGGGGCTCAGTCAGGCTCATCCGAGGCTTCGGTCCAGGGAGCTGATCACGCGGGAGGGTTATGGGCCGTCCATCGCCGACGGGTTGACGTCCGGTGGATAGCCCTTGGCACGGAGCCAGAGGTCGAGGGCCAAGGCGACGATGTCGCCGTGCTGGACCCCGTGATCGGCGTTGTATCGGCGGATGCGGCGTTGCAACTGGAGAGCGTCGGGGACGGCGTAGTTGAGCTGGCCCCGGTCGACGTGGCGGCTGTTGAGGATGCTCAGTGTGTCCGGATGGGGCGCGAACGGGTCGCCGCCCGGCTCGGCCTGGGCTTCGAGTGCGTCGGCGATGTCACGCAACCGACGGACGTGCGGGGAGAGATCGGGCACGGGTTGCTCCGGTCGGTCCGGATAGGCGGCTAGCTAGCCGCCTATCCGGATAGTGGAATAGTCGGCAGGGGCGGCCGTGCATCCCGGCGGAGGCGGCCGCCCCTGCACTGCAGTTGGGGTCAGAACCCGCGGGCGGTAAGCCACTCGTCCAGCGCGACCGAGACGATGTCGCCGATGGGCAGGTGGTCCAGTTCGTTGTCCAGGGCGAAGCGCTTGATCCGCTTCTTCAGCTTCAGTGCGGCGGGGACCGACGAGTCGAGGCTCTCCCGCGTGATGATGCGCTGGTTGAGAACGACGGCAGTCTCGGGGATGTCCTTGGGACGGCCCGGCCCCTGCGCCCAAGGCGTTCCCTCGCTCGGCGCTGCCTCCGATCGCGCGTCATGCTCCCGGTGAGCCGCCGGAACGTCGGTCCTCACCGGGAACGCCGTACCGCCCGAGACCGGAGAAACTGCTGGGCGAACCGCAACCTCGGCGACCGGGGCCACGCCAGGAGCCACCGACGTGAAGGCGGACGGCTCGTGCTGCGAGGCGTGTTCGGCCGGCTGAGCGGGCCGAATCGTAGGCGCTGCCATCTCCGCAGCCGGGACGACAGGCTGCGTCTGCAGCTCCACCGCTTCTGCAGCGGATTCCTGCCGCATCTCGGGGGCGACGCCAACCAAGCGAGCCGGCTGACCGGAGACCGGTTCCTGCACGGGACCGCTCGGCGCCACATCAACGGTCGGCGGGGCGGGAGCCTGCGCCACCTCGGGCACCGTCTCGGTCCTGCCCTGCGCCGTCCCCTCGACGGGAACCGTGGAAGAAGCGGGCTGAACCTGCCGCTCGCTGGCAGCAGGACGGCCTTCTCCATGGGCGGCGGCCTGCTCGGCGCCGTACTGCTCGGGGGTGAGCTCGGCCGCTGGCGGAGGGGGCGGAGGGGCTGTCTTCTTGGCACCGCCGCCGAGGGTGCGGCCGGTGCGGCGGGCTGGGGGCTTCATACGCTCGCTCATGCCGTCAGCTCCTTCATCAGCTCGGCGTACTCGCTCAGCTCGGTCGGGATCTCGCCGAAGGCCTCCATGTAGTG
>NZ_BAAGRZ010000074.1:0-7514 GCF_054782695.1 Streptomyces deserti
CCTGACCGGGGAACACGAACACCGGACGCACGGCACCACCGACCGCCCGCCCAGACACCACACCATCCGCCGCGAACTCACCCTCGGCCAGCCGCTCCAAACCAGCCAGCAGCTCCCCCCGGTCCCCGGCCAGCACCACACCCCGATGCTCGAACCGCGACCGCCCAACCGCCAACGACCATCCCAAATCGGTGAGTTCGTCGACCGACTCCAGGTGCTCCCGCAGCCGGGCCGCCTGCCCCCGCAACGCCTCCGGCGACTTCGCCGACACCACCACCGGAACCACCCCAGGCAGCACCGGCTCCCCGGCCTCTACCTCATGCGCGGTCTCGAACTCCGGTACCTGCTCCACGATCACGTGCGCGTTCGTACCGCTCACACCGAAGGCGGAGACCCCCGCCCGGCGTGGGCGCTCCCCGGCCTGCCATTCGCGTGGCTCGGTGAGCAGTTCCACCGCACCGGCGGACCAGTCCACCTGCGGCGTCGGTTCGTCCACGTGCAGCGTCCGCGGCAGGACGCCGTGCCGCATCGCCATGACCATCTTGATCACACCGGCCACGCCCGCGGCCGCCTGCGTGTGCCCGATGTTGGACTTGATGGAGCCGAGCCACAGGGGCCGGTCTCCGGGGCGCCCCTGCCCATAGGTGGCCAGGAGGGCGTGTGCCTCGATCGGGTCGCCGAGAGTCGTTCCCGTGCCGTGTGCCTCCACGGCATCCACATCCGCGGTGGTCAGCCCGGCGCTCGCCAGCGCGGCCCGGATCACCCTCTGCTGGGACGGACCGTTGGGGGCCGTGAGGCCGTTGCTCGCACCGTCCTGGTTGACGGCCGAACCCCGCACCACCGCCAGCACCCGGTGCCCGTTGCGCCGGGCGTCCGACAGCCGCTCGAGGAGGAGCATGCCGACGCCCTCGCCCCAGCCGGTGCCGTCCGCCCCGGCCGCGAACGCCTTGCAGCGGCCGTCGGTCGCGAGCCCCCGCTGCCGGCTGAACTCGATGAAGGTCCCCGGCGTCGACATCACGGACACGCCGCCCGCCAGAGCCATGTCGCACTCGCCCTGCCGCAGCGCCTGGGCCGCCAGGTGCAGGGCGACCAGGGAGGAGGAGCAGGCCGTGTCGACCGTGACCGCCGGGCCTTCCAGGCCGAAGGTGTACGAGATGCGGCCGGAGGCGACGCTGGCGGCGTTGCCGATGCCCAGGTAACCCTCCACCTCGTCGGGGATGCGGTCGACAGCGGAGGCGTAGTCCTGGCCGTTGGTCCCGGCGAACACACCGACCTGGCTGCCGCCCAGCCGAGTCGGGTCGATGCCGGCCCGCTCGAACGCCTCCCAGGAGGTCTCCAGCAGCAGCCGCTGCTGCGGGTCCATGGCGAGGGCTTCGCGCGGGTTGATGCCGAAGAACTTGGCGTCGAACTCGCCCGCGTCGTAGAGGAATCCGCCTTCCCGGACGTACGAGGTGCCGGTCTGGGCGGCGTCGGTGTCGTAGAGCGCGTCGACGTCCCAGCCACGGTCGGCGGGGAAGGCGCCGATCGCGTCGATGCCGTCGGACACGAGGTGCCAGAGCTCTTCCGGGCTCCGTACCCCGCCGGGGAAGCGGCAGCTCATGCCGATGATGGCAAGGGGTTCGTCGTCCTCGACGGCCCTCGGCCTCGCTGTGGTCGCCTCGGGGAGCCCGGAGGCGGTGTCGTCCGCGAAGAGCTCGGTGTGCAGGTGCGCGGCCAGCACGGAGGCGGTGGGGTAGTCGAAGACCAGAGTGGTGGGGAGCTGGAGCCCTGTGGCGGTGCCGAGGACGTTCCGCAGTTCGACGGCTGTCAGCGAGTCGAAACCGAGTTCGCGGAAGGGCCGGCCGACCTGGATGTCGTCGGCGTTCGGATAGCCGAGGACGGCCGCCGCCTGTTCGCGTACGACGTCCAGGAGCGCCGCTTCCCGTTCCTCCGGGGCGAGTCGGCTGAGCCGGTCCACGAGGGAGTTCGCGGGGGCGGTGGCCCCGGCGGCCGGGGCTGCGAGGTCTTCGAGGGCGCGGGCCTCGGGGATCTCCGAGAACAGCTTGCTGGGGCGTAGGGCGGTGGCCCCGGGGAGGTACTGCTCCCAGTCGATGTCGTTGACGACGGTGAGCGTCTGGTCACGGGTGAGCGCCTGGTGGAGGGCGGTGATCGCCAGCTCCGGATCCATCGGGGGCATCACGCCGTGCCGCAGCCGCTCGGCCGCGGCGTCCCCGGCCGCCATCCCGCTGCCGGCCCAGGGGCCCCAGGCGACGGACGTGGCCGCCCGGCCGGCCGCTCGGCGTTCCTCGGCGAGTCCGTCGAGATACGCGTTGGCCGCCGCGTAGGCACCCTGCCCCGCACCGCCGGCCACCCCGGCGAAGGACGAGAACAGCACGAACGCCGACAGATCCAGATCCGCGGTGAGCTCGTCGAGGTGACGGGCCGAGCGCACCTTCGCCCGGAAAACGCTCCGGAGAGACTCTTCGGTCATACGGTCGAGCACACCGTCGTCCAGCACACCGGCCGTGTGGAACACACCCGTCAGCGGCAACTCCTCCGGCACCTGTGCCAGCAACCCCGCCAGCGCCCCCCGATCCGCCACATCACACGCGGCAAGAGTCACCCGGGCACCCAACTCCTCCAACTCGGCACGGAGTCGGTCAGCACCAGGAGCATCCGGACCACGCCGACTGGTCAGGATCAGATGCTCAGCACCCTCCCGCGCCAGCCACCGCGCCACATGACCACCCAACGCACCCGTACCACCCGTGACCAGCACACTCCCCCGCGGCACCCACCCGGCACCACCCACCGACACCGACCCGAACGGCGCCCGCACCAACCGCCGTACGAACACCCCCGACCCACGCACCGCCACCTGGTCTTCACCCGAGGACGAAGCCAGGATCCGGACCAAGCCGTCCCACGCCTGGTTGCCCGCCTCCGCGTCCGCGTCCGCGTCCGCGTCCGCGGGGAGATCGACCAGCCCGCCCCATGACTGAGGCTGTTCCAGTGCCGCCACGCGGCCCAGGCCCCACACAGCCGCCTGTGCGGGAACCACGGGCCCCTCGAAGGACGCGGTGCTCACGGCACCGCGTGTACCGGCCCAGACCCTCGCCGCCACGCCGACGTCGTTCAGCGCCTGCAGGAGCGTGACCGTGCGGAGCGTGGGGAGAAGGTCGTCCGTGCTGTCGTCGCACATCGCCAGGAACGACAGCACGCCCGCCAGGTCGGCCGCGTGCCCGCGTATCAGCTCGGCGACAGCGGTGCGGTCCGAAGCGGCTTCGTCCGGCACGCGGATCGTCACCGTGTGGGCACCGTGCGCCGCCAGAGCATGCGTGGCAGCGGCGTACCAGGGGTCATCGGCTTGCTCGGCCGGGACCACCAGGGCCCAGGTCCCGGTGAGCTCCGTCCTTCCCGTGGAGACGTCCGCCAGTGGCTGCCAGGAGACGCGGTAACGCCAGTTGTCGAGGGTGGACCGCTCGCGCTGCTGCCGACGCCAGGCCGTCAGGGCGGGCAGCACCGAGGAGAGCGGGGCGTCCTCGGGTATGTCCAGCGTGGTGACGAACTGTGCGAGGTCCCCTCGCTCCACCGCCTCCCAGAACGCCGCCTCGGCCTCGTCCACGGGTGCCGTGCCGTGCTTCGTGGTCGGTGCCGACGTGGTGTCCAGCCAGTAGCGGTCGCGTTGGAAGGCGTAGGTGGGGAGGTCGACGCGGTGGCGGGACTCGGTCGGCGCGAACAGGGGTGTGAAGTCGACGGTGGTGCCGCGGACGTGGGCCTGGGCGAGTGCGGTCAGGAACGTGTCCAGCTCGGGGCGGTCCTTGCGCAGGGCCGGGATGAGGCCTGCCTGGGCCTCCGGGGCCATGAGGGTGTCATGCGCCATCGCGGTCAGGACCGCGTCCGGGCCCAGCTCCAGGATCGTGACGGCCCCGAAGTCGGCGAGTGTGGTCAGGCCGTCGTGGAAGCGGACCGCCTCGCGGACGTGACGCACCCAGTACTCCGGGTCATGGAGTTCGTCTGCTGTGGCCATGCGACCGGTCAGGTTCGAGACCACCGGCAGGGACGGGGCCTGGTACTCCAGGTTCTGGGCGACTCGGCGGAAGTCGTCGAGCATGGGCTCCATCAGCGGGGAGTGGAACGCGTGCGACACCCGCAGCCAGCGCGTCTTGCGGCCCTGCTCGGTGAAGACCTGCGCCAGGTCTTCCAGGACAGATCGATCCCCAGAAACCACCAGCTGGGACGGGCCGTTGACGGCGGCGATACCCACCCGCTCGGCGTGGCCCTCCAGCAGCGGCAGGACATCCCCCTCCGCTGCCTGGACGGCGAGCATGGCGCCGCCCTCCGGCAGGGCCTGCATCAGCCGACCACGCGCCGCCACCAGCCGGGCCGCATCCTCCAGCGACCACACCCCAGCCACATACGCCGCCACCAACTCACCGATCGAATGACCGCCCACGATCTCCGGCCGCAGCCCGAACGACTCCGCCAGCCGGAACAAGGCGACTTCGATGGCGAACAGCGCCGGCTGCGCATACCCGGTCTGCTCCAGAAGCCCGGCGTCCTCCCCGAACATCACCTCCCGCAGCGGACGATCCAGCAGCGGATCCAGGTACGCGCATACCTCATCCAGTGCGTCCGCGAACACGGGGAAGCTCTCGTACAGCTCCCGGCCCATCCCCAGCCGCTGACTGCCCTGCCCGGTGAACACCACAGCAAGGCGCCCCTCGACGACCTCCCCGGAAACCACCCCAGGCGCGCCGGAGGCCAACGCCTCCAGCCCCTGGAGCAGGTCGTCGCGGTCCTTGCCGAGGATCACCGCCCGGTGCTCCAGCGCCGACCGGCCCGACAGCAGCGACCAGCCCACATCCACCGGATCAACATCGCCGTACGCGTCCACGTGCTGGCGCAGCCGTTCTCCCTGCGCCCGCAGTGCCTCCGCACTACGAGCCGACACCAGCCACGGCACCACGCCCACCGGGGTCGGCACCGGCACCGACTCTGCGGAGCCCTCCTCCTCAACCGGCGCCTGCTCCACGATCACATGCGCGTTCGTGCCACTCACACCGAACGACGACACACCCGCCCGACGCGGCGCACCGGCCTCCCGCTCCGGCCACTCCCGCGCCTCGGTCAGCAACTCCACAGCGCCCGCCGACCAGTCCACATGCGAACTCGGCGCATCCACATGCAACGTCCGCGGCAACACACCCTGCCGCATCGCCATCACCATCTTGATCACACCGGCCACACCCGCAGCCGCCTGCGTATGACCGATGTTCGACTTGATCGAGCCGAGCCACAGCGGCCGGTCCTCAGACCGCCCCTGCCCGTACGTCGCCAGCAGCGCCTGAGCCTCGATCGGATCCCCGAGCGTCGTCCCCGTACCGTGCGCCTCCACCGCATCCACATCACCCGCCGTCAGCCCGGCATTGGCGAGCGCGGCCCGGATCACCCGCTGCTGCGACGGACCGTTCGGAGCCGTGAGCCCGTTGCTCGCACCGTCCTGATTGACGGCCGAACCCCGCACCACCGCCAGGACCGGATGCCCGTTCCGACGGGCATCCGACAACCGCTCCAACAGCAGCAGACCGACACCCTCACCCCACCCCGTACCGTCCGCCGCTTCCGCGAACGGCTTGCAGCGGCCGTCGGCCGCCAGTCCGCGCTGCCGGCTGAACTCGACAAAGGCGGTGGGGGTGGACATCAGCGAGACGCCGCCGGCCAGGGCCAGGGTGCACTCGCCCTGGCGCAGCGCCTGGGCCGCCAGATGCAGCGCCACCAGCGACGAGGAGCACGCCGTGTCCACGGTGACGGAGGGCCCTTCGAGGCCCAGGGTGTACGACAGCCGTCCGGAGACCACGGCCGCGGTATTGCCGGTACCTGAATAGCCCTCGGTGGAGTCGGCCGCCTCGGCCACGACCGCCGTGTAGTCCTGGCCGTTGGTTCCGGCGAATACGCCGGTGCGGCTGCCGCGCAGGCTGAGGGGATCGATTCCGGCGCGTTCGATGGCTTCCCAGGCTGTTTCGAGGAGGAGCCGCTGTTGCGGGTCCATGGCCCGGGCCTCGCGGGGGGAAATGCCGAAGAAGGCCGGGTCGAATTGATCGGCCGCGTGGACGAAGCCGCCCTCACGGGCATACGTCGTACCGAGGTGGTCGGGGTCGGGGTGGTAGAGCCCTTCCACGTCCCAACCTCGGTTCGTGGGAAACGCGGAGACCGTGTCCACACCGTTCGCGACGATGCGCCACAGGTCCTCGGGGGTCATTGCGCCTCCCGGGAAGCGGCAGCTCATCGCGACGATGGCGATGGGTTCCGACTTCCGGGACTCGAGTTCGTGCACGCGCCGACGAGTCGTGTGCAGATCCGCGGTCACCTGCTTGAGAAGGCGACGGATTTTGTCGTCGTTCACCATCTGGCCTAGCTCCTAGAAACAAGTCGGAAATGCAGCACGACGGGGCATCACGGCACGCTCTGAGTTCTCAGGGTTCTCAGGGCGTCATGAGATCCCGAACTCCTTGCTGATGAATTCGAACATTTCGTCGTCCGTTGCCGATTCCAACTCATCGGCAACCCGGGTTGTATCGGCATCACCCGGTTGCTGGTCCTTGGTGCACTGGGCCAGGAGCACACGCAGCCGTTCGGCGATCGTGGTGAGTTCGGCTTCCGACGGATCGACTTCCGAGAACCCGGCTTCGAGGGCGTCCAGTTGTGCCATCAGCGACGCGGCCGGGTCGGCGGCGTCCGGGAGGAGTTCGCCCCGGAGGTACTCGGCGAGCGCGAGTGGAGTGGGGTAGTCGAAGACGAGGGTCGCCGGCAGCGGCAGCCCGGTGGCGGTGCCCAGGCTGTTCCTCAGCTCCACAGCGGTGAGGGAGTCGAAGCCCAGCTCCCGGAAGGCCCGTCCGGGATCCACCTGTTCAGCGTCGCGGTATCCGAGGACGGCCGCGGCCTGGGAACGGACGAGGTCCGCCAGGAGCCTGTCCTGCTCCGGCCGGGCTAGCGCGGCGAGTTGCCGTGCCAGGTCCGGTGCGGCGGTGTCCGCACCGTCCGCACTCCGGGCCGTGGCCAGAGCGCGGGCCTCGGGCAGGTCCGCGAAGAGCGGGTTGGGCGCGACGCCGACCGCGCCCGACAGGTACTGCTCCCAGTCGATGTCGGCGATGACGGTCGTCGCCTGCGGACGGGCGAGTGCCTGCGCCAGGGCCTCGATCGCGAGCTCCGGCGCCATCGGGGGCAACGCCCCCTGCCGCAGCCGCTCGGCCGCCACGCTCTCGGCCGCCATCCCGGCACCGGCCCAGGCGCCCCAGGCCACCGACAGGGCAGGCAGGCCGCGGGCCTCCCGCGCCTCGGCCAGGCCGTCCAGCCAGGCGTTGGCCGCCGCGTATCCGCCCTGGCCCGCGCCACCGGCCAGTCCGGCGAACGAGGAGAACAGGACGAACGCCGACAACTGCTCGCTGTCCAGCGTCAACTCGTGCAGATTGAGCGCCGCCTGCACCTTCGCCCGGAACACCGTGGCGAACCGCTCCGCCGTCATGGCATCCAGC
>NZ_BAAGRZ010000075.1:0-6556 GCF_054782695.1 Streptomyces deserti
GCCCACACCTCCACCCGCGCATACGACAACTCCACACCACCACCAACCAACGCCACCGCATCCGGAGACCGCACCACCTGCGCCGCGAACAAGTCCGGCAGCAGGGCAGCGGGTACCGGTCCGGCCGTGTCGTTCCATTCCTCCACGATCCGCCGGTACTCGGCCGGGCCGAGCACGTCCAGGGAGCGGACGGGGGCGGACGGGTCGGCGGCGGCTCCCTCCAGGACGCGTGCCACCATGTCCGCGATCCGCTGGACCGTTCCTGCGTCGAACAGGTCGGCCGCGCCGATGAGGGCGCCCCGCAGTCCCGCGGGCCGCCCGTCGTCGTCGAGCGTCTCGCGCAGCACCAGGTCGAGGTCGAGGTCGCGCGCCTGCTCTTCGTCGGAGACCATCTCGACCCGCAGACCGGGCAGTTCCAGGGCCGGGCCGCCGCGCCGCCCGGCGGACATCAGGTCCTCGGTCTCCACGGCCGCCATCACCTGGAACAAAGGGTGCCGGGCCAGTGACCGGGTCGGGGCCAGCTCCTCGACGAGTTTCTCGAACGGCACGTCCTGGTGCTCGTAGGCGTCCAGGGAGGCCTCACGCACCCGCTGAAGCACATCGGTGAAGGTGGGGTCACCGGACAGGTCGGCGCGGATCACCAGGTTGTTGACGAAGAAGCCGACGAGGTCGTTGAGCCCCTCGTCGGTCCGGCCGGCGACCAGGGTGCCGATCGGGAGGTCTTCGCCCGCCCCCATCCGGGACAGCAGCACCGCCAGCGCGGAGTGCGCCACCATGAGCAGGCTCGCCCCGTGGTCTCCCGCCAGCTGAAGCAGCCGCCGGTGGACGTCGGCGGAGATCTCCAGCTCGGCGGTGTGACCGCGGGACGTGGTCTGTGCCGGGCGGGGCCGGTCGGTGGGCAGTTCGAGTTCCTCCGGCGCGCCGGCGAGGGTGCGCCGCCAGTACGTCACCTGCTCGGACAGGGTGCTCTCGGGGTCGTCCTGCGTTCCGAGGAGCTCACGCTGCCACAGGGTGTAGTCCGCGTACTGCACCGGCAGCGGGTCCCACCGGGGCTCGCGGCCCGCCAGGCGCGCCGTGTAGGCGGTGGAGAGGTCGCGCATCAGCGGTCCCATGGACCAGCCGTCGGCCGCGATGTGGTGGACGACCAGGACCAGCACGTGCTCGTCGGGGTTCACCGCGAACAGACAGGCGCGTACCGGGATCTCGGCCGCCAGGTCGAAGGCGTACGCGCTCGCGCGCCGCACTTCGTCCTCCACGTCCTCCGGCGTGACCTGGACGACCCGCAGCTCGAAGCCTGCTTCCTCGGTCGGCAGTATCCGCTGGTACGGTTCGCCGTCCGCGGCCGGGAGAACGGTGCGCAGCACCTCGTGGCGGTCGATCACGTCCCGCAGGGCGGCGGCGAGCGCGTCGCCGTCCAGGGGTCCGGTCAGCCGCAGGGCCAGCGGGATGTTGAAGGTGTCGGCGGACCCCTCCAGCTTCCACAGGAACCACAGGCGGCGCTGCGCGAACGACAACGGAATCATCAGAACTCCTTCTCTTGCCTACGCATCGGCCGCAGCGCGGGCCTGGTCTTCTTCTGTGAGCCGGTGTGTGCCGTCAGCCACTCGGCGACACCGGCGGGTGTGGGGTTCGCGAACAGCACTCGGACCGGCACGTCGACGCCCGCCACCGCCCGCACCCGGCTGAGCAGCCGGGTGGCCAGCAGGGAGTGCCCGCCGAGTGCGAAGAAGTGGTCGTCGGCGCCGATCTCGGGCAGGTCGAGGATGTCGGCGAACGCCTGGCACACCAGTTCTTCCTGCGGGGTGGCGGGTGCGCGGCCGGTCCCGGCCTTGCCGTAGTCGGGGGCGGGCAGCGCCTTGCGGTCCAGCTTGCCGTTGACCGTCAGCGGCAGGGCGTCCAGCACCACCACGGCCGACGGCACCATGTACGAGGGCAGCCGCTCCGCCGCGAACCCGCGTACGGCCTGGGGCAGTTGATCGGCGTCGGCGCCTTCACCGGGAATGACGTACCCCACGAGCCGCAGCTCGCCGGGCGAGTCCTCCCGTACGATCACCGCGGTCCGGGCCACGTCAGGATGCGCCGCGAGCACGGCCTCGGTCTCGCCCGGCTCGATCCGGAATCCGCGGATCTTGACCTGGTCGTCCGCGCGGCCGGCGTAAACCAGCTGCCCGTCGGCGTTCCACTTCGCCCGGTCACCGGTGCGGTACATCCGCTGCCCGGGCTGGAACGGGCATGCCACGAAGCGCTCCGCCGTCAATCCGGCAAGGCCCAGATAGCCGCGTGCCAGGCCCGTGCCCGACAGGTACAGCTCACCCACGACGCCCATCGGCACGGGACGCAGCGCGGCATCGAGCACGTAGCCGCGGGTGTTGAGGACGGGCCGGCCGATCGGCACCGCCGCCCCCGCCTCCAGGCCGGGACGGCATCGCCACACCGTGGCGTCCACGGTCGCCTCGGTCGGCCCGTAGGTGTTGAACATGGTGCGGCCGTCCGCCGCCCAGCGTTCGACCAGTTCGGGTGGGCACGCCTCGCCGCCGACGTCGAGCACGAACGCCGGGTCCAGGAGATCGTCGGGAATGGTCGCCGCCACCGCGGGCGGCAGCGCCGCGTGCGTCACTTGCTGGTCGACCAGGAAGCGGGCGAACTCGGCTCCCAGCCGCCGATCCGCCGGCACGGTCACCAGGGCCGCGCCACGCAGCAGTGCCAGCAGCCACTCCTCGCAGAACATGTCGAAGCCCACGGACGCGAACTGCGCCACCCGGCTTCCGGCGTCCACGCCGTACCAGTCATGGCTCGCCGACAGGTTGGCGCATCCCTCGTGCGTGACGACGACGCCCTTCGGGCGTCCGGTCGATCCCGACGTGTAGATCACGTACGCCGGGTGCGAGGGCAGCAGCGGAGCGATGCGGTCGGCGTCCGAAATGGGCGTCGCGTCGTAGCCAGCGGTCTCCGTGAGGAACTCGGGTGTGTCCAGCACCAGCACCGGCCCGGCGTTGTCGATCATGAACCGGACACGCTCGCGCGGCTGCCCGGGGTCGATCGGAAGGAACGCGCCGCCCGCCTTCAGCACGGCCAGGACAGCGACCACCACCTCCGGCGACCGCTCCAGCACCAGGGCCACCACCGACTCCGGGCCGACCCCCTGCGCGATCAGCTTGCGCGCCAGACGGTTCGACCGCTCCTCGACCTGCCCGTAACTCAGCTCGGTATCGGTACCCACCAGCGCGACCGCCTCCGGGGTCCGCGCCGCCTGCGCGGCGAACAGATCCGGTACCAGGGCATCCGGCACCGGCCCCGCCGTGTCGTTCCAGTCCTCCACGATCCGCCGGTGCTCGTCCGGGGCGAGCAACTCCACCGCGCTGAGGGGCACTTCGGCGTCGGCGGCGGCCACGGTGAGCACCCGGACCAGGTAGGCCGCGATCCGTTCGGCCGTCGTCCGGTCGAACAGGTCGGCGGCCACCGTGAGCGTGCCGTACATCCCGTCCGGTGCGCCCTGCTCGTCGCGGCGCTCCGACAGGCTCAGTGAGAGGTCGTACCGGGCGACGCCGTGGGCGAGCGGCTCGCCGCTCACCTCCAGTCCGGGCAGCCGCAGCCCTGCTTCCGGGACGTTCTGCACATCGAGCGCCACCTGGAACAGCGGCTGCCGTGCCAGGGAACGCTCGGGGACGAGCTCCTCCACCACGTGGTCGAAGGGCAGGTCCTGGTGTGCGTACGCCGCCAGGTCGGTGTCGCGCACGCGCCGCAGCAGCTCGGCGAAGCTCGGGTCGCCCGACACGTCGGTGCGCAGCACGAGCATGTTGACGAAGAAGCCGATCAGATCGTCGAGCGCGTCGTCGGTGCGGCCGGCCAGCGCGGTGCCGATCGGGATGTCGTCGCCCGCGCCCAGCCTGCTCAGCAGTGCCGCGAGGGCTGCCTGGAGCACCATGAAGACGGTGACCTGTTCGGTGGCGGCCAGTTCCGTGATGCGCCTGTGCAGGTCCGCGGGCAGTTCCACCGGGACCTCGTCTCCCCGGCGCGTCGGCACCGCGGGGCGGGGCCGGTCCGTCGGCAGCGCCATCTCGTCGGGGACGCCAGCGAGGGTCTCCCGCCAGAACGCCAGCTGCCGGGCCTGGACGCTGTCCGGGTCGCCCGCGTCGCCGAGGAGTTCCCGCTGCCACAGGGCGTAGTCGGCGTACTGCACCGGCAGCGGCGTCCAGTCCGGCTCCCGGCCCTCCAGGCGCGCCGCGTACGCGGCCGACATGTCCTGGGCCAGGGCCGCGATCGACCATCCGTCGGTCGCGATGTGGTGCACCGCCAGCACGAGGACGTGCTCGTCCGGCGCCAGGGTGAGCAGCCACGCCCGGATGGGGATCTCCGTTGCGAGGTCGAAGGCGTATCCCGCCACGCGGTCGATCTCGGCGGCGACCTCCCCGGCCGCGACCTCGACGGCGGTCAGCTCGAAGTCGGCCTCCTCGGTTCGCAGGATCCGCTGGTAGGGCTCGCCGTCCTCAGCCGGGATCACCGTCCGCAGCACCTCGTGGCGGGCGATCACGTCCCGCAGCGCCGCGCTCAGCGCCTCCCGGTCCAGCGCGCCGCGCAACCGCAGGGCGGTGGTGTTGCTGTAGCTGGCGCTGGAGCCCTCGAGCTGCCCGATGAACCACAACCGGCGCTGTGCGAAGGACAGCGGCGGCCGCTCCGGGCGTTCCCGCGAGGTGAGGGCCACGCGGCCGGGCGCGACCGGGCGCAGTCGTTCGGCCAGGCGTCCCGGGGTCAGCGTCTCGAACAGCGCCCGAATCGACACCTCCATCCCGAGCACCGACCGCATGCGGCTGACCAGCCGGGTCGCCAGCAGGGAGTTCCCGCCGAGCGTGAAGAAGTCGTCGTCGGGGCCGACCCGTTCCCGGCCCAGCACGTGGGCGAACGCCTGGCAGAGCAGTTCCTCGTGGGCGGTGGCGGGAGCGCGTCCGGAGCCCGCCGTCCGCGCTCCGGCCGTCTCCGGTACGAGCACGGCCCGCCGGCCGGCCGCGGAGGCGGCCACGCCCTCGTCGGGGATCTGGTCCGCCGCGCCGGGCACGTCCACCGACATCAGCGGGAGGTCGGGGCTGTCCTCCAGCGCGGTGGTGAGGTTGGCGAGGGTCGTCTCCAGCAGGGCGGCGACCCGGTCGGCGTCCACCGGGTGCGCGGCGTCCACGGTGACGCCGAGCGCCTCGCCGTCGTCGTCGATCGAGACGCCCAGCGGGTAGTTGTTGCGTTCCTGCGTGAAGAGGGTCGTGACGTCCGCGAGCACATCGTCGGGCTCGTGGACGACCGGCCTGGCATGCCGGTAGTTGAACAGCGCGGTGAACAGGGGCGTGCCGGCGGGCAGGCCGCTGGCCGCCTGAGCCAGTGTCAGCGGTGCGTGCTCGTGCGCCAGCAGGTCGGCGAGCTGGTCGCGCACGTCCGTCAGTGCCCGCCCCACCGTCTGCCCGGCCAGCTTGACCCTGACCGGGAGGGTGTTCATGAACAGTCCCGGAACGCGGTCGGCCCCGATGGTCGCCCGGCCCAGCAGCACCGTGCCGAACACGATGTCGTCGCGGGCCGACACCGCCGCCAGCATCCGGGCCCATGCCAGGTGGAGGATCGTCGCGGGGCTGACCCCCCGTGAGCGTGCCAGAGCCTGTACGCGCCCTGTCAGCTCGTCGTCCACCCTCAGCCTGGCCTGCGCGAGCTCCGTGCCGTCGCCGCGGACGTCGAGCAGCCCGTAGGGGGCGCTGGTCTCCGTCACGTCACCCAGCAGTGCGGAGAAGTACTCCTGATGCGCTTCTTCGGGCATGCCCAGCCTGGCCTGCGCCACGAAGCCACGGAACGGCACCGGCGCGGGCAGCGCATCGGCCCGCCCGGCCAGCAATGCCTTGATCTCGTCGAGGACCATGTCGAGCGCGGTGTGGTCCTGGACCAGGTGATGCATCCGTATCAGCGCCAGCCATCCGTCGCCGTCCGGCTCGGCCGCGATGTGCACCGTCAGCAAGGGCGCACGGTCCAGTTCCATGCGCCCGCCGGCGGCCGCCAGCAGTTGCCCGACCGCGTCTCCCGCGTCGGCGTCGAGGGTGACCTCGGTAACGGGCAGCTCGGCGTGCCGCCACACCACCTGGACGGGCTCGGGCAGTCCCTCCCACACGATCGCCGTGCGATACACGTCGTGCCGGTCCACCACCTGCTGCAACGCGCGCAGGAACGTGTCCAGGCTCTGGCGCGCCCCGAAGCGCAGGGTGAACGGCATGGCGTAGACGTCGTCGCCGTCCCGGTCGGCCATCAAGTGGTGGAAGAAGATGCCTTCCTGCAGCGGCGCGAGCGGGTACACGTCCTGCACGTTGGCCGCACCACCCGGCACGGCCGCCACCACCCGCGCGACCTCCGCCTCGGACAACTCCACCAACGGCAACATCTCCGGCCGGATCTCGCTAGCGCCCTCGGGGATGAGGTTCGGCGGCACCTCCACCCACTCCGGCCCCGCCACCGCCGCAAGCGCAGCCGGCGTCGGCGTCACGAACAACGCCCGCACCGACACCGACACCCCACGCCGCCGCAACCACTCCAC
>NZ_BAAGRZ010000076.1:0-5844 GCF_054782695.1 Streptomyces deserti
GTGAGGTGGAGGTCGTGCTGGCGGGGCATCCGGCGGTGGCCCAGGCGGCGGTCGTCGTACGGGAGGACATCCCCGGCGACAAACGACTCACCGGCTACGTGATCGCCGCCGACGGCGTGGATGCCGCCGAGGTGCCCGAGACGCTGCGCGCCTACGCCGCCGAGCAACTGCCCGGATACATGGTGCCCTCGGCGATCGTGGAGCTGGACAGCTTCCCGCTCACGACCAACGGCAAGCTCGACCGCAAGGCGCTGCCCGCCCCCGACTATGCGGCCGGCGCGGGCAGGGCGGCGGCCGACGCGCGCGAGGAACTGCTGTGCGGAGCCTTCGCCCAGGTGCTCGGCCTGCCGGCCGTCGGCGTGGACGACGACTTCTTCGCCCTGGGCGGCCACTCGCTGCTGGCGACGCGGCTGGTGAGCCGGGTACGCGCGGTACTGGATGTGGAGCTGCCGATCCGGGCGCTGTTCGAAACACCGACCCCTGCGGCCCTCGCGCGCAGACTCGTTCAGGCCGGGCCGGGACGAGCGGCGCTTCAGGCGCGCGAGCGGCCGGAGCGAGCGCCGTTGTCGTTCGCGCAGCGGCGGTTGTGGTTCCTCGGGCAGTTGGACGGGCCGAACGCCACGTACAACATCCCCCTCACCCTGCGGCTGAGCGGAGAGCTGGACCGGGAGGCCCTGGCGGGCGCGTTCCGCGATGTGATCGGGCGGCACGAGGTGCTGCGGACGGTGTTCTCGATGGCGGACGGGGAGCCGTACCAGCGGGTGCTGCCGGTCGACGACTCCGGGTTCGAACTGCGGGTCGTGGACGTCGCGGCGGACCAACTCGAAGAGGCGGTGACCGGGGCGACCAGGTACGCGTTCGACCTGTCCACGGAGATCCCGCTGCGGGCGTGGTTGTTCGCGACGGCGCCTCAGGAGCACGTGCTGGTCCTGGTGGTTCACCACATCGCCGGGGACGCCTGGTCCATGGAACCGCTGGCCCGCGACATGGCGGAGGCCTATGCGGCCCGCCGCGAGGAGCGCGAGCCGGGCTGGGCGCCGCTGCCGGTGCAGTACGTCGACTACGCGCTCTGGCAGCGCCAGTTGCTCGGCGACGAGGGCGACATGGGCAGTGTCCTGTCGCGTCAGGTGGCGTACTGGCGCGATGCCCTCGCCGGGGCACCGGAAGAACTGGAGCTGCCCGCGGACCGGCCGCGGCCCGCCGAGGTGTCCACCCGCGGGCACAAGGTGCCACTGCTGGTGCCCGCCGAGGTCCACGAGCGGCTGCTGGAGATGGCGCGCGTGGAGGGCGTGACGGTCTTCATGGTGCTCCAGGCCGCGCTCGCGACGCTGTTGCACCGCCTGGGCGCCGGCAGCGACGTCCCCATCGGGGCGTCGGTCGCGGGACGGACGGACGAAAGCCTCAACGATCTGGTCGGCTTCTTCGTCAACACGCTCGTGATACGCACCGACCTGTCCGGTGACCCGACGTTCCGCGAACTGCTCGCACGGGTGCGGGCGGTGAGCCTGTCGGCGTACGAGAACCAGGACGTGCCGTTCGAGAGGCTGGTCGAGGAGCTGGCCCCGACCCGGTCGCTGGCCCGCCACCCCCTCTTCCAGGTCATGCTCACCCTGCAGAACACGGGCGGGCCCGGCGGCGGCCCCGCCGCCGACCTGCCGGGTCTGCGAACCGACACGCTGCCCCTCGGGAGCGCGGCGGCCAAGTTCGACCTGGAGCTGTCCGTCGGGGAGATGCTCGACGCCGCCGGTGCTCCGGCGGGTATCGAGGGCATGCTCATCGCCGCTGCCGACCTGTTCGAACCGGAGACGGCCGAGCGGATCGCGGGCTGCCTGGTGCGGGTCCTGGAGGCGATCGCCGGGGACACAGACGTGCACCTGAGCGCGGTGGACGTGCTCGACGCGGACGAACGGCGGCTGGTCCTCGAGGAGTGGAACGACACGGGTGCCCCGCTGCCCGCCCTGTCCGTCCCCGACATGTTCGAGGCGCAGGTGGCGAGGACACCGGACGCGGTGGCGGTGGTGTGCGGCGATGCCCGGCTGACCTATGCCGAGCTGAACGCGCGCGTGAACCGGCTGGCCCGGCTGCTCGTGCGGCGCGGTATCGGTCCGGAGTCGCGTGTCGCGGTGTGCATGGAGCGCTCGGCCGACCTGCTCGTCGCTCTGCTCGCGGTGCTGAAGGCCGGGGCCGCGTATCTGCCGGTCGACCCGAACCATCCGGCCGAACGCATCGCCGTCATGCTCGATGACGCCCGGCCCGGGCTGCTGCTCACCGGTCGCGGCGCCGCGGCCGAGGCGTCCGGGCCGGAACGGATCGACGTGGACGATCCCCGCACGGTCGCGGAACTGGCGGGCCTGGACGACGCCGCCGTCACCGACGGCGAACGCGTCACGCCACTGCTCCCGGACCACCCGGCCTATGTGATCTACACGTCGGGTTCCACCGGGCGGCCCAAGGGAGTCGTCGTCCCGCACGGCGCCATGGCGAACCTCGTCGCGACGATGGGCCGGCGGATCCCGATGGACACCACGGACCGCCTGCTGGCCGTGACGACGGTGACCTTCGACATCCACGTCTTCGAGTTGTACGTTCCGCTGCTCGCGGGCGCCGCGGTCGTGGTCGCCCAGGACGGGGACGTGCGGGATCCGGCGGCGGTGGCCGAACTCGTCGAACGGTTCGGGGTGAGCGTGATGCAGGGCACCCCCGCGCTGTGGCACGCGCTGCTGACCGCACACGCGGCGGCCGCGCGGGGACTGCGTCTGCTCGTCGCGGGCGAGGCACTGCCCGGATCCCTGGCCGCCCGCATGGCGGCGGTCGGGAGCACGGTGACCAACCTGTACGGTCCGACCGAGGCGACGGTCTATGCGACCGCGGCCGCTGTCGCGGCGGGTACCACGGTGTCCCAGGTGCCGATCGGCCACCCGATTGACAACACGCGGGCCTATGTGCTCGACGGTGCGCTGCAGCCGGTACCGCCGGGCGTGTCCGGTGAGCTGTATCTGGCCGGAACGCAGCTCGCACGCGGCTATCTGGAGCGCCGGGGACTGTCCGCGGAGCGCTTCGTGGCCTGCCCGTACGGGCCGGCCGGGGAGCGGATGTACCGCACCGGCGACGTGGTGCGGTGGCGGACGGGCGGTGAGCTGGAGTTCCTGGGCCGGGCGGACGACCAGGTGAAGATCCGGGGATTCCGGATCGAGCTGGGCGAGGTGGAGGCCGTGCTGGGTGCCCACCCGGCGGTCGGGCGCGCTGCCGCGGTGGTGCGCGAGGACGTCCCGGGCGACAAGCGGCTCGTCGCCTACGTCGTGGCCGGTGACCCGGACGACGGCGATGTGGCGGCAGCGGCGCATGCCCACGCGGCCGAGCGGCTGCCGTCGTACATGGTGCCCTCGGTGGTCGTGGCGGTGGACGCGTTGCCGTTGAACGCGAACGGGAAACTCGACCGCAAGGCACTGCCGGCCCCGGCCTACACCTCCGGTGGCGGGCGTGCCGCGGCCACGATCGAGGAAGAGCTGCTGTGCCAGGCCTTCGCCGAGGTGCTCGGACTGCCCGCGGTCGGCGTGGACGACGACTTCTTCACCCTGGGCGGCCACTCGCTGCTGGCGGTGTCGCTGGTGGAATGGCTGCGGCAGCGCGGGGTGTCGGTGTCGGTGCGGGCACTGTTCACGACGCCGACGCCGGCCGGACTGGCGGCAGCGGCAGGGCCGGAGACGGTGGAGGTACCGCCGAACCTGATCCCCGACGGTGCCACCAGGATCACGCCGGAGATGCTGCCGCTGGTCGACCTGGGCGAGGCCGAGGTCGCGCGGGTGGTGGAGCGCGTGCCGGGCGGCGCGGCCAACATCCAGGACGTCTACCCGCTGGCCCCGCTCCAGGAAGGCATCTTCTTCCACCACCTGATGCTCGACCGGGACGGCACGGACGTGTACGTGACGCCCACCGTGATCGAGTTCGACTCACGGCGACGCCTGGACGCCTTCCTCGAGGCGATGCAGTGGGTGGTGGACCGGCACGACGTCTACCGCACGGCGTTCATGTCCGACGGTCTACCGGAACCGGTTCAGGTGGTGCTGCGCCACGCCGGCCTGCCGGTCGAGGAAGTGGTCCTGGACCCCGAGGGCCAGGACGCCCACGAGCAGCTGGCGGCCGCCGTCCGCGGCTGGATGGAGCTGGACCGGGCACCGCTGATGACGACGCACATCGCCGCCGACCCACGGAGCGACCGGTGGCTGTGCCTGCTCCGCGTCCACCATCTCCTCCAGGACCACACCGGCCTGCAGGTGATGCTCGACGAGCTGCGGGCCCACCTGGCAGGACGGACCGAACAGCTGCCGGAGCCGCTGCCGTTCCGGGACTTCGTCGCGCAGGCACGGCTCGGGGTGCCGAGGGAGGAGCACCAGCGCTACTTCACCGACCTCCTCGGCGACGTCACCGAGCCGACCGCACCGTACGGGCTGGCCGAGGTGCACGGCGACGGCACGGCGGTGGCCCAGGCCAACCTCCGGGTCGACGGCGACCTGACCGGGCGGCTCAAGGAGGTCGCGCGGTCGCTGGGGGTGAGCCCGGCGACGGTCTTCCACCTGGCGTGGGCACGCGTGCTGGCGGCCTTGTCGAGCCGCGACGACGTGGTGTTCGGCACCATCGTCTTCGGCCGGATGAACTCGGGGGCGGGCTCCGACCGCGTACCGGGCCTGTTCATCAACACGCTGCCGGTGCGGGTGCGCCTGGCCGGCCTGCCGGTCGGGGAGGCGCTGACCGGCCTGCGGCACCAGCTCGCCGACCTGATGGTCCACGAGCACGCGCCGCTGGCCCTGGCCCAGGCGGCCAGTGGGCTGCCCGGCAGCCCCCTGTTCACCTCGCTCTTCAACTACCGGCACAACCAGGAGGTGTCCCAGGAGGCCGCCGAAGCTCTGGAGGGCATGGAACTGCTCTCCGACCGCGACATCACGGACTATCCGCTCGCCGTGGCCGTCGATGTCGGAGGGGGCGGCTTCACCATCGCCGTGGACGCGGTGGCTCCCGCCGATCCCGCCCAGGTCTGCGCGCTCCTGCACACCTGCCTGGACAACCTGGTCACCGCCCTCGAAGAGGCCCCTGACACGCCGCTGATGGCCTTGGACGTGCTGGACGGAGCCGAACGCTCCGAGCTGGTCGAGGGGCACAACGACACCTCGGTCGCGGTGGCGGACGTCTCGGTGCCGGAAGCGTTCGCGCAGCGGGCGGCGGCCGATCGGGACGCCGTGGCGCTGGTGTCCGGCGATGCCGAGGTGCGGTACGGCGAACTGGACGCGCGGGCCGATGAGCTGGCGCGGGTGCTCGTCGCGTCCGGCGTGGGGCCGGAGACGGTGGTCGCCGTGCTGATGGAGCGGTCGGCCGAGCTGGTGGTGGCCCTGCTGGCGGTGCTGAAGGCCGGAGGCGTGTACCTGCCGCTGGACGCGGGATGGCCGGTGGCGCGGATGCGCGCGGTGATCGAGGACGCGGGCGCACGGTCGGTCATCGTGCACGACGCGACGGCCGGACATGACATCGGCCGAACGACCGGACTCGACGTGGTGCCGGTCGACGCGCACGCGGATACCGAGGTGGAGCTGCCCGCGTCGGTGGCTCCGGACGCGGCGGCGTACCTGATGTACACGTCGGGTTCGACGGGTGTGCCCAAGGGTGTGGTGACCACGCACCGGGATGTCGTCGCGCTGGCCCGAGACCGGTGCTGGGGTGTGACGCCGCGGGTGCTGTTCCACGCCCCGCACGTCTTCGACGCGTCGTCGTACGAACTGTGGGTGCCGTTGCTGTCCGGCGGCACGGTCGTGGTGGCGCCGAACGAGGCGGTGGACGGGACGGTGATGCGGC
>NZ_BAAGRZ010000077.1:0-5550 GCF_054782695.1 Streptomyces deserti
AGCCTGGGTGGTCCACGCTCCAGGGCCTGCTCATCGCGCCCCCGTGCGTGGCCTGCAGGGTAAGGGGCTGCCCGCATTCACCCACCGCCGGCAGCAGTCCAACCCGCTTGGCTGGGCGGTGCGTGCTGTGGCGGTAGCCTCGCGGCCCTGCGCTGTGGAGGGCCGGCGTGTGGGCTGAACGGGTGGTGAGGGCGGTTGCGCTGTGTCGGAAGACGCTCATCACGCGTTGGTCCGGGCGTGAATCCTCGCGTAGACGACGCTGTGCCGTATGCGGCACCGCTCGGGCTTACTGGCTCCCGGCCCGAGCGGGATGACCTGGGCGTCGGCGTCAGGCGTGACGGCGGGTGGGGCCGGGCCGTGATGGTCATCTACTCAGCGGTGCTTGTCGCTGTTGCTGTGGTGCTTGCCGTTGCGGGCCGGCTCGCTTGAGAGATGCAGAGATGCCTGGTCAGGGCGGGCCGGATGATCTGCGGGCAGCCGGGTTCGAGGCGGGTGTGTGTCTGCGTGACCAGCTGGCCGAGGCGATCACCTTCCTTCGCTGGCGGACAGCGGTGATGCTGTCGCTGGCTCCCGGTCGTGTGGGTGGATCCGGTGCCGCCGGGTTGGAGGGCGAGTCATCATCTGGCTCGCAGCCCGGGGGTGAGATGACGCCTTGGCGCGGGCTCGGTGCGAGCGGGGCGGCGGCTGCGGTCGCGTCCCCGAGGTCCTGGGAAGGCTCTCCGGCCCCCTGTAACCGCTCGGCGGCCCCGGGTCCTGTCGAGCCATGACATTCCCGGGGCTGCCGGTCACCGGCCGGTTCAACCGGTTGAGGGGCGCGGCCCGACCTGCACGAGGGAGGTAGGTAGGCGCCGGACCGCCGACACGCTGCACGACGTGTCACCAGTCCAACGGGCAAAGCCCGGGCAACGTCACGGCCGCGTCAACATTCCACCCCGCAGGGCATCGGCGCTCCGGGCAGCTCCGCCGGCTACTGCAGACGGCAGTCGAGTCCTGGCGAGCCAGGGCCTCCAGATGCGGCGGGCGCAGACGGCTGCAACCGTATGGGTGAAGGGGGCTGCTCCACACGAGCTTCTCCGGAAGGAGCCAGCCATGATCACGGCGCACCCTTCGCTCCTGCGGGAGCTGGTCGAACGATGCGAAACGCTCAGGCGCCGCCTGGCCGCCGACAACAGCGCCGAGACCGCCCGCCAGCTTGAAGACGCGACCTACACACTGTGTGTGATCACCGGCACCCGCCAGCTGGACACGGCACTGTTTGTCGCCCGTCGACAACTGGCCGAGGCCATGAGACGAGAGCAGCCCCTCCGCCACTGACATGCCGCACTGGCTGCGGCCTGAAGATGCGCGGCACGGTCCCAGACCCACACCAACTCACGTCGGCTCGTGCGGAGCCATTCCTCCCCGGGAGCGACGTTACCTGGTGGCCGGGAGAGACCGGGGATCAGATACAGCTGCTCACGCGAGTCGGATCCCACGCGGCCGGCGGGGCTTACGCACGATGGCTCCCTTGGCCTCCAGCTCGCGCAGCTGGTAGTGCACGCTCGACGGCCGCAGGCCGACTTGGCCGGCGATCTCCGCGACCGTGGGCGCGACGCCCTGTTCGGTGATGGCCGCGCGGATGCAGCGCGCCTCCTGCCGCTCGCTGCCCTTGGCGCTGCACGACATCGACCTGAGCACCTGCCGGTTCGCCGGCGCCGTCCACCTCGACCAGTTGAAGGTGGACGGCTGGTGCACCTTCGCCACCACCCCCACCGGCTGGGGCTGGCGCTTCCCCTGGCGATGGAGCCGGCGCAACACGCTGACCGAGGAGCACCACCGGCGAGTGCGCACCGCCGCCACCTCATTCAAGCCCGCGGCTGGACCAGCCCGCCACAGAACGCTCCGAAGCTGAAACCGGCGGCGGTGGCGGCGCTGTACCGGCAACTGCGCAAGTCGCTGGAGGACGGCAAGAATGAGCCGGACGCCGCCGACTTCTACTACGGCGAATGCGAGATGCGCCGCCACGACGCCACCCGGCCCTGGAGTGAGCGTGCGCTGCTGACCGCCTACTGGGCTCTTTCCGGGTACGGACTGCGCGCCATCCGCGCGCTGGCCTGGCTGAGGGCGGCCATGACCGCCACGATCGCGGTGATGGTGCTGTGGGGTCTACCCGCCGATGCCCCGAAGCCGACTATCACCGGGCGCCAGACCGGCCCGGACATCAGCCTGACCGCTGACACCCCCGACCCTGTCAACCCCACCGGTCCCTGGACCGAGCGCGTCACCACCGAACGGCTGGAGAAATCCCTGAGGGTAGTGATCAACTCAGTGATCTTCCGCTCCTCAGGCCAGGACCTCACCACCACCGGCACCTACACCGAGATGACCTCCCGGCTGGCCGAACCCGTCCTCCTCGGCCTGGCCGTCCTCGCCGTCCGGAGCCGCGTCAAACGCTGACCACCGCCGACACCCAGAGCAGACCTCAGGAGCCACGGCCACTGGGCACTGGGCACTGAAGTGATCGTTGCGCTCGCGCCACCCCGATTCGCCGCACGAAGGACTTCAGTGCCCAGGTCACAGCCGCGCCCACTGAGATCTTCTGTGCAGCCCGACAGTGACGAGGTCATCAGAACAGGACGGTGGCTTCCGGGTCAGGCTCGCCGATGGGGATGGACAGTGATCTCGGCCCGCAGCATCGAGTCGATCAGCGGCGCGAACTCGTCGACCACCCGCTTCTGATGCTGCCCGTTCGACGTCCGCCGCGGCGGCGACGCCGGACCCTTGGCCGCGAGGTACTTGCGGACCGTCTTCCGGTCCAGCCCCGTCTCCCGGGCGATCTTCGACAGGCTCATCGCCCCGGACTCGAACAGGCCGCGAAAACGCCGCAGTACCAACCAGCGATGCGGATCCAAAACCATCGTCAGCCGTCCTCTGCCGCCCCACACCGACTGAGCAGCAGGATGCCCACTGCACGATCCTCAGCGCGTCAGAATCTGGCCCCGTTCATCCGTACGTGGCTGGGGACGTTCACGTGTACGCCGAGGTTCAGACACAGGTTCTCAACAGGGCTTCTTTACCACTTGGTCGCCTCGGGTGCCGGGGGATTGGCTTGCATCGGCGAATGTTCTGGCCGGTTGGCGACGGAACGCGAGGCTGTGGCCCCAGCGACCTGCGGGAAGTGTCGTTTTGCCGGGGATTGACGGCATTCGTTTTTCGCACAGCGTGTCGCTAGGGTCACGCTCAGGCGCGCGCAGGTCCTCGCACGGTCGCCAAACCTACATCCGAGGGCCTGCGCGCGTTCCCTAACAACAACTCCAAGGAGATGCGATGTCTCGATCCCCTCGGCGCCGTGGCGCCAAACCGGCAGCTGCCCGTCCGGCGCCTGGAAAGCAGGCTAACAGGGGCTACAAAATTCGTGCCGTTGTTGCCTCTGCGGGCAAGGCAAGGTTCGTTGCGTTCCTAGCGGTTCCCGTCCTGGCCATTGTGCTCATCACGGGGGCCTCGCTCGGCGCCCGTGCCCGGGTCGATCTGATCGGGCAGGTGCTGGGCAGCGTGCTCGCCGCAGTGGTGACGGCCGTGCTGAGCAGCAACAGGCGGCGTAAGCGGCACAGCTAGCCGCGCGGTGGGCGGGGCGCCGCGACAGCGCCCCGCCCACCGAAAGGGTGTTCCCACACCGTTGACGAAACCCCGACCGGTCCGGTTCCGGCGACGAAATACCCGGGCATCAACGACCGGCCGGGTCACGAAAAGTAGCGACCGAGTCCTTAACCCAAAGGAAGAATCTCCGTGGACCGCTGCGCCTTCTGTCACGCCCCTTTGCTACTGGCCGGCCCCAGAGTCGGACGTCCTCAGAAGTACTGCTCCGCTGCATGCCGCCGGTCGGCCCACCGAGCATCGCGCCGCCAGGCCGGCGCTCTGACCGCGCCGGAGGTGCACCGCCCTCGCCTGGCTCGCACAACAGCGTCTGCTGCGCCGAACGCGGCTCTGCCCCCCCGCACCACACCTGGCCGCCTGGACGAGATCCTCGGAGAAATCATCCGCGACCTCCAGGACGACGGCCGGGTCCTGCTGCGACAGATGGGAGACGACGACACCGAACAGATCCTGGAACAGGTCCAGCAGATGCGCACCCGGCTGGACTGCCTGACCGCGGGCCTGGTCGGGCGGGCACGGCTGCGCCAGGTCACCTGGGCCCATATCGGCCTGGCGCTGAGCGTCAGCGCGGACACCGCCCGGCACCGGTACACCGACGACTACATCGTGCGCCGCCTGAAACAGGTGGGACACCTGCCATCCGTACCCAGCTCCCTGCGCGCCCTGTACGAGGAGCCGGCCCGACACCTCGCCGGCGGCCCGGCGGACACGGGCGAGGCAATCCCCGATGAGGTCGAAGCCGCTGGCGCGGCCTACAACCGCCTGGCCCCTGTGCTGTCCATGCTCGCCCGCGCCTCGGAACTCCCGCTGCACGAACTGGCCCGCCAATCACGCTGCTCCGCCTCGTACCTCAGCCGCATGCTCAGCGGCCACCGGGTGCCCTCCTGGAAGATCACCGAACGGTTCGCGCGGGCCTGCGGCGCCGACCCAGTCGTGCTGCGCAAGGTGTGGGAGACCGAGCAACTGCGCCGGCGCCAGCCCCGCGGGCCGGCTGCGGGCGAACATGAGATCGACTCGCTGGACGGCATCAGCACCCGGGCACAAGCCATCCAGCGCCTCATGGCCGCCCTGCGGACCCTCCACGTGCGAGCGGGACAGCCCACCGTCCAGCAGATCTGCATCGCCTCCCGCTGGCGACTCCAGGCGGCACAGGTCACCGACGTGCTCGACGGCGCTGTCATGTGTGACTGGCCGACACTGTTTCAACTGGTGCAGGCCATGGGCGGTTCCGTCGACTACTTCCGCCCCCTGTGGCAGGCCGCAACCGAGTACCGCGATCAACCAACCGAACCGCCACCCACGGCGACCACAGTGGACCAGCCGTCCGCTGACGCACGGCCGGCAGGACCAGCGGACAACGCACACAACCTGATCAGCCAGTTCCGCGACGTCCTAGGCAGCGCACCCGCCTTCGACCTGGGGCAGCGGGAAGCCATCCGGCGCCGGATCGCACAGCGCGCCGAGCGCCAGGGCCACTGCTGAAACACGGAAGGAACCCCCGTCGGCGGTCGCCTCATCTCCGGCGCCCGCGAGCAGTTCGCCACCGTCATCCTCGCCCGGGTCAGCGTCGGCACCTGGCAGCGGCTCGCCCCGGTAGTCGACCCCGCCCCGAAGAGCAGCGCCCACCCCGGCCGCGTTCACGTCGTCCAGGACGGCGACGCCCACCTGGCCCAGGCGGTGCTGATGACCGACGCCGAAGCCGCCAACTGGTTCACCGCCACGGCGGTCGGAGTGGCTGTGTCACTCTTCGCGGATGTCGTTTCGACGTGAGTTCGGGAGTCACTCGCGGGGCTGCCGCGTGATCAATGTCGATGAGAATTGGTTCTGGCACAGATCTTGGGGAGCGGTCGCGGAGGGTTACCTTGGTGTTCGATTGCGAGGGGGTGGATTCTCGTGAGACCGCGTACGCCTTGCCGT
>NZ_BAAGRZ010000078.1:0-5499 GCF_054782695.1 Streptomyces deserti
CGCCACCACCACCTGCAACCCCAACCCCGCCCAACGCCCCACCCCCGAACGGCCCTCCCACGGAAGACCACTCCACACCGCCACATACACGTTGAACGTCAGGAGCGCGAGCACCAGGACGGCGTCCAGCACGGCTCCGGAGTTCAACCAGCGAATCGGGCTTTTCACGCCAGCCACCGTACTGGGGGCGGGAAGCAATGGGGGCAAGCGTGTTCTGTTGCCCCGCACAGAGCGTACGAAAGTCGGTATTGCACAGCCGAGAATGCAACCTTGGTCGCTCCCACTTCCCACGAAGCGCTCTCCCGCGTGCCCGCGTCGGCTTGCTTGGCTGAGGCAGGCAAGCAGGACGACGGAAGCAGGGGGACGAGCAGGTGCCACACGAGAAGCGGCGACCACGAGGGGGCGCGGCGTCGGTCGCGGACCCGGACTCCCACCCGCTGCGTCCGACCGGCCGGCTGGTTCCGGCCCACCGCCTGTCCCGGCGTGCCGTCCACTGGTGGATGACGCAGAACCTGTTGTTCGTCGCCCCGGTCCTCGCCGGTCTGGCGACGGCCTACGTCCTCGCCCCCGACGCCCGGACCTGGCTGCGGGCGGCCCTGGCGGTGGCGTGCCCGCTCGGCGTCGCCTACATCCTGCTGATCCCGTGGTGGCGGTACCGCGTGCACCGCTGGGAGACCAGCGGTGAGGCCGTGTGCACCACCTCCGGATGGTTCGTCCGCGAGTGGCGGGTCGCCCCCTTCAACCGGATCCAGACCCTGGACACCAAGCGCGGCCCGCTCCAGCAGCTCTTCGGGCTGTCCGCGGTGACCGTGACCACCGGTTCAGCCGCCGGCCCGGTGACCATCGACGGCCTCGACCACCGGCTCGCCGTCGACATCGTCGAGCGTCTCACCGAGCACGTCCGCGCGCTCAAAGAGGACGGGACGTGAACAGCCGTACGCAGCATCCCCAGGTGCCCTCCGTCCTGGAGCACACCCCGCCGGAACCGGCGTGGCAGCGGCTGCACCCGAGGATGGTCCTGGTCAGCATCGGCTGGCTGGCCGGACCGGCCCTGCCGCTCGTCGGCACCATGATCCTCGCCGCCGGCCGGCTGAACGCGCACGGCTGGATCGTCCTCGGCTCGTACATGGTCGTCGCCGCGGTGCAGGCCGGCCACGAGTGGTTCCGCTACCGCACGACCCGGTTCCGGATCACCGACAGCAAGGTCGAGCTGCAGGCCGGGCTGCTCTTCCGTACCGAGAAGTCGATCCCGCGGGACAGGATCCGCAGCGCCGACCTGACGGCCAATCCGGTGCACCGGCTCTTCGGCCTGGCGGCCGTGAAGATCGGGACCGGGGAGCACGCGACCCGCGACGAGGACGAGCAGCTCGTCCTGGACGGCATCTCCCGTGAACAGGCGGTCCAGTTCCGTGCCCTGCTGCTGCGCAGGGCGGACCGGGGCGCGCCCGGCGAGGCACCCGCCCTGCCCGTACCGCTCGCCCGGATGCGCTGGTCCTGGGCGCGCTACGCGCCGCTGACCATCACGACACTGGCCGGTGTCATGATGGTCGTCACCGGCCTGACCAAACTCCTCGACAGCTTCGGGATCGACGTCACCGAGCTCGGCACCGCGCGGGCGGTCTGGGACCGGCTGTCGGCCCTGCCGGCCGTCGTGGCCGTCGCCGTGGTCGTCGTCGTCCTGCTCGCCATCGGTGTGGCGGGCGCCCTGGTGGCCTTCGGCGAGGCGTGGTTCGGATACCGCCTGGAGCGCGAGCCCGGCGGCTCGCTGCACATGACGCGCGGACTGCTCACCTCGCGGTCGGTGTCCGTGGAGGAGCGGCGGATCCGCGGCGCCGAGATCGTCCAGCCGCTCCCGCTGCGCTGGGCCGGAGCCGCACGCGTCAACGTGCTGGCGACCGGGCTCGGCCGGCGGAGCAACCATCTGACGCATCCGGCGCAGCTGATGCCGGCGGCCCCGCTGGCCGCCGTCCACGGCGTGACCGCCGACGTCCTGAAGGACGCCGCCTCGCCGATCGCCTCGGTGGTGCTGCGCGGCCACCCTCCGGCGGCGCTGCGCCGCCGGCTGGTGCGCGGCTGCCTGCTGGTCCCCGCCGCGGTCGCCGCGACGGCCGGCGGCTGCGCCGCGGGCGGGCTGGTGCCGTGGTGGACCCTCGGCGCCGCCGCGCTGGTTCTGCCGTTCGGCGCGCTGTTCGCCCGGGACGCCTACCGCGGCCTGGGACACGCCCTGACCGAGGACTACGTCGTCGTCAGGCAGGGCACGTTCGTGCGGCGCACCGTGGCGCTCAGACGGGACGGGATCATCGGCTGGCGTGGCCGGCAGTCCCCCTTCCAGCGCAGGGCCGGGCTGGTCACCCTGAGCGCCACCGTCGCCGCGGGCCGGGGAGTGGTCCGCATCCCCGACATGGATGCCGTCGAGGCGCTCCGCTTCGTCTCGGCGGCCGTTCCCGGCCTGGTCGACCCCTTCGTGGAACGGGCACCGGCCGACTCCCTGCCGCACTGACCCGACACCGTCACCGGTCCCACGCCCGGTCGGTATGCGCACCACCCCCGAAGCCCCGCACAAGCCTAGGAAAAACCAAGTGCTCCGGTACGGCCGGAGTGGAGGAACCATGTTCAAAGCATTGGGCCGTTTCGTAGTCGGCCACCGCTGGCTGGTGATCATCAGCTGGCTCATCGGCGGAGCGGCCGTCATCGGTCTCGCGCCGTCCCTGACCACCACATCCGACCAGGCCGAATTTCTCCCCGAGCACTACGAGTCCATCCAGGCACAGCAGATCCAGGAGGAGGCGTTCCCGAAGGGATTCAGCCCCTCCGCGATCGTGGTGTTCACGCGTGAGGACGACAAGGCGCTCGACCAGGCCGACACCCGCAAGGTGGCGGAGATCGGCCAGGTGCTGAAGAAGAACAAGTACGACACGGTCGAGCAGGTCGTCGTCGCGCCACCGTCCCCGCACAAGAAGGTGCAGACGGTGCTGGTGTCCATGGCCGACGTGAAGGCGGGGGACAAGAGCCAGCAGCACGCCGTCGTCGACATGCGCGAGGACCTCGATCCGCTGGTCAAGGGAACCGGTCTGAAGGCCGGGATCACCGGTGACGCCGCCACCCAGCTCGACGCCGAGGAAGCCGGCAAGCGCGCCGACGAGCTCATCTGGCTCGGCACCCTCGTGCTGATCATCGTCCTGATGACGGTCATCTTCCGGAGCCCGACCATCACGGTCCTCACCATCGCCGGGATCATGCTGGTCTCCGAGGTGGCCAACGGCCTCATCGCGACCTGCGCCAAGCTGTTCGACCTCAAGGCCGACACCTCCGTGTCGTCCTTGCTGATCGTGGTGCTCTTCGGCGTCGGCACGGACTACATCCTGTTCCTGATGTTCCGTTACCGGGAGCGGCTGCGGATCGGGGAGGACCCGAAGACCGCGATGGCCTCGGCCATCGGCCGGGTCGGCGAGGCCATCGCCTCCGCGGCCGGTGCCGTCATCGTCTGCTTCCTCGCCCTGCTGCTGTCCTCGCTCAGCTTCCTGGCCTCGATGGGCCCGGCGCTGTGCATCGCCATCGGCGTGACCCTGCTCGCCTGTCTGACCCTGATCCCGGCCGTCATCTCCCTCATGGGCACCAAGGTGTTCTGGCCCTCCAAGGCCTGGCAGCGCGAGCCCCGGGCGGCCCGCTTCGGCGCCATGGGCAACGCCGTCGCCCGTCGGCCCGCCCTTTTCGCGATCGCCTCCGGCCTGCTCATGGCCGCCCTGGCGGTCGGGGCGCTCGGCTACAAGCCCACCTTCGCGACCGAGGCGTCCCCGGACTCCGCCCAGGAGTCCACCGCGGCCCTGCACGAGATGAGCAAGGACCTGCCCGCCGGCACCACCAACCCCAGCACCGTGCTGCTGCGCTCCACCGACGGCGGCAAGCTGCGCGAGGCCGACATGGCGACCTACGCCGACCGGCTGAAGACGGTGGAAGGCGTCGGCTCGGTCTCGCGCACGCAGGTGAGCAAGGACGGCAGGACAGCCGAGTTCAGTGTGGTCCTCTCGATGGACCCGAACGGCAACAAGGCGATGGACGTCGTCCGCGGCCCGCTGCGCACCACCGCGCACCGCGACGCCCCGGCGGGCAGCGAGGCCAAGGTGGGCGGCGTGACATCGGTGTACGTCGACATCCACAAGGCCGTCAACCGGGACTTCTCGGTGGTGTTCCCGACCGCGGCCGCGCTCATCATGCTCATCCTCGGACTGCTGCTGCGCAGTCTCGTCGCGCCGATCTATCTGATGATCTCCGTGGCGCTGGGCTTCGGTGCCACGCTCGGCGCGAGCGTGCTGCTCTTCCAGGAGATCCAGGGCCAGTCCGGGCTGACGTTCTTCCTGCCGGTCATCATGTACCTGTTCGTCGTGGCCATCGGCACGGACTACAACATCCTGATGGTCGCCCGCCTGCGGGAAGAGGCGAAGGAAGGACTCGACGCCCGGCAGGCGACGGCGAAGAGCATCCGGCACGCCGGTCCCACCGTGGCCGCCGCCGGTGTCATCCTGGCCGGCACGTTCGCCGCGATGCTGCTCGCCAGTGAGGAGACGCTCGCCCAGACCGGGTTCGCGGTCGCGTTCGGCATCCTCATCGCCTCGTTCGTCATGGCGATGTTCTTCACCCCCGCGCTCACCGCCCTCCTGGGACGGGCCGCGTGGTGGCCGCGCCGCCTGGCTCCGACCGGCCCGGCAGCGGGCTCCGCGCCGTCGCCCGATCCGTCGGCCGAGATGGTCGGCGGCTCCCGTTCCGACCGGCGCTGACGCCGTCCCGCCCACGGGGCCGCCACCGACAGGTGGCGGCCCCGTCCGTTCGGGGCCCGTGCGTCTCCGCCAGAGACGACGTCGGCCTCCACGACCACAATCAGGTCGTGGAGGCCGACTGCTGCACTGGGGGACGGATACGGCGCGGAACTACTCTGCGATCTTGGTACGCCCGGTCCACCGGAACTTCACCGGAGCGGACGCCGCACTGCCTTCGGCCATGCGCAGCGGTGTACCTGTGGACTCGTAGTGCTCGTATCCATTGAGATAGCGAATCTTTATCTTCTGCTCGGAGAAGATCACCTCGTCGAGTTCAGTGAGTTTCACCGGTCCGCACAAGTGGCTGGGCCCGCCTTCCAGTTCCACATGGCTCAGCGCGGCGGAGAGTTCTTGGGCGACCATACGCAGGGCCTCCTCTCGTATCGCCACGATTGTTCGTCGGGCCGGCCTTCCTTGGACACCCCTTAACTCCCCCTACGCGGTGGGAATTCACGGCATTCAGCGACGCGGTGGCGTTCCGTGGGCATGGGGGTTTTTCAGGGGTACACCGATAGGCGGCCGACCCCTATCGTCGGGTGCGTCGGCGGCCCATTCCCCACCCCGTATGTCGCAAAGGAGAATCGTCGTGCGCGAGTCGGAGTCCGGTCTGCCCATCGAGCCGGTCTACGGGCCGGAGGCTCTGGAGGGCTGGGACCCGGCCGAGAAGCTGGGTGAGCCGGGCGCG
>NZ_BAAGRZ010000079.1:0-5310 GCF_054782695.1 Streptomyces deserti
GCATGGGCTCCATCAGCGGCGAGTGGAACGCGTGCGACACCCGCAGCCAGCGCGTCTTGCGGCCCTGCTCGGTGAAGACACCTGCCAGGTCCTCCAGGACAGATCGATCCCCGGACAGCACCACCTGGGACGGGCCGTTGACGGCGGCGACACCCACCCGCTCGGCGTGGCCCTCCAGCAGCGGCAGGACATCCCCCTCCGCTGCCTGCACCGCCAGCATGGCACCGCCTCCCGGCAGGGCCTGCATCAACCGGCCACGCGCCGCCACCAGCCGGGCCGCATCCTCCAACGACCACACCCCAGCCACATACGCCGCCACCAACTCACCGATCGAATGACCACCCACAACCTCCGGCCGCAGCCCGAACGACTCCGCCAGCCGGAACAGGGCGACCTCGATCGCGAACAGCGCCGGCTGCGCATACCCCGTCTGTTCTAGGACGTCCGCCTCGGTGCCGAACATCACCTCCCGCAGCGGGCGATCCAGCAGCGGATCCAGATGCGCGCACACCTCGTCCAGCGCGTCCGCGAACACCGGGAACGCCTCATACAGTTCCCGGCCCATGCCCAGCCGCTGGCTGCCCTGCCCGGTGAACACCACAGCAAGGCGCCCCTCAGCGACCACACCAGTCACCACCCCAGGCCCGCCGGAGACCAACGCCTCCAACCCCTGGACGAAGTCCTCCCGCTGACGCCCCAGCACCACCGCCCGATGCTCCAACGCAGAACGGCCCGACAGCAGCGACCAACCCACATCCACCGGATCAACGTCACCGCGCAGGACCACATGCTCACGCAGCCGCTCCGCCTGAGCCCGCAGCGCCTCCGTGCCACGAGCCGACACCAGCCACGGCACCACACCCACCGGCACCGGCACCGACTCCGCAGAGTCCTCCTCGCCGACCGGCGCCTGTTCCAGCACCACATGCGCGTTCGTGCCGCTCACACCGAACGACGACACCCCCGCCCGACGCGGCACACCGCCGTCCCGCTCCGGCCACTCCCGCGCCTCGGTCAGCAACTCCACCGCACCCGCCGACCAGTCCACCTGAGACGTAGGCGCATCCACATGCAACGTCCGCGGCAACACACCGTGCCGCATCGCCATCACCATCTTGATCACACCGGCCACACCCGCAGCCGCCTGCGTATGCCCGATGTTCGACTTGATCGACCCAAGCCACAGCGGATGCCCCTCAGCACGCCCCTGCCCGTACGTGGCGATCAGCGCCTGCGCCTCGATCGGATCCCCGAGCGTCGTCCCCGTACCGTGCGCCTCCACCGCATCCACATCACCCGCCGCCAATCCGGCACTCGCCAACGCGGCACGGATCACCCGCTGCTGCGACGGACCATTCGGCGCCGTAAGCCCATTGCTCGCACCGTCCTGATTGACGGCCGAACCCCGCACCACCGCCAGCACCTCGTGCCCGTTCCGCCGGGCATCCGACAACCGCTCCAGCAACAGCAGACCGACACCCTCACCCCACCCCGTACCGTCCGCAGCCTCCGCGAACGCCTTGCACCGCCCGTCCACCGCCAGCCCCCGCTGCCGGCTGAACTCGATGAACGTCTCCGGCGAGGACATGACGGTCACACCACCAGCCAGGGCCATGTCGCACTCGCCCTGCCGCAGTGCCTGCGCCGCAAGATGCAGGGCCACCAGGGAGGCCGAGCAGGCCGTGTCGACCGTCACCGCCGGCCCCTCCAGGCCGAACGCGTACGACAGCCGGCCGGACATGACGCTGACGGCGTTTCCGGTCAGGACGTGGCCTTCGACGTCCTGCGGCACGGATGTGAGGCGGGACACGTAGTCCTCGCCATTGGAGCCGACGAAGACGCCCGCACGGCTGCCGCGCAGGGTCGTCGGGTCGATGCCGGCCCGCTCGAACGCCTCCCACGCCGTCTCCAGCAGCAGCCGCTGCTGCGGATCCATCGCCAGCGCCTCACGCGGCGAGATCCCGAAGAAGTCCGCGTCGAACTCGGCCGCTTCGTACAGGAACCCGCCCTCACGGACGTAGCTCGTGCCGGGGTGATCCGGGTCCGGGTGGTACAGCCGCTCCACGTCCCACCCACGGTCGCCCGGGAGTTCGCCCATCCCGTCCCGTCCCTCGGCGACCAGTCGCCAGAGGTCCTCCGGGGAGCGTACGTCGCCGGGGAACCGGCAGCTCATCGCCACGATGGCGATGGAGTCGGAGTCGCCCGTGCCGACCGCGTCGGCGAGCGCCGGGGAAACCGAGGTGTCCCCGGCGCCGCCCACCGCCGCGCCGCCGCCGAACACCTCCCGCTCCAGATGGCCCGCGAGGGCGGCCGAGTTCGGGTAGTCGAAGACCAGGGAGGCCGGCAGCCGCAGGCCGGTCGCGGCCTGGACGCGGTTACGCAGTTCGACCGCGGTCAGGGAGTCGAAGCCCAACTCGCGGAAGGCGCGCTCCGGTTCGATCCTTTCGGGTGAGGCGTGGCCGAGCACGGCGGCGGCGTGGGTGCGGACGAACGTGAGCAGGGCGGCCCGGCGTTCCGGCCCGTCGAGCGCGGCGAGCCGGCCGGCCCAGTCGGCGGAGGCGGGCTGGTCGTCGCGGCCGGCCTCCGTCTGTCGGCGGGCCTCGGGGAGTTCCGCGAAGAGGGGGCTGGGGCGTGCCGCGACGAAGGCGGGCAGGAAGGTGTCCCAGTCGACGGCGGCCACGACCGTCGTTGCCGCTCCGGATTCCACCGCCCGCCACATCGCGGACACCGCGAGCTCGGGGTCCATGGGCGGCATGCCGTCGCGCCGGGCCCGTTCGGCGCGTACGGCCGTGTCGGCCAGGCCGGCGCCCGCCCAGGTGCCCCAGGCGATGGAGGTCGCGGGCAGGCCGTCGGCGCGGCGCTGTTCGGCCAGCGCGTCGAGGTAGGTGTTGGCCGCCGCGTAGTTCGCCTGTCCCGCGTTGCCGAGCGTCCCGGAGGCGGAGGAGAACAGCACGAACGCGTCGAGGTCCAGCTCGCGCGTCAGCTCGTGCAGCAGGATCGCCGCGGCGGCTTTGGGGCTCAGGACGTTGTCCAGCCGCTCGGGGCCGAGGGCGTCGACGACTCCGTCGTCCAGGGTGCCCGCGGTGTGCACGACCGCGGTCAGCGGGCACGTGGCGTCGCGGGAGCCGGACGCGCCGGGCGCACCAGACGCACCACACGCACCAGAGGCACCAGAGGCACCGGAGTCGGAGTGGCGGAGAGCGCCGAGGAGTTCCGCGACCGCCTCGCGGTCGGCCATGTCGCACGCCACGAGGGTGACCCGGGCCCCGAGCCGCTCCAGTTCGGCCTTCAGTTCGGCGGCTCCCGGAGCGTCCGGGCCGCGTCGGCTCGTCAGTACGAGGTGCTCGGCTCCCTCGCGTGCCAGGCGCCGGGCCACATGTCCGCCGAGCGCGCCCGTGCCACCGGTGACGAGAACGGTGCCCCAGGGTGTCCACCCCGTCCCCGCCGCGTCCGCCGTACCGTCACCCTGTTCCGCCCGCTCCGGCCGCTCCGGCCGTCCGCCGCCGGCGGCGGCACCGGCCGCTGCCTCGGCCCGGACGTCTCGGCCAACCGGACCCTCCCGGCCCTCCCGGCCGTCCCGCCGGTCCCACCCGGCCCGCTCACTCCGGACCAGCCTGCGGACGAAGATCCCGGAGCCGCGCACCGCGAGCTGGTCCTCGTCGCCGGCTCCGGCCAGGATTCCGGCAAGCCGCGCCGCGGCACGCCCGTCGACGGCGTCCGGCAGGTCGATCAGCCCGCCCCAGCGGTCGGGCCGCTCCAGTGCCACGGCCCGTCCGAGCCCCCACAGCTGCGCCTGGAGGGGGCTGCGCAGCCGGTCGCTGCGTCCCGTCGACACCGCGCCGCAGGACACGGCCCACAGGCGCGCCTCGATGTCCGTGTCGCCCAGTGCCTGGACCAGTGCCAGGGTGGCCGCCAGCCCGGCAGGGACGGCGGCCGCGCCGTCCAGCGGGGACTGGTCGAGCGCGAGCAGCGAGACGACACCGGCGATGTCCGCCTCGGCCGGCACCGACTCGTTCAGGCGCTCGACCAGCGCCTCCCGTGTCATCTGGCCGGCCGCGACCGTCAGTTCGTACGCCTCCGCGCCCGCCTCGCCCAGCGCCTCGCTCGTCCCGGCGACCCAGGGGTGATCGGCCGCCGCCTCGGGTACGACGACCAGCCAGCGGCCGGACAGGGCGGCCGTGGGGAGGCGCCCGGACAGCGGTTTCCAGGTCGCCTGGTACCGCCAGCTCTCCAGCACCGACCGCTCCCGCCGCTGCCGCCGCCACGCCGACAGACCCGGCAGCACCGCGCTCAGCGACTCCTCGTCGACATCGGCGAGGGTGGAGCTCAGCTCCGCCAGGTCCTCCCGCTCGACCGCCGCCCAGAACCGGGCTTCCACCTCGTCCGCGGCGGGCTGTGCACCGGCTTCCCTCTCGGGCTCGGTCAGCCAGTAACGCTCGCGCTGGAAGGCGTACGTGGGCAGATCCACGGTCCTGGCGCCCGGGTACAGGGCTTCCCAGTCCAGCTCGACACCGCGTGCGTGGGCCTCGGCGAGCGAGGCCATCAGCCGCTTCACGCCGCCGTCGTCACGGCGGAGGGAACCGAGGGTGACGGCGTCGGAGTCCGTGTCGTCGATGACGGCCTGGACCGGAACGGTCAGCACCGGATGCGGGCTCATCTCCAGGAACAGGTCGTGTCCCTCGGCGAGCAGCCCCCGGGCGGCCTGTTCGAACAGGACCGTGTGACGCAGGTTCCGGTACCAGTAGGAGCCGTCCATCGGCTCGTCCAGCCACGCACCGGTGAGCGTCGAGAACAGCGGCACCTCAGGCGTTCTCGGCGCGATCGGGGACAGGACCCGTGCCAGGTGCTCCTCGATCGCCTCGACCTGCGCGGAGTGCGAGGCGTAGTCCACCGGGATCGTCCGGGCTCGGACCTCCCGCTCCTCGCAGTACGCGACGAGCTCCCGCAACGCCTCCGGCTCACCGGACACCACGACGTGCGCGGGCCCGTTCACCGCGGCGACCTCCACCCGGTCGCCCCACGTCGCGAGCAGTTCCCGTACTCGCTCCACCGGCAGGGGTACGGAGACCATGCCGCCCCGACCCGAGAGGTCCAGGATGGCCTGGCTGCGCAGCGCGACGACCCAGGCGGCGTCCTCCAGCGACAGCGCCCCGGCGACACAGGCGGCGGCGATCTCGCCCTGGCTGTGACCCACCACCGCAGCCGGCTCCACGCCGGCCGCCCGCCACACTTCCGCCAGCGACACCATCACCGCGAACAACACCGGCTGAACCACATCCACCCGGTCGAAGTTCTCCCCACCCAGCTCCT
>NZ_BAAGRZ010000080.1:0-5080 GCF_054782695.1 Streptomyces deserti
AGCCGTGCGTCTCTCGCCGAGCGGCTTCGGCACGTCGTCGCCGAGGCGGAGCCGGCCGGTGTCGTCTCCCTGCTGGCACTCGCCGAGCAGCCGCACGGCACATACGCCGTCCTGCCCGCCGGACTCGCGGCCACGGTGGAACTCGTGCAGGCGCTCGGTGACGCCGGGATCGAGGCCCCGCTGTGGGCGGTGTCCAGTGGAGCGGTGTCCACCGGCCGCGGCGACGACCGGCTGGACAGCCCCGTGCAGGCCCAGACGTGGGGCCTGGGCCGGGTCGTGGCGCTGGAACACCCCGACCGCTGGGGCGGGCTCGTCGACCTGCCCCCGGCTCCCGACGGCCGTGCGATGACGCGTCTGGCCGCCATCCTCGCGGGCGCCGGGAACGACGAGGACCAGCTCGCCGTGCGCGGCTCCGGTGTCTACGTACGGCGTCTCGTCCGCGCGGAACCGGCCGCACCGGCGAAGCAGGACCGGTGGAAGCCGCGCGGCACGGTTCTGGTGACCGGCGGCACGGGCGCACTCGGCCCGTACATCGCCCGCTGGCTGGCTCGCGGTGGCGCGGAGCACCTCGTGCTGACCAGCCGCCGTGGCCCGGACGCGCCCGGGGCCGCCGAACTGAAGGCGGAGCTCGAGGAGCTGGGCGTCCAGGTCACCATCGCCGCCTGTGACGTGGCCGACCGGGAGTCCGTGGCCGGGCTGCTGCGGCGGCTGAAGGACGACGGACACACGCTGCGTGCCGTGATCCACGCGGCCGCCCTCATCGAACTGGCCGCGGTGGACACCACGTCGCTGGCGGACTTCGCCGAGATCGTGGCGGCGAAGGTGGCCGGTGCCGTCGTCCTGGACGAACTGCTGGGCGACGTCCTGGACGTGGACTCGCTCGACGCCTTCGTGCTCTTCTCCTCCATCGCCGGTGTGTGGGGAAGCGGCGACCACGGCGCCTACGCCGCGGCGAACGCCTACCTCGACGCGCTCGCCGAGCACCGCAGGGCACGCGGTCTGACCGCCACGTCGATCGCGTGGGGAGTCTGGAACGTCGTCAACCTCTGGGAGAGCGGCAGCGCCCCGCAGGACGTCGACCCGGAACAGCTCCGTCGCCAGGGACTGCCGTTCCTCGACCCCGACCTGGCGTTCGCGGGTATGCAGCAGGTCCTGGACGACGACGAGACGTTCCTGGCCGTGGCCGACGTGGACTGGGACCGGTTCGTGCCGGTGTTCACCTCGCGGCGGGCCCGCCCGTTGCTGTCCGACCTGCCCGACGCCCAGCGCGTGCTGTCCGAACGGGAGGAAGCCGTCGCGGGCGACTCCGACGACGGCGCCGCCCAGCTGCGCCGCCGCCTGACCGGACTGGCCGGGCCGGAACAGGACCGGATCCTGCTCGACCTCGTGCTCACCCACGCGGCCGCCGTCCTGGGCTACGACTCCGCGCAGGCCCTCGATCCCGAGCGCGCCTTCCGGGAGTTCGGCTTCGACTCGCTCACCGCCGTCGATCTGCGCAACCGCCTGGGCCGGGCCACCGGTCTGCGGCTGCCCACCACGGTCGTCTTCGACCACCCCAACGGCCTGAGCCTGGCCGCCTATCTGCGGACCCAGGTCCTCGGCAGCGAGGCCGGGGACGCGGCGGCAGCGGGTCGGACCACCACGCCGTCGGCAGCCGTGGCCGCGGACGAGCCCATCGCCATCGTCGCGATGAGCTGCCGCTACCCGGGCGGCATCGCCGGCCCCGAGGACATGTGGGAGGTACTGCGGTCCGGGGCCGACGTCGTCGGCGGCTACCCGACCAACCGGGGCTGGGACGTCGACAACCTCTACGACCCCGACCCCGAGACGCCCGGCACCACGACGGCCCGCGGCGGCGGCTTCCTGCACGACGCGGGCGCCTTCGACCCGGCGTTCTTCGGGATCTCGCCGCGCGAGGCCACGGCGATGGACCCGCAGCAGCGGCTGCTGCTGGAGACCTCCTGGGAGGCCTTCGAACGCGCCGGCATCGACCCGAGGACGATGCGCGGCCGGACCGCCGGAGTCTTCGTCGGAACGAACTACCAGGACTACGGCACCGCCCCCGGCCAGATGTCCGCAGGCGCCGAGGGCCACATCCTGACCGGCAGCGCGCCCAGCGTCGTCTCCGGCCGGATCGCCTACACCTTCGGTCTCGAGGGCCCGGCGGTGACGGTGGACACGGCCTGCTCCTCGTCCCTGGTCGCCCTCCACCTGGCCGCGCAGTCCCTGCGGCAGGGCGAGTGCGACATGGCCCTCGCCGGTGGCGTGGCCGTGATGGCGTCGCCGGGCTCGCTGATCGCCTTCAGCCAGCAGCGCGGCCTGGCGGCCGACGGCCGCTGCAAGGCGTTCGCGGCCTCCGCCGACGGCATGGGCATGGCCGAGGGCGTGGGCATGGTCCTCCTGGAGCGCCTGTCCGACGCCCGCCGCAAGGGACACCGGGTCCTCGCGATCGTACGGGGCTCCGCGGTGAACCAGGACGGCGCGAGCAACGGCCTCACGGCGCCCAACGGTCCGTCCCAGCAGCGCGTGATCCGTGCCGCGCTCGCCAACGCCCGCCTCACACCCGCCGACGTGGACGCGGTGGAGGCGCACGGTACGGGCACCACACTGGGCGACCCCATCGAGGCCCAGGCCCTCATCGCGACCTACGGCCAGGAGCGCCCCGCCGACGGAGCACCGCTGTGGCTGGGCTCCGTGAAGTCCAACATCGGCCACTCACAGGCCGCTTCGGGTGTCGCCGGCGTCATCAAGATGGTGATGGCGATGCGCCACGGCGTCCTGCCACAGACGCTCCACATCGACGAGCCGACCCCCGAGGTCGACTGGTCCGCCGGTGCCGTCGAGCTCCTGGCGCAGGCGCGGGAGTGGCCCGAGCGGGACGGCGCGCCGCGCCGGGCGGGCATCTCCTCGTTCGGCATGAGCGGCACGAACGCCCACGTGATCGTCGAGCAGGCGCCGGAGTTCGAGCCCGCGGACGAGACGGTCGAGGAGCCCTCGCCCGCCGAACCGTCGATACTGCCCGGAATCACGCCCGCAGTGGTCTCGGCCAAGTCACCGGAGGCCCTGCGGGAGCAGGCGGCCCGGCTGCGGGACCATGTGCAGGCTCGCATCGACCTCGAACTGTCCGATCTCGCTTGGTCCTTGGTGGAGTCCCGATCGCGGTTCGAGCATCGGGGTGTGGTGCTGGCCGGGGACCGGGGGGAGCTGCTGGCGGGTCTTGAGCGGCTGGCCGAGGGTGAGTTCGCGGCGGATGGTGTGGTGTCTGGGCGGGCGGTCGGTGGTGCCGTGCGTCCGGTGTTCGTGTTCCCCGGTCAGGGGTCGCAGTGGGCTGGGATGGCGGTGGAACTCCTCGATGCCAGCCCGGTGTTCGCGTCCCGGATGCGGGAGTGCGCGGATGCGTTGTCGGCGTTCGTCGACTGGGATCTGTTCGAGGAACTCCACGGTGAGAACTTCGACCGGGTGGATGTGGTTCAGCCGGTGTTGTTCGCGGTGATGGTGTCGCTGGCCCAGGTGTGGCGGGCGGCCGGTGTGGAGCCGGCTGCTGTGGTGGGTCACAGCCAGGGTGAGATCGCTGCCGCGTGTGTGGCGGGGGCGCTGTCGCTGGAGGACGCGGCCCGGGTGGTGGCGTTGCGCAGCCAGGCCATCCGGGCGCTGTCCGGTCGCGGTGGCATGGTGTCCGTGCCGCTGCCGGAGGCCGAGACCCGCGAGCTGCTTGCGGCCTGGGACGGTCGTATCGACATCGCGGCGGTGAACGGGCCTGCTCAGGTGGTGGTCTCCGGTGAGCCGGAGGCACTGGAGGAGCTTGTCGCTCAGTGCACTGCTCGCGACATCCGGGCGCGGACGATCCCGGTGGACTACGCCTCGCACTCCGCGCAGGTGGAGGCGATCGAGGAGCACCTGGCCCAGGCCCTGGCCTCGGTGGCGCCCGCGGCGCCTGAGGTGCCGTTGTTCTCTACGCTCACGGGTGAGTGGCTGGACGAGCCGATGGACGGCTCCTACTGGTACCGGAACCTGCGTCACACGGTCCTGTTCGAGCAGGCGACTCGTGGTCTGCTCGCCGAGGGACACACTCTGTTCCTGGAGATGAGCCCGCACCCGGTGCTGACCGTCCCGGTCCAGGCCACCCTCGACGACACGGACTCCGACGCCGCCGCGCTCGGCTCTCTCCGCCGTGACGACGGCGGCGTGAAGCGGCTGATGGCCTCGCTCGCCGAGGCGCACGTGCATGGTGTCGAGCTGGACTGGAAGGCGCTGTTCCCGGGCGCCCGGATGGTCGACCTGCCCACCTACGCCTTCCAGCGCGATCACTACTGGCTGCTCGCTCCGCAGGAGGAGCCGGCCGGTGATGCAGTGCAGCCCATGGACGAGGTGGAGGCACGCTTCTGGGAGGCGGTGGAACGGGAGGACCTGGAGGAGCTGAGCTCCACGCTCGTCGATGTCGACGAGGGATCGCTGGGTGCCGTACTGCCGGTGCTGTCGTCCTGGCGGCGGCAGCGGCGGGAGAAGTCGGTGGTGGACGGCTGGCGGTACCGGGTGACGTGGCAGCCGCTGACGGACGAAACCACCACCCAGGCACTGTCCGGGCGCTGGCTGCTGGTGGTTCCGGACGAGGCGGCCGACCATCCCTGGCGGGTGAGCATCACCGAGGCCCTGACCCGGGCGGGGGCGGAGACGTGCGAACTGCACGTGGCCGCTGGGGAGATGACACGCGAGGGCTTGGCCGAACAGCTCGGTCGGCAGGCGGCGGAGGCGGACATCGCCGGTGTCGTCTCGCTTCTCGCCCTCGACGAATCGCCTCGGAAGGACTACGAGGCCGTCCCGGTCGGTCTCGCGGCCACCGTGACGCTGGTGCAGGCGCTCGGTGACGCCGGGCTCGACGCACGGCTGTGGGCGGTCTCGACCGGTGCCGTGTCGACCGGTCGTACCGATGCCCCGGCCCGGCCCGGACAAGCACAGCTGTGGGGCCTGGGACGAGTGGCCGCACTGGAGTACCCCGACCGTTGGGGTGGTCTGATCGATCTTCCCGAGACGCCGGATTCCCGGACCGCGGCCCGGTTCGCCGGGATTCTGGCGGGAGCCG
>NZ_BAAGRZ010000081.1:1750-3500 GCF_054782695.1 Streptomyces deserti
CGGGTGGTTGGTCGTTGTTTGAGAACTGCACAGTGGACGCGAGCATCTGTGGCCAAGTTTTTAAGGGCGCACGGTGGATGCCTTGGCACCAGGAACCGATGAAGGACGTGGGAGGCCGCGATAGGCCCCGGGGAGCTGTCAACCGAGCTTTGATCCGGGGGTGTCCGAATGGGGAAACCCGGCAGTCGTCATGGGCTGTCACCCGCTGCTGAACACATAGGCAGTGTGGAGGGAACGCGGGGAAGTGAAACATCTCAGTACCCGCAGGAAGAGAAAACAACCGTGATTCCGGGAGTAGTGGCGAGCGAAACCGGATGAGGCTAAACCGTATGCGTGTGAGACCCGGCAGGGGTTGCGTATACGGGGTTGTGGGATTTCTCTTGATCAGTCTGCCGGCTGGTCGGCGAGTCAGAAACCGTATGGATAGGCGAAGGGCATGCGAAAGGCCCGGCGTAGAGGGTAAGACCCCCGTAGTCGAAATCTGTACGGCTCGCTTGAGAAACACCCAAGTAGCACGGGGCCCGAGAAATCCCGTGTGAATCTGGCGGGACCACCCGCTAAGCCTAAATATTCCCTGGTGACCGATAGCGGATAGTACCGTGAGGGAATGGTGAAAAGTACCCCGGGAGGGGAGTGAAATAGTACCTGAAACCGTGTGCCTACAAGCCGTGGGAGCGTCGGAACAAGGTTTTCCTTGTTCTCGTGACTGCGTGCCTTTTGAAGAATGAGCCTGCGAGTTTGCGGTGTGTTGCGAGGTTAACCCGGGTGGGGTAGCCGTAGCGAAAGCGAGTCCGAATAGGGCGGTGGAGTAGCACGCTCAAGACCCGAAGCGGAGTGATCTAGCCATGGGCAGGTTGAAGCGGAGGTAAGACTTCGTGGAGGACCGAACCCACCAGGGTTGAAAACCTGGGGGATGACCTGTGGTTAGGGGTGAAAGGCCAATCAAACTCCGTGATAGCTGGTTCTCCCCGAAATGCATTTAGGTGCAGCGTCGTGTGTTTCTTGCCGGAGGTAGAGCACTGGATAGGCGATGGGCCCTACCGGGTTACTGACCTTAGCCAAACTCCGAATGCCGGTAAGTGAGAGCGCGGCAGTGAGACTGTGGGGGATAAGCTCCATGGTCGAGAGGGAAACAGCCCAGAGCATCGACTAAGGCCCCTAAGCGTACGCTAAGTGGGAAAGGATGTGGAGTCGCAGAGACAACCAGGAGGTTGGCTTAGAAGCAGCCACCCTTGAAAGAGTGCGTAATAGCTCACTGGTCTAGTGATTCCGCGCCGACAATGTAGCGGGGCTCAAGCGTACCGCCGAAGTCGTGTCATTGACACATGTACCTCCAACGAGGGTGTTGATGGGTAGGGGAGCGTCGTCTGCCGGGTGAAGCAGCCGTGTAAGCGAGTTGTGGACGGTTGACGAGTGAGAATGCAGGCATGAGTAGCGATTCACACGTGGGAAACGTGTGCGCCGATTGACTAAGGGTTCCTGGGTCAAGCTGATCTGCCCAGGGTAAGTCGGGACCTAAGGCGAGGCCGACAGGCGTAGTCGATGGATAACCGGTTGATATTCCGGTACCCGCTGTGAAGCGTCAAACATCGAATCCAGTGATGCTAAGCCCGTGAAACCGTCGTGTGCGTCTTCGGACAAGCACGGAGTGGTGGAGCCGGTGACCCGAGCTGGTAGTAGGTGAGTGATGGGGTGACGCAGGAAGGTAGTCCATCCCGGGCGGTGGTTGTCCCGGGGTAAGGGTGTAGGA
>NZ_BAAGRZ010000081.1:3597-4935 GCF_054782695.1 Streptomyces deserti
ATGGCGGCCCGTACCCTAAACCGACTCAGGTGGTCAGGTAGAGAATACCGAGGCGTTCGGGTGAACTATGGTTAAGGAACTCGGCAAAATGCCCCCGTAACTTCGGGAGAAGGGGGGCCAGTCCTGGTGATGATCTTTACGGTCTGAGCTGGGGGTGGCCGCAGAGACCAGCGAGAAGCGACTGTTTACTAAAAACACAGGTCCGTGCGAAGCCGTAAGGCGATGTATACGGACTGACGCCTGCCCGGTGCTGGAACGTTAAGGGGACCGGTTAGCTCCATTTCGGTGGGGCGAAGCTGAGAACTTAAGCGCCAGTAAACGGCGGTGGTAACTATAACCATCCTAAGGTAGCGAAATTCCTTGTCGGGTAAGTTCCGACCTGCACGAATGGCGTAACGACTTCTCGACTGTCTCAACCATAGGCCCGGTGAAATTGCACTACGAGTAAAGATGCTCGTTTCGCGCAGCAGGACGGAAAGACCCCGGGACCTTTACTACAGTTTGATATTGGTGTTCGGTTCGGCTTGTGTAGGATAGCTGGGAGACTGTGAAGCCTGGACGCCAGTTCGGGTGGAGTCGTCGTTGAAATACCAGTCTGGTCGTGCTGGATGTCTAACCTGGGTCCGTGATCCGGATCAGGGACAGTGTCTGATGGGTAGTTTAACTGGGGCGGTTGCCTCCTAAAGGGTAACGGAGGCGCCCAAAGGTTCCCTCAGCCTGGTTGGCAATCAGGTGTTGAGTGTAAGTGCACAAGGGAGCTTGACTGTGAGACCGACGGGTCGAGCAGGGACGAAAGTCGGGACTAGTGATCCGGCGGTGGCTTGTGGAAGCGCCGTCGCTCAACGGATAAAAGGTACCCCGGGGATAACAGGCTGATCTTCCCCAAGAGTCCATATCGACGGGATGGTTTGGCACCTCGATGTCGGCTCGTCGCATCCTGGGGCTGGAGTCGGTCCCAAGGGTTGGGCTGTTCGCCCATTAAAGCGGTACGCGAGCTGGGTTTAGAACGTCGTGAGACAGTTCGGTCCCTATCCGCTGTGCGCGTAGGAGTCTTGAGAAGGGCTGTCCCTAGTACGAGAGGACCGGGACGGACGAACCTCTGGTGTGCCAGTTGTTCTGCCAAGGGCATGGCTGGTTGGCTACGTTCGGGAGGGATAACCGCTGAAAGCATCTAAGCGGGAAGCCTGCTTCGAGATGAGGACTCCCACCTCTATAAGAGGGTAAGGCTCCCAGTAGACGACTGGGTTGATAGGCCGGATATGGAAGCATCGTAAGGTGTGGAGTTGACCGGTACTAATAGGCCGAGGGCTTGTCCATAGATGCTCGCGTCCACTGTGT
>NZ_BAAGRZ010000082.1:0-4852 GCF_054782695.1 Streptomyces deserti
AGATCACCACAGCCCCGGGCGCGTTCACCGCCGCGATCGACACCCGCTCACCCAACCGCGCAATCACACCGGCGACTTCCGCCTCGGTCGCGGCGACGGCCAGCATCGCCCCACCCTCCGGCAGCGCACCCATCAACCGGCCCCGCGCCGCCACCAGACGACACGCGTCCTCCAGCGACCACACACCAGCCACATACGCGGCCACCAGCTCACCGATGGAATGACCGATCAGCACATCCGGTGTGACGCCGAACGACTCCAGCAGCCGGAACATCGCCACCTCGAACGCGAACAACGCAGGCTGCGTGAACTCCGTCCGACCCAGCACCTCACCACCGGAGAACATCACGTCCTTCAGCGAACGACCCAGCAACCCATCGAACCCGGCACACACCTCATCCAGCGCGGCCGCGAACACCGGGAACGCCTCATACAACCCAGCACCCATACCGACCCGCTGAGCACCCTGACCCGTGAACAGGAAGGCCGTCTTCCCCGAGCCGACGACCTCGGACACGACGCCGGCCGGCACCGAACCGGTGGCCAGGTCGGCCAATCCGGTCAGCAAGCCCTCACGATCGCCGGCGACGACTCCGCCCCGCCAGTCCAGCTGCGACCGCGCCGTCAGCAGCGAAGACGCCACGTCCAGGAGATCGACGTCCGGGTGCTCGGAGAGCCAGTCGTGCAACCTGGCCGCCTGGGCACGCAGCGCCTCCGCGTTCTTGCCCGACACGAGCAGCGGCACGGGGACCGCGTGGTGCTGGACGGCGGCGGAATCGCCGTCCCGTTCGCCGTCCACCACGACCGACGCGGCAGGCGCTTCTTCGACTATCACGTGCGCGTTGGTGCCGCTCACACCGAACGACGACACACCGGCCCGGCGCACCCGGCCTCCGGCCGGCCAGGGCTCGGCCTCGGTCAGCAGCCGGACCGCGCCCGCCGACCAGTCGACGTGCGGCGACGGTTCGTTCACGTGCAGCGTCTGCGGCAGCACCTCGTGCCGCAACGCCTGGATCATCTTGATCACACCGGCCACTCCCGCGGCGGCCACGGTGTGCCCGATGTTCGACTTCAGGGAACCGATCCGCAGCGGCTGCCGGTCGCCGCGATCCTGCCCGTACGCCGCGATCAGCGCCTGGGCCTCGATCGGGTCACCGAGGGTGGTCCCGGTCCCGTGGGCTTCGACCGCGTCGACGTCGACCGGCGTCAGACCGGCGTTGGCCAACGCCTGCCCGATCACGCGTTCCTGCGACGGGCCGTTCGGCGCGGTCAGGCCGTTGCTCGCACCGTCCTGGTTCACGGCGCTGCCGCGGATCACGGCCAGGACGTCGTGCCCGAGGCGCTGCGCGTCCGACAGGCGCTCCAGCACCAGCACGCCGACGCCCTCGGAGAAGCTCACACCGTCGGCGTCGGCCGAGAACGCCTTGCACCGGCCGTCCGGGGACAGACCCCGCTGCCGCGCGAAGTCCACGTACAGGTACGGGGTCGCGGCCACGGTGACGCCTCCGGCCAGCGCGAGGGACGTCTCGCCCTGTCGGAGTGCCTGACACGCCAGGTGCAGCGCCACCAGCGACGACGAACACGCCGTGTCGATCGTCACCGTCGGCCCTTCCAGGCCGAACACGTACGACACGCGCCCGGAGATCACACTGTGGGTGGTGCCGGTCAGCCGGAACCCTTCCAGGTCGCCCGACACCTGGTCGACATACCCGGACGCGCAGGCACCGGCGAACACACCGGTGTCACTGCCCCGCAGCGACACCGGGTCGATCCCGGCGTACTCCAGGGCCTCCCATGACGCCTCCAGCAGCAACCGCTGCTGCGGATCCATCGCCAACGCCTCACGCGGCGAAATACCGAAGAACGCCGCGTCGAAGTCACCCGCGTCGTTCAGGAACCCGCCACCGCGGCTGTAGACGGTGCCGGGCTTGTCCGGATCCGGGTCGATCAGCCGATCCAGGTCCCAGCCACGATCGGCCGGCCACGCCGTGGTCGCGTCGGTTCCGGAGACGACCAGCTGCAACAGCTGCTCCGGCGTCCGCACATCACCGGGGAAGCGACAGCTCATGCCGACGACCGCGATGGGCTCGTCCGCGCGTGCGCGGCGCGACGCCCGCGTGGTCCGGGGCCCGGAGTCCGTTCCGGCGGTCTTGGCATGGAGCAGGGTCGCCACCGCCGTTGCCGTGGGGTGGTCGAAGACGAGGGTGGACGGCAGCGACAGTCCGGTCGCCTTGGCCAGCCGGTTGCGGAACTCGATGCCACCGAGGGAGTCGAAGCCCAGGTCGTCGAAGCGCCGATCGGGATTCACGTCCTCGGCCGAACCGTGCCCCAGGACCGCCGCGGCGTGCTCGCGCACCAGTTCCAGCACCACCTCGGCCCGCTTGGTCTCCGGTACCCGGCTCAACCGGGCACCGAGCGAGCTCGAGGACGCGGCGGTCGGTGTCGTGGCGCGGCGCACGAACCCGCGCAGCATCGCCGGTACCGCAGCGGCCTGGGCCTCCCGCCGGAGTTCGGCGGCGTCGAACCGGATCGGCACCAGGTGTGCGTCGCGGCGGGCAGCGGCCTCGTCGAACAGCCGCAGGCCGTCCGTGACGGGGATGGGGTGCAGGCCGAGCCGCTCCCAGCGGGCGACGGCGGTCCGGTCCAGTGCGCCGGTCATGCCGCTGTCCTGGCTCCAAGGTCCCCAGGCCAGCGACGTCGCGGGCAGTCCTTCGGCACGGCGCAGGCGTGCCAGCCCGTCGAGGAAACCGTTGCCCGCCGAGTAGTTGCCCTGCCCGGCCGACCCCAGCACCGCGGCCACGGACGAGAACAGCACGAAGGCCGTCAGATCCGCCTCGCGGGTCAGGTCATGGAGGTGCCAGGCGCCGGCGGCCTTCGGGGTGAAGACCCGCTCCAGCTGCTCGGTCGTCAGACCGGCGACCGTGCCGTCCTCGAGAACGCCCGCCGCGTGCACCACGGCGGTCAACGGGTGCTCGGGGTCGATCGACGCCAGCAAGGCCCGCAGGTCCGCGCGGTCGCCGACATCGCAGGCCGCCACGCGCACGTGGGCACCGGCCTCGGTCAGTTCGGCCGCGAGTTCGCTCGCGCCGTCCGCCGCGGGTCCGCGCCGGGACACCAGCAACATCTGTCGGACGCTGTGCGTGGCGACCAGGTGGCGGGCCACGAGCGCGCCCAGACCGCCGGTGCCGCCGGTGATGAGCACGGTGCCGGTGCCGAACCGCTCCCCCGGCTCGGGTTCGGGATGTGCTGCCGCCCGGGTCAGCCGGGGCACGGCCAGCGTGCCACCACGGGCCGCCGCCTGCGGCTCGTCCGCACCGAGGACGGCGCCGACGAGTGCCGGGTCGGCTGGGGTCGCCGACTGCTCCACGTCGAGCAGGACGAACCGGCCGGGGTGCTCGGACTGGGCGCTGCGCAGCAGTCCCCAGATCGCCGACGCGGCCAGGTCCGGCGCCTCGTCCCCGAGCCCGGCGCCGTTCGTGGTCACCGCGACCAGTCGCGCATCGGCCAACCGGTCCTCGGCCAGCCACGCCTGCACCGTCGCGAGAACGTGCTCCAGGTGCCGCCGGACGTCCGCCGGATCACCGGTGCCTGCCACGCCGTCCATCGGGTGCCAGATCACGGCATCCGGAACGACCTCTGCGGCAGCGATGTCCGCAGGCGTGGAGTACCCGGCTTCCACTCCGGTCACCGGAGTCGATCCGAGCACCGCCATCCGCTCCGCCGGCACCCTCGACGCGGCTTCGGGGGCCGGGGCCGGCACCCACTGCACCTGGTACAGGTCGGTGTCACCACCGGACAGTGTGCTGCGCAGCTGCTTGACGTCGTAGGGACGCATCACGACCGCGTCGACCGACACCACGGGTCGTCCGGAGCCGTCCACGGCCGCGACCGAGATCGTCTCCGGCCCGCTCGCCACGGCGAGGACCCGCAGTGCCGTCGCCTTCACCAACGGCTGGTGCAGTCGCGCCCCGCCCCAGCGGAACAGCAGTCGGCCGGTGTTCGCATCGCTGTCCTGGTCGTGCCAGACGAGCCCGGCCAGGCCCGCGTGCATCACCAGGTCGAGCAGCGCCGGGTGCAGGTCGTACAGCTCGGGTTCCGGCGCGGCGGCCACGTCCAGGGTGATCTCGGAGAAGACCGTCCCGTCCCGCTGCCACGCGGCGTCGACGCCGATGAACGCGGGACCGTATTCGAGTCCCGAGCCCTTCGCGATCCGTTCGGGGATCCACGTGGTGTCCAACGGCTCGGCGTCGACCGGCGGCCACTGCTCGTCCCGCAGCCGCTCCAGCAGAGTGTCGCCGGCCGTCCAGGCACCGGTGAGCACGCCACTGGCATTGCGTACCCATTCGCCCGCCCCGTTCTTGCGGAAGTAGAAGGTGAACTGCCGCCTGCCGGCCGCGTCCGACTCCTGCACCGCCACCTGGAGTTCGACCTCGTCGCCCTCGGACGGCAGGATCGGCGCCTCCAGCGTCAGTTCCTCGACGACGCCGCACTCGATCCTGCCGCCGGCCACGAGCAGGAACTCGACCAGGGTCGCGCTCGGCACCACGACGGTGCCGTAGGTCATGTGGTCGGCGACCCACGGCTGGTCGGGCACCGACAGTCGGCCGGTGAAGACCCACTCGTCCTTGCCCGCGACCGGCACCACACCCGTCAGCAACGGATGATCGAACCGGTCACCGGCACGGTCGGGCCGGGGCTGCAACCAGTAGCGCTGGTGCTGGAAGGCGTACGTCGGCAGCGCCACCTGCGACCCCACGCGTCCGGCGAACAGCGGGCTCCAGTCCACTGCGACACCGGCGGCGTGCGCCTGCGCGAGCATCGTCACGAACTGTTCGGCCTCGTCATGATCCCG
>NZ_BAAGRZ010000083.1:0-4585 GCF_054782695.1 Streptomyces deserti
CCCGGAGAGCCGGACGGCCACTCCTGCGGAGCCACTGAAGGCAAGACCCCATCAGCCACATCCGGCCCTCCCGGGCCACCCAACAACTTACGGAGACCTCATTCCGCTCCTTGTGGAGAGGGCTACCGGCGTCAACCTGTCACAGGCACTGGCAACCCTCGCCGTCGGCGGGATGCCCAACCTGACCCCGACCCGTTCGGAAGCCGCCGCGATCGGCTTTCTGTATCCCGAGCACAGCGGCTATGTCGAACGACTCGACATGCACGGAGCCATACACGATCAGCTGTGGCTTGAACGGCTCGTCTGGACACGCGATGTCGGCACGCAGGTGACCGCGCCACCGCGCTCCAGCATCGACGACCGCATCGGGCACTGGGTCGTCACCGGGTCTACGGCCGCAGACTGCGCCAAACGCCGGGCCCTGGTCGCCGACCACCTCTCCGTTCGCGTTTCCCGTCCCGTGCACACCACGAGCTGCACACGGTGATCTCTCCCTCCGCCCACGTACCGATCTCTTCTGGAGGTTGCCCGATGGCCACCGCCCGTGCTGCAGTCGCGGCGCCGGCCCTCTATCCGGCTGGGACGGCGACCGTCGCAGTCATCGCCCCACAAGCTGGCTCCCGCTACGCTGACGCGCTCGCGCGCCGGGGACGCGACGCTGTCGCGGTCACCCTGGGCTTTGGTACAAGGCCCCCTGCCTACCGCAGCGTTGCCGCCGACGAGGCCTACACCGACGTCATCGAGTACGACGGCGATCTCCGTCGCACCGTCAAGAAACTCCGAACGGCCGGCGTGGAAGCCGTCGTGGCGGCAAGCCCAGCTGGCGTTGAGCTGGCCGAGCGGATCGCCTGGCAACTCCGCCTCCCCGGGTCCGGCATCCCCGGATCGGCCCAGCTCCGAACGGACCGAGGCGCTCAAGCAAGCGCTCTGTCCCAGGCAGGGATCGCCGCGCCCCGCACCCTACGCACGACCAGTCTCGCCGAAGCTCTTGCGTGGGCGGACTGCCATCAGGCGCCTGCCTACCAGCTGTCCTCGGCAGCGGTCGGCGTTCCTGCAGGAGAGGTCAACTGCCACACCAAGCAGCAGATCACGGCCGCCTGGCCGCGGATTCAGGAAGCTGCCTACCGTCACAGCGGGGATGCCTCCCTCGTCCTGCGAGAACTCGTGGAGGGGCGGCAGTACGTGGTCGACAGCGTCACGCAGCTCGGCCCCCACGGTCCTCAGCACGCTGTTACCGGCATCTGGGCACACTTCCACGCTCCCACGGGACTGCTCGACCGAACCGACCTCCTGCACCGGCACGACCTCCTGGCCCGTCGGCTGTCTCTGTACGTGTGCCGTGCTCTCGACACCCTGGGCGTGACCTCGGGGCCGCTGTCATGCCACGTCGCTTTCGAACCGGAGCGCGGCCTCGTCCTGCTGTCCGCCAGCGTCATCACCCACCGATCACGTGCCGATGAAGCCGTATGGAAGATCACAGGCCGCGACCCGATCGATGCACACCTGGACGGAGCCTTCTTCGCCTACCGAAGCAGCCGCGACAGCACCCGCTGCCGCGTCGCCCGAATCTACGTGAACGCACCGCAGGGGGAAGAGGCTGGGCCAGGGCTGCTGCGCGACCTTGCCGCGCTCCCCACAGCGGCGTGCATGGCCGCAGACCAGCACTCGTGCATACCCAGCGGTGCATTCCCCCCGCTTGATGGCGAGGCCTGCGAGATCGTCCTGGCACATCCGGAGTCCGAGGCGATCGAGAAGGACTACGGCCGTATCCGGGCCCTGACGGAGATCTTCACAGCAACCAGCACTACTGATTGGTCCTCCACCGCCGTACCCTTCATTTGATCACGAGAGGAAGCAACGCCCCGTGCCACGGAACTTCAACCGGCCGCACCTAGTGTGGGGATGGAGAGGCACGCTTGCCGACGACGTCCAGCGCCAGGTCGATGGAGTGAACGCAGCACTGACTGCTCTGGGCGCACAGCCCGTCGATCTCGACACCGTCCGGCGTCATTTCGCCACATCAGCCCCCGCTCTGTGCGCCGCCATACTCGGTCGCGCATTGACCGATCGGGAGCGGACACAGGCGAGCGTGGCGTTCGAGACCCACCACTCCCGACTGCCACCGGCCCAGCTCATGCCTGGAACCAAGGAACTCCTTACGAGGCTGATCCGAAGCGGGTGCAGCCACTCAGTACTGTCCCTGAGCGCCCACGCCTGCCTGACCCAGCACATCTCCAGCCTGGGCATCGCCTCCCTGTTCCTGCAGGTCGACGGACGCACAGGCCCGTCTTCCAGGAGCAAGAAGCAGCCCCTGGCGAAACACGTGAAGATGCTGCGGCCGAGCATCGGGGACCGGCCGATCGTTCTCATCGGCGACGCCGTTGACGACGTCCGCGCTGCACTCGCCAATCAGGTCCACCCCGTGCCGTACGCCGGCGGCCTGACACACCCCGACATCCTCCGCCGCAGCGGCGTACCTGTCGCCGAGACCCTTGCCGAAGCAGCGGCGCTCGCGGTGGCGCACGCCCATACGGCGTGAACCAGCATGCAGGGCAGCACGGAGCCCGCAGCAGGCCCAACCCGTCACCAGAGGGTGAGCGGGAGGCCCGCTTCCTCGGCGGCCTGGATGCGGTGCTCAATCTGCTCGGCGGGCTCTCCCGCGCGAAGCCCGGCACGAATCGCCTGGGCGATGGCACGTGTCCGCCCCGCGGCCCCACGAGTATCCGCAAGCGGACCGTGGGGATTGCCCCGGCGCAGCGACCACTCCGCACGGTTCTCTGCTGCCGTCCCCAACCGAAGATGGCACGGGTTGGTGCAACCGTGGAAGTCACACGTGTGACACACGACAGGGTCCTCGGCAGCGGTCCAGCCAGTTCGGTCTATCACTCCATTGGCGAGCTGGTAGGCGAACAGATGAGCCGGCACGGTTCCGCGCCGGGACGGCCCAGGAAGGCTCGCCGCGCGGAAGGATCCGTGGCCCGTCGAACTGACTGCCCCTCTCCACGGCCAACATCGATCCGTCGACCTGACGTAACGCTTGGCTTCGAACCGTGCGACGACGTCCTCGTTCTTCAACCAGGCACGCCAAAGCTCCGCAGGCAGTCGAATCGGTATCGGCTCCCCAAGGAGCGAGAGCTGTTCGGCGCGGATGTCCGAGGGATGGTGCTGGAAGGCGATGCCCTCCAGCAGGAGTTGATCGGATGCTCCTCTCACGAGGCGTCCGCCTTGGCAGGGGGCAGGTCTGGTGGATAGCCCTTGGCGCGAAGGAATGCGTCGAGCGCTATAGCGACGATGTCGCCGTGTTGGACACCGTGGTCCGCGTGGTACCGGCGGATGCGTCGTTGGAGTTGGAGAGCGTCGGGGACGGCGTAGTTGATCTGCCCTCGACTGGTATGGCGGCCGTTGATGACCTCCAAGGTGTCCGGGTGAGGCGCCAACGGGTCGTCGGTCAGGTCGGATTGCGCTTCGAGAGCGTCTGCGAGTTCACGCAGCTGACGGGCATGGCGCGAGAGATCGGGCATGGGGTGCTCCAGTGCGGCCCACTAGTCGACTAGCTAGCCGCCTAGTCGACTAGTGGAATAGTCGGGTGGAGGGGTGTCCGCGAACGGGAGAAGCGTTCGCGGACACCCCGGGAGATGAACGCCGCGTCAGAAGCCGCGGGCGGTGAGCCATTCGTCCAGCGCGACGGAGACGATGTCACCGATGGGCAGGTGATCGAGTTCGTTGTCGAGCGCGAAGCGTTTGATCCGCTTCTTGAGCTTCAGGGCGGCGGGGACCGACGAGTCGAGGCTCTCGCGGGTGATGATGCGCTGGTTGAGAACGACGGAGACCTCGGGAACGTCCTTGGGACGGCCGGGACCGTGCGCGTACGGCGTCCCCTCGCTGGGCGCCTCCTGCGATCGAGTGTCCTGCTCCTGGTGAGCCCCCGGACCATCGGTCCTCACCGGGAACGCCGTACCGCCTGCAGCCGGAGGAACGGCCGGGCGAACCGCCACCTCGGTGGTCGGAGCCGCACCAGCAGGCGCGGACGCGACAGGAGACGGGCCATGCTGCGCGACAGGTTCGACCGGCTGCGTGGCCTGGACCGCAGGTGCTCCAGGCTCGGCAGCCAGGACCACAGGCGGCTCCTTCCGCTCCACCGGCTGCCCAACACCCCCCGTCCCCGCCTCGGGGGCGACGACGGCCGAGCGAACCGGCTGACTTACGGCCGGCTCCGGCATGGGACCGCTCGGCGTCTCAGCAGTCGGCTGGGCGGAGGTCTGTGCCACTTCGGGCACCGCCTCGATCTGGCCCTGCGCCGCCCCCTCGACCGGAACGGCCGAAGGAGCGGGCTGCACCTGCGCCTCGCCCGCAGCAGGACGGCCTTCGCCCTGGGCGGCAGCCTGTTCGGCGGCGTACTGCTCTGGGGTGAGCTCGGCGGCCGGGGGCGGGGGCGGCGGGGTCGCCTTCTTGGCCCCGCCACCGAGGGTGCGGCCGGTGCGGCGGGCCGGGGGCTTCATACGCTCGCTCATGCCGTCAGCTCCTTCATCAGCTCGGCGTACTCGCTCAGCTCGGTCGGGATCTCGCCGAAGGCCTCCATGTAGTG
>NZ_BAAGRZ010000084.1:0-4491 GCF_054782695.1 Streptomyces deserti
CAGCGGGCCGGTCCTTGCCGTACGTGGCGATCAGAGCCTGCGCCTCGATCGGATCCCCGAGCGTCGTCCCCGTACCGTGCGCCTCCACCGCATCCACATCACCCGCCGTCAGCCCGGCATTGGCGAGCGCGGCCCGGATCACCCGCTGCTGCGACGGACCGTTCGGAGCCGTGAGCCCGCTGCTGGCGCCGTCCTGGTTGACGGCCGAACCCCGCACGACGGCAAGGATCTTGTGGCCTTTCCGCCGGGCGTCCGACAGACGTTCCAGGAGCAGCAGGCCGACGCCCTCGCCCCACCCCGTGCCGTCGGCCGCGGCCGCGAACGACTTGCAGCGGCCGTCCGTCGACAGGCCGCGTTGGCGGCTGAAGTCGATGAAGGTGCCGGGGGTGGGCATGACCGTCACGCCGCCGGCGAGGGCCATGTCGCACTCGCCCTGGCGCAGTGCCTGCGCCGCGAGGTGCAGGGCGACCAGGGAGGAGGAGCAGGCCGTGTCGACCGTGACCGCCGGGCCCTCCAGGCCGAGGGTGTAGGCGACCCGGCCGGAGATCACCGAGCCCGCGTTGCCGGTGCCGACGTAGCCTTCGACGCCTTCTGGCAGGGCGTGGAGCCGGGCCACGTAGTCGTAGTACATGACGCCCGCGAAGACGCCGGTGCGGCTGCGGCGCAGCGAGGCCGGGTCGATGCCGGCGCGTTCGATGGCCTCCCAGGAGGTCTCCAGCAGCAGCCGCTGCTGCGGGTCCATGGCCAAGGCCTCGCGCGGGGACACGCCGAAGAATCCGGCGTCGAACTCGGCGGCTTCGTAGAGGAACCCGCCTTCGGCGGTGGTGCTGGTGCCCTGCCGGTCGGGGTCGGGGTCGAAGAGCTCGTCGGTGTCCCAGCCTCGGTCGGTGGGGAACGCGGAGATGGCGTCCGTGCCGTCGGCCACCAGGTTCCACAGGTCCTCGGGGGTGGTCACACCGCCGGGGTAGCGGCAGCTCATGCCGATGATGGCGAGGGGCTCCTGGCTGCGCTCTTCGAGCTCGCGCACCCGGCGGCGGGCGTCACGCAGGTCGGCCGTGGCCCGCTTCAGGTAATCGAGGTACTTCTCCTCGTCCGCCATTTACAGCGCCTCCTCGAAGCGGTCGGGTCCGAAGCGGTCGGGACGGTTGGTGTCTGAGGGGGTCTCGAGTTCGTTGTCGAGAAGATCGAAGATCTCGTCGGCGGTGGCGTTCTCGAGTTCGCTGTGGTCCGGGGCTCCGCCGTGCGCGGTGGAGAGGGGTGCACTGCCCCACGCGGACAGCAGCGAGCGCAGCCGGTCGGCCACCCGGTCCCGTTCTGTGTCGTCGGCGGTGTCGCCCACGGACCTCAGGGCTCGTTCCAGGTGGTCGAGCTGTGCGTGCAGATCACGGGGATCGGCGAGGGCTCCGGGGGTTCCGGGACCACCGTGCGCTCCGGCCCCGGGGGTGGCGGATGGCTGCCCGTGGGTGCCGCCCGGGTCCGATCCGGGCTCGGTGTCCCCGAGGACGGGCAGTTCCTCCGCGAGGTACTCGGCGAGCGCCGCCGGGTTCGGATAGTCGAAGATCAGCGTGGCCGGGAGCCGCAGCTCGGTCTCCGCGGTGAGGCGGTTGCGCAGTTCGACGGCGGTGAGGGAGTCGAAGCCGAGCTCGAGGAAGCCTCGGGTCAGTTCGACGGCGTTCGGGGACGCGTAGCCGAGTACGCCGGCCACATGGGCGCGGACGAGGTCGACCAGGGCGCGCTCGCGGTCGGCCGGCGAGCGGCCCGCCAGGCGCTGGGCCAGGGACTCGACCGGGGTGGCCGCCGTACCGGTGTCCTGGGCACGCCGTATCGACGGCCTGACCAACCCGCGCAGTAGCGCGGGAAGCGCCTCGGCGGGCTGGGTACGCAGCACCGCGGTGTCGAGCCGGACGGGAACCAGCGCCGGGTGTTCGCTCACCGTCGCACGGTCGAGGAGGGTGAGCGCCACGTCCGTGCTCAGGGCCAGGACTCCGGTCCGCGTCATACGGCTGCGGTCCGTGTCCGCGAGCCCGCCCGTCATGTCGCTGGCCTGGGCCCACAGGCCCCAGGCGAGGGAGGTGGCCGGGAGCCCCTGGGCGCGGCGGTGGTGGGCGAGCGCGTCCAGGAACGCGTTCGCCGCCGCGTAGTTGGCCTGTCCCGCGCTGCCGAAGACACCCGCCGAGGAGGAGAACAGGACGAAGGCGTCCAGGTCCCGGCCGGCGGTCAGCTCGTGCAGGTTCAGCGCCGCGTCCACCTTCGCCCGCAGCACCCTCTCCAGTCGCTGCGGTGTGAGCGAGGTGACCACGCCGTCGTCCAGCACACCGGCCACGTGGACGACCGCCGACAGGTCCTCGACCCGCGCCAGCAGCTCTTCCAGCGCGTCCCGGTCGGCCACGTCACAGGCGGCCACGGTGGCCCGGGCGCCCAGGGCCTCCAGCTCCGCCCGCAGTTCAGGTGCGCCCGGTGCCTGCTCGCCGCGGCGGGAGACCAGCAGCAGATCCCGCACGCCGTGCCGCTCCGCCAGGTGCCGGGCCACGACCCGGCCCAGGCCGCCCAGCGCGCCCGTCACGAGGACCGTTCCCCCACCCCACGTACCGGCCTTCACGTCGGCCGGGGTGGTGACCTTGGTCAGTCGCGGCACCCAGACCGCGCCGTCCCGTATCGCGACCTCCGGCTCGTCCGTCCCCAGCGCGGCGGCCGGCAGGGCGGGAGTCAGCAGGGCGGGTGCCGACCTCGCGGTGCCGTGCTCGTGCGCCTCCCGGCCCAGGTCCACCAGGGCGAACCTGCCTGGGTGCTCCGACTGTGCCGATCGCACCAGCCCCGCCACGGCGGCGGCCAGCGGCTCGGGTACGTCCTCACCGACGGCGGCCGCGCCCCGGGTGACCACGGCCAGCCGGGAGGCCGCGAAGCGCTCGTCGTGCAGCCAGTTCTGCAGTGTGCCCAGCACCTCGGTCAGCGTGGCGGCGACCTCGTCGGGGCCCGCCACCTCGCGGATGTCGCCCGCCGTACCGCCGACGGTCAGGAGCACGGTCTCCGGCACCGGCTCGCCCGCCTCGACGGCGGCGGTGAGCGCGGCCAGATCCCGCCACGCCGGAAGAGCGAGACCAGCCGTGTCCCCGGCGGCGAGGGCCGTGGCGTCCGCGCCCAGCAGGCCCCAGGTCCCGGATGCGGGGAGCTCGGTGCTGCGGCTGGGCTGGGGGTTCCACACCACCCGGTGGAGGGAATCGGTGTCCGGGCCGCTCATCTGCTCGATGAGCTCCTTGGACATCGGCCGGAACACCAGCGCGGCCACGGTCGCCACGGGTTCGCCGGCGGTGTCCGCCACGTCGAGGGAGACGCCGTCCGCACCCCGCGGGACCAGCCGGACACGTACGGCCCCGGCGCCGGCGGCGTGCAGCGTCACCCCGGTCCAGGCGAACGGCAACCCGCCGCCCGCGGCAGACGCCGGCGACGACGCGTCCGCGGTTCCGCCTCCCTCGCCGACGGCGACACCGGTCGCCCGTGCGTGCAGCGCCGCGTCGAGGAGCGCCGGGTGCAGCCCGAACGCACCGGCCTCCGTCCGCGCCTCCTCGTCCAAGGCCACTTCGGCGAAGATCTCCTCACCACGGCGCCACACGGACCGCAGCCCCTGGAACACCGGGCCGTAGTCGAAGCCCGCCGCCACCAGGTCGTCATAGAGGCCGTCGACCGCGATCCGCTGCGCATCGCGCGGCGGCCAGGTCCTCGCGTCGAACGCCGCGAGCTCTTCGTCCCCCTCGGGGGCGTCGAAGTCCTTCGGGCCCGTTACGGACTCGCTCAGGATGCCGGTCGCGTTCCGGGTCCACGCTTCCGCGGACAGCCCGTCACCACCGGACACCTCGTGACGCGAGTGCAGGCTGAGGGCCCGGCGCCCAGCAGCGTCCGGCGCCTCGATGCTCAACTGCAGCTGCACGTTGCCCTGCTCGGGGAGTACGAGCGGAGCGCCCAACGTCAGCTCCTCGAGCGTGCCGCAGCCGATCTGTCCGCCCGCGTGAACGGCCAGCTCGACGAAGGCCGTACCCGGCAGCAACACCCGGCCGGCGACGGCGTGGTCCGCCAGCCAGGGGTGCGACTGCAACGACAGCCGCCCCGTGAAGACGTACCCGTCCGTGTCTGCCAACGGCACACCCGCACCGAGCAGGGGATGCCCGGCGGGGACGAGGCCCGCGGATGCGACGTCCGGGGTGGTGCTGCCGGTCTGGCGGAGCCAGAAGCTCTGGTGCTGGAAGGGGTAGGTGGGCAGGTCGACGCGGTGGCGGGACTCGGTCGGGGTGTAGAGGGGGGTGAAGTCGACGGGGGTGCCTCGGACGTGCGCCTGGGCGAGTGCCGTCAGGAACGAGTCCAGCTCCGGGCGGTCCTTGCGCAGGGCCGGGATCAGGCCAGCCTGGGCCTCCGGGGCGGTGAGCGTGTCATGCGCCATCGCGGTCAGGACCGCGTCCGGGCCCAACTCCACGATGGTCGCAGCCCCGAAGTCGGCGA
>NZ_BAAGRZ010000085.1:0-4467 GCF_054782695.1 Streptomyces deserti
GCGTGAACTCCGTCCGACCCAGCACCTCACCACCGCAGAACATCACGTCCTTCAGCGAACCACCCAACAACCCATCGAACCCGGCACACACCTCATCGAGCGCGGCCGCGAACACCGGGAAGGCCTCGTAGAGTCCGGCACCCATACCGACCCGCTGAGCACCCTGACCCGTGAACAAGAAGGCCGTCTTCCCCGAGCCCACCACACCGGACACCGCACCGGGAGATGCGACTCCCCCGGCGAGATCGGCCAGTCGTGCCACCATCTCGTCGTGGTCGGTGCCGACGACCGCACCACGGCACTCCAGGTGCGCTCGTGAGGTCACCAACGCATGGGCGACGTCGGCCAGATCCGCACCTGGGTGGTCGAGCAACCAGTCCCGCAAGCGGGCCGCCTGCGCGCGCAGACCAGCCTCGCTCTTGGCCGACACCAGCCACGGCGTCACGGTCGTGTTGGTCAGCGGGGTACCGCTGACCGAGGTCGCAGGCTTGGGCGGCGGCTCTTCGAGGATGATGTGGACGTTGGTGCCGCTGATCCCGAACGACGACACGCCCGCTCGGCGGACCCGGTCGGTCGCCGGCCACGGTTCGGGCTCGGTCAGGAGCCGCACCGAGCCGGCCCACCAGTCGACGTGCGGCGACGGCTCGTCCACGTGCAGCGTCCGCGGCAACTGCTGGTGCCGAAGGGCCTGCACCAGCTTGATCACACCGGCAACGCCGGCGGCGGCCTGCGTGTGACCGATGTTCGACTTGATCGACCCGACCCGCAGTGGCTCCGCCCGGTCCTGCCCGTACGCGGCGATCAACGCCTGCGCCTCGATCGGATCGCCCAGCGTCGTCCCGGTGCCGTGCGCCTCGACCGCGTCCACATCCGCGGGCGCCAGACCCGCGTTGGCGAGCGCCTGGGCGATCACGCGTTCCTGGGAAGGGCCGTTGGGCGCGGTCAGACCGTTGCTCGCACCGTCCTGGTTCACCGCACTACCACGGATCACGGCCAGAACGTTGTGCCCGAGCCGCTGAGCATCGGACAGACGCTCCAGCACGACCACACCGACACCCTCGGACCATGCCACACCGTCAGCGGAGGACGAGAACGACTTGCACCGGCCGTCGGGCGACAGGCCGCGCTGCCGTGAGAACTCCACGAACAGCAACGGCGTCGACATCACCGTCACACCACCGACCAGGACGAGGGACGTCTCGCCCTGCCGCAAGGCCTGAGCCGCCATGTGCATCGCCGTCAACGACGACGAACACGCCGTGTCGATCGTGACCGCAGGCCCTTCCAGGCCCAGGGCGTACGCCACGCGTCCCGACACCACACTGCCCGCCGAACCGGTGGCCACATAGCCTTCGGCGGCCGCCGCGGCCGACCGCGCGGTGTGCTCGTAGTCCTGGTACATCACGCCCGCGTACACACCGGTGTCGCTGCCCTGCAACGACGTCGGGGCTATTCCGGCGTTCTCCAGCGCCTCCCACGAGACTTCCAGCAACAGCCGCTGCTGGGGATCCATCGCGGCCGCCTCGCGCGGTCCGATTCCGAAGAAACCGGCGTCGAAATCACCGGCGTTGGCGAGGAATCCGGCCTCGCGGGTGTAGACGGTGCCGGGCTTGTCCGGATCCGGGTCGAACAGGTTGGCCAGGTCCCAGCCGCGGTCCGACGGGAACGCACCGATGCCGTCGCCACCGGATCCCACGAGCTCCCACAGTTGGTCGGCGGATTGGACACCGCCGGGATAGCGGCAGCTCATCCCGACGATCGCGATCGGCTCGTCCACCCGCGTGCGACGGGTGACCTGCCGAGCGCCGGTGTCCGCGCCCTCGATCCGGGAGCGCAGGTACTCCGCCACCGCGGTCGCGGTCGGGTAGTCGAACACCAGTGTTGACGGCAGTGACACACCGCTCGCCTGCGCCAACCTGTTCCGGAACTCCACCGCGCCGAGCGAATCGAACCCTTGCTCGTTGAAGGGGACTTCCGCACCGACCGCGTCCGCGGAAGCGTGCCCGAGCACGGCCGCCGCGCACTCCCGGACGGCGTCGAGGACGATCGCGCCGTGCCCGTCCCGAGGCGCCGCCGCGAGGCGTTGCGCCAGCGTCGCGGTCCTGTCGGCGCGGCGCACCGGGACCGGCGCCACCGCCCGTAGGACATCGGCCAGCGACTCGGCCCGGGCCTGGACGGCCAGCGTCGCGGTGTCGAACTCGACACCGGTCACCGAGACCGCCCCGGCGTGCAGCGACTGGTCGAACAGGTCGAGGCCGTCGGCATCGGCCAGCGGGCGCAGCCCCAGTCGTTCGAGTCGGGTCAGGCCGCCGCGCCCGAGGTCGCGGGTCATCCCACTGCCGGAGTTCCACGGTCCCCAGGCGATCGACACGGCGGGCAGCCCGGCCTCGGCCCGGCACCGCGCCAGGGCGTCCAGCACGCTGTTGGCCGCCGCGTAGTTCCCCTGTCCGGGCGAGCCGAGAACGGCCGCGACCGACGAGAACATCACGAACGCCGACAAGGTCAGGTGCTGCGTGAGTTCGTGCAGGTGCAGCGCAGCATCCGCCTTCGGCGCCAGCACTCGGTCGACCTGCTCGGCGGTCAGCCCTGCGATCGTGCTGTCGTCCACGACACCGGCAGCGTGGATCACCGCCGTCAACGGCAGTTCTGCCGGGATCGCGTCCAGGAGGGCCCGCACCGCATCACGGTCGGACACATCGCAAGCCGCTACCCGCACCCGTGCGCCGAGGCCGGTCAGTTCGGTCACCAGCTCCGCGGCGCCGTCCGCCCGGTCACCTCCACGTGACACCAGCAGCAGGTTCGCCGCACCGTGCTCGGTGACCAGGTGGCGGGCCAGGCGACCGCCGATTCCGCCGGTGCCACCGGTGATCAGCACGGTGCCCGTGCCGAGCGTGGCCTGGGTGTCCACAGCACGTACGGCGCCGCGCGTCAGCCGTGGCACCAGCAGCCTGGTGCCGCGCGCCACGACCTGGGACTCGCCGACACCCAAGGCAGCCGACACCACGTCGGTGGACACGTCACCGTCGTGATCGATCAGCACCATCCGGCCGGGGTGCTCGGACTGGGCACTGCGCACCAGTCCGCGCACCGCGGCGGCGGCGAGATCGGGTGTCTCGCCGGGCAGGCTCGCGCCGTTGCGCGTGAACACGACCAGCCGGGTGTCGGCCAGGCGGTCTTCCGCCAGCCAGGCCCGGATCGTCGCCAGCGTCGCGTGCACACGATCGCGCACCGATCGGTCGGCGGTCTCGGTGCCGGCCTCGACCGTCCACACAAGGACGTCCGCGGGGACCTCGGCGCGGGCCGCGTCTGCCGGGTCGCCGTAGTGCTCGACGGCGCCGGTCACTTCGGGCGAGTCGAGCGCGGCGATCCGCAGCGCGGATGTGGTGGTGGGGGCTTCGGCGTCGGTCCACTGCAGTTCGTACAGCGGTGGCCGGCCGGCCGTCTGTGCGCCGCCCAACGTCTTGGCGTCCACCGCACGGGCGCGCAGGGACTCGACCGTCGCCACGGTTGCACCGGCTTCGTCCACGGCCTGCACCCGCACGCTCTCGCTGCCGGTGCGGGTGATCCTCGCCCGGACGGCGGCAGCACCGGCACGCCGCACTCGCACACCGGTGAACGAGAACGGCAACGGCACCCGTCCCGCGGGCATGTCCTGGGCCAAGGTGTCGATCGCGGCGTGCAGGGTGGCGTCCAGCAGCGCCGGGTGCACCCCGAAACGCGCCGCCGCGTCGCCGGTGGCGTCGTCCAGCGCAACCTCGGCGAAGACGTCCCGGTCACGGCGCCACACAGCACTCACGCCCTGGAAGGCGGGGCCGTATACCACGCCCAACTCGGCGAGTCGGTCGTACAGGTCTTCCGCCGACACCGGTTCCGCGTCGAGCGGGGGCCAGGTGCCCTCGCCGGTGTCCACATACCCGGCACCGGGAGCGGCGACCAGGGCACCGCCGGCGTGCACGACCCATTCGGCGTCCCCGCTGCCCGTGGCGGTACGGGAGTGGATGGAGAACTCGCGACGGCCCTCGTCGTCGGCGCGACCCACGGTGACCTGCACGTCCACCGTCTCGTCGCCGTCGAGCACCAGCGGTGACTCCAACAGGATCTCGTCGATCACCGCTGCGCCAAGGCGTTCACCGGCGGCCAGGGCCATCTCCACGAACCCCGTGCCCGGCAGCAACACCGACCCGAACACCGCATGGTCGGCGATCCAGGGGTGGGTGCTCAGTGACAGCTGACCGGTGAAGACCCACTCGTCCTTGCCCGCGACCGGCACCACACCCGTCAGCAACGGATGATCGAACCGGTCACCGACACTGTCGGCACGGGGCTGCAACCAGTACCGCTCGTGGTTGAAGGCATACGTCGGCAAGGCAACCCGCGAGACCGCGCGTCCGGCGAACAGCGGGCTCCAGTCCACTGCGACACCGGCGGCGTGCGCCTGCGCGAGCATCGTCACGAACTGTTCGGCCT
>NZ_BAAGRZ010000086.1:0-3997 GCF_054782695.1 Streptomyces deserti
GCTTCCCCGACGCGGACACCTCCAAGCTGCAACACCCCGACGTCGTCGCCGATGCGGTGCTGTGCGCCCTGTCCCTACGCCCCACCAGCGTCATGCCAGAAGTGGTCGTCGTGCCCCGCAACGAGCCGTCCTGGCCGTGACCGCCCGTTGCAGTCCCTGGCGTGGCTGGCTGGCTGGCTTCTTCAGCAGGTGGGTTCGTGTAGCTCCGCGCCGCTCGGGTCGTCGTTCCTGCGGCTGCTCGCCCTCCGTGCCCGGCGCACGCGTAGTGGATGTCACGCGGGCGACTCGATGTCCGCTTCGGCGACTTGATCATCGCCCAAACCCCGGTATCGCCGTCATGAGTGCTTCTGATCGGGTCGGCGGTGACTATGGCCGTTTAAGGTTCTGCATCTGGTGCAGCGGCGGCCGATGCGACAGGCGGTCAGCGCCCGCGGATGGCGCTCCTCATGGTGCCTGGCCTTACGGCGTGCCGCGCGAGCAGCCCCTGCGGCCATGGCGGTAGTAGCCCGGCTCGGCCAGGTGACACGACAGCATGGCGGAACCGCCGCCGGTGCGGACGAGGAGGTCGTGTCCTGTGGACTGGCTGGTCACGCTGACCGGTGCTGCCCTCGTGCTGCTCATCTTGCGGGACGTCTTCCACACACTGTGGCACCCGACCCGTCACGGGGGCCTGAGCCGCACTGTCATGACGGGGTTGTGGCACCTGTTCTCCCGCGGCCGTGCGTTGCGAGGGGCGGCGGGGCTAGTGGGGCCGTTCGGCCTGGTGAGCGTGGTGGTGATGTGGGCCGGCGGAGTGTCCATCGGTTGGGCTCTGGTGTACTGGCCGCACATGCCGGAGGCCTTCACGTTCTCCAGCAGGCTGGATCCGGCCGAGCACTCCGGGCCGGTTGAGGCCCTTTACGTCTCCTTGGTGATGGTCGCCACCCTCGGCCTGGGGGACATCGCGCCTACGGAGGGCTGGCTGCGCATCGTCGCACCTCTCCAAGCCATGGTCGGGTTCGCGCTGCTGACCGCCACCGTCTCCTGGGTCCTCGGCATCTATCCTGCACTGGCGCGGCGCCGTGCACTGGCGCTGCGTATTCACCATCTGCGCCGCGCAGGCCTTACGCCCCAGCACCTGGACTCCGGCACCGGGGCCTCCATGCTGGACGGGCTGGCCTGCGAGATCGCCCGCGTCTGCGTGGACTTCACCCAGTACCCCGAGTCGTACTACTTCCACGACGGCCCCGGCGACACCTCATTGCCCCGCACCATCCACTTCGCCTCCGCATGGGCAGAACAAGCGCAACAGTCCGAGCAGGCGGGTATCCGGCTCGCGGCGTCCGTCCTCGCGGCAGCGCTCGACGACCTCGCCGCCGTACTCGACGAGAGGTTCCTTCACACAGGACAGTCCCGGCAGCAGATTCTCGCCGCGTACGCCGACGACCACGGCCCCCACTGACGTGGCGCACCGACAACCGAGTTCACCTCGTCCGTCGCTGAGCCGAAGACCGCACTACAGTCCCCGAGCCCAGCAGGCCGGCGTCACGGTTCTTCGTCCGAGACTTCGCGTTCAGCGTGGGAACAGACGGCACAGAGCAGGTTCCGGGCTGAAGGATCATGGGTGGCTTTGCCCATGCCAACCACTTCGTGGACCTCTTTTCGTTCCTCGCGCACGTGCTCCCCACAAACCGCGGCGCCGCACGAGCGGCACACGGCTACAGCCGTCGTCGTACGATCCAGGGCGAGACAGTCATAGCACTGCATGGCCACTCCCGAGGTCTGCTGCCCCCCATCGTTCCTTGCTGGGTTCCACGGCAGATGGTCGAAAAACGCGCCCGGCTCGCCAGGGCCCAGGTCAGTGCGCCCGGCTCGCCAGGGCCCACGTCAGACCCCGCGCTGGGACCAGAAACCGGATTGAGAAGGTGGTATCCATTCGCCCCGATTGCGGCCCGGGGGGAGGTTTACTCCGCGGGCCGCAAGGGGAGTGTGGGCCAGTTGAGCAGGCGCGCTCCGAGGGTGGCGGTCTGTAGGGTGTAACGCTGGTCTGGAAGGGCGGGGTCGTAACCCGTCAGGGTACGGATGCGGGCCATTCGGTAGGCCACCGCCCGGACGCTGAGGCCGAGTCGTCGTGCACTGACGGTGTTGGCGCAGCCGCTGTCGGAGTACGTCGTCAGCGTCTGCAGGAGCGGGCCTGGCTCGCCTCGGGCCTGCTCCAGGCTTCCGAGCACCGTGGCCACCAGATCGGTGATCGCCGCCCTGTCCCGCCCCAGCACCTGAAACACCAGCAAGTCGGATGCGGGATCACGGGTCGGTCCACGCCGAGCCGGTCGGCGAGGTCGAAGGTCTCGCGGGCTTCGCGGTAGGAGCGGACGACACCGTTCGCCCCTGGCCGTGGGCGGCTGACGGCGATCTGCGGGTGTCGGGCCGCCGAACGCAGGACATGCTCGGCGAAGTGTTCCTGTCCCAGTTTCCCCGCCTGTTCACCCACGCCGGTGGGAAGGGGAACCGCAGCGCCGGCCTGCTGGCCGCCGAGGGCATCGGCGGCCGCGACTCCTGCGATGTCATGACCATCCGCACCGAATACCCCTACCAGACATTTGACCTGGTCCCGGAGAACGCCGAACGCCCGGCCTACTGCCTGTGGGCCGCATACGTGCCCGAGGACGCCGAGTGCCCGAGGACGCCGAGCCGCACATGTCACTCTTTATCAGCGTCTCCAACGGCACCCCTCGGGCCCGGTGACACCACCCCCCAGGTCATGCCTTCGACAGGGGGGAACAGCCATGCCGGGCCCGGAGGCCAGCGGCCCTCTTGCAGGACCGCGAAGAACATAACGGGGGGGCGTGGAGCTGGCCCGACCGGTGCTGCGAACACCGGCCTTGCTCGATGACCCATCGATTGATCCATCGGGAAGGTACGCCTCCTTCCGTCAGGGTGATCCACAACGATTGAGCATTGCTCCCCTTCCCCGTGAGAGCTGAGCTCGCAGGCGCGGGCGCCGATCATCTGTCCTCACCAGTGCCCACGGCCCGCCAGCGTCCGGCGCACATGATCCTTCCCGGCCCTCTGCGCAGCCTGTGGGAGCCGTGCCCGGGAGGCCGCCTTCGAACGCTTCCAGGAGCTGGGTTTCGCGTCGTTCCCGTCCCGAGCTCTGCCCTCAGGGGGGAATGGAATTGCGCGGGATCACCAGCGTTCTGCTACCAGCTGCAATGTCGCCGGCGTCGGCGACACACCATTGCTGTCGCTGTTTCGGGCGAAATCCGCGCTGCTCCTACGGTGAGGGCATATAGATCCTCCTACCCTCTTGTCGCACTGGGGTCGTCCAAGATTGTGTGGCTGCCCTTCTGAGGTTGACCACCCCGAGGAGTTCCATGGTGCAGGCACGGGCTGGTCGAGGCGGTTCGATGACCTCCGTCCGCATCGGCCGGCTGAAAAGAGCAGGGGCGGGCAATGCCCTGTATGTGGGCTTGGCGGTTGCCGCGGTCGGGGGAGTACTCGTGGCGGCGGCCGCGTTGCTGAGAGCCGGCGCAGGAGTACCGGCCGCGCACGCTCTGGCTGCGCTTTCCCTGCTTGCCAGGGCCCGGAGGGCAATGGGACGGGTGCGCCTTCGCCTGAGGCTGCTCGCTGTCTCACTGGTTTCAGGCGGCCTTCACCATCTGGTGGTGGAGCAGACTCCTTCATCTCCAGCACGGTCTGCCGGTGTTCTTCATTCGGTAGCCGGACTGCTGGCTCCTGCCGGGATCGCCATGTGTCTGGCGCTGGGGATCGCCGGGCTCGTTCTCGCAGCTACGGATAGCGGCACGCCTCTGGTCTGGTTACGGAGGCTGCTGGATGCCTGGTTGATCGCAGGGTCGCTGCTCGCCTTGGACTGGGCGTTGCTGTTGCATCGCGCTGACCAGGGCAGTCACATGTGGTCATTGAACCGCCCCGTGTCAGGTAGAGACTCGATTCCGTGAAAGGATTGAGTCATGGCACGACCCTCCCGTTACCCGCTTGAGCTGCGCCGTCGCGCGGT
>NZ_BAAGRZ010000087.1:0-3971 GCF_054782695.1 Streptomyces deserti
CAGCCGCTGGCTGCCCTGCCCGGTGAACACCACAGCAAGGCGCCCCTCAGCGACCACACCAGTCACCACCCCAGGCCCGCCGGAGACCAACGCCTCCGACCCCTGGACGAAGTCCTCCCGCTGACGCCCCAGCACCACCGCCCGATGCTCGTGAACCGCCCGCCCCGACAGCAGCGACCAACCCACATCGGCAACATCCAGGTCGGAGTGCATCACCAGGTGCTCGCGCAACCGCTCCGCCTGAGCACGCAGCGCCTCCGCACTGCGAGCCGACACCAGCCACGGCACCACACCCACCGGCACCGGCACCGGCACCGGCACCGACTCCGCAGAGTCCTTCTCCTCAACCGGCGCCTGCTCCACGATCACATGCGCGTTCGTGCCACTCACGCCGAACGACGACACGCCCGCCCGACGCAGCACACCGCCGTCCCGCTCCGGCCACTCCCGCGCCTCGGTCAGCAGCTCCACAGCACCGGCAGACCAGTCGACATGAGACGTAGGCGCGTCCACGTGCAGCGTCTGCGGCAGCACACCGTGCCGCATCGCCATCACCATCTTGATCACACCGGCCACACCGGCGGCCGCCTGCGTATGACCGATGTTCGACTTGATCGAGCCGAGCCACAGCGGCCGGTCCTCGGGCCGCTCCTGCCCGTACGTGGCGATCAGCGCCTGCGCCTCGATCGGATCCCCGAGCGTCGTGCCCGTACCGTGCGCCTCCACCGCATCCACATCACCCGGCACGAGCCCGGCACTCGCCAACGCAGCCCGAATCACCCGCTGCTGCGACGGACCGTTCGGAGCCGTAAGCCCATTGCTCGCACCGTCCTGATTGACGGCCGAACCCCGCACCACCGCCAGCACCTCGTGCCCGTTCCGACGGGCATCCGACAGCCGCTCCAGCAACAGCAGACCGACACCCTCACCCCACCCGGTGCCGTCCGCAGCCTCCGCGAACGGCTTGCACCGGCCGTCAGCCGCCAGGCCCCGCTGCCGGCTGAACTCGATGAAGGCACCGGGGTTGGACATCACCGTCACGCCACCGGCGAGTGCGAGGGTGCACTCGCCCTGGCGCAGCGCCTGGGCCGCCAGGTGCAGGGCGACCAGGGACGACGAGCAGGCCGTGTCGATCGTCACCGCCGGGCCCTCAAACCCGAACGAGTAGGCCAGTCGGCCGGAGATGACGCTGGTCGCGCCACCGGCGAGCAGGTAGCCCTCCACGCCTTCGGGTGTCTGCTCCAAACCGGAGCCGTACCCCTGGGACGAGGCTCCGATGAAGACGCCTGCCTGGCTTCCGTGCAGAGTCGTCGGGTTGATGCCCGCGCGTTCGAAGAGTTCCCAGGAGGTCTCCAGGAGCAGCCGCTGCTGCGGGTCCATCGCCAGCGCCTCGCGCGGCGAGATGCCGAAGAAGGCGGGGTCGAACTGATCGGCCTCGTGGAGGAATCCACCGGCGCGGGCGTAGCTCGTGCCCCGGTGATCGGGGTCGGCGTCGTAGAGGGAGTCCAGGTCCCAGCCTCGGCCGTCGGGGAAGTCGGAGAGCGCCTCCCGCCCGTCGGCCAGCAGCTTCCAGAGCTGTTCGGGGCTGGTGGCGCCACCGGGGTAACGGCAGCTCATCGAGACGATCGCTATCGGGTCGTCGTCGATGCTCGCCGCACTGACCCCTACCGCGCTGCCACTGGCCGACGTGTCGTCCGCGCCCATCACCTCCGCGCGCAGATAACCCGCGAGCGCGGTGGACGTCGGGTAGTCGAAGACCAGCGTGGTCGGCAGTCGCAGGCCGGTGGCCGCGGCCAAGCGATTACGTACCTCCACCGCCGTCAGCGAGTCGAAGCCGAGCTCCCGGAAGGCCCGCTGGGCGTCCACCGACTCCGGCCCGTCATAGCCGAGCACGGCCGCGGCATGCGTTCGTACCAGATCCAGCAGCAGCGCCTCCCGCTCCGGCTCCGTCAGCGACAGCAGGCGGCGGCGCAGCTCCGAAGAGCCCGTCTCGTCGTCGCCCGTTCCCGTCTCGCCGCCGGCCGCGGTCTCCAGGTGCCTGCGCACCTCCGGGATGTCCCCGACGAGCGGGCTGGGCCGCTGCGAGGTGAACGCCGGTACGAACCGCTCCCAGTCGACGTCGGCCACGGCGAGGAACGTCTCGTCGTGCGCCACCGCCTGCGCCAGCGCCAGCACCGCCAGCTCCGGAGCCATCGCCCGCAGACCACGACGGCGCAGATGCTCCTCGCCGTCCTCACCGGCCATGCCGCCGCCGGCCCACAGACCCCAGGCAACGGACGTCGCCGTCAGCCCACGCGCCCGGCGCCGCTCGGCCAGGGCGTCGAGGCAGGCGTTGGCTGCGGCGTAGGCGCCCTGTCCACCACCGCCCCACACTCCGGAGTTGGAGGAGAACAGTACGAAGGCGTCAAGTTCGGCACCGTCCAGCAGTTCATCCAGATGGACCGCACCGGCGATCTTGCCTTCCAGGACCTCGGCCATGTCCGCCACGGACATCTCGGCCAATGGCTGTCCCTGCCCGACCCCGGCCGCATGGAACACGGACCGCAGGGTGTGGCCGTCCTCGGCGAGCCGCTCCAGCAGCCCCGCCACCGCGTCCCGGTCGGCCACATCACACGCGGCGACGGTGACCCGAGCGCCCAACTCCTCCAGCTCAGCCTTCAGTTCGGCCGCGCCGGGCGCCTCTAGGCCGCGACGGCTGGTGAGGACCAGATGCCCGGCACCGTTGCGCGCCAGCCAGCGCGCCACATGCCCACCGACAGCACCCGTACCACCCGTGACCAGCGCAGTACCCCGCGCCACCCACTCCGACCGCAGCGACGGTTCGGCGTTGACCAGTCGCCGTACGAAGATGCCGGAGCCACGTACCGCGAGCTGGTCCTCGTCGCCGACTCCGGCCAGAATCCCGGCCAGCCGTGCACCCGAGCGCTTGTCAGGCGCGGCGGGAAGGTCGATGAGACCGCCCCAGCGGTCGGGGTATTCCAGTGCGGCCACTCGTCCCAGGCCCCACACCTGCGCCTGAAGGGGGTTGCGGAGACCGTCACTGCGGCCCGTGGACACCGCTCCGCTGGACACCGCCCACAGCCGGGCCCCGATCCCGGCGTCACCGAGCGCCTGCACCAGCGTCGCCGTGGCCGCGAGACCGGCGGACAGGGAGACATGCGTGCCGTAGGGCTCCTCGGCTACAGCCAGCAGGGACACGACGCCGGCGATGTCTCCCTCTCCCGACACGCGCCCCAGCTGCTCGGCCAGCTGATCCCGGTCCGCCTGCCCGGCGGTCACGTGCAGCTCGTGGACCTCCGCGCCCGCCTCGGTCAGGGCCTCTACGATCCCCGCGGCCCAGGGATGATCGGCAGCCTCCTCGGGTACGACCACCAGCCAGCGGCCCGACAGCACGGCCGAGGAGGGCAGTACACCGGTCAGCGGCTTCCACACCACCCGGTAGCGCCAGCCGTCCACCACCGACTTCTCCCGCCGCTGCCGCCGCCACGCCGACAGCACCGGCAGCACCGCACCCAACTCCTGGGCCGCGTCCTCCTCGACCGACAGCTCGGCGGCCAGCTGCTCCAGATCCTCGCGCTCCACCGCCTCCCAGAAACGGGCCTCCACCTCGTCGACCGTCGGCGTCAGGTCATGGTTGGAGTCGGAGAGCTCCGGCCAGTAGTGGCCGCGCTGGAAGGCGTACGTCGGCAAGTCCACCGTCCTGGCCCCGGGGAACAACGCCTTCCAGTCCAGCTCGACACCGTGCACGTGCGCCTCGGCGAGCGAGGCCATCAGGCGACGGGCACCGCCGTCGTCACGACGGAGAGAGCCGAGCGCGGCGGCGTCGGAGTCCGTGTCGTCGATGACGGCCTGGACCGGAACGGTCAGCACCGGATGCGGGCTCATCTCCAGGAACAGGGTGTGTCCCTCGGCGAGCAGACCGCGCGTGGCCTGCTCGAAGAGGACCGTGTGACGCAGGTTCCGGTACCAGT
>NZ_BAAGRZ010000088.1:0-3900 GCF_054782695.1 Streptomyces deserti
TCCACTCGGTGAGCAACCCGAGCCGGACTTCATCGGATAACCCGATCCATGGATGCATGTCCGTGTCAACGAACCAGCACCCCGGCGGTCACCGTGCCTGGAGAGGAACTACGTGCACCTCTCAAGCAACGGCATTGCCCGTTGTCCACGACGTAGCGGATCGCGTCGACGATCTCGCGGCGGGGATGCTTCTCAGGCCGGCCGCCCTTGCTGGTCTCGCAGGCCGGGGTGGGCAACAGCCCTTCGAGAAGGGCTGGATCCGGCGTTTCGTGGTGTCCGAGGGGTAGCGGCGAGAGCGCATGGCGAGGGCCTCAGGGCTGTGCAGTGGTCCGCCCGCGGTCCGGGAGCGGACCACCGCAGGTCAGGAGCTGTTGATGAGGTCGAGGGTGGATTCGATGGAGTTGAGCTGGGCGACGATGTGCTTGACCCACTTGTCGCCCGGGTGGGTGGCCGCGTGCGGGACGACGGTGCCGGTGATGAACCGGCGGAACTCGAGCCCGCCTGCCGGGTCCAGGTCAGCGGGGGCCAGCCCTTCTCTGCGGCCTGGTCCTTCAGCGCGGCGAGTCCGGACCGGACCTGACTGGCGGACAGGTCGCTGGCGCGTACCAACTGGTGGAACTCAAGGCCGGCGGGCCTGGCCTCGAACAGCACGAACCGCAGGGTGTCCGCGTGGCGTCTGGCGGCATCGCCCCGTCGCCGTGAGGCGCGGGGCATCCTCATTCGCCCTTGAGCAGGCGGGCCAGTTCGTCATCGACGTCGACCTTGCCGGTGTCGACGGCCGTCTCGATCCAGTCCAGCGTCGCCCGCACCCGGGCAACGTTCTCGTGCACGAGCGTGCGTTCGTCGTCGTTCAGGGTGCGGTCCCGCAGGCCCGGAACGGTCCGGCCGGCGGCGGCGACGAAGGAGTGGCAGGCGGTGACCAGGTCCAAAAACTCCACCGACCGGTCGATCGCACGGACGGCCGGGGCGACGGGACTGGTGCGGTCGAAGTCCTCACGGGCTTGCAGACCGCGTTCGACCTGGGCATGGTTGACCTGGAAGCGGGCGGTGTCGTCGCTCATCGCCTTGAACGCGACGTCCGGCCTGCGCAGCAAGCTCGTCGCGGCGGTCGCCGCGACCGACTCGTCCCGTGTGAACTCCTCCACCACCCGGACCTTGTCCTCCGCCGACACTTTGGCCGCGACCTGCGGACGCTTGAGGAAGTCGGTAGTGACCGCCGCGGGGACCTCTTCGTCCCGGGCCAGCGAATGGATCGCGGTGACCTTCTCCTGAGGCGTGATCGGGGTCTCGACCTGCTGGCCCACCCGCCGGCTCGCGTCGTCCGTGGTCCACCGGGCCTTGCCGTCCGGCGGCGTCCCGATCGTCGCGAACCGTTCCGCCTCGTCCTCGATGTTCGCCAGGGCCCGGTGGACCGTGTACGACGCCGTCTTGGGACTGCGTTGTTCCTTCGGCCAGCGGGAGGCCACCCACCTCGTGGTCTTCACCGTGGCCACCGACAGCCCGATGTCGTCGGCCAGCCGCTTCAGCGACGCCTCGACCGTCCACTCCGGCTCCGCGATCGGACCGCCCCGCTGCCTCATCGGCTCGATCTCCAGAGCGCGGTCACCAATCGTGAACTGCCCGCGCGTCTGCTGCTCGACCACATCTCGCAGCTCAGCGACGATCTGTTCGTAACGGGACTGGCTGACGCTCCCGACCTTCTCTGCCACTTCGGTCACGGTGTCTCACCACCAAATGCGGGCCAGAGCACGGCTCTTGGGGCCACGACGGGACAGGGCCCGCTTCCAAGCCGAGAGTCAGACCGAAAATCCTAAGATCACAATGAATGACCTTAAATGACCGGATGGTGACCGAAGTTGGACCACTCCGGACACTCCACCTCGCCCGTACCATCCCGGACCGCCGCAAGGCGCTGGCGCAACCGCCGCTCCCGACGCCACTGCCTGGACCGACACACCGACGAACAGAACTCCGCCCCGGGCCGGGCCCCCGGCCTCAGCCGCTCCCCGCAGCCCCGGCAGATCCTCTCCCCGGCCCGACCGGTGTCCTCGGACACGAAGCCAGCGTAGGACCCCCAGGCTACTCAGAATCGGGGCTTAGAAACACGCACTATGAAAGAGCGCTGGCCCCGCGTGCCCGGCACGCGGCCTAGCCCCAATGCTGGTGACTTAGCTGGGTTGGCTTCAGGCGGTCGGCAGGCCCTGGCCTCCAAGGGCCCCGGCAGCGCCCGCTGCAAGCTCGACCCGGGAGAACTCCGCGTCATGGAGACGGTGTTGGATGCCGGCCCGGCCGCCTCCGGTTGGAGTGACCAGTGCTGGACGCTGGCCCGGATCGCCGAGATCGTGCACCGCCACCCCGGGCGACGAGACGTCTATGCCCTTTATGGGGGAGGGCACGGCGCCGTTCTAGGGCAGGTGCCGGACGGAACGTGAAGCTGCTGATCGCACGGCTCGTGCCTGCTGGGCTGTGAGCGGGGTACCAGTGCGACGCAGGCGTGGCACCGGGGCGTTTCTCCTTTCCCGCGCCCAGGTGGTCCGCGATGATCCAACCTACGGCCGCGTGGCAAAGGTGCCGCGCCGCCCGATCAGTGACGAGGGAGACCAGCATGGCCACCGGCACAGTGAAGTGGTTCAACGCGGAAAAAGGCTTCGGCTTCATCGAGCAGGACGGCGGCGGGCCTGACGTGTTCGTCCACTACTCGGCCATTGCCGGCGGCGGCTACCGCGAACTGCAAGAGGGCCAGAAAGTCCACTTCGACGTCACTCAGGGACAGAAGGGACCGCAGGCCGAGAACGTCACACCAGCCTGAGCGAAGCCGCCCGCGGCAAAGGCGTCTTCCCTGGTTCCTGGTAGCTGCCTTAAGAGCGATGGCGTTGACGAGGTAGGAGACGATCACGGCGGCCAGGCCCGTCCGGGCGCCCATGCGCTCGCGGATCAGGTCGAACACGGTTCTGCGGGTGACCACGGCGACCCGGCCGGCCATCTCCGAGTACAAAGCCACACCGATCACCGCGACGACGGTGACCCATACCAGAACCAGTCCGAACTGGGCAGCGGCTCGGCAAGCCGTGCCAGCTCATCGAAGCGTCCGTCACGGGCGGCGATCCGCAGCTCCGCCAACGCGGTCCGGCACTCGGTCAAGAGGGAGGTCACCCTGCTGCGCAGGGCGTTAGCGTGCGTGGTCGGTGGCTGCACTGCCCCGATGTGGGTGGCGATCGAGGTCACGGCCGTCTCCGCGTCCGACAGGGCCCTGGCCGTGTACGGGCCGGGTGCTTTGCCCTCCTCGGCCGCCTCAACGACCAGGCGCGCGGTCTGCACCGCTGAGCGCGCTGCCTCGGCTGTATTGGCCACCTTCTCCTCGTAGTCCGTGTCGGACCATGAAGGCCCCACGCAGGCGCACAGTGCCACGAGCAGGCTGAGGACAAGCGATGCCAGCCGCGCTGGGCGCGGGGCGGGCGGCTGTCTCGTCATCACCGTCACCTCGTGAGCGCCCATACGCCGCAGACCGTAGCCGCCGACGCCGGCGCACCCGACCGCGCCTTGCCGACGCGCGACGACAAGAACCTCCAGCTGCTTTCACAGCACTCCGCGTCACTGCGCCGACCGGGTGCTGTCTGTGCTCCTCCCCGTCCCGGGACGGCGCCCTGCGGGCAGGGAACAAGAATCCGCCGACCGGCTGCGGCGGCGGGGGCCAGGCATCCGTTTAGCGACCGAACAGTCGAAAGGGCATGACGTTGGAGACGTTGGAATCACGATCTCACGCAGACCTGTCCGGGAAACGGGCCCTCGTCACGGGCGCGGCCCGCGGCCTGGGAGCGGCCATCGCCCGCCGGCTCGCTCAGGCCGGGGCGAGCGTGTGCCTCACGGATGTACGCCGTGAAGACGGCGAGAAGGTATGCG
>NZ_BAAGRZ010000089.1:0-3832 GCF_054782695.1 Streptomyces deserti
CGGCAGTAGCCGTAGTTCGCCCAGCCGGCCAGGTCGGAGCGCTTGACGGTCTCCCGGGAGCGGGCGCACTCCACAGGGGTGGAGTCCACGATCCACACATCGTCCAGCCACAGATCGGTGTCGGCCGCCAGCGATCGGATGGCCCGTTTGACCAGGGGCAGAGCGGCTCGCAGGCGCTTGCATTTTCTCTTCCTGTCGATCGCATGTCTTGGGGGGCGGTGTCACCGGCTCCGGAGGCATCGACAGACCGCTGATTAGGGGCATGACCACCGGCTTCGCAGGTCGGGAGGCTCTTCGTAATGTGGATGTGGCGATCGGTGCCGTGGGACGGCCGGGTGTGGACGACCGGAGGATTCACGTGATCGACGCCAGCGACATCGGCGCCTTCCTCGGCCTGGACGTCGGCAAGGGCGAACACCACGCCACCGCCGTCACACCGGCCGGGAAGAAAGCCTTCGACAAGCGGCTGCCCAACAGCGAACCCAGGCTCCGTGAGGTGTTCGGAAAACTCCAGGCCAAGCACGGGACTGTCCTCGTCGTCGTCGATCAGCCGGATCGATCGGCGCTCTGCCGCTGGCGGTGGCCCGGGACATGGGATGCCTAGTCGCCTATCTGCCCGGCCTGACGATGCGACGGATCGCCGATCTCTATCCCGGCGAGGCCAAGACGGATGCCCGCGATGCGTTCGTGATCGCCGACGCGGCCCGCGTCATGCCCCGCACACTCCGCTCGGTCGACCTCGAGGACGAGACCATCGCCGAGCTGGAGATGATCGTCGGCTTCGACGACGACCTGGCCGGCGAAGCAACACGCATCAGCAACCGCCTTCGCGGCCTGCTGACGCAGATCCACCCGTCGCTGGAACGGGTCCTGTGCCCGCGCATCCAGCACCCGGCCGTACTCAGACGCCGTTTCTGATGGCTTGATCGCTCGTTGATTCGTGCATGACGGATCTGATCGAGCGGTTGGTGCCGGACGAGTTGTGGACGCTGTTTCGGCGGGTGGTTCCGCCGACGGAGGTCATACGCCCGCAGGGCGGCGGCCGCCGACGGGCCGGGGACCGCGAATGTTTGGCGGCGATCATCTTCGTGGCCACCTCGGGCTGCACCTGGCGGCAGTTGCCGCCGGTGTTCGGGCCGGCCTGGCCGACGGTCTACCGGCGCTTCGCCCAGTGGAGCCGGGAGCGGGTGTGGGCCAGGCTGCACCGCATCATCCTCGACGAACTCGGTGCTCGGGGTGAGCTGGACTGGTCGCGGTGCGCCATCGACTCCGTCAGCGTCCGGGCGGCAAAAGGGGGCCACTGACCGGACCGAATCCGACCGACCGCGGCAAGCCGGGATCGAAAATCCACTTGATCACCGACCGCAACGGCGTGCCGCTGTCGCTGGGCATCTCCGGCGCCAACACGCACGACAGCCTCGGCCTGCAGCCGCTCGTGCGCGGGATCCCGCCCATCCGCTCCCGCCGCGGACCCCGCCGCCGGGGTCCGGCCAAGCTCCATGCCGACAAGGGCTACGACTACGACGCCGAGTAGCCGGGGGGAATCTCACCCCCCGGCCCTCACAGAACCGTGCGTAACAGTCTCCCGTTACACGGCTCTTGTCGTCCTGATCATCAGACCAGCACGGCACTCTGAGACGGAGAGAGGCGCCAGTGCGCGAACATGCGGGGGTATCGCCGGGCGATCTCCTGCAACTTCGCCAGCGCCTTCCGCTTGGCCGAGAGCCGTTTGTACTTCTTGCGGATCCAGCGCAGCAGGTAGGTGTTGATACGCGTCAGGAAAGGGATCAGCTCCCAGGGCCGGAACCGGCCGTAGTAGTTGACCCAGCCCGCGACCTTGGGATTTACCCTGCGGGCGAGCTCCTGGAAGGTCAGACCGGTACGGGTGTGCAGGTGCCAGCCCCGCACCTCCCGGCTGATCTTCTTCAGGGCGTCCTTGCTGATCGCCGGGTCGAACCCCAGGAAGAGATTCCCGCGCCGACTCCGGTTCTTCCTGGCGCGGAACGTGTACCCGAGGAACGTGAACGCCGTGTGCTCGTAGGAGCGCGGGCGCAGTCCGTCCTTGCAGTAGACGATCCGGGTCTTGCCCGGGTGCAGACGCAGCCCGACCTCGACCATCCTGTCGTTGAGCGCGGCCAGCACCTGACGGGCCTGGCGCTCGGAAACGCAGTGGAGCACCGCGTCATCCGCATACCGCTCGAACCAGACGGACGGGAACACCCGGTCCATCCACATGTCGAACGCGTAGTGCAGGAACAGGTTCGCCAGGACGGGAGACACCGGAGCCCCTTGCGGGGTCCCTCGCTCCCGCTCCAGCAGGGAGCCGTCGGGCATGGCCAGCGGTGCTTCGAGCCACCGCCGGACATACAAGTTCACCCAAACGGCGTCAGTGTGTGCTTCCACCGCCTTGACCAGCAGGTCCCAGGGCACGCTGTCGAAGAACTGGGCGATGTCGAACTCCACCACCCAATTCCGTTTCCAGCAGCGCTCCCGACACTTTCCCACTGCGTCCAAGGCGGACCGTCCCGGCCGGTATCCGTAGCTGTCCGGATGGAAGACAGGCTCCACCCTTTGCATCAGATGCCGGGCCACCACGGTCTGGGCCACGCGGTCGGCGACAGCCGGAATGCCGAGCATTCTCGTGCCGCCGCCGTGTGGCTTGGGAATGGCCACCGCGCGCACCGGGGGCGGAAAGTACGAGCCCGACGACATCCGATTCCAGATCTTATAGAGGTTGCCCTTCAGGTCCTTCTCGAAGTCTTCGATGCTCTGACCGTCCACACCAGGTGCGCCTTTATTCGCCCTGACTTCCTCCCAGGCTTCCTTGATCTCCCACTTCGAAATATCAAACGGCTTGGTCGATGACTTCAACTGGCCCATCGCACTCCTCCCGGACACTGTCCGGTTGATGTGATCAACTCAGTCACGAACGACCCGGCCCCTTTGCTCCGCCCCCGTTACAGGGGCATCAGCGCTCCTACGAGCCGGTCCGCCGGCGCACACTGCCTCGGTACTCGACCCCTCACAGTTGCGTCTGCTCGGGGCACTCCCTCTCGCCACCGCAACGCGGCGGGCAGTATCAGCGCGCGCCTTCTCCTGTTCCGTGCGAAAGCCGCAGACCGGTCTCACGTCGCCTGCATGCCGGACACCGCCTGGCCAATAGATGGGCACCCGCCAGGCTCATCCCGGAGTTCAGGTAACACCCCGGTTTTGATGTCGTCTGTTTTCCTTGCGACACGTCAGCAGCGATTCACTTGCGTTCGTCTTCCCGATCCCCACCTGACGCCTCTTACGACGCCTTTTCCTCATCGCTCACCACGACGGTCTTTAGCCAACGCAGCATGAGGCGGTTTGAAGCCTCCCCCCACAGGGCGACTCCGAAGGGCCAAACCTTCATCTCTCGCACAGCACCACTCTCGGAAGCTGTCCTACAACCAACTCCTTTGCGCGTTCAGGACGCAACACCTGCGGAAATGGCTTCGCGAGCGTCGCATCCGTCACCGCATCGCCCGCAAGGGCATCGAGTCGTCCACGCGGCTCGGCCGACACCGCTGGGTCGTCGAGAGAACGGTCTCCTGGCTGGCCGGATGCCGGAGACTGCACCGCCGCTGCGAGCGAAAGGCCGAACACTTCCTGGCCTTCGTCGGCATCGCCGCAGCCCTCATCAGCTACCGCCGACTCACCAAGTGAAACAGCGTCTAAGACTTCGTCTCATTTGGTGTGCTGGGTAGTGTGCACTGTGTGGTCATGGTCGAGCGCATGGTGCCGGACGAGTTGTGGGAGTTGTTCCAGCGGGTGGTCCCGCCTGCGCCATCGCGGCCGCAGGGCGGCG
>NZ_BAAGRZ010000090.1:0-3752 GCF_054782695.1 Streptomyces deserti
GATACTCCAGGTCCTGCGCGACTCGGCGGAAGTCGTCGAGCATGGGCTCCATCAGCGGCGAGTGGAACGCGTGCGAAACCCGCAGCCAGCGCGTCTTGCGGCCCTGCTCGGTGAAGACACCTGCCAGGTCCTCCAGGACAGATCGATCCCCGGACAGCACCACTTGGGACGGGCCGTTGACGGCGGCGACACCCACCCGGTCGGTGTGACCCTCCAGCAGCGGCAGGACATCCCCCTCCGCTGCCTGCACCGCGAGCATGGCGCCGCCTTCCGGCAGGGCCTGCATCAACCGGCCCCGCGCCGCCACCAGCCGGGCCGCATCCTCCAACGACCACACCCCAGCCACATACGCCGCCACCAACTCGCCGATCGAGTGACCGCCCACGATCTCCGGCCGCAGCCCGAACGACTCCGCCAGCCGGAACAAGGCGACCTCGATCGCGAACAGCGCCGGCTGCGCAAAACCGGTCTGCTCCAGGACGTCCGCCTCGGTGCCGAACATCACCTCCCGCAGCGGGCGATCCAGCAGCGGATCCAGATGCGCGCACACCTCATCCAGCGCATCCGCGAACACCGGGAACACCGGGAACACCTCATACAACTCCCGGCCCATCCCCAGCCGCTGACTGCCCTGCCCGGTGAAGACCACAGCAAGGCGCCCCTCAGCGACCACACCAGTCACCACACCAGGCGCGCCGGAAGCCAGCCCCTCCAGACCGTCCAGGAAGTCCCCCTGCTGACGCCCCAGCACCACCGCCCGATGCTCCAACGCAGAGCGGCCCGACAGCAGCGACCAACCCACATCGGCAACGTCCAGGTCGGAGTGCATCACCAGGTGCTCACGCAGCCGCTCCGCCTGAGCACGCAGCGCCTCCGCACTACGAGCCGACACCAGCCACGGCACCACACCCACCGGCACCGGCACCGACTCCGCAGAGTCATCCTCAACCGGCGCCTGCTCCACGATCACATGCGCGTTCGTACCGCTCACACCGAAGGACGACACACCCGCCCGACGCGGCACACCGCCGTCCCGCTCCGGCCACTCCCGCGCCTCGGTCAGCAGCTCCACAGCGCCCGCCGACCAGTCCACATGCGAACTCGGCGCATCCACATGCAACGTCCGCGGCAACACACCGTGCCGCATCGCCATCACCATCTTGATCACACCGGCCACACCCGCGGCCGACTGTGTATGACCGATGTTCGACTTGATCGAGCCGAGCCACAGCGGCCGGTCCTCGGGCCGCTCCTGCCCGTACATGGCGATCAGCGCCTGCGCCTCGATCGGATCCCCGAGCGTCGTGCCCGTACCGTGCGCCTCCACCGCATCCACATCACCCGGCACGAGCCCGGCACTCGCCAACGCAGCCCGAATCACCCGCTGCTGCGACGGACCGTTCGGCGCCGTGAGCCCGTTGCTCGCACCGTCCTGATTGACGGCCGAACCCCGCACCACCGCCAGCACCTCGTGCCCGTTCCGCCGGGCATCCGACAACCGCTCCAGCAACAGCAGACCGACACCCTCACCCCACCCGGTGCCGTCCGCAGCCTCCGCGAACGGCTTGCACCGCCCGTCCGCCGCCAGGCCCCGCTGCCGACTGAACTCAAGGAAGGCAGACGGGGTGATCATCACCGTCACGCCACCCGCCAGCGCCATGTCACACTCACCCTGGCGCAGCGCCTGAACGGCGAGATGGAGGGCGACCAGGGACGACGAGCAGGCGGTGTCGACCGTCACCGCGGGGCCTTCCAGGCCGAAGGCGTAGGAGAGGCGGCCCGAGATGACGCTCGTGGCGTCGCCGGTCATGAGGTAGCCCTCGACGCCCTCTGATTCATGGGCGAGTCCGGCCGACCACCCCTGTGCGCAGGCGCCGACGAAGACGCCGGCCCGGCTGCCGTGCAGCGCTGACGGTGCGATGCCCGCGCGTTCGAACAGTTCCCAGGAGGTCTCCAGGAGCAGCCGCTGCTGCGGGTCCATGGCCAGGGCCTCGCGCGGCGAGATGCCGAAGAGTCCCGCGTCGAACTCGGCCACGTCGTAGAGGAATCCGCCCTGTGCGGCGAAGGTCGCCTCGGGGGTGTGGCTGGTCGCGGACGCGAACAGCGCGTCGGTGTCCCAGCCGCGGTCCGTGGGGAGGTCGGAGATGGCGTCCGAGCCTTGGGCCACCAGCTTCCAGAGCTGTTCGGGGCTGGTGACGCCGCCGGGGTAGCGGCAGCTCATCGAGACGATGGCGATGGGCTCGTCGTCGCGTACCGGCACCGACACCGGCACCGCCGCCGAGGACGACGCGGCCGCGCCGGTCGCCGAACTGCCCGTGCCCAGGAAGCGTTCACGCAGATGAGCCGCGAGAACCTTGGCGTTCGGGTAGTCGAAGACCAGCGTGGTCGGCAGCCGCAGCCCCGTCACCGCCGCCAGCCGGTTGCGGACCTCCACCGCGGTCAGCGAGTCGAAGCCCAGCTCACGGAACGCCCGGGACGGCTCCACGGCCTCCGCGTCCGCATAGCCCAGCACGGCGGCCGCCTGGCCTCGCACCAGGTCCAGAACCACGCGCTCCTGCTCCACCGTCGACAGCCCGGCGAGTCGCTCTGCCCATGGTGAGCCCTCCCCCGGGCCCGAGGCCGTCTCGCCGTCGGACGGACCCTGCGCGGCCAGTGCCCGTGCCACCTCGGGCAGTTCTCCCAGCAGCGCACTGGGCCGCTGCGAGGTGAACGCCGGTATGAACCGCTCCCAGTCGACATCGGCCACGGCGAGGAACGTCTCGTCGTGCGCCACCGCCTGCGCCAGCGCCAGCACCGCCAGCTCCGGAGCCATCGGCCGCACGCCCCGGCGCCGCAGGTGCTCCTCGGCATCAGCGGCGGCGGCCATGCCGCTGCCGGCCCACGCGCCCCAGGCGACGGACGTCGCCACCAGGCCACGGGCGCACCTGGCCTCGGCCACGGCGTCGAGATAGGCGTTGGCAGCGGCGTAGGCGCCCTGCGCACCGCTCCCCCACACACCGGCGTTGGAGGAGAACAACACGAACGCGTCCAGGTCGACGCCGTCCAGCAGCTCGTCCAGCAGGGCCGCACCCGCCGTCTTGGCGCCGAACACCTCGGCGATGTCGGCCGGGGTCATCTCGGCCACCGCGCAGGCGGGGCTCACGCCCGCGGTGTGGAACACGGACCGCAGGGTGTGGCCGTCCTCGGCGAGCCGCTCCAGCAGCCCCGCCACCGCGTCCCGGTCGGCCACATCACACGCGGCGATGGTGACCTGGACGTCCAACTCCTCGAGTTCCGCCTTCAGTTCGGCCGCTCCGGGCGCGTCCGGACCACGACGGCTGGTGAGGACCAGATGCTCGGCACCGTTGCGTGCCAGCCAGCGCGCCACATGCCCGCCGATGGCACCCGTACCACCCGTGATCAGCGCGGTCCCCCGCGTCGACCACTCCAGCCGTTCCGTACCGGCCGCCTCCAGCGGAGCGTGCACGAGACGCCGTACGAACACACCTGAGCCGCGCACCGCGAGCTGGTCCTCGTCACCCGCTCCCGCGAGGATCCCGGCGAAACGAGACGCCGCGCGCCCGTCCGCCGCCTCCGGCAGGTCGATGAATCCGCCCCAGCGGTCGGGGTATTCCAGTGCGGCCACTCGTCCCAGGCCCCACACCTGCGCCTGAAGGGGGCTGCGGAGACCGTCACTGCGGCCCGTGGACACCGCTCCACTGGACACCGCCCACAGCCGGGCCCCGATCCCGGCGTCACCGAGCGCCTGCACC
>NZ_BAAGRZ010000091.1:0-3052 GCF_054782695.1 Streptomyces deserti
GTCGACCTCCCCACCTACGCCTTCCAACGCGACCGCTACTGGCTGGACACCACGTCGGCACCGACCACGAAGCACGGCACGGCACCCGTGGACGAGGTCGAGGCCCGGTTCTGGGAGGCGATCGAAGGCGGGGACCTGGAGTCGCTGCGGGCCGAGCTGGACGCGGGTGAGAGCGACGCGGCGCTGACCGAGCTCGTACCGGTGCTGTCCTCGTGGCGCCGTAGGCGACGCCACACCGCCACCCTGGACAGCTGGCGCTACCAGGTCTCCTGGACACCGTTCAGCGGGACGTCCTCCGCACAGCTCGACGGGACCTGGGTGCTCCTGGCTCCGGTCGGGCGAGCGCATGAGGAGTGGATCACCGCCCTGGACCGTGTCCTGACCGGAAACGGTGCGGAGGTTCTCGTGGTCCCGGTCGACGCGGCGGGAACCGAACGCGAGGAGCTCGCCGAACGACTGCGGAAGGAGGTCGCGGGACGCGAACTGGCCGGTGTGCTTTCCCTCCTGGCGCTTGACGAGGAACCGCACACCGCTCATGAGTCGGTCAGCGGCGGCCTGGTCGGGACGTTGACCCTCGTACAGGCGCTGCACACGGCCGGACTGGTCGCTCCGCTGTGGCTGGCCACCAGGTCCGCCATGTCCGTGGGCGCATCCGATCTCGCGCACCGTCCCGCGCAGAGGCAGGTGTGGGGCCTGGGACGTGTGGTGGCCCTGGAGTACCCGCAGCTGTGGGGTGGTCTGGTCGATCTGCCGGCGGAGGTGGATGAGAAGGCGCTGGCCGGCCTGGTGCGGGTTCTGGGAGCGGCTTCCGGTGAGGATCAGGTGGCGGTGCGTGGGTCGGGGGTGTTCGTACGGCGGTTGGTGCGGGCGCCGTTCGGGTCGGTGTCGGTGGGTGGTGCCGGGTGGGTGCCGCGGGGGAGTGTGCTGGTCACGGGTGGTACGGGTGCGTTGGGTGGTCATGTGGCGAGGTGGTTGGCGCGGGAGGGTGCCGAGCATGTGATCCTGACCAGTCGGCGTGGTCCGGATGCTCCTGGTGCTGACCGACTCCGTGCCGAGTTGGAGGAGTTGGGTGCCCGGGTGACTTTTGCCGCGTGTGATGTGGCGGATCGGGGGGCGCTGGCGGGGTTGCTGGCGGCGGTGCCGGAGGAGTTGCCGTTGACGGGTGTGTTCCACACGGCTGGTGTGCTGGACGACGGTGTGCTGGATGCCATGACGGCGGAGCGGTTCGCCACGGTGTTCCGGGCGAAGGTGCAGGCGGCGCTCAATCTGCACGAGTTGACGCTGGAGAGCGAGCAGTTGTCGGCGTTCGTCCTGTTCTCCTCGCTCACCGGGACTGTCGGAGCCCCCGGCCAGGCCAACTACGCTGCCGCCAACGCCTGCCTGGACGCGCTCGCCGAGCACCGGCAGTCGCTCGGGCTGCCCGCCCTGTCGCTGGCATGGGGCCCGTGGGCGCAGAGCGGCATGGCGGCCGGGGACGATGCCGCGGCGCGCATGCGTCAGGCGGGCCTACCCGTCATGGACGCCTCGCGGGCCGTGGAGGCGCTGGGCCAGGCCGTGGGCCGGGGCGCGGGCCAGGACCGGCAGGCCACGCTCGTCATCGCGGACGTGCTGTGGGAGCGGTTCGTCGAAGGGTTCACGGCCGCCCGGCCCAGCACCCTCTTCGACGATCTGCCGGAGGCCAGGACCGTCCGTGCCGAGTCGTCGGCCGGGAAGGGGCACGTCGATGGCCCGGCGCTGAGCCGACGTCTGGCGGCCATGTCACGTGAGGAGGCCGAACGGACCCTGCGGGAGCTCGTGCGCACGCAGGTGGCCGCCGTACTCGGTCACAGCGGCCCCGAAGCAGTCGGCGCGGACCGCGCCTTCAAGGAACTGGGCTTCGACTCGCTGACCTCGGTGGAGCTCCGCAACCGGCTGGGCGCCGCGACCGGCCTCACCCTGCCGGCCACCCTGGTCTTCGATCACCCCTCCCCCCTGGCGACCGCCGAGTATCTGTACGGCGAACTGCTCGGGGCCGATCGGGACCTCGCGGACGGCCACACCGTCCGGAGCACCGGCCCTGTCGACGACGAGCCGATCGCGATCGTGTCGATGAGCTGCCGCTTCCCCGGCGGAGTCCGTTCCCCCGAGGACCTGTGGCAGCTCCTCGCGGACGGGGTCGACGCCCTCGGTGAGTTTCCGGTCGACCGCGGCTGGGACGGGGAGGGACTGTACGACTCCGACCCGGACCACCCCGGCTCCACGTACACACGCCAGGGTGGATTCCTGTACGACGCCGCCGAGTTCGACGCTGCGTTCTTCGGGGTTTCGCCGCGTGAGGCGCTGGCCATGGATCCGCAGCAGCGGCTGCTGCTGGAGTCGGCCTGGGAGGCGATCGAGCGGGCGGGCATCGACCCGGCAACGCTGCGCGGCAGCCGCACCGGAGTCTTCGCCGGGACGAACGGCCAGGACTACCTGGACCTCCTGAAGGACGCCCCGGAGGGCGTCGAGGGCTACATCGGCACCGGCAACGCGGCCAGTGTCGTGTCCGGTCGGCTGTCGTATGTGTTCGGCTTCGAAGGCCCCGCGATGACCGTGGACACGGCCTGTTCTTCGGCGCTCGTCGCCCTGCATCTTGCGGCGCAGGCACTGCGACAGGGCGAGTGCGACATGGCGCTGGCCGGTGGTGTGACGGTGATGTCCACCCCCGGCGCGTTCGTGGAGTTCAGCCGGCAGCGGGGCCTGGCGGCTGACGGCCGGTGCAAGGCTTTCGCCGAGGCCGCTGACGGCACCGGGTGGGGGGAGGGCGTCGGTCTGCTGCTGTTGGAGCGGCTGTCCGATGCCCGGCGGAACGGGCACCAGGTGTTGGCCGTCGTGCGTGGGTCTGCGGTGAACCAGGACGGTGCGAGCAATGGGCTTACGGCTCCGAACGGTCCGTCGCAGCAGCGGGTGATCCGTGCTGCGTTGGCGAGTGCCGGGTTGGCGGCGGGTGATGTGGATGCGGTGGAGGCGCACGGTACGGGGACGACGCTCGGGGATCCGATCGAGGCGCAGGCGCTGATCGCCACGTACGGGC
>NZ_BAAGRZ010000092.1:0-2560 GCF_054782695.1 Streptomyces deserti
GGAGCGTGGAACAACACCCGCGACGGCGCCCCCCAACACCGGTCCGTCGCCAGCCGCACCACATCCCGGTGCGTGGCCACCACACCCTTGGGCACACCCGTCGACCCCGACGTGTACATCACATACGCGGACGCGTCGGGCTCGACCGCGGGGAGGTCCACCTCGGCGACCGCTTGCGCTGCGCCATCGACGGGTACCACGTCCAGTTCGGTCGTACGGACGAACTCGTGCTCGGCCGTGGCCTGATGTGTGACGACCCACCGCGCGTCGGCGTCCTCGGCCACCGCACGCATCCGCGCCACCGGCCATCCGAGATCCAGCGGCAGATACGCACCGCCGGCCTTCAACACGGCCAGCAACGCCACCACCAGGTCGACCGACCGCTCCATGACCACGGCGACGGCCGATTCCGGGCCTACTCCAGCGGCCACCAGGCGCCGTGCCAACTCGTCGGCTCGCGCGTCCAGTTCGCCATAGCAGAGCCGGACGTCACCGGACTGCACCGCGAGCGCACCGGGATCGGCCGCCGTCCGCCGGGCGAACGCCTCGGGGACCGAGACGTCCGGTACGGCCACCGACGTGTCGTTCCACTCCGTCAGCATCCGCCGGCGCTCCTGCGGGCCGAGCACATCGACCTGGGCGACCCGGGTGGCGGGTTCCGCGCCCATGGTCCGCAGTACCCGCACAAGTTGATCCGCGAGCCGTTGGGCGGTGTCCTGGTCGAACAGGTCGGCGGAGGCGATGAGCGAGCCGTTGATCCCCGCCGGATCGCCGTCCTCGCCGAAGGTCTCGCCAAGATTCAGGTCGAGGTCGAACTTGAGCGCCGTGACGTCCGTGGCCAGTGCGGTGGTCCGCAGGCCGGGCAGGGCCACCGCCGGGTCTCCCGGGACCCGGCCGGTGTTCTGCAAGGTCATCATCACCTGGAACAGGGGATGGCGTGCGAGGGAGCGGGCCGGGGCCAGTTCCTCCACCAGCTTCTCGAACGGCACGTCCTGGTGCGCGAACGCCGCCAGCGACGTCTCACGGACCCGCCTCAGCACCTCGGTGAGGCTGGGGTCCCCGGAGAGATCGGTGCGCATGACGAGGGTGTTCACGAAGAACCCGACCAGGTCCTCCAGCGCGCGATCGGTACGGCCCGCCACCGCCACGCCGATCGGGATGTCCGTGCCCGCCCCCAGCCGCGACAGCGTCACCGCCAGCGCGGCCTGCAGCACCATGAACACCGTCACGCCCTCGGCCCGCGCCACCTCCAGCAGCCGCCGGTGCAGTTCGGCGGGGATCTCGACCTCGGCGAGCCGCCCGAGGAGTGAGATCTCCGCGGGGCGGGGCCGGTCGGCCGGCAGGTCCAGTTCCTCGGGTATGCCCGTCAGGGTGTTCCGCCAGTACGTGACCTGGCGCGACAGCAGGCTCTGCGGATCCCGCTCGTCACCGAGCAGCTCGCGCTGCCACAGCGCGTAGTCCGCGTACTGCACCGGCAGCGGCGCCCACACCGGGGCCTCGCCCTCCAGCCGGGCCGCGTACGCCGCCGACACGTCGCGCGCCAACGGCTCCATCGACCAGCCGTCCCCCGCGATGTGGTGCACGACCAGCACGAGCACATGCTCGTCCGGCGCCAGTGCGAACAACGACGCCCGCACCGGGGCCTCGACGGCGAGATCGAACGTGTGCCGGGCAGCCTGCGCCACCCGGTCGGCCAAGTCGTCGGCCGGCACCTCGACGACGTCCAGGGCGAACGCCGCCTCCGCCGGCGACAGCACCCGCTGGAACGGTGCTCCGTCGATCGTCTGGAACACGGTGCGCAACACCTCGTGGCGTTCGATCACGTCGCGCAGTGCCGCCGCGAGGGCCTCCCGGTGCAGCGCCCCGGTCAGGCGCAGCGCCAGCGGAATGTTGTACGTCGGGCTCGGTCCGTCCAGTTGCCCCAGGAACCACAGGCGTTGCTGGGCGAACGACAGCGGAACCCGCTCCGGCCGCTCCCGCGCCACCAGCGCCGCCCGGCCGGGCTCGGCCTGGACCAACCAGGCCGCCAGCTCCGCCGGTGTCCGGGCCTCGAACAGCGCCCGCAGCGGCATTTCCACACCCAGCACCGCACGGACCCAGCTCACCAGCCGCATGGCCAGCAGCGAGTGCCCGCCGAGCAGGAAGAAGTCGTCGTCCACTGCGACCGTGGGCAGTCCGAGGGCCTCCGCGAACACCTGGCACAGCAGCTCTTCCCGGGCGTTCGCAGGGGCCCGGCCCGCGCCGGCGGTGTACTGCGGCGCGGGCAGCGCCGCCCGGTCCACCTTCCCGTTGACCGTCAGCGGCAGGGTGTCCAGCTCCACGAACGCCGTGGGGATCATGTACTCCGGCAGCCGCTCGGCGGCGTACTCCCGGAGCGCGCCGTCGGCCGTGCCGTCGTTCTGCGGCACCAGGTAGGCGATCAGCCGTTTGTCCCCCGGGATGTCCTCCCGTACGAGAACGGCCGCCTGGCCGACCGCCGGGTGCCCGGCCAGCACGGCCTCGACCTCGCCGGGCTCGACCCGGAAGCCACGGATCTTGACCTGTTCGTCCGCACGGCCGG
>NZ_BAAGRZ010000093.1:0-2420 GCF_054782695.1 Streptomyces deserti
TGTCCGGCGGTCAGCAGCAGCGTGTCGCCCTGTGCCGGGCGCTGGTCTACCGCCCGCCGGTCATCCTCATGGACGAGCCGCTCGGTGCCCTGGACAAGAAGCTGCGTGACCAGCTGCAGGTCGAGATCAAGACCATCCAGCAGGAACTCGGCCTGACCGTCATCTACGTGACGCACGATCAGGAAGAAGCGCTGGTCATGTCGGACCGCATCGCGGTGATGCGCAACGGCCTGATCGAGCAGTTCGACACCCCGAGGGAGCTGTTCGAACGGCCGAAAACACCCTTCGTGGCGGACTTCCTCGGCGCGGCCAACTTCCTGCCCGGCCGCATCGAGCAGCACACCGACGAGCACACCCTGGTCCGCCTCGATGCCAGTGGCGGCCTGCTCAAGGCCCGCCGCCACCAGCTGCCCCCCGGCGCCCAGGTCAAGGTTGCCGTCCAGCCGGGCCGGCTGCGGGCCAGCGCCGCCGACGACGGTTTCTGTACCGGCACGGTCGAGACCGCCACCTACGTCGGCACCCTGGTCCGCGCCGGGGTACGCATCGACGGCAAGGACGCGCCCCTGCTGCGCCTGGAAGTCCCGGCAGGCCGCGGCCCGGTTGCCGGCGAGCGGGTCGGGATCACCGCCGACCCCGACGACGTCAACCTCTTCCCCAGCGAACAGGGAGGGTGAGCCATGGCCGCCACCCTCACCGCCAACGCTCCAGCCCGTCCGCGCAAGCTGCTGGCCTCACGCCGGACAAGGGTCGGGATCCTGTACGCGCTGCCGGTCGTCGTCTACCTGCTGGTGCTGTTCGTCTACCCGATCTTCAGCACGCTGCTGCTGAGCCTGAAGGACGCCAACGGCGCGTTCACCCTGCACTGGTACGCCGACGCCCTGACCGGCGTCAACCTCTCCGTCCTGATCACCACGCTGCGGATCTCCGCCGAGACGGCCGTGCTGAGCCTGGTCTTCGGCTTCGTCCTGGCCCAGGCGATCTGCCGACTCAAGCCCCTGTGGGCAGGCCTTGCCATGCTGGTCGTCGTCGTCCCGCACTTCGTCAGCGCCCTGGTGCGTACCTACGGCTGGATCATCATGCTCGGCGACAAGGGCCTGGTGAACGAGACCCTCACCGCCCTGTCCGTCCCCGGCACGCCGTTCCAGCTGCTCTACAACGAACTCGGCGTGGTCATCGGCACCACCTCGATGATGCTGCCCTACACGGTGCTGCTGCTGTACGGGGTGATGCGCGGGGTGGACCGCCGGCTGCTGGCGGCCGCGGCCAGCATGGGCGCGGGCCGGGTGACGATCTTCCGCCGGGTGTATCTGCCGCTGGTCGCCCCGGGACTTGCCAGTGCCGGACTGCTCAGCTTCATCCTCTCGCTGGGCTACTACATCACCCCGGCCCTGATGGGCGGACCCAACCAGACGATGATCGCCACTCTCATCAACCAGCAGGTCACCAAGGAAAACCAGTGGAACGGGGCCGCCGCCCAGGGCGTCATCCTGCTGGTCCTCACCCTGGCCGGACTGCTGCTGGTCAAGGCCGTCAGCTCGCTCGGTGCCAGCCGTAAGAAGAGGAGCGCGCCATGATGGAGCTGCGCAAGACCCTCGCCGGACGGATCGCCCTGACCGCGGTCGCCACCGTGATCCTGCTGTTCCTGGCGCTGCCGATCGTCGTCATCCTCGTCACCTCCTTCAGCAACAACGCCTTCGCCTCCTTTCCGCCCGAGGCGTGGACGCTGAACTGGTACAAGGCACTGTTCGCCGACGGCAGCAAGTGGCCGGCCGCCCTCTCGCTGAGCGCCCTGGTCGCCGCCCTGAGCACCGTGTTCTCCCTCATCATCGGCGTGACCGCGGCGACCGCCCTGGTCCGCAGCGAACTGCCGCTGCGCTCGGCGGTCTTCGCCCTGGTCCTCGGGCCGCTGGTCATCCCGCAGATCGTCACCGCGCTCGGGTTGTTCCTGCTGTTCGAGCCCGCCGCGATGCTCGGCAGCCCGATCGCCATCGCCCTGGGGCACACGGTGCTGGCCGCGCCGATCGCGGTACTCATCCTGATCGCGACCCTGCGCGGCATCGACGAACGCCTCGAGGACGCCGCCGCCAGCATGGGCGCCGGACGCCTCACGATCGCCCGGAAGATCACCTTCCCCCTGGCCGCGCCGGGCATGATCGCCGCAGCGATCTTCTCCTTCATCACCAGCTTCGACGAGTTCTACATCTCCCAGTTCCTCTCCTCCGTCGACACCATCACCCTGCCCGTCCAGGTCTACAACTCCCTCACCTTCGAGATCGACCCCAGCGTCACCGCGGTCAGCGCCATCCTCACCGCCTTCGCCATCCTCGCCCTCGGCCTCGTCGCCCTCGTGCGCTGGATCGGCTCCGGACGACAGCAATCCCTGCTGTCGGTCGAGAACACGGTCGGCGTCGCCAACCCCG
>NZ_BAAGRZ010000094.1:0-2387 GCF_054782695.1 Streptomyces deserti
GACAACCTCGCCAAGCGCATAACGGACGAGACCACGCCAACCTGGCGAGGAACCTAATAGGGCATACAGGGCAATACGCCTAGATCAAACGCCCTCTCAGAACCGTGTGGATGGACCTGCGCGACACCGACTACCACGCGGCGGTCCACTGCCACGACACCGGCGTCCCCGTCCGCGTCCAGGGCTCCCTCACCAGCCCGCCGGGCGGTCAGGCCACCATGGAAGTGGACGACTTCGGCCCCGACCCCTCACTGATGGCCACCTCTTTGGGCACAGCGACGGATACCGAAACGCCACGGCGACGGGACGTGTGACGGCACCGATCCGATCGAGGGACGGGAACCAGCAGGGCGCCGGCTCTCGCATGTCACAGGCCGCCACGTCGTTCGGGTGCATGAGGACTCCAGCCCTTCAGATACGGCTTAAGTTCATCCGGCGTCGGATCACGCGGAGTCGGCATGCCCGGAGGATTCAGCAAGGGGTCGATCCCCCGCACATACGCGCGTGCCCACTCCAACCAAAGTCGGGTCGAATGCAGGGCCTGCTCGCCCAAGTCCCCATCCAACTCAGCGAGACGACGCTCCAGGGCATCGCAGTATTCACCGATCACGACAGCTTCCCGCCAGTGCCCGGCTTCCTCGCGTAGCACCTCGGCGAACTGCTCTCGGACGGCCTGCTCCTTCGCTTCCTCCATGGCAGCACGCCAGCGAACCTCACGCTCCTCTCTCGCACGTTCCTCCCGCTCTCTGCGCTGGGCGTCCTCCACCGCTCGCGCCTCGATCTCGCCGAGAACCAGCCCCAGAGATTGTTCAAGGGTCCGGCTTTTGCGGTCCCGCCAGCGGCCGGGTCTGTCGGTCAGCCCGTGGGCGACCTCCACGACGAGACGCGAGGACCGCTCCGGATCCGCGCTCTCGGGAAACTCCTGCCTGATGGTGACCGGATACGCGAAGCCGTCGACAACGACGTCCATCCCGCCCTCGCGCGGGCGGTAGGACGACCCGACCTTCCGTACCTTGTGCCCTCGCCGCGCCGCCTCGGCGGCCAGCCCCTGGAGCATCAGAAGCGATCTGCGGCGCAGCACAGGCGGCATCACCAGCTGCTTCGCGTCGTCCTTGAGCGCAGCTACAACCGGATGAAGGGGCGCCAGCCGTGTGGGGATCCGAACCGCCGGCCCGTCCGCCTTTGGCCTCTGGCTGCGGGCATTGGGATGCGGGCCCTTCGCAAGGAAGAACTCCAGCCCGACCAGACCGTACGGCACCTTCTCGATGCGCTTGCCCTCCGGCTCCATGCCGTGCCGCTTCGCGTAATTGACGACCCGATGCCATTCCGCGATCTCCTCATCATCGGCATGGGCGAACCGGACGTGTCCTTCTTCCACGAGCCGATCAGCCAGCTCCCGCGCCTTCGCCCGCCGCGCACGGGCGACGGGCTGCTCGCTGTGCGGCGTCGGAGACTCGGCGGGAATTGACGGCTCACCGTGGTCGGCACGCTCCGAGGCATCGGGATAGCGGCCATGACGGAGGTAGAACCGGCCGGCCTCCGTGACCTCCACACGGACAGCACCGCCACCCTTGTCCACCGTCAAAAGCCCACGGTCACGCAGGGCATACGCCGAGCGCCACTCTCCCGCCGCCCAGGCGCCCGGTTCCTCGCCAGCCACGAGCCGCTCAAGAAGCGCGCGCTGCCGTTCGTTCGGAGCAGGCCGTCGTTCCACGGCCTCAAGCCCACACCACACAGCACGCCCTGCATAGACCCGAAAGAGCGGCTCCTCGCCGTCGTAATCCCCCTGGCTTCTGGCCGCGTCACCGAGAGCGTCACCAGCCCTCCACGTGTCACCGATTCTGGCCGGCCTGAAGGGGCTTGAGCTGCCCGAAAAGCTGCCTGGTGACCCAGCCTCAAATGAGCGTCACGAGCGTCATTTCAGCGTCAAGATATCGCCCGTAACGCCCACACCGCACATAATGCGCACGCACAAAACCGCAGGTCAGGAGCCCTTCACGGCCGGTTCGAGGATCGCGACACACTCCACGTGATGCGTCATAGGAAACACGTGGAGACGATGCCGACGGCCCCAACCAGCGGTGCTGGCACCGATTCGACCCTATGCAACTCACCTCCAGCGCCGAGCGGAGCAGGCTATCCGTCAATGGCCGGTTACCGAAACCGGTGATGCCGCGGACTATTGGTAGCCCACCGCGTCTCCCCGCTTCCCCAATGCCACGGAAGCAACTGAACCCGAAAGGCACTGTTGACAGGAATGCCCAGCCAGAGCGGCGAAACGCCTCACAGCCAGTGAGCGTTTTCCAACCTGTCTGCTGAGCACGGCCGTTGAGTATGCGGGCGGTGCGCAGATGTAGAGAAGCTCCTGGTAGACGGGTGGGTGTCGA
>NZ_BAAGRZ010000095.1:0-2304 GCF_054782695.1 Streptomyces deserti
ACGACGAGACGGGCTCTTCGGAGCTGCGCCGCCGCCTGCTGTCGCTGACGGAGCCGGAGCGGGAGGCGCTGCTGCTGGATCTGGTACGAACGCATGCTGCGGCCGTGCTCGGCTATGACGGGCCGGAGTCGGTGGACGCCCAGCGGGCCTTCCGGGAGCTCGGCTTCGACTCGCTGACGGCGGTGGAGGCGCGGAACCGCTTGGCCGCGGTGACGGGGCTGCGGCTGCCGACCACGTTGGTCTTCGACTACCCGAACGCCAGGGCTCTCGCGGCTCATCTGCGTGAGCGGTTCCTGGGCACGGCGGGGACGGTGACCGACGCCGGTGCGGCGTCGGCGGCGGTGGTGCCGGTACGAGACGACGAGCCCATCGCCATCGTCTCGATGAGCTGCCGGTACCCCGGGGGCGTGCGGACGCCCGAGGAACTGTGGCGCTTGGTCCTCGACGGTACGGACGCCATCTCCGTTTTCCCCGCCGACCGTGGCTGGGATGTCGCCGGCTCGGCCGGGTTCCGGGCCGAAGGCGGGTTCGTCTACGACGCGGCCGAGTTCGATGCGGGATTCTTCGGCATCTCGCCGCGCGAGGCGCTGTCGATGGACCCGCAGCAGCGGCTGCTCCTGGAGAGCGCCTGGGAACTGTTCGAGCGGGCCGGTATCGCGCCCTCGTCCGTGCGCGGGAACCAGACCGGAGTCTTCATCGGATCCGGTTACCAGGGGTATGGAGAAGGTGCCCAGGAGGCCCCGGAAGGGGTCGAGGGCTATCTGCTCACGGGCAACTCCGGAGCAGTCGTGTCCGGCCGCCTTTCCTACGCGTTCGGCCTGGAGGGTCCGGCCGTGACGGTCGACACGGCGTGCTCGTCGTCCCTGGTGGCGCTGCATCTGGCGGCCCAGGCGCTGCGACAGGGCGAGTGCGACATGGCCCTGGCCGGCGGCGTGACGGTGATGTCCACACCCACCGCGTTCGACGAGTTCAGCAAGCAGCAGGGTCTCGCGGCTGACGGGCGGTGCAAGCCGTTCGCGGAGGCTGCGGACGGTACGGGGTGGGGTGAGGGTGTCGGTCTGCTGTTGCTGGAGCGGTTGTCGGATGCCCGTCGGAACGGGCACGAGGTGCTGGCGGTGGTGCGGGGTTCGGCCGTCAATCAGGACGGTGCGAGCAATGGGCTTACGGCTCCGAACGGTCCGTCGCAGCAGCGGGTGATTCGGGCTGCGTTGGCGAGTGCCGGGCTCGTGCCGGGTGATGTGGATGCGGTGGAGGCGCACGGTACGGGAACCACGCTGGGCGACCCGATCGAGGCGCAGGCGCTCATCGCCACGTACGGACAGGGACGGTCTGAGGACCGGCCGCTGTGGCTGGGCTCGGTGAAGTCGAACATCGGTCATACGCAGGCGGCCGCCGGTGTCGCGGGTGTGATCAAGATGGTGATGGCGATGCGGCAGGGTGTGCTGCCGCAGACGTTGCATGTGGATGCGCCGAGTTCGCATGTGGACTGGTCGGCGGGCGCTGTGGAGCTGCTGACCGAGGCGCGGGAGTGGCCGGAGCGGGAGGGCGAGTCGCGTCGGGCGGGTGTGTCGTCGTTCGGTGTGAGCGGTACGAACGCGCATGTGATCGTGGAGCAGGCGCCGGTTGAGGAGAAGGACTCTGCGGAGTCGGTGCCGGTGCCGGTGCCGGTGGGTGTGGTGCCGTGGCTGGTGTCGGCTCGTAGTGCGGAGGCGCTGCGTGCTCAGGTGGAGCGGTTGCGCGAGCACCTGGTGATGCACTCCGACCTGGATGTTGCCGATGTGGGTTGGTCGCTGCTGTCGGGCCGCTCTGCGTTGGAGTACCGGGCCGTGGTGCTGGGGCGTCAGCGGGAGGACTTCGTCCAGGGTCTGGAGGCGTTGGCCTCCGGCGGGCCTGGGGTGGTGACCGGGGCGGTCGCTGAGGGGCGCCTTGCTGTGGTGTTCACCGGGCAGGGCAGTCAGCGGCTCGGGATGGGCCGGGAGCTGTACGCAGCGTTCCCGGTGTTCGCGGATGCGCTGGATGAGGTGTGCGCGCATCTGGATCCGCTGCTGGATCGCCCGCTGCGGGAGGTGATGTTCGGGGAGGACGCCGGGCTTCTGGAGCAGACCGGGTTCGCTCAGCCGGCGCTGTTCGCGATCGAGGTCGCCCTGTTCCGGCTGGCGGAGTCGTTCGGGCTGCGGCCGGAGGTCGTGGGCGGTCATTCGATCGGTGAGTTGGTGGCGGCGTATGTGGCTGGGGTGTGGTCGCTGGAGGATGCGGCCCGTCTGGTGGCGGCGCGTGGCCGGTTGATGCAGGCCCTGCCGGAAG
>NZ_BAAGRZ010000096.1:0-2303 GCF_054782695.1 Streptomyces deserti
GGATGAGGGTGCGGAAGAGCGGGGGGACGTGCTCACCGAACTGGGCACGCAGGGCGGGCAGGTTCAGCTTCATCGGCACCAACGCGCCATCGGCCGCGGCCAACGCCGTGTCGAACAGCGCCAGCCCCTCTCCCGCCTCCAACGCGGCGATCCCAGAACGCCGCATCCGCTCCACATCACCATCCCCCAGCGAACCGGCCATACCACCCCGCTCGCCCCACAACCCCCACGCCAGCGACACACCAGGCAGACCCTGAGCACGCCGCCACTCCGCCAACGCGTCCAAGAACGCATTAGCCGCCGCATAGTTGGCCTGCCCCGCACTGCCCAGCACACCAGCCGCCGAGGAAAACAACACGAACGCATCCAGATCCCGGCCGGCGGTCAACTCATGCAGATTCAGCGCGGCATCCACCTTCGCCCGCAACACCGTCTCCAACCGCTGCCGCGTGAGCGAAGTGAACACACCATCGTCCAGCACACCGGCCACATGCACGACCGCCGACAGATCCTCGACCTCCGCCAGCAACCCTTCCAGCGCCTGCCGGTCGGCCACATCACAGGCGGCGATCCGCACCCGCGCACCCAGCCCCTCCAGCTCCGCACGCACCTCACCCGCACCCGGCGCCTCCTCCCCGCGCCGGGACACCAACAGCAGATCCCGCACACCGTGCTCACCGACCAGATGCCGCACCACCAGCCGGCCCAGACCACCCAACGCACCCGTCACCAGCACCGTCCCCCGCGCCCGCAAACACGACGGAAGCGTGAGAACCACCTTCCCCACATGCCGCGCCTGACTGACATGACGGAAAGCATCCACCGCCCGCCGAACGTCCCACGCCCGCACCGGCAACGGCTCCAACGCCCCGCTCTCGAACAACTCCAGAATTTCCGTCAGCATCTCCCGCACGCGGTCCGGGGATATCTGTGCGAGATCGAAGCTCTGGTAGTCCACTCCGGGGTGTGTCTCGGCCACCGCTGCGGGGTCGCGGAGGTCGGTCTTGCCCATCTCCACGAACCGCCCACCACCCGGCAACAACCGCAACGACGCATCCACGAACTCACCCGCCAGCGAGTTCACCACCACATCCACACCACGACCACCCGTAACCCGCGAAAACACCTCCTCAAAATCCAGCGACCGCGACGACGCAATCCGCGACCCCTCCACCCCCAACCCCCGCACCACCGGCCACTTCCCCACACTCGCCGTCGCATACACCTCCGCACCCCACAACCGCGCCAACTGCACCGCCGCCATCCCCACCCCACCCGCAGCCGCATGCACCAACACCCGATCCCCCACACCCACACCCGCCAAATCCCGCAACGCATAAAACGCCGTCAAAAACACCGTCGGCACCGACGCCGCCCGCGCAAACGACCACCCCGACGGCATCCGCACCACCAACCGCGCATCCGCCACCGCCACCGGACCAAAACCACCCTCCAACAACCCCAACACCCGATCCCCCACCGCCACATGCGACACCCCAGACCCCACCTCCACCACCACACCCGCACCCTCAGTCCCCATCACCGCATCCCCCGGATACACCCCCAACGCAATCAACACATCCCGGAAATTCACCCCCGCCGCCCGCACCTCAACCCGCACCTCACCCGCACCCAACACCCGCTGCGACCCCTCAGAGGACAGCAACGCCAAATTCTCCAGCGTCCCCCGCTCCCGCACCCCCAACTGCCACCCCTCACCCCGCGGAACCACAAGCCCCCCACCAACACCCGAAACCCGCACCAGCCGCGGCACCCACACCACACCATCACGCAACGCAACCTCCGACTCACCACCACCCACCACACCCAACACACCCGACCAAACACCCTCACCACCATCCACATCCACCAACACCACACGCCCCGGATGCTCCGACACCGCAGAACGCACCAACCCCCACACCGCAGCCCCCACCACATCAGCCACCACCCCACCCGCAGCAACAGCACCCCGCGTCACCACCACCACCCGCGAACCCCCACCACCCACAAACCTCAACCACTCCCCCACCGACCCCAACACCCCACCCACCACATCCCGCACCACACCAGCCGACACCCCACCGTCCACCGCAACCGGAACCGGAACCGGAACCACCACACACTCCGGAACCCCACGACCCCCCTCCACCGCAGCCACCAACGACCCCACATCCCCAAACACCTCAACACCCTCAAACCCCACACCACCACCACCGACCACCACACACGACTCCGGCGACACACCACCCCCCGCAACCGACCCCACAACCCACTCCACCCGCAACAACGAATCGCTCTGG
>NZ_BAAGRZ010000097.1:0-2110 GCF_054782695.1 Streptomyces deserti
GGTGTTTGCGACAGGGCTCATAACCTGTTGCTTTAGGGAAGCTAATTCACCATTAGTGATAACTTGACACAATATGGGATAAACAAGTTCCATGGTGAATTATCTAGCAAATATATTATAAGAAATAAAATAGTTAAGGATATTTAAATAAGTGTTGGTTACTTCTCTTATGAAATCTTAATAGCAAATACAACAACGTTCATAGAGAGTAATATGTTCTAGCTAGTTACTTGCAGAATAATCTCCTTTATATACTTTTGGGATTGGATCTTCATTTAAGATTAGAGTGCACCTCAACTTAAAAGTGTATCCTCAAAAGTATCTCTATATTCTCCAATATCACATAATATTTTCTTATTATGAGTCACGTGAGACATATTATCACTTACTGAGGGCAATAAGTAATCTATGTTCAACATCCCCCCATACCTTTTGAACTGAGTAAGTGGTACTCCCCCCAGATTTCATAATGGCTTCAGAATCGAGTTCCTTAAAGCCTCGTGCTGGGTTCTGGGTATGGTCTTGGTCATAATGTCGGCTAGCTGGTTCTTCGTAGGAACGTATTGGAGCCTCACGTGCTTCTCGGCAACTTGTTGTCGGATATAGTGATATTTTACTTGTATGTGCTTGATTTTGTCGTGTAGCACGGGATTCTCAGCGATCTTTATGGCTGGCTGATTGTCAACATACAAGACTTTATCTTTCAGCGGCTTCCTGATCTCATCACATAGATTTGAGATCCATGCCATTTCTCTGAGGGCATCGCTGGCGGCTACATATTCGGCTTCGGTAGATGACTGGCATACACTTCTGATTTTATTCGATTTCCAAGACACTACACCTTCTGCAAGAAATGTGATATACCCCCCCGTAGAGAGAGGTAAGTCTGATACTGAGCCATACGAGGCATCGGAGTATATGGCGAGTGTTAACGGAGTTGTCGATTGATACGATAAACCATAATTGCGGGTAGTGTACAAGTATTGCATGATGCGCTGTGCCGCCATCATATGTACCTGCCGAGGAGATTTTAGAAATCGAGAAAGTAACGATATTGAGTAAGCAATGTCTGGTCGACCTGTGTTGGCGACAAATAGTAATTGTCCTACTATGGACTGATATGGTGTTGGCGATTTTAGTAGCGGTGACTTATCTGTGAAGTAATTTACTGAGTTCGATAATGGAGTATGCACATTCTTGTGCGTTGGGACTTCCGATAATGATGCTGCTTTAACGATGTAATCGGCCAATGTCAGATGGACTGTACCATTTGCTGTTTGGTTTACATTCATGCCTAAAAATTTGGATACAGGGCCTAAGTCTTTCATTGAGTAAGCCAACGAGAGACGGCGTTTTACCTGTTGCATGATTTCTTTTGTCGGAGCGCTTAATAATAAATCATCCACGTATAATGCAACTAGCACTAAACCAGAACATGTAAACTTGTAATAGAGACCATATTCAGAGGGATGTCTGGCAAAGCCAAGTTTTGTTAAGGAGGAGTTAATATGTCTATTCCATAATAATGGGGCCTGTTTTAAACCATACATTCCACCTGTTAATTTCCATACATGATCAGGGTATCTATTATCCAAGAAACCGGGTGGTTGTTTTACATAGACTGTATCAGTCATTCGCGAGTTTAGGAATGCTGTGTTTACGTCCATTTGGTGAACTCGAAGATGTAAGTAAGCGCTTAGAGCAAGGAAGATACGTACCGAATCATAGCGTATTACTGGAGCAAATGTTTCCTGATAATCAATTCCTGCTTTTTGTCGAAAACCTTGTGCTACTAGGCGCGCTTTCTTTAATCCCGAGTCTTTCACAGTGAACACCCATCTGACACCTAGAGCTTTTCTGCCAGGTGGTAGAGGTACTAGTTGGTAGACTTTTAAGTCTTTAAAGGACTTGAGTTCCCTATTGCACGCAGCTAACCATTCCTCCTTATCCGCTGCTCGGTATATATCCTGAAACAATTTAGGGGTTTGAGTACTATTGGAGTGTAATAGGTATGCCGAATGGAGGGCCATATAAGCTGTATTCTCTTCATTGTTGGCTGTGTCTCCTTGTACGGAAGTATCTGATTCGCTACTGTAGTAGTGGTTTGGAT
>NZ_BAAGRZ010000098.1:0-1995 GCF_054782695.1 Streptomyces deserti
CGCTGGGAAACACGGGACGACATGCACGACGCGTTCCTCCAGCTCGCCCATTGCATGACCCTCGCCCGCAAGATCCCGGCTTTCTGAAAGGACCCCTTATGCCGGGAAGCTCGTGGCCTGGGCGAAACGGCACCTCAAGCTCACTATCAAGCCGGTCAGCCGTCCCAAGGACGCATCCGGCTTCGTCGTATTGCCTCGCCGTTGGGTCGTCGAGAGGTCGCTCGCCTGGATGATGCACGCCAGGCGCCACGCGAGGGACTACGAGCGGCTCATCCAGCACTCCGAGACACTGATCACCTGGGCTGCCATCACCCTCATGACCAGGCGCCTCGCCCGGAAAGGCGCCACCCCCAGCTGGCCAGGGAAACCGACGCCGGCCAGCTGAGCCCAGCTTCCACGTCGCCGACAGGCGGGACAAATCATCCTTCCCCGACGTTGCGACCATGCCGCAAGGCATCGAGTCGCGTGGCGGCCCGGTTGCCTCAACAATCGCCTCGCCCATCTCCACCTGCCAGCGCAGATGGTCCCTGCGTTCCTCCAACGCTGCGACGCTGGAGGCGCATCTCGTTGATCGCCATACGGCTGTTGATGAAGCACGTGGCCCAGTGAAGTAAAGCGACCTCGTCACACATCGGGCCCGTCGCCACGAGGAAGGCGACGGGCTCGACGGCTCACACGGTGCACGTCTGCGTACGACGCGCCTCACACAAACAGGCAGCCCCGAGTACCGGGAGGAAGATTCAGGTCTCATGACCTTGCCCGGGGGCTGTCAGGTTCGGCCTAATCGGCCTTTGTAACGAAGCCACCACTTTCAACTTGGGTAAGCGGCGGGCAGGAGACGTAGGAAGTGCCGCTGGATCTCCAATGCGACGCCCAGCGCACAACGCGATCACCGCCATCAAAGGGGAAGCACGTCACGCTCGCCTTATAGTGCCCGCCATTGCTCTTACTGCATTTGGCCGACCAGCCATTGTCGTGCTTTCCGCTGGTGCACCCAGTCGGATGGGCCGTAGGGGATACGGTGGCCGCATTGGCAGTGCCCTGGACTCCGAGGGTGAAGCAGGCCGCCATCCCTACGGCAGCGAGCAGCGCCGAATTCATCTTCTTCATTGTCGCTGACCCTTTCTCGTTCGATCGGGACTCTTCTACCGCGTCGGTCGTGTGGTGATGCCCGCGCTAACGGCCTTCGAGTCTCCTGGGCAGTACGCGTAGGAAGGTCCCGTCCACTTCCATGGACCTGCCATCTCTTGCAACTTCCCGTTCGGGAACTTGCATGTGCCGGAAGCTCGGTAGGAGCCGCCATTGTCCTTTTCGCAACGGGCGACCGTTCCCCACTTGCCGGCAATCTCATAGTGGCAATCGCTGGGGTGCGCCTTGACGCCGACTTCGGAAGCTGATGCAGACGCCCCGGCTCCGAGAGATAAGAGACCGGCCAGCAGCACTCCAAGTGTCGGGACGGTTCTCATCCGCTGGATTCGAGCAGCCTTCAGCACTTTCTTCACCCACTTCCATATTTTGCACGGAGAGCATTTCTCCCCGGCGCGGCCATGACAATTCCATATGCTGCCGGGTCAGGCAAGTGCGACAGGGATTTTCTGAGGGTTACTTGAGCATCTCAGAGCGAATTTCGGCCTCTGTGGACCGGAACCATTTCGGCCGCACGGTGGCGCGAATCGTTCGTTCCCTGGAAACCGGAGAGGTACGTCAATGTCTCGACTTCGTGGACGCCTGGCGCCCGATGTCTACATCTCTGCCCTCGGTAATCGGGCACCATGCTGGCTTCATTCACCAGCCGATCGCTGCGCGGTCGACAGTTCTGTTCCTCAGTCCCTTGAGCGCCTTCGGACAACCGCCGCCGGTGCCCCAGGGCTCCTCAAGACCGGGATCGGAAACACGCACATATGTCCCAAGGGTGGTGTCGCGATCTCCCGTCGGGGATCGCACCATAAGTAACAGAAGGCGCATCTCGTAGTGAGGGGAGCTGTGATGACTGTT
>NZ_BAAGRZ010000099.1:0-1976 GCF_054782695.1 Streptomyces deserti
GTCCTCCACCCGGCTCGGCCGGCACCGTTGGACGATCGAGCGCACCATGTCCTGGCTGGGCGGCTGCCGACGCCTGCACCGCCGCTACGAACGCAAGGCCGAACACTTCCTGGCCTTCACCGCCATCGCCTGCAGCCTCATCTGCTACCGCAGACTCACCAAATGAGACGACGTCTAAGGGCGATGGCGATCTCACCGACCCGTTCTCGCCCGGTGTCGGGCTTGACTTGTTCGAGGCCAGCCACGCGCGCCTGGCCTCGCTCGGCTTGCGGGTCCCCGAGGTCCACTTGGTCGACCGGGACCGCACTCACTACCCGGCCGACTTGGCGATCGTGGAGGACTTCCCCGGCGAGGACCTGATGGACCTGTTCAACCGCGACCCGCGCGCCGCAGAGCCGACGATGGCCCGCCTCGCCGATGCCCTGGCGGCGATGCGACGCCATCGAGCGCCGTCGTTCGGCAAGGTGGCCCAGATCGACAAGGGGGGAAGGTCCTGAGCGGCGTCGTGTGAGGAGGCAGCGCTTGAGTTTGCGCTGCGCTGCCTCGCCGAGGCAGCGTCCCGTGACCGGAGGATCGCGGACGCTCACGGCAGGCTGGAGGAGCGGCTGCGTGAACTCGCCGCGGCGGTGCGGCCGCGTGCGGAGTACTCGGTTGTCCATGGCGAGCTGGGGCTGGATCACGTGCTGGTGGACCGGGACGGTAACCCGGTCGTCATCGATTTCGAGGAGCTGCTGTACTTCGACGTCGAGTGGGAGCACGTGTTCCTGCGGCTCCGCCATTCCGAGGACCAATACCGTCGGTTGGCAGTGGAGGACCTCGACGAGGACCGGCTGGCCCTCTATAAGCTCACCCAGCATCTGTCCCTGGACGGCGGGGCCGCTTCGGCTGCTCGACGGAGACTTCCCCGACCGCGCGTTCATGCAGGGAATTGCCGAGCACCACTTGAACCAGGCGCTTGCGCTGGTCTCAGGGTGTTAGAAGCTGTTGTCTTTCCGGACGTGATCGCTGCGTTTCCGCTGGTCGGGGATAGGAGCGGGGGTTCCGTGGGAGTGGTGGCCTGTTGGGTCGTCGTTCCCCGGGAGGTCGCGGATGCCGTCAGTTGTCGGACTGCTGGAACAGCACGAGGTCGCCGCTCGTCGTCGAGTCGACGAACTGCGCGACGAGGCCGATCGCGTCCAGGCCGAACTGGCCCCGGCCGAGCAGGAATGGCAGGAGTGGGCGATCGCCCGCAGACGGGTCGATGCGGTGCTGGCTCCGGACGGCGACACCACCGCCGAGACGGAGGTCCCCCCGGATCCGCGGGATGCGGACGGACAGCCGGCGCCCCGGGACGCGGCGAAGCCGAAGTCGCAGGTGCCGGTGTGGCGTGAGGGGCTGGCCTGGTCGGTGCTGTCGGTGGACTACCAGCGCATCCTTAAGGCGCTCGCGGACCGGCGCCGGCTCCATCAGGGGCCCCTGACCTGCCAGGAGTTGGCCGCAGGGTTCGGTATGACCGACTGCGAATCGATCACCCCGGCCGTCGGCTCCACATCCCACCCCAGCCGCTCACGGACCTGGCCGCGCAGCCGGTCATGGAACTCCTTGACCAGGGCATGGTCCCGCCAGCGGCGGAAGAACGAGTAGACCCGGTCCCACGGCGGGAAGTCGGCCAGCATCGCCCGCCACTTGATCCCGTTGTCCCAATGCCGTTGCTTGAGCTACTGAAGTATCGCGGGCGTAAGCGTGATGACCTTCTCCGGAACCCGTCGTGTGCCTCGCCTGATCTGGTCTTTCTTGCGCACGATGTACTGCGAGACCGGATGGCGGGTGTAGCAGTCCGCTGCGCGTAGTCGCCGTAGCCCGTTGTCGAGCTTGCGCACGACTTTCGTGGCCAACCGCTTTGAACCGCCCCGTGTCAGGTAGAGACTCGATTCCGTGAAAGGATTGAGTCATGGCACGACCCTCCCGTTACCCGCTTGAGCTGCGCCGTCGCGCGG
>NZ_BAAGRZ010000100.1:0-1861 GCF_054782695.1 Streptomyces deserti
CTTATGATGAGAAGACTATAAGTGATCCTACAGTTAAAATCCAACTTTCATTCCTGAATGATGCATTGGTTTGCTTAATAAAGAAAAGGGTATCTGATGATGCGGTGAAAAATATTAATAAAATAATATTTTCCCTCAATAATTCCTCGAACTCAGCCTTCAAGATACTAGTTTACCTTAAAGGACGATATGACAGAAATAACAGCAGAATATCATTTAAACAGAATTATGGTTGGATTACAAACTACCAATCGATGACCTATGAAGATTTATTTCGTGAGATTACTTCAATGATGGAAACTCTGTTAAATTATGATGAGTATGAACTAGCATTGTTAAACACCATACCCAAAGATGATCAAGCCAAATTCATATTAAGAAAGGAGAATCTAATCAAACAATCTACAGCAGGTATGATGCTCGGATGTTTACCAGAACATATCAGAGAAGGATACTTTAAACAATGGGGACATACAGCAGATTTTCAGACTGACGAAATTGTAGACATTGTAGTTGGTTCCAATGTCAACAATTCTCAGCCAGTTAACCATGGTTTCTTAGCGAATGCATATAACAAAAACTATAAGAAAGAAAACAGAGACAAAAAACCACATTTCCGCAAACAAAAAACTAAGCCCAAGTGCCTATACTGCGGAAAACCGCATAAGCCCAGTGAGTGTAAAAGACTATTCCAAGATAATCCTGATGCTGAGGTATTCAAAACTTTTGGTCCTCCAAATCTCGATGAGGAGCTATTCTGTGCTTTTGAGTACACTATCCAAGAGAAACCTGAGACATGGATATGGGACTCTGGGGCCAGTACTCACATGTGCTGCAATAAACAATTCTTCATGGAATATAAGGAATTAAAAATACCTGATTATGTAAAAGGCATTGGAGGCTCATTACCAATTATTGGATATGGGAAAGTGAAAATGAATAACATGGAGCTTACTAGAGTAGCATATGTGCCTGATCTGGGTATAAACCTTATTTCGCCTGAACAAGCTTTTCAAGATGGTGTAAAATATATATCCATGACAAAAGATCGACTCAAAATCTATCTTAAGACCAGGAAAGACCCGATTGTCATAAAGAAAAAAGGAAAATTCTTCACTCAGGAGAATACCGCCTTAAGACATGCTCCACCAATCAAACTAACCGAACAAACTTTTGCTTTTCTAACATACGTAGATCCAATGCTACCTAGACAGATTCATAGGGAAACTAAAGCTAGTACAATGCACGCTAGACTAGGTCACCCAAATTTTGAGGTGTATAATGTCATGGCTAAATCCATGAACCTACCAAAAATTGATAGGAATAAATGGAGTAGCTGCCCAACTTGTAATCTCAGTAAAGGTTTAAATTACAAGGGTCAACTTTCAAAGACCAAATACACTGCACCTTTGCAACTGGTACAAATTGATCTCTGTGGGAACTTTACATACAGCAATCCATCAAAATATAGCTATTTCTTAACGATTGTTGATAAATATACCAGGATGTACTTTACCTATCCAATCCATAGGAAGCATCAGTCCGCAGAAGTGATCATATCATGGATAAAAGAGGTAGAGAATTTTTTCTCCTCTCGCGGAGGCTACAAGGTTGGCACCATTAGAACAGATAATGGGAAAGAAATTGTCAATGAACATTTGCTTCACTGCCTCGACAAAAGAGGTATCATACATCAACTTACAGTACCATATAATAGTTTTCAAAATGGGGGAGCCGAACGAGCTCATAGATCTCTTGAAGAAAAAACCAGATGTTTACTCATCGGTGGGCGGGTATATGTTGCTTTAGGGAAGCTAATTCACCATTAGTGATAACTTGACACAATATGGGATAAACAAGT
>NZ_BAAGRZ010000101.1:0-1716 GCF_054782695.1 Streptomyces deserti
CGGTGTTCGCGGATGCGCTGGATGAGGTGTGCGCGCATCTGGATCCGCTGCTGGATCGTCCGCTGCGGGAGGTGATGTTCGGCACCGAGGCGGACGTTCTGGAGCAGACGGGGTATGCGCAGCCGGCGCTGTTCGCGATCGAGGTCGCCTTGTTCCGGCTGGCGGAGTCCTTCGGGCTGCGCCCTGAGGTTGTGGGCGGTCACTCGATCGGTGAGTTGGTGGCGGCGTATGTGGCCGGGGTGTGGTCGCTGGAGGATGCCGCTCGTCTGGTGGCGGCGCGTGGCCGGTTGATGCAGGCCCTGCCGGAAGGCGGCGCCATGCTCGCCGTCCAGGCTGCGGAGGAGGATGTCCTGCCGCTGCTGGAGGGCCACGCCGAGCGGGTGGGTATCGCCGCCGTCAACGGTCCGTCCCAGCTGGTGCTGTCCGGGGATCGATCTGTCCTGGAGGACCTGGCGCAGGTCTTCAGCGAGCAGGGCCGCAAGACGCGGTGGCTGCGGGTGTCGCACGCGTTCCATTCCCCGCTGATGGAGCCCATGCTCGACGAGTTCCGCCGAGTCGCCCAGAACCTCGAGTACCAGGCCCCGTCCCTGCCGGTGGTCTCGAACCTGACGGGTCGCATGGCCTCGGCGGGCGAGCTGCGGGACCCGGAGTACTGGGTCCGTCACGTCCGTGAGGCGGTCCGCTTCCACGACGGCCTGACCACACTCGCCGACTTCGGGGCTGCGACCATCGTGGAGTTGGGCCCGGACGCGGTCCTGACCGCGATGGCGCATGACACGCTCACCGCCCCGGAGGCCCAGGCCGGTCTGATCCCGGCCCTGCGCAACGACCGCCCGGAGCTGGACACGTTCCTGACCGCACTCGCCCAGGCGTACGTGCGCGGCACAGCGATCGACTGGACCCCGCTGTTCGCGCCGACCGAGTCCCGCCACCGCGTCGACCTGCCCACCTACCCCTTCCAACACCAGAGTTACTGGCTCAACCCTCAGAAGCAGACTCAAGCCGGTGCCGGAGGGGGACTGGTCGACGAGAGTTTCTGGCAGGCCGTGGAGGCCGAGGACCTGGAGGGGCTGACGAGCGCGCTCGGGGTCGACGAGGAGGCTGCGTTCCGCTCGGTGGTGCCGGCTCTGAGCGCGTGGCGGCAACGGCGGCACGAGCAGTCCCTGTTGGACGCGTGGCGGTATCGGCCCTCCTGGAAGCCGCTCGCACGCCAGGCCCCCGTCCGGCACACGGGAACCTGGCTCGTCGTAGCGCCCGCCGACGCGTGCGACCTGCCCTGGACCGATGCGTCCGTACGGGCTCTGAGGCACAGCGGAGCACAGGCCAAGGTGCTGCTGGTCGACACGGAGCGAGCCGATCGCGAAGAGCTGCGGAACCTGCTCACCGCCACCGCGACGGACGAACCCCTCTCCGGCGTGCTGTCCCTGCTCGCGGCCACCTCTCCCGCGCTGCCGTTCGCGCCCGTCCCTGCCGGCACCACGCTGACCCTCGCGCTGGTGCAGGCGCTGGGTGACGCGGGGATCGGTGCGCCGTTGTGGGTGGCGACACGGGGTGCGGTGTCCGTAGGCCGGTCCGACGGGTCGGTCGATGTGGCCGGTGCGTCGGTGTGGGGCCTGGGGCGTGTGGTGGCCCTGGAGTACCCGCAGCTGTGGGGTGGTCTGGTCGATCTGCCGGCGGAGGTGGATGAGAAGGCGCTGGCCGGCCTGGTGCGGGTTC
>NZ_BAAGRZ010000103.1:0-1452 GCF_054782695.1 Streptomyces deserti
GCGGCCTTCTTCAACGCCGCCAGCGCCGCGTCCACCGCCGCCTGATCCCGCTCCGCGCGCAGCTTCGCCAGCCGCTCGGCCTGCTGGGCCTCGATCGCCGGGTCGACGCGCAGCGGCTCGTACGGCTCCTCCTCGTCGAGCTGGAAGCGGTTGACACCGACCACCACCCGCTCACCGGCATCGGTCTCCTGGGCGATCCGGTAGGCGCTGCGCTCGATCTCGTTCTTCTGAAAACCACGCTCGATGGCGTTGACCGCACCACCGAGGTCCTCCACCTTCCCCATCAGCTCCAACGCCGCCGCCTCCACCTCGTCGGTCATCTTCTCGATGACATACGACCCCGCGAACGGATCCACGGTGGCGGTCACGTCCGTCTCGTACGCCAGCACCTGCTGGGTACGCAACGCCAGCCGCGCCGACTTGTCCGTCGGCAGCGCGATCGCCTCGTCGAAGGAGTTGGTGTGCAGCGACTGCGTACCGCCCAGCACCGCCGCCAGGGCCTGCACCGCCACACGGACCAGGTTCACCTCCGGCTGCTGGGCCGTCAGCTGCACCCCGGCCGTCTGCGTATGGAACCGCAGCATCCACGACTTGGGGTTCCTCGCCCCGAACTCCTCCCTCATCACCCGCGCCCAGATCCGCCGGGCCGCACGGAACTTCGCGACCTCCTCCAGGATCGTCGTCCGCGCCACGAAGAAGAACGACAACCGCGGCGCGAAGTCGTCCACATCCATCCCCGCCGCCACCGCCGTGCGCACGTACTCGATACCGTCCGCGAGGGTGAAGGCGATCTCCTGCGCCGGGGACGCGCCCGCCTCGGCCATGTGATAGCCGGAGATCGAGATCGTGTTCCACTTCGGGATCTCGGCCCTGCAGTACTTGAAGATGTCCGCGATCAGACGCAGGGACGGCTTGGGCGGGAAAATGTACGTGCCCCGGGCGATGTACTCCTTGAGCACGTCGTTCTGGATCGTGCCGGTGAGCTTGTCGGCGCTCACGCCCTGCTCCTCCGCGACCAGCTGGTACAGCAGCAGAAGAAGAGCGGCCGGGGCGTTGATCGTCATCGATGTGGAGACCTTGTCCAGCGGGATGCCGTCGAACAGCACCCGCATGTCATCGATCGAGTCGATCGCCACACCCACCTTGCCGACCTCGCCGTGCGCGATCGGCGCGTCGGAGTCGTGACCCATCTGGGTGGGCAGGTCGAAAGCGACCGACAGGCCCATCGTGCCGTTGGCGATCAACTGCTTGTAACGGGCGTTGGACTCCACCGCCGTACCGAAACCGGCGTACTGCCGCATCGTCCAGGGACGACCCGTGTACATCGTCGGGTACACGCCCCGCGTGTACGGGTACGCGCCCGGCTCACCCAGCTTCTCGGCCGGGTCCCAGCCCTCCAGAGCCTCCGGCCCGTAGACCGGCTCGATGGGCAGACCGGACTCCGACTCGCGC
>NZ_BAAGRZ010000105.1:0-1432 GCF_054782695.1 Streptomyces deserti
CTCCGTAAGTTGTTGGGTGGCCCGGGAGGGCCGGATGTGGCTGATGGGGTCTTGCCTTCAGTGGCTCCGCAGGAGTGGCCGTCCGGCTCTCCGGGGCGCCCTGGCTGCTGATTGAGATGTGCGCGCCTTGTGCGGTCGCTGTTTACGGAGATGACGGCGGGGTGTTCCTCGGGCCGGTGGCAAGGTGCTGTTGGAGCCGAGGAGGGGCGAGTGAGCCAGCGACAGGCCCAGGTCTGGGTCGGTATCGACGCCGGGAAGGGCCATCACTGGGCCGCGGTGGTCGATGAGACCGGCGCGACCTTGTGGTCGAAGAAGATCGACAACGACGAGTCGGCGATCCTGACTGCGCTGGGCGAGATCATGGAGCTGGCCGACGAGGTCCGGTGGGCGGTGGACATTGCGGGGACGTCCTCCGCGCTGCTGCTGGCCTTGCTCGCGGCCCACGGCCAGCAGGCCGTCTATGTCCCCGGCCGCACGGTCAACCGCATGTCCGGCGCCTACCGGGGCGAGGCCAAGACCGACGCCCGCGACGCCTACGTCATCGCTGAAACGGCCCGTCAGCGCCGGGACTTCGCGGCCATCGACGTGCCCGCGCAGCTGGCAGCAGACCTCGCGTTGCTGACCGCCCACCGTTCGGACCTGGTGGCCGACCGGGTGCGGATGATCAACCGGCTCCGTGACGTACTGACCGGCGTCTTCCCCGCCCTTGAGCGGGCCTTCGACTACTCGGCCCACAAGGGCGCCCTGGTCCTGCTGACCGGCTACCAGACCCCGGCCGCGATCCGCCGCCGTGGCCGGGCTCGGCTGACGGCCTGGCTGGCCAACCGGGACGTTCGGAGCGCCGACACGGTCGCGGCCACCGCCCTGGAAGCCGCCCTGGCCCAGCAGACCGCCCTGCCGGGCGAGGACGTCGCCGCTCAGATCGTGGCGGATCTGGCCGCGCAGATCCTTGCCCTGGACGACCGGATCAAGCGGATCGACAAGCAGGTCCGCGATACCTTTCGTGCCCACCCACAGGCCGAGATCATCGAGTCCCTGCCCGGTATGGGCCCGATACTCGGCGCCGAGTTCATCGTCGCCGCCGGCGATCTCGCGGCTTATACGGATGCAGGCCACCTGGCGTCCGCTGCCGGACTCGTGCCCGTCCCACGTGACTCCGGCCGCAGGACCGGCAACCTGCACCGGCCCAAGCGCTACAGCCGCCGCCTGCGCAGGGTGTTCTACATGTCCGCGCAGACGAGCATCCTCCGCGACGGGCCGAACCGGGACTTCTATCTGAAGAAGCGCGCCGAGGGCTGCAAACACATCCAGGCCGTCATCGCCCTGGCCCGCCGACGAGCCAGCGTCCTGTGGGCACTCCTGCGTGATAACCGGGCATTCACCTCCGCCCCGCCGGTCACGCAAGCGGCTTGACTTGGTCATTGAGACTCCT
>NZ_BAAGRZ010000106.1:0-1412 GCF_054782695.1 Streptomyces deserti
GTCGGTGATCTCGACGGTGACGGTGCCCTGGACATCGTCCTGAAGTGGCAGCCCACCAACGCCAAGGACAACTCTCAGTCCGGATACACCGGCAACACGGTCGTCGACGGCATACGGCTGGACGGTACCCGGCTGTGGCGCATCGACCTGGGCCGCAACATCCGCTCGGGCGCGCACTACACGCAGTTCCAGGTGTACGACTACGACGGCGACGGCAAGGCCGAGGTCGCCATGAAGACCGCCGACGGCACCCGGGACGGCACCGGCGCGGTGATCGGCAGCTCCTCGGCCGACCACCGCAACTCCAGCGGCTACGTCCTGTCCGGCCCCGAGTACCTGACCATGTTCAACGGCCAGACCGGCAAGGCGATGCAGAGCGTCGACCACGTCCCACCCCGCGGCAACGTCTCCTCCTGGGGCGACAACTACGGCAACCGCGCCGACCGCTTCCTCGCCGGCACCGCCTACCTCGACGGCACCCACCCCTCCCTGATCATGGCCCGCGGCTACTACACCCGCACCGTCATCGCCGCCTGGGACTGGCGAGGCGGCTCCTTCACCCGCCGCTGGACCTTCGACACCAACTCCTCCACCAACAGCGGCAAAGGCTACGACGGCCAGGGCAACCACAGCCTGTCCGTCGCCGACGTCGACGCCGACGGCAAGGACGAGATCGTCTACGGCGCCATGACCGTCGACGACAACGGCAACGGACTGTGGACGACCAGGCTCGGCCACGGCGACGCCGGACACGTCGGGGACCTCAACCCCTCCCGCACGGGCCTGGAGTACTTCAAGGTCTCCGAGGACCGCAGCAAGCCCGGCTCCTGGATGGCCGACGCCCGCACCGGCCAGATCCTGTGGCAGACAGCCTCCGGCGCCGACAACGGCCGCGGCGTCGCCGCCGACATCCACCCCGCCAGCCCCGGCGCCGAGGCCTGGTCCGCCTCCGACACCACCCTGCGCTCAGCCACCGGCGCCTTGCTGGGCCGCAAGCCGTCCAGCATCAACTTCCTGTCCTGGTGGGACGGCGACACCGTCCGCGAACTCCTCGACGGCACCCGCATCGACAAGTACGGCCCCTCCGGCGACACCCGCCTGCTGACCGGCTCCGGCGTCTCCTCCAACAACGGCACCAAGTCCACACCCGTCCTGTCCGGCGACATCCTCGGCGACTGGCGCGAAGAGGTCATCTGGCGCACCAGCAACAACACCGCCCTGCGCATCTACTCAACACCGAACCAGACGAACACCAGGATCACCACCCTGCTCCACGACACCCAATACCGCACAGCACTGGCCTGGCAGAACACCGCCTACAACCAACCACCACACCCCAGCTTCTTCATCGGCAACGCCATGCCCACCCCACCCCGTCCCACCGTCTACACACCCTGAACCCGGCGCCCGCG
>NZ_BAAGRZ010000107.1:0-1404 GCF_054782695.1 Streptomyces deserti
TCACCGCGGCCACCGAACTGCGCCTGCCCGCCTCCCTGATCTTCGACTACCCGACCCCGAAGGCCCTCGCCGCACACCTGCGGACCGAACTCCTCGGCGGCGAGGCCGAGTCCGCCATTCCCGCCCGTCAGACCGCGTCCCAACCCGCGGTGCCGGACGAGCCGATCGCGATCGTCGGCATGAGTTGCCGCTTCCCCGGCGGCGTCAAGACCCCGGAGGACTTCTGGCGCCTGCTCACCGACGAGCAGGAGGCCATCACGGAGTTCCCCGACGGCCGCGGCTGGGACGTGGAGGCGCTCTACGACCCCGACCCCGACCGGCTCGGTACGAGCTATGCCCGGGAAGGCGGCTTCCTGCACGACGCGGGCGAGTTCGACGCCGGCTTCTTCGGGATCTCGCCGCGCGAGGCCCTCGCCATGGACCCGCAGCAGCGGCTGCTCCTGGAGACCTCCTGGGAGGCCTTCGAACGCGCCGGGATCGACCCGGCCACCCTGCACGGCAGCCGTACGGGTGTCTTCGCCGGTCTTATCTACCACGAGTACGGCTCGCAGCTCACGAGCGTCCCCGAGGGCGTCGAGGGCTACCTCGGCACCGGCACCTCCGGTGCCATCGCCTCGGGCCGCATCTCGTACACCTTCGGTCTCGAGGGCCCGGCGGTGACGGTCGACACCGCGTGCTCCTCCTCCCTGGTCGCACTGCACCTCGCGGCGCAGGCGCTGCGGCAGGGCGAGTGCACCCTGGCTCTGGCCGGCGGCGTGACGGTGATGCCCACCGCCGGCACCTTCATCGACTTCAGCCGTCAGCGCGGCCTGGCCCCCGACGGCCGCTGCAAGCCCTTCGCGGCCGCCGCCGACGGCACCAGCTGGGGTGAGGGCGTCGGCATGCTCGTCCTCGAACGGCTCTCGGACGCCCGCCGCAACGGGCATCCCGTGCTGGCCGTCGTACGGGGCTCGGCGGTCAACCAGGACGGCGCGAGCAACGGCCTGACGGCTCCGAACGGCCCGTCGCAGCAGCGGGTGATCCGCGACGCTCTCACGAGCGCGCGCCTGTCGCCCGCCGACGTGGACGCGGTCGAGGCCCACGGCACGGGCACACCCCTGGGCGACCCGATCGAGGCCCAGGCGCTGATCGCCACGTACGGCAAGGAACGACCGGCCGACCGGCCTCTGCTTCTCGGCTCGGTGAAGTCCAACATCGGGCACACGCAAGCCGCGGCCGGTGTCGCCGGTGTCATCAAGATGGTCCTCGCGATGCGGCACGGCGTGCTGCCTCCCACCCTCAACCTGGACGAACCCACCCCCGAGGTCGACTGGTCGGCCGGTGCGGTCGAGCTGCTGAAGGAATCCCGGGAGTGGCCCCGGCGGGGCGACGACGCGCCGCGTCGGGCGGGTGTCTCGTCCTTCG
>NZ_BAAGRZ010000108.1:0-1261 GCF_054782695.1 Streptomyces deserti
TAGCCGGTGAGTCGTTTGTCGCCGGGGATGTCCTCCCGTACGACGACCGCCGCCTGGGCCACCGCCGGATGCCCCGCCAGCACGACCTCCACCTCACCCGGCTCGATCCGGAACCCACGGATCTTCACCTGATCATCCGCACGCCCCGCGAACACCAACTCACCCTCGGCGTTCCACCGCACCCGGTCCCCGGTCCGATACATCCGCTGCCCCGGCTGGAACGGACACGCCACAAACCGCTCCGCCGTCAACCCCGCACGCCCCACATACCCACGCCCCACCTGAACCCCCGCCACATACAACTCACCCGTCACACCCACCGGCACCGGACCCAACCCCTCATCCAGCACATACACCCGCATATTCGCCACCGGACGCCCGATCGGCACCCCCGACCCCAACCCACCCGCACCCGCCCGCCACACCGTCACATTCACAGTCGCCTCACTAGGCCCATAACTGTTGAACAACGTCCGCCCACCCGCCACCCACCGCTCCACCAGATCAGCCGGACACACCTCACCCCCCACATCCAGCACAAACCCCGCATCCAGCACACCCTCCGGAATCAACGCCGCCACCACCGGCGGCAACGTCGCATGCGTCACCCCCTCCTCCACCAAGAACCGCACAAACTCATCCCCCAACCGACGCTCCCCCGGCACCACCACCAACGCCGCCCCCCGCAACAACGCCACCAACCACTCCTCACAAAACGCGTCAAACCCCACCGACGCGAACTGCGCCACCCGACTCCCCACCCCCACCCCATACCGCTCATGACTGTCCAGCAGATTCACACACGCCTCATGCGACACCACCACACCCTTCGGCCGCCCCGTCGACCCCGACGTGTAGATCACATACGCCGGATGCCCCGGCAACAACACACCCAGACGATCCACATCAGAAACCGCACCCCCATCAAACCCCTCCACATCCACCACGAACTCAGCCGAATCCACCACCAACACCGGCCCCGCATCCTCCACCACAAACCGAACCCGCTCCGCCGGCTGCTCCGGATCAACCGCCAGATACGCACCACCCGCCTTCAACACCGCCAACACCGCCACCACCAACTCAGGCGACCGCCCCAACACCAAAGCCACCACCGACTCCGGCCCCACCCCCCGCGCGATCAACTTCCGCGCCAAACGATTCGCCCACACCTCCACCCGCGCATACGACAACTCCACACCACCACCAACCAACGCCACCGCATCCGGAGACCGCACCACCTGCGCCGCGAACAAGTCCG
>NZ_BAAGRZ010000109.1:0-1241 GCF_054782695.1 Streptomyces deserti
TGAACCGCCCCGTGTCAGGTAGAGACTCGATTCCGTGAAAGGATTGAGTCATGGCACGACCCTCCCGTTACCCGCTTGAGCTGCGCCGTCGCGCGGTGCGCATGGTCGCCGAAGTGCGCGACGACTACCCGAACGAGACGGCCGCCTTGCAGGCGGTCGCGGACAAGCTCGGCATCGGCTCCCGCGAGACTCTGCGGAACTGGGTGAAGCAGCAAGAGATCGACGCGGGGCAGCGTCCGGGGACGACGACGGAGGAGTCCGCCCAGCTCAAGGCGCTGAAGAAAGAGAACGCCGAGCTGAAGCGGGCGAACGAGATGCTGAAGGCCGCGGCGAGTTTCTTCGCGGCCGAGCTCGACCGGCCACACACGCGCTCGTAGCGTTCATCGACGAGCACCGGGACCGCTTCGGCGGGGTCGAGCCGATCTGCAGGATGCTCACCGCACACGACTGCAAGATCGCCCCTTCCACGTACTACGCCCACAAGAAACGCCTCCAAACGCCCTCCGCCCGTTCCGTGCGCGACGAGGAACTCAAGGAGCGGATCCAGGACGTCTACACATCCAACTACCGTGTTTACGGAGCCCGGAAGGTCTGGCGCGAGCTGAACCGGCAGGGACATGCGGTGGCCCGCTGCACCGTCGAGCGCCTGATGCGCGAGCTCGGGATCCAGGGCGCGGTGCGCGGCAAACGCGTCATCACCACGGTCCCCGGCGGACAGGTCCAGCGGGCCCCGATCTGGTCGACCGCGACTTCGCCACCGTCGCTCCGAACCGGTGCTGGGTTGCGGACTTCACCCACGTGAAGACCTGGTCCGCGACTGTCTATGTCGCGTTCGTCGTGGACACCTTCTCCCGCCGGATCGTCGGCTGGTCCGCGGCCACCGAGAAGGAGACCGTCTTCGTCCTGGACGCCCTGGAGATGGCCATCTGGCAACGCGACCGTGACCAACAGCCCGTTCAGCCAGGCGAGTTGATCCATCACTCCGACGCCGGGTCACAGTACACATCGTTCAAGCTCGCCGAGCACCTGGACGCCGCCGGCATCGCGGCGAGCATCGGCTCCGTCGGTGACGCGTACGACAACGCCCTGATGGAGTCCACGATCGGCCTGTTCAAAACCGAGTTGATCAAGCCCCAGCGGCCCCGGAAGACGCTCTCCCACGTCGAGTTGGCCACCGCCGAGTGGGTCGACTGGTACAACCACCGAAGACTCCACGGTGAGATAAGCCACGTTCCGCCCGT
>NZ_BAAGRZ010000110.1:0-1169 GCF_054782695.1 Streptomyces deserti
ACGACGCTGCGTCGTGTGTGCTTGAGGACCTTGACGAACGAGATCCGGTCGGGGTCCAGGCCCTCGCCGTCGGCCAGCCGCATGATGATCCGGTTCAGACAGTGATGGAGAGTCAGGTGGGCCCAGATCTCCTGCCGTACCAGCTCCGGCGACACCGACCGCAGTACCTCGGTCTTTCCCCGCTGGAAGGTCTTCAGCTGCCGGTAGGCGGATTCGACCTCCCAGCGCTCGTGATACAGGGCTGCCAGCTCCTCGGCGGGCCAGGACTCGGGATCGAGCAAGTCGGTCAGCAGCCTAGTTGTCTCGCCCCCGTCGACCTGGTAGTCGATCACCCTGACTGTCACCCCGCCCGGATGGGAGCGCCGCTGCCCGGCGAGATTCATCCGGGTCAGATAGGTCCCGTCAGGCAAGATCTCCATGGGCTTCGCGGCGACGAAGGTCCGGGCTCTGATCAGTAAGTGTGCTCCGGCCTGCGTATATGCCTTCCACAGTGCGACACCGGGGAAGGCCCGGTCCATGATCACCAGCATGCCGGCGGCACTGCTGGCCATCTCTGTCGCCAGCGCGGGCTCGCCACCACCGCCCTTGAAGCTGCCTATCCGCGCGTCGATCGTCGCGTGCGTACCGGTCTCGGTCAGCGTCACCACCCTGGCCTGCGGGAACCCGATGGGCCGACCGGCACTGTCCACCTGCCCACCAAAAGCGGCACGTGTCGTATCGTTCTCCGGCACGTCCAGCAAGAACCCGTCGACCGCGGCAACTCTCATCCCGCGCCAGAAAGCGGCCTCGAGAGTGGGCGGAGCGATCGCCCCCGCCACACGGCGGAACACTCCCTCCAACGGTGCGGCCCCAAGCTGCTGACGGGCCCTGGTGAACGACGACTTGTTCGGGACCGACTGGTCCATCTCGCCCAGGGCCCCGACCAGGTTCTCCGCGACATCGTCGTAGGAGTCCCGCTGGAACAGCGCCAGAGCAAGCACGAAGTAGACCATGAACCGGCTCGACAGGGGACGAGGCTCGGCATCCAGCCGACCACACGCGGTCAGCACATCGTCTACCAGCTCAGGAACGATCCACTCGGTGAGCAACCCGAGCCGGACTTCATCGGATAACCCGATCCATGGATGCATGTCCGTGTCAACGAACCAGCACCCCGGCGGTCACCGTGC
>NZ_BAAGRZ010000111.1:0-1149 GCF_054782695.1 Streptomyces deserti
GTGGGTAGGACGGCTTCTACGTGGAAGCCTCCGTCGGGCCTGGGCCCCCACTCGAAGGTCCCGCCCACGAGTTCCACCCGCTGCCGCAACCCTTTCAGGCCACTGCCCGACCCACTTCCCGCCAACTCCTCATCCACCAGATCCCCCGCCGGACCATTCCCCACCGACAACCGCACCCGATCCGCCTCATACCGCACCTCCACCCGCACCCCACTCCCCGGCGCGTGCTTCCGCACGTTCGTCAACGCCTCCTGAACAATCCGATACGCCGTCCGCGCCACCACCGGAGACAACTCCGCCCCATTCCCCGACTCCACGAACTCCACCTCCACCCCCACAGCCCGCGACTCCTCCACCAACACCGCCAACCCCAACCCCCCACCCTCCACACCCACATCCCCACCCGAACCCCCCACACCCCGCACCAACCCACCCGGCTCCACCACACTCTCCGGCGACCTCAACACCCCCACCAAATCCCGCAACTCCTCCAACGCCTGACACCCCGCCGCCCGCAACACCTCCGCCTCCGCCCGCACCCGCTCATCCGACGCCGTCACCCTGAGCGCCCCCGCCTGCAACACCATCAAACTCACCCGATGCGTCACCACATCATGCATCTCCCCCGCCAACCGCACCCGCTCCTCAGCCCGCGCCTGCTCCGCCAGCAAAAACCGCTCCCGCTCCGCCCGCTCAGCCCGCTCCATCAACGCCGCGATCAACCCCCGCCGCGCCGCCACATACATCCCCAACAACGCCGGCACCGCCGTCAACACCAACCCACTCGCCGCCACCGCGAACGACAACGCCCACGGCCGCATCGCCACCACCGACAACACCCCCGTCAACACCCACGCCACCCGCCCCCGCCCCGAATACACCACCGCGCTGTACGCCGCAAAAGGCGTCGCCGCCGGCACCCACACAGCCCCCCCCCCCGACCCCACCAACACCCCAGGCACCCACCACACCGACAACGACATCACCACCGCCGCCACCGTCACCACACCCAACACCGCCAACGGCCGCCGACGACGCGCCACCATCACCAACGCCACCACCACCTGCAACCCCAACCCCGCCCAACGCCCCACCCCCGAACGGCCCTCCCACGGAAGACCACTCCACACCGCCACATACACGTTGAAC
>NZ_BAAGRZ010000112.1:0-1101 GCF_054782695.1 Streptomyces deserti
AGAGGGCGTTTGATCTAGGCGTATTGCCCTGTATGCCCTATTAGGTTCCTCGCCAGGTTGGCGTGGTCTCGTCCGTTATGCGCTTGGCGAGGTTGTCGATCGAGGCGATGTGGATCATGGCTTCGGAGCTGGTGGCGAGGGTCTCGTAGTCGCGGGTGAGACGACGGTGCATCATGATCCAACCGATACTCCGCTCCACCACCCACCGCCTTTTCAGGACGTGAAAGCCGCGAGTTCCTGGGTTTTTGTCGACGACTTCGACGTCGACCCCGAGTTTCGCGCCGTGTTCGACGACGGCCTTCTTGAAGCCGGTGTCGACCCAGCTCTTGGTGATGGTTGGGTACGTGTTTTTCGCCTGGTCGAGGAGGCGTATCCCCAGGGCGTTTTCAGAGAGGCTGGCGGCGGTGACAGTCACGGTGAGGATCAGGCCGATCGTGTCGGTGAGGATGCCTCGCTTCCGGCCCACGATCTTCTTCGCGGCATCCGTTCCCTGGCTGGTCACGGGCACATTGGTGGAGGTCTTGACGCTCTGGGTGTCAATGACGGAGGCCGTCGGCTCGGGCTTCCGTCCTTCCTTCACGCGGGCCAGGGCGGTGAGGTCGTAATTGAGCTGGGCGAAGATTCCCTCGTCGCGCCAGGCGGCGTAGTAGAAGTAGACGGTGCCGTGGCCGGGGAAGTCATGTGGGAGGTATTTCCAGGGAATTCCGGTGCGGTTGAGGTAGAGGATCGCGTTGAACACGTCACGCAGGTCGACTTTCGCCGGCTGACCGGTGGGGCGACGTTCGAGGCGGGCATTCCGCCAGGCCGTCAACGTCGGTTCGATCAGAGCCCATCGGGCGTCCGACAGGTCGCTGGGGTACGGCTTTCGATCACTCACAGCACAGCCTGAGCATGGGCATTCCGGAACCACTCGTTCCGCTGGCGGCTGGGAGGTTCTGCTGTATCTCTACGTCAGACGGGTTTCCGAACCCAGAAGCGGATGAGACGGGCGGCGAGGCTATCGCCCCGCCGGGCGATGCTCTTCGCCCATCGGGCTATCCGCGACGAAATAGGACACTCACATAAGGCGCGTACGGGCCTTGACCTGCATAAACGCCCTCT
>NZ_BAAGRZ010000113.1:0-1091 GCF_054782695.1 Streptomyces deserti
AGCGTCTGCTCCATGGCGGACGTCACGCACCTGGTCAGCTCAGGCATGGAGTTGTGGGCGGGGATGATCACGCTGACACGGGGAGGATCCGTAGGGGGCATGGCGACTCCCGGAACGCTGGGGCTGTGCGGAACTCCTGAGGTGCGGGCCGACTTCGGAACTGCGGCGCTGCTACGGACGCGCCGGCCGCCCGACTCGTGCCCGTCCTGCCGCGAAGCCGGCCGGGACCGACCCCGACACGGTTTCCGCCTGTGCCCTGAGAGTCCGGATTGCGCGCTCGGCCGAGTGTCCGACTCGGACGGAACCGGGGCACGCGCACCTCCTCGAACACAGTACGGAAACCAGGAACCTCATCCGCGGTCCACCGTAAAGTGGCAGGCCCGCAATCTCCCGTCGGCCTTGGCGCTGAGAGGCGCAGTCCCAGGGGCAGGGACAGGCACTGCCCAGGTACGAGCGCCGCTGGCAGGGTGAAAGACCGTGCACCAAGCCCTCCGCAGACCGGGTGGACTCGGTCCTGCGCGTGGCCTGCTCGTGGCGGCGAGAGTCCCTGGGGAGTGGGGCGAAGTCCGTTGCCGTCTGAAGGAGCGGCGACGGATGCCTTCGAGCCGCCGGCGGCGCAGGGCAAGCAGGGCGTCCATCGGCGCCCGCAGGCTCGCGGGCAGATCAGCGTGGGTGGGGCGTGGTGTCTGCGGCGGCACTCGGCCGCCGTGGGCAAGGCCGTTCGGCGGCTCACACCTGACCAGGCAGGTCAAGGGTCTACCGGAGTGCGGCACGGAGCACGCGACCTCGGTCGTCCTCGCCCATGCCGCCGTGGTCGCCCGGCGTCGGCACTCGTAACTGGACGCCGATCGGTACCGCGGGGGCGGTGGAACGCCCCATGACACGACTTCGTCGCCCAGCCCGGTACCGACACGGCGTCCCGGCACGACCTGGAGGAGATGACCGCTCGTCTGGACGCCACCCACCGTGACACGGCCCGGCGTCTGACAAGGGCCGAGGGCAGGCGGATCGGGCAGCCCGCGCTGATCAGCCGCCCTTGCCCATCACCTTGCGGACGGCGTCGCGGGTCCGGTCGATCACGGCCGCCACGG
>NZ_BAAGRZ010000114.1:0-1040 GCF_054782695.1 Streptomyces deserti
CTCGCGCTCGGCCGCCTCCCAGTCGCGGTGCCGCAGCTGGTACTTCTCCGAGTCGAGGTATTCCTCGCTGCCTTCCCTGAGCGGGGTGTTCTCGCACAGTTCGTAGCCGCTGTAGATGCCCCAGGTGGGGGAGAGGGTGGCGGCCAGCACGGCACGGACCTCGAAGGCGGGGCGGCCGCCGTGCTGGAGGTAGGCGTGCAGGATGTCGGGGGTGTTGGCGAAGAAGTTCGGCCGCATGTAGGCCGCCGCCTCGCCGGACAGCTCCGTGAGGTAGTCGGTCAGCTCCTGCTTGGAGTTGCGCCAGGTGAAGTAGGTGTAGGACTGCTGGAAGCCGATCTGGGCGAGGGTGTGCATCATCGCGGGGCGGGTGAACGCCTCGGCCAGGAAGATCACGTCCGGGTCGGTGCGGTTGATGTCGGCGATGACCCGTTCCCAGAACACCACGGGTTTGGTGTGCGGGTTGTCGACGCGGAAGATGCGCACGCCCAGGTTCATCCAGTGCCGCAGGACGCGCAGGGTTTCGGCGATGAGGCCGTCCATGTCGGCGTCGAAGGCGATGGGGTAGATGTCCTGGTACTTCTTGGGCGGGTTCTCGGCGTAGGCGATGGTGCCGTCGGGGCGGTGGTGGAACCACTCGGGGTGTTTGTGGACCCAGGGGTGGTCGGGGGAGCACTGCAGGGCGAAGTCGAGGGCGATCTCCAGGCCGTGGCGGGCGGCTTCCCGCACGAACCAGGCGAAGTCGTCCAGGGTGCCCAGCTGGGGGTGGACGGCGTCGTGGCCGCCTTCGGGGGAGCCGATGGCCCAGGGGACGCCGACGTCGTCGGGGCCGGGGGTGAGGGTGTTGTTCTTGCCCTTGCGGAAGGTGGTGCCGATGGGGTGGATGGGCGGGAGGTAGACGACGTCGAAGCCCATCGCGGCGATCGCGGGCAGTCGGCGGGCGGCGGTGCGGAAGGTGCCGTGCGGCTGCTCGGGCGTGCCCTCGGAGCGGGGGAAGAACTCGTACCAGGAGCCGTACAGCGCCCGCTCCCGCTCCACCAGCA
>NZ_BAAGRZ010000115.1:0-982 GCF_054782695.1 Streptomyces deserti
CTAGACGAGTAGTTCCGATGTGGCTCAGTGGTCGTAAGCGATCAGTGACCTGGTGATGGGTGCGCCGATGGTGCGGTTGTGCCACATCGCACAGGTCATCGCCAGGATCCGCTGGGCCACCCGGACGCCGACGCCTTCGATGGTGCGGCCGCCGTGCTGTTCCAGGTCGAGCTGGCCTTTGAGGGTGTCGTTCACCGACTCGATCAACTGCCGAACCGTCTTGAGCAGGGCTTCTCCCGGTCGTGGGGTGCCGCGGTTGCGGTAGGAGGGCCGCAGCAGGCTGACGCCGCGTGCGGCGAGGAAGTGGTCGAGTTCGGCGGCGATGTAACCCTTGTCCGCCAGGATCAGCAGGCCCGGCCGGGTGGCTGCCAGATGAGGTTCGTTGTCGATCAGGGCGGCCAGGACCTGCCGTTCGTCGATCTTGGGGTCGGCCAGGGCCCAGGTGACGGGCAGTCCGGCCGGGGTGCACACCAGGTGCAGTTTCAGGCCCCAGTAGAAGCGGGAGTGGGAGCGGCAGTAGCCGTAGTTGGCCCAGCCGGCCAGGTCGGAGCGTTTGACGGTCTCGCGGGAGCGGGCGCACTCGACCGGGGTGGAGTCCACGATCCACACATCGTCCAGCCATAGATCGGTGTCGGCCGCCAGCGATCGGATGGCCCGTTTGACCAGGGGCAGAGCGGCTCGCAGGCGCTTGTTGTAGGCCGGACGCTGAGGCAGGTAAGGGAACAGAGGGTGCAGGTGGGCGTGGGCGAAGCGCAGCCAGCGGGCCTCGCAATGGAAGCCCAGGATCGCCTGGGCCACGGCCAGCGTCAGCAGTTCCGCGTCGGTCAGCCGGGGCGGTCGCCCACGCCACCGCGGGGTCTTCAAGCGGTCGTCGATGTGCACGTACAGTGCGGTCAAGAGGGTGTCTAACTCGGTCGTCACAACCCGATGTTGGACACCCTCCCCACGGCTGAGAACCCCGCATTCGGAACTACTCGTCTAG
>NZ_BAAGRZ010000116.1:0-967 GCF_054782695.1 Streptomyces deserti
CGCGGCGGAGCACCCGCTGCTCGGCGCGGCGATCGCCTTGGCCGACGGGGACGGGTTCCTGTTCACCGGGCGGCTGTCGTTGCAGTCGCATCCGTGGCTGGCGGGGCATGCCCTGGCCGGCACCGTCCTGCTGCCGGGCACGGCCTTCGTCGAACTGGCCCTGCACGCCGGACAGCGGGTCGGCTGTGCGTTCCTGGAGGAACTGACGCTCCAGGCCCCCCTGGTGCTGCCCGAGCACGGCGGTGTCCAGGTGCAGCTCGCCATCGGCCCCGCCGACGCGTCGGGCCGTCGGTCGGTGAACCTGTACTCGCGCTCGCAGGAGACCTCTTCGCACGAGCTGTGGTCGGACGAACCGTGGCTCCACCACGCCACCGGAACCCTGACGGACTCGAGGCTTACTCCCGAGTTCGACCTCACCCAGTGGCCCCCGTCCGGCGCGGAGCCGGTCGGCATCGACGCTTTGTACGACGGCCTGGCCGAGGCCGGGTTCGCGTACGGTCCGGCATTCCAGGGCCTGAGGTCTGTCTGGCAGCGAGGAGAAGAGCTCTTCGCCGAGGTCGCCCTGCCGGAGGAGCACCGGGAAGACGCCGCCGACTACGGCCTGCACCCCGCTCTGCTTGACGCCGCTCTGCACCCGCTGGGCCTCGGGACGTTCGTGCGTGACACCGCACAGGGGCGCATGCCGTTCTCGTGGAGCGGTGTCTCGCTCTTCGCGGCAGGCGCGTCCGTCCTGCGCGTACGTCTGACCGCTGCCGGCACGGACGGAGTGTCGCTGGCCGTCGCGGACACGTCCGGTGAGCCGGTCGCGCAGGTGGACTCCCTTGTCCTGCGGCCGGTTTCGGTGCCGGAGGCGAGTGAGGGAGCGTCGTCCCAGAGCGATTCGTTGTTGCGGGTGGAGTGGGTTGTGGGGTCGGTTGCGGGGGGTGGTGTGTCGCCGGAGTCGTGTGTGGTGGTCGGTGGTGGTGGT
>NZ_BAAGRZ010000117.1:0-966 GCF_054782695.1 Streptomyces deserti
GTTGCCGTTGGAGTCCTTGGTGGTGATGTGCGAAACAAGGTCTGTCTCGAAGTCACCGTTGCCCTTGTCGATCGTCGTCGTGTAGTCGGCCTCGCCGGCATCACTTGGCTTCAATGGGATGGTGGTGACGATGGTGGTAGGGTTGCCGTTGGAGTCCTTGGTGGTGATGTGGGAGACGAGGTCTGTCTCGAAGTCACCGTTGCCCTTGTCGATCGTCGTCGTGTAGTCGGCCTCGCCGCTCGGAGTGATGGTGGAGATAGTGGTGGTACCTGTACGGGTGACCCCATCCTCGCCCTCAGAAGGCGAGTAAGAGATCACAACCGTCTTGCTACTACCGTCGTCCTCCGTCACAGTGGTTGTCACAACTGGTGGCTGTGAGTAAGGTGGAGCAGACGTGTACACGCCGTCGCCTACCTGATCGAAGGAGGCCATCGTGGTGGTGTATGTAACAGTGTTACCGTCTGAATCAGTGGTGGTGATGTGGGAGACTACTTCTGTGATGGTGTGACCGTCGGAAGTAATGGTGGTGGTGTAGTCGGCCTCGCCGGCATCACTTGGCTTCAATGGGATGGTGGTGGTGATCGTGGTAGGCTTGCCGTCAGAGTCCTTGGTCGTGATGTGCGAAACAAGGTCTGTCTCGAAGTCACCGTTGCCCTTGTCGATCGTCGTCGTGTAGTCGGACTCTTCAATTTTCGATTTTGAATAACTTGAGGATGACGTATATGGAGCTTGTGCATCTATATAGTCACGTGTAGCGTTGAACAGAGTGCTGCTCGTAACAATATCGCCCTTCTCATCAGTGGTGATGAAGAACGAGATCCAGTCCGACTCAATGTAGTCCGACGCAGTGGTGGCTGTCACAGTCACCGGTGGAGGACTGTAGGTGGCCGTCGAGTTTGTCGTGATCAGACCCCCGAATTCATTGGTGGTCGTCCAGTAGCTGATGACCAGATACTCAGTCACTTC
>NZ_BAAGRZ010000118.1:0-961 GCF_054782695.1 Streptomyces deserti
GGACTCGCGATGCGGCGGATCGCCGACCTCTACCCGGGCGAGGCGAAGACCGACGCGAAGGACGCCGCAGTGATCGCGGATGCCGCCCGGACGATGCCGCACACCCTGCGCTCGCTGGAACTGACCGACGAGATCACCGCCGAACTGACCGTGCTGGTCGGCTTCGACCAGGACCTCGCGGCCGAGGCCACCCGCACCTCCAACCGGATACGCGGCCTGCTCACCCAGTTCCACCCGTCGCTGGAACGCGTTCTCGGCCCCCGGCTCGACCATCGGGCGGTGACCTGGCTGCTGGAACGCTACGGATCTCCGCACGCTCTGAGAAAAGCCGGACGCCGAAAGCTGGTTGAGGTGATCCGGCCCAAGGCCCCCAGGATGGCCCAGCGGCTGATCGATGACGTCTTCGAGGCGCTCGACGAGCAGACCGTCGTGGTCCCGGGCACCGGCACGCTTGACATCGTGATCCCGTCGCTGGCCCGCTCGCTCGCGGCTGTCCACGAACAGCGCCGGGCCCTGGAATCCCAGATCGAGGCCCTGCTGGAGAACCACCCTCTTTCGAAGGTCCTGACGTCGCTGCCCGGCGTCGGCGTCAGGACCGCCGCCACCTTGCTGGTCACCGTCGGCGACGGCACCAGCTTCCCCACCGCCGCCCACCTGGCCTCCTACGCCGGCCTCGCCCCGACCACGAAGTCGTCCGGGACCTCGATCCAGGGCGAACACGCGCCCAGAGGCGGCAACCGGCAGCTCAAGCGGGCGATGTTCCTGTCCGCGTTCGCCGCCCTGCATGACCCCGCCTCCCGCACCTACTACGACAAGTGTCGGGCCCGCGGCAAGAGCCACACCCAGGCCCTTCTCCGCCTGGCCCGACAACGGATCAACGTGCTGTTCGCGATGCTCCGCGACGGCACCTTCTACGAACCCAGAACCCCACGCCTCGCTTGACGAAAGACATAGAGGCACC
>NZ_BAAGRZ010000119.1:0-950 GCF_054782695.1 Streptomyces deserti
CTACGTGCCCACCACGGCGACGTGGATCCGCCCCGGCCGGCCCGGCCTGACTGACCTGAGGGCGACGGCCGAATCGGCCGGCTCCGAGTCGGCCGGCGTCGAGTCGGCCGGACGCCCGGAGCGCGTCGGCGGACACGGTTCCGCACGTCGGCGGCCCACCTTCGGCGTCCAGGGCCGAACGCCGATGCGGTGGTCCAACTCCGGCAGATGAGTGGTGTGTTGTCCCGAAGCTGGTGACAGCCGGCCGTCTCGGGCCGGTCAGCGGCTGACGAGTCCGGCGTCGTAGGCGAGCAGACCGGCCTGCGTCCGGTTGGTGCACTCCAGCTTGACGAGCATGCGTGAGACGTAGCCCTTGACGGTGGCCTCGCTGAGGAACAGCTTCGAGGCGATCTGGGCGTTCGACAGACCTTCGCCGAGACAGGTCAGGACGTCGGTCTCCCGGTCGGTGAGCTTGCCCACCAGGTTCTTGGCCCGCTCCCGGGCGGCCTCCTCGTCGGAGGAGGCTGCCACCAGCCGGCGCGCGGCCACCGGCGAGAGGATCGTGTGGCCGTCGGCCGCGACGCGTACGAGTCCGATCAGGTCCTCGGGGGGCGTGGACTTCACCAGGAATCCGCTGGCCCCGCTGCGCAGTGCCCGCAGCACGTACTGGTCGGCGTCGAATGTGGTGAGCGCCACGACCTTCGGCGGCTGATCGAGTTTGGAAATGCGCTCGATGGCGGCCAGACCGTCCACACCGGGCATCCGCAGATCCATCAGAACGATATCGGGGCGGTGCCGGATCACCGCCTCTACCGCGGCTGCTCCGTCATGGGCCTCGTCGACGACTTCGATATCCTCCGCGGATCCAAGAATCGTGCGCAAATGTGCACAGACCATTGGCTCGTCGTCGACGACCAACACCTGAATTACTCCGTGGCCCATGCGCGGCAGTCTATCCAGCCGAAGGTTCA
>NZ_BAAGRZ010000120.1:0-908 GCF_054782695.1 Streptomyces deserti
GCTCACCGCAGGGCGGCCGTGGCCTCGTCGAGGACGATGCCCAGCGATCGGGTGCCGCGTCCCTTGGCCCACACCTCGGAGTTCACCTCGTGGACGGCGCCGTCGCGCACGGCCGGGATCTTCTCCCACAGCGGGTTCTTCGCCAGCTTCTGCGAGAGCTTGCCGTCCGTGTCGCCGAAGCTCATCGTCTCGACGAACAGCACGTCGACATCGCGGGCGAGGATCTCCTCGAGGCTGTAACTGCCCTCCACGCCACGGGACTTCCAGGGGTAGTCGGCGAGCTTCGGGAACAGGCTGGCGGCCACGTCCGCTTCCGGGGTGGCGACGCCGAAGTTCTCGTCGCTGCCGTAGATGATGAGCGCGGTCTTGTCGCTCCTGGTCTTCTCGGCCTCGGCGAGCTTGGTGCGGAAGGTCTTCTCCGCCTTCTCGCCCTCGGCGGTGCGCCCGGTGAGCGCGGCGACGTCACGCAGGTAGCCCACGCTGTCCTGCCAGGTCTCGGGCTGCATGGGCCAGAACGTGGTCGCGTCCTTCAGGGCGGGGGCGAGCTTGCCGTGCGTGTCCTCCAGGCCGATCACGAGGTCGGGCTTGTGGGAGAGGATCGCCTCCACCTCGGGAGCGATGAACCCGCCGGGAATCACGTCGACCTGTTTCGCCTTCTCCTCGCCCAGGAAGCCGGGGTGGGCGAGGAGCGCGCTGTTGGTGGCCGTGGGGACGATGCCCAGCTCGGTCAGGATGTCGTCGCACAGCGCGAACAGGCAGACGACGCGCCGCGGTTCCTTCTTCAGGGAGACCTTGACGCCGTTCGCGTCGGCCAACTCCCGGGTCGCCTCGATGGGTTTCACCGTGACGTCGGTCTTCGCACCGGCCGCCGCGGCCTTCTCCCTCGCGGGTTCGGCGGAGGCGCCGCA
>NZ_BAAGRZ010000121.1:0-902 GCF_054782695.1 Streptomyces deserti
AGGGGTCCTTGCAGAATGATCTTCCTGTGGCACGGTGGAGATGGAAGTGATTCCGTCTTTGTGGGGGTGGCCCGTGGCACGGCGGAAGCCGTGGGAGATCAGTGACGAGCTGTGGGCGGTGATCGAACCGCTGCTGCCGAAGCATGAGCGGCGGTTCCGGCATCCGGGGCGCAAGCGGATCGATGACCGCAAGACCCTGCAGGGTGTGCTGTTCGTTCTCTACACCGGGATCCAGTGGGAGTATCTGCCGCAGGAGTTGGGGTTCGGTTCCGGGCCTACCTGCTGGCGGCGGCTGGCAGAATGGCAGGAGGCCGGGGTGTGGGAGGAACTCCAGCAGGTGCTGCTGGACCGGTTGCGGGCGGCGGACCGCCTCGACTTCTCCCGCGTCACCGTCGACGCCTCGCATGTGCCGGCCAAGCGGGGGCGAAGCAGCCCAAAAGTCGGTCCGAGTCCGGTTGACCGCGCACGGCCAGGCTCGAAGCACCACGTGCTGACCGACGCGCACGGTGTCCCTCTGCGGGTGTCGTTGACGGGTGGACACCGCAACGACGTCACGCAGCTCCTGCCGCTGGTCGACGGCGTGCCGCTGGTGCGGGGCAAGCGGGGCCGGCCTCGGCGTAAACCCCGGACGTTGTATGCCGACCGCGGCTACGACCACGACATCTACCGCCGCCGTCTGCGCGAGCGTGGCATCGTCCCGAAGATCGCCCGGCGCGGTCAGCCACATGGCTCGGGTCTGGGCCGGGTGCGATGGGTTGCCGAGGCCGCCATCGCCTGGCTCCACGGCCCCCGCCGCCTACGGACACGCTGGGAAACACGGGACGACATGCACGACGCGTTCCTCCAGCTCGCCCATTGCATGACCCTCGCCCGCAAGATCCCGGCTTTCTGAAAGGACCCCT
>NZ_BAAGRZ010000122.1:0-828 GCF_054782695.1 Streptomyces deserti
CACCGACCGGAGCGCCACTCGAGACAGCCGCAACCGGCTGCGACGCCGGAGCCTCCTCCAGAATCACGTGCGCGTTCGTGCCACTGATCCCGAACGACGACACACCAGCCCGGCGAACCCGCTCCCCCGCCGGCCACGACTCCGGCTCCGTCAACAACCGCACCGCACCCGACGACCAGTCCACATGCGGCGACGGCTCCTCCACATGCAGCGTCCGGGGCAACTGCTCGTGACGCAACGCCTGGACCATTTTGATCACACCGGCCACACCGGCAGCGGCCACGGTGTGCCCGATGTTGGACTTCACAGACCCGATCCGCAGTGGCTCCGCACGGTTTTGCCCGTACGCGGCGATCAACGCCTGGGCCTCGATCGGGTCGCCCAGCGTCGTCCCGGTGCCGTGCGCCTCGACCGCGTCCACGTCCGCGGGCTTCAACCCGGCGTTGGCGAGCGCCTGGGCGATCACGCGTTCCTGGGAAGGGCCGTTGGGCGCGGTCAGACCGTTGCTCGCACCGTCCTGGTTCACCGCACTGCCACGAACGACCGCCAGCACGTGGTGCCCGAGCCGCCGAGCGTCGGACAGACGCTCCAGCACCAGCACACCAACGCCCTCGGACCACGCCACACCATCGGCCGAGGAGGAGAACGCCTTGCACCGGCCGTCCGGCGACAAACCGCGCTGGCGGGAGAAATCCACGTACAGGTACGGGCTGGCCGCAACCGTCACACCCCCGGCGAGCACCAGGGAGCTGTCTCCCTGACGCAACGCCTGACACGCCAGGTGCAACGCCACCAACGACGACGAACACGCCGTGTCCACCGTCACCG
>NZ_BAAGRZ010000123.1:0-813 GCF_054782695.1 Streptomyces deserti
AGGACGGTGCGAGCAACGGTCTGACCGCGCCCAACGGCCCTTCCCAGGAACGCGTGATCGCCCAGGCGCTCGCCAACGCCGGGTTGAAGCCCGCGGATGTGGACGCGGTCGAGGCGCACGGCACCGGGACGACGCTGGGCGATCCGATCGAGGCCCAGGCGTTGATCGCCGCGTACGGGCAGGACCGTGCGGAGCCACTGCGGATCGGGTCTGTGAAGTCCAACATCGGGCACACCGTGGCCGCTGCCGGTGTCGGCGGCGTCATCAAGATGGTGCAGGCCCTTCGGCACGAGCAGTTGCCGTGCACGTTGCATGTGGACGAACCGTCGTCACACGTGGACTGGTCGTCGGGTGCGGTGCGGTTGTTGACCGAGCCGGAGCCGTGGCCGGCGGGGGAGCGGGTTCGCCGGGCTGGTGTGTCGTCGTTCGGTGTCAGCGGCACCAACGCGCACGTGATCCTGGAGGAGGCTCCGGCGTCGCAGCCGGTTGCCGCTGCTTCAACTGCCGACCCGATCAGCGTGGTTCCGTTGTTGGTGTCGGGCAAGGGCGAGGCTGGTCTGCGTGCGCAGGCGGCGCGGCTGCGCGCGTGGCTGGTGGATCACCCGGACGCGGACCTGCCCGACGTTGCCTACTCGCTGGTGACATCGCGGGCGCAGCTGGAGTGGCGGGGCGCTGTCGTCGGAAATGGCCGCGACGAGTTGCTGGCGCGTTTGAGTGTTCTGGCCGAGTCGGGCACCGGGGCCGGTGTGGTGTCCGGTGCGGTGGGCTCCGGCTCTACCGCCTTCTTGTTCACGGGTCAGGGTGCTCAGCGGG
>NZ_BAAGRZ010000124.1:0-785 GCF_054782695.1 Streptomyces deserti
TCCTCCAGCGCCGCACGGTCACCGGAAAGCACCAGCTGGGACGGGCCGTTGACGGCGGCGATCCCCACCCGGTCGGCGTGGCCCTCCAGCAGCGGCACGACATCCTCCTCCGCAGCCTGCACCGCCAGCATGGCGCCACCCTCCGGGAGGGCCTGCATCAACCGGCCACGCGCCGCCACCAGACGGGCCGCATCCTCCAGCGACCACACCCCGGCCACATACGCCGCCACCAACTCACCGATCGAATGACCACCCATAACCTCCGGCCGCAGCCCGAACGACTCCACCAGCCGGAACAAGGCGACCTCAACCGCGAACAACGCCGGCTGCGCAAAACCGGTCTGCTCCAGAAGCCCGGCATCCTCCCCGAACATCACCTCCCGCAGCGGACGGTCCAGCAGCGGATCCAGATGCGCGCACACCTCATCCAGCGCATCCGCGAACACCGGGAACGCTGCGTACAGCTCCCGGCCCATCCCCAGCCGCTGACTGCCCTGCCCGGTGAACACCACAGCAAGGCGCCCCTCAGCGACCACACCAGTCACCACCCCAGGCGTGCCGGAAGCCAGCCCCTCCAGACCCTCCAGGAAGTCCCCCTGCTGACGCCCCAGCACCACCGCCCGGTGCTCCAGCGCCGACCGGCCCGACAGCAGCGACCAGCCCACATCCACCGGGTCGGCGTCACCAGCCGCAACATGCTCACGCAGCCGCTCCGCCTGCGCCCGCAGCGCCTCCGCACTACGAGCCGACACCAGCCACGGCACCACACCCACCGGCACCGGCAC
>NZ_BAAGRZ010000125.1:0-703 GCF_054782695.1 Streptomyces deserti
CATATGTCCCAAGGGTGGTGTCGCGATCTCCCGTCGGGGATCGCACCATAAGTAACAGAAGGCGCATCTCGTAGTGAGGGGAGCTGTGATGACTGTTCCTGTACGTCGCGGCCCGGGCAGGCTCGCTGAGCGGCGCTTCCCCGGCTTCGCCACTGACCCGCTCGCCGAGTTCAACGACATCTTCGGCCGCCTGGGCAGTCTGCTGGAGTCCACCGTCGGCCCGGTCACGCAGGGTATGGCTTTCGCTCCGCTGGCCGACGTTTCCGAGACCGATGACGCCTACGAGATCGAAGTCGAGGTCCCCGGCGTCAAGCGCGACGACATCAACATCGAGATGGCCGACCGGGAGCTCGTCATCAGCGGCGAGTTCAAGGAGCGTGAGCGCACTGGCATCCTGCGCCGTGGCACCCGGCGCACCGGCCAGTTCGAGTACCGCACCGTCCTGCCCAGCGAGATCGACGCCGAACGTGTCGAGGCGACGCTGAGCGAGGGCGTGCTGTGCGTCAAGGTGCCCAAGGCGGAAGCGGCCAAGCCGCGCCGTATCGAGATCACAGCCGGAGAGTGACACCGGCTAGCGAGCGGCCCTGGCTTGGCGAGCGGCCCTGGAGCCTGGGTGGTCCACGCTCCAGGGCCTGCTCATCGCGCCCCCGTGCGTGGCCTGCAGGGTAAGGGGCTGCCCGCATTCACCCACCGCCGGCAGCAG
>NZ_BAAGRZ010000126.1:0-644 GCF_054782695.1 Streptomyces deserti
CGCGGCCTGGGAGCGGCCATCGCCCGCCGGCTCGCTCAGGCCGGGGCGAGCGTGTGCCTCACGGATGTACGCCGTGAAGACGGCGAGAAGGTATGCGCAGCCCTGACCGTGGAGGGCCACATCGCGCGCTTCGTGGAACTCGACGTCCGCGAACCCGACGCCGTCACAGCAGCAATCCAGGATCTCGAGCAGGACGGATGGCCACTGGACATCCTCGTCAACAACGCCGCCGTCGACGTCACCAAGCCGATCGAGCACCTGACCGCCGAGGAAGTCACCCACGTGGTGACCACCAACCTCCTGGGCCCGATGTATCTCTGCCTGGCCACCTACCGACGCATGATCGAACGCGGCGAAGGGCACATCGTCAACATCCTGTCCACCGCGTCCAACCGGACCTGGACCGAAGCCGGCCCCTACGCGGCCAGCAAGACGGGTCTGCGGGCCTTCACCCACACCCTGTTCCAGGAAGCTCAGCGCGACTGCCTGGGCATCGGCGTCACCGGCGTCATCGCCGGCGGCATGGAAACGCCGTTCATCATGGAGCGCTTCCCCGACGCGGACACCTCCAAGCTGCAACACCCCGACGTCGTCGCCGATGCGGTGCTGTGCGCCCTGTCCCTACGCCCCACCAGCGTCATGCC
>NZ_BAAGRZ010000127.1:0-635 GCF_054782695.1 Streptomyces deserti
CGGCGCCGGTACGGAGATCGCGAGGTGCTGGCTGCGATCATCTTTGTCGCCACCACGGGCTGCACCTGGCGGCAGCTGCCGCCGGTCTTCGGCCCATCGGGGCCAACCGCACATCGCCGCTTCACCGAATGGACGGCAGCCCGGGTCTGGGCGAAGCTGCACCGCCTCATCCTCGACGAGCTGGGCTCGCGTGGAGACCTGGACTGGTCCCGCTGCGCAATCGACTCGGTGAACACACGGGCTCTGAAAGGGGGGAGCTGACAGGTCCGAATCCTGTCGACCGAGGCAAGAACGGCTCGAAGATCCACTTGATCACCGAGCGGACCGGTTTACCCCTCTCCGTCGGCATCTCAGGCGCCAACCTGCACGACAGCCAGACGCTCGAGCCGCTTGTGCGCGGTATCCCGCCAATCCGCTCCCGCCGCGGCCCGCGCAGGCGACGACCCGCCAAGCTACACGCGGACAAGGGCTACGACTACGACCACCTGCGCCGATGGCTGCGCAAGCGAGGCATCCGGCACCGCATCGCCCGCAAGGGCATCGAGTCCTCCACCCGGCTCGGCCGGCACCGTTGGACGATCGAGCGCACCATGTCCTGGCTGGGCGGCTGCCGACGCCTGCACCGCCGCTACGAA
>NZ_BAAGRZ010000128.1:0-626 GCF_054782695.1 Streptomyces deserti
CGACATCCGGGCGCGGACGATTCCGGTGGACTACGCCTCACACTCCGCGCAGGTGGAGGCGATCGAGGAGCACCTGGCCCAGGTGCTGGCCCCGGTGACAGCACGCTCGACGGACGTTCCGCTGTATTCCACGCTCACCGGGCAGTGGCTGGACGAGCCGATGGACGCGGGGTACTGGTACCGCAACCTGCGTCACACGGTTCTGTTCGAACAGGCGACTCGTGGTCTGCTCGCCGAGGGACACACTCTGTTCCTGGAGATGAGCCCGCACCCGGTGCTGACCGTCCCGGTCCAGGCCACCATCGACGACACGGACTCCGACGCCGCCACGCTCGGCTCTCTCCGCCGTGACGACGGCGGTGCCCGTCGCCTGATGGCCTCGCTCGCCGAGGCGCACGTGCACGGTGTCGAGCTGGACTGGAAGGCGCTGTTCCCGGGCGCCCGGATGGTCGACCTGCCCACCTACGCCTTCCAGCGCGAGCACTTCTGGCTGACCGAGCCGGAGGGTGCGAATGACGCCCAGCCCGTCGTGGACGACATCGACGCTCGTTTCTGGGAGGCGGTGGAGCGCGAGGATCTGGAGCAGTTGGCCGCCGAGCTGTCGGTCGAGGAGGACGCGGCCCAGG
>NZ_BAAGRZ010000129.1:0-625 GCF_054782695.1 Streptomyces deserti
ACGTTTAGAGTGAAAGGGCGCTCTAGGTTGGATTATTGTTAGTATTACTCACCTTCTAGTCGTTGAACTTTTCTAGATTTATATAAATACTAATCTAGACTTAGCTGCAAATTGTCTTAATCTAGGGGTTGAGTTATATGATTAAGAGTTTCTTGCAATTCACCCTTTTTTTCAATTTGAGTCACCTCAAAAAGCAACTTTATATCCTTTATGTTCTGGCAGATTAATATTCTTAAACCGCTTTACGTTTCGTATATTGTTAATCCAATTGTCATATTGTACCTTCTTGTAACCTACAATTGGATGTAGCCCTGAATGAGAAAAGAATTGAACCACAGTATTTAGATCCTTAACGGAAGAAACATTAAACTTTGAATATCCAATAGTAGATATGTCAATAGTTCGAGTCGTATTAAATAGAATTCGGAAAGCTTCAAAAAGTGTAATATGTTCACGTTGTCGGATAGAGAAATAAAACTCATTAGAAGCCTTAATGTGGAATGATCCTTCAGCCATAACAAAACCAACAACCCAATTCCGAAAGAAAGGAATAGATAGATATCCAGCTGGAGTAGTAGGTAGAGGGTAGATATTAGAATTAAAATTAGTGGGTACGTCTGCATAC
>NZ_BAAGRZ010000130.1:0-608 GCF_054782695.1 Streptomyces deserti
CTAGACGAGTAGTTCCGATGTGGCTCAGTGGTCGTAGGCGATCAGTGACCTGGTGATGGGTGCGCCGATGGTGCGGTTGTGCCAGATCGCGCAGGTCATCGCCAGGATCCGCTGGGCCACCCGGACACCGACGCCTTCGATGGTGCGCCCGCCGTGCTGTTCGAGGTCGAGCTGGCCCTTGAGAGTGTCGTTGACCGACTCGATCAGCTGTCGCACCGTCTTGAGCAGGGACTCTCCTGGCCGTGGGGTGCCGCGGTTGCGGTAGGAGGGCCGCAGCAGGCTGATGTCGCGCGCGGCGAGGAAACGATCGAGGTCGGCGGCGATGTAGCCCTTGTCTGCCAGGATCAGCAGGCCCGGCCGGGCGGCCGCCAGATGCGGCTCGTCGTCGATCAGGGCGGCCAGCACCTGCCGTTCGTCGATCTTGGGGTCGGCCAGGGCCCAGGTGACGGGCAGCCCGGCCGGGGTGCACACCAGGTGCAGCTTCAGGCCCCAGTAGAAGCGGGAGTGGGAGCGGCAGTAGCCGTAGTTCGCCCAGCCGGCCAGGTCGGAGCGCTTGACGGTCTCCCGGGAGCGGGCGCACTCCACAGGGGTGGAGTCCACGATCCACA
>NZ_BAAGRZ010000131.1:0-595 GCF_054782695.1 Streptomyces deserti
CTCCCACGGCTTCCGCCGTGCCACGGGCCACCCCCACAAAGACGGAATCACTTCCATCTCCACCGTGCCACAGGAAGATCATTCTGCAAGGACCCCTAAGCCGAGTCGGCCCACACGATCGTGATCTCTGGGTGCATCAGGCGCAGGCGGAAAAGGACTTCCTTGGCGGCCGCGGCATCGTGCAGGTCGGCGGGGGTGACCATGACCATGAGGGGGAGTCCGCGCGTGTCGACGACCAGGTGGCGCTTTCGGCCGTTGATTTTCTTGCCCGCGTCGTAGCCGCGGGTGGCCTTGGAAACGGTCTCCGCGGCTTTCACGCTCTGGGAATCGATCACGGTGGCCACTGCTCGGGGGCCTTTACCCATGTCACTGCGGATCCGCCCCGCCAGATGGTCACGGACCTGGCCAACGATCCCGGCCGCGGCCCATCGGGCCATGAATCCCCAGACCGTGCGCCATGTGGGAAGTCCGCAGGCAGGGCCCGCCATTTGCAGCCGGTGTCCCAATGCCGTTGCTTGAGCTACTGAAGTATCGCGGGCGTAAGCGTGATGACCTTCTCCGGAACCCGTCGTGTGCCTCGCCTGATCTGGTCTTT
>NZ_BAAGRZ010000132.1:0-585 GCF_054782695.1 Streptomyces deserti
CGGCGAGCAGACCGCGCGTGGCCTGCTCGAAGAGGACCGTGTGACGCAGGTTCCGGTACCAGTAGGAGCCGTCCATCGGCTCGTCCAGCCACTCACCCGTGAGCGTAGAGAACAACAGCACCTCAGGCGCCGCGGGCGCCACCGGAGCCAGCACCTCGGCCAAGTGCTCCTCGATCGCCTCCACCTGCACGGAGTGCGAGGCGTAGTCCACCGGGATCGTCCGCGCCCGGACGTCGCGCTCCTCGCAGTGCGCGACCAGCTCTTGCAGCGCCTCCGGCTCACCGGAGACCACCACCTGAGCAGGCCCGTTCACCGCCGCGATGTCGACACGGCCCTCCCAAGCCGCCAGCAGTTCGCGAACCTCACCCACCGGCAGCGGCACCGACACCATGCCACCGCGACCGGACAGGGCACGGATGGCCTGACTGCGCAGCGCCACCACCCGGGCGGCATCTTCGAGCGACAGCGCCCCCGCCACACACGCAGCGGCGATCTCACCCTGGCTGTGACCCACCACAGCGGTCGGCTGCACACCGGCCGCCCGCCACACCTGGGCCAGCGACACCATCACCGCGAACAACACCG
>NZ_BAAGRZ010000133.1:0-571 GCF_054782695.1 Streptomyces deserti
GGCCGGCTGGTGTTCGCGGGGCGTGCGGACGAGCAGGTGAAGGTGCGTGGGTTCCGGGTGGAGCCGGGTGAGGTCGAGGCTGTGCTGGCGGCGCATCCGGCGGTGGCCCAGGCGGCGGTTGTGGCGCGGGAGGAGGCGCCGGGGGACAGGCGGTTGATCGGCTATCTGGTGCCTGCCGAGGCGGGGGCGTCGGTCGCTGACGTGGTGCGAGGGTATGTCGCCGAGCGGCTGCCGTCGTACATGGTGCCGGCGGCGTTCGTGGAGCTGGACACGCTCCCGTTGACGGTCAACGGGAAGGTGGACCGGGCGGCGCTGCCCGCACCGCAGTACGCCGCGGGTATGGGCCGGGCGCCCGGGAACACCCGGGAGGAGCTGGTGTGCCGGGCCTTCGCCGAGGTGCTCGGGCTGCCCGCGGTCGGTGTGGACGACGACTTCTTCGTTCTGGGTGGGCATTCGCTGCTGGCGGTGTCGTTGGTGGAGTGGTTGCGGCGGCGTGGGGTGTCGGTGTCGGTGCGGGCGTTGTTCGTGACGCCGACGCCGGCTGCGCTTGCGGCGGTGGCGGGGCCGGAGT
>NZ_BAAGRZ010000134.1:0-569 GCF_054782695.1 Streptomyces deserti
CTCCAGTCCACTGCGACACCGGCGGCGTGCGCCTGCGCGAGCATCGTCACGAACTGTTCGGCCTCGTCATGATCCCGCCGCGCCGCCGCAGCCACCAGCGACTTCGCCTCGACGTCCTCCGGCAGACACTGCCGGGTCATCGCCGCCAGCACCGCGTCCGGCCCGACCTCCAGGAACCGACGCACACCCGAAGAGACAAGCCCTTCGACGCCCGGTGCGAACCGCACCCCGGCCCGGACCTGCGACACCCAGTACGACGGATCCAGCAGCTCCTCACCGGCCATCTCACCGGACACGTTCGACACCAACGCAACCCGCGGAACGTTGTACGTCACCTCACGCGCGACAGCGGCGAACTCCTCCAGCATCGGCTCCATCCGCACCGAGTGGAACGCATGACTCACCCGCAGACGTGACGTCCTACGACCAGCGAACTCGGCCTCGGCCTCGGCAACCGCGTCCTCGTCACCCGAGATCACCACAGCCCCGGGCGCGTTCACCGCCGCGATCGACACCCGCTCACCCAACCGCGCAATCACACCGGCGACTTCCGCCTCGGTCGCGGCGAC
>NZ_BAAGRZ010000135.1:0-555 GCF_054782695.1 Streptomyces deserti
GCTACCGGGTGGTGTGGAAGCCGCTGACCGGTGTACTGCCCTCCTCGGCCGTGCTGTCGGGGCGCTGGCTGGTGGTCGTACCCGAGGAGGCTGCCGACCATCCCTGGGCCGCGGGGATCGTCGAGGCCCTGACCGAGGCTGGCGCCGAGGTGCACGAACTTCGGTTCGCCGCCGGGGAGATGACACGCCAGAACCTTGTCCACGAGCTGACCGGGCCGGCGCCGCAGGAGATCACCGGTGTCGTCTCCCTGCTGGGGCTGGTCGAGCAGCCGCACACGGTGCACGGTGCGGTCTCTGCCGGTGTGGCGGGCACGCTCGTGCTGGTCCAGGCGCTCGGAGATGCCGGGATCGAGGTTCCGTTGTGGACGGTGTCCAGTGGAGGGGTGTCCACGGGGCGCAGTGATCGTCCGGTCAGTGCTGTGCAGGCGCAGGTTTGGGGGCTTGGCCGTGTTGCGGCGCTGGAGTACCCCGACCGTTGGGGTGGTCTGATCGATCTTCCCGAGACGCCGGATTCCCGGACCGCGGCCCGGTTCGCCGGGATTCTGGCGGGAGCCG
>NZ_BAAGRZ010000136.1:0-547 GCF_054782695.1 Streptomyces deserti
GATCTCGTCGAGGAAGTCGCGGAAGTCGACCGCCCGGTGCTGTGCGGACAGTTTTCCGATCACCTTGCCGGTGGCGGTGTTCAGGGCGGCGAACAGGAAATGGCCGGCGCCGACCGGGAACCCACCCCCAGCGAGATCACCGACTCGGTAGGTGAAGGCGTCTCGTACGAACTCTGCCAGGCTCTCAGCAGGGTGGTGAGCGCGGACGCGGTCGGAACCCTCGCCGTCACCTTCAACTGGTCCCGTGTGGCCGCCCCACCCCCGGGAACACCACCACTCGTCGAGTTCAACCAGGCGGCGATCGACGTCGTAGACCGCGTATCCGCGCAACTCAAGACACGGATCTACACAAGCCGGCACCTGATCTACGGCATCGTCACCAACCTCAGCCGCCACCCCGACGACGAAACCGGCCGCGTAGGCGTCCAGACCCTGATCAACCGCCGCGTCAGAGGGCGTTTATGCAGGTCAAGGCCCGTACGCGCCTTATGTGAGTGTCCTATTTCGTCGCGGATAGCCCGATGGGCGAAGAGCATCGCCCGGCGGG
>NZ_BAAGRZ010000137.1:0-525 GCF_054782695.1 Streptomyces deserti
GGCAGGTAGGCGACCTTGCAGCCGGCGTCCCGGGCGACCGTCAGGGGCAGGGCTCCGATGGAGGCGGGTTGGTCGACGATGACCAGCACGGTGCCGAACTTCGCGGTCAGCTTGTCGAAGACGGCCCGCAACTTCGGCTCGCTGTTGGGCAGCTGCTTGTCGAAGACCTTCTTGCCGACCGGAGTCAGCCCGTGCCCGTGATGGGCGCTCTTGCCGACGTCCAGGCCGAGGAAGACGCCCACGTCGTCGATGTCGTACAACCCGTCCTCCCGAACAGGGATCGTGCGGTGCTGGCCATGGCGATGGTGCCGTATGCGCGCATCCACGTTATGCAGACCTGCCGCCCGCAAGCGGCCTGCATTGCGCCAGGCCAGGCGGTAGTCGGACCTCTCATCAGCGTCTCCAACGGCGCCTCTCGGGCCCGGTGACACCACCCCCCAGGTCATCCCTTCGACAGGGGGCAACAGTCATGCCGGGCCCGGAGGCCAGCGGTCCCCTTGCGGAACCGCGAAGAACATAACGGGG
>NZ_BAAGRZ010000138.1:0-523 GCF_054782695.1 Streptomyces deserti
GGCAGGTAGGCGACCTTGCAGCCGGCGTCCCGGGCGACCGTCAGGGGCAGGGCTCCGATCGAGGCGGGCTGGTCCACGATCACCAGGACGGTGCCGAACTTCGCGGCGAGCTTGTCGAAGACGGCCCGCAGCTTCGGCTCGCTGTTGGGCAGCTGCTTGTCGAAGACTTTCTTCCCGGCCGGGGTGAGGCCGTGCCCGTGATGGTTCGTCTTGCCGACGTCCAGGCCGAGGAAGACGCCTATCTCGTCGCTGTCGTACAAGCCGTCCTCCCGAACGGGTTCGTGCGGTGCTGGCCAGGGCGTTGGCGTCGTGCGCGCATCCACGTTATGCAGACTTGCCGCCCGCAAGCGGCCGGGCGTTGCGCCAGGCCAGGCGGTAGTCGGACCTCTCATCAGCGTCTCCAACGGCGCCTCTCGGGCCCGGTGACACCACCCCCCAGGTCATCCGTTCGACAGGGGGGAACAGTCATGCCGGGCCCGGAGGCCAGCGGCCCTCTTGCAGGACCGCGAAGAACATAACGGGG
>NZ_BAAGRZ010000139.1:0-519 GCF_054782695.1 Streptomyces deserti
GTGGGTGCGCGCGGCCTTGATGTCGTGGACTGCTCCGGGCAGCGCGGGAGATGCCCACAGCAGTCGCCCATGCGGGTCGGCGATCACTTGCACGTTCATGCCGTGCTTCTTGTGTTTCCCTGAGTAGAAAGGTCGGTCGGCGGCGATCCTGTCGATCGGCAACAACGTGCCGTCCAGGATCACGAACGCCTTGGTGGAGGCGACCTTCACCGCCTCGGTGAGCGTCGGGGCGAAGGAGGCCAGGACGTCGACGGCCTCGGCGACGTACCGGTAGGCGGTGGTGGTGCCTATGCCGAACCCGGCAGCGAGCTGGGCGTAGGTGTGACCGCAGCGCAGATGGGCCAGCACCAGCAGTGCCTGTCGTCCGGCGGGCAGGCGGCGCCATCGCGTGCCTTGTTCACGGCGACGTGCCGCCAGTTCAGTGGCGAGGAAGCGCAGGGCTGAGGTGGACAGATCGGCGCCAGCTGGGTAGACAAGCACGCGGAAGCTCCTGGCAGGACGGCTTGGACTCGACACCCA
>NZ_BAAGRZ010000140.1:0-516 GCF_054782695.1 Streptomyces deserti
CATAGATCTCTTGAAGAAAAAACCAGATGTTTACTCATCGGTGGGCGGGTACCTACAGACTATTGGCCAGAAGCCCTACTAACTGCAACGTATCTTATTAACAGAACTCCAATTGCAGCAAGAGCAAATCAAATCCCCGTGAACTTATGGTATAATGATAAAGACGATCACATTAATATAGATCGCTTACACATTTTTGGGTGTAGAGCATATGCGACCATCCCACAAAAATTACGATATGGAAAACTGACAGAAACCTCAATCGCAGGGGTATTCTTAGGATTTGATCCACAACGCAAGGCCTATCGTATATTAGATACTAAAACGGGAAAATTATTCACGAGCAATCAGGTTAAATTTGATGAATCAACCTTCCCATTTGCTCAGCAGTCGTCGCAATTGATTCCTGTATCCCAGGAACTGAATATGACCTCAGGGTCACTAGGCGGAATTGGAACGGTAATATCCACTATCACACCTCAGCAACATACAAGGGCAACAGAGTCTGAGGCCATG
>NZ_BAAGRZ010000141.1:0-505 GCF_054782695.1 Streptomyces deserti
TACAAAAATTTCAAACGTTACGACTTAATTTTTTGAGTTTTATTCCCATAGAAGCCACGGTTACTAATTATAATGACATCTCATCTCGGTGAGAAAGATGTAACAGCCGCAACACAATCACTCAACTAGAATAGACATTCTAATACGCGCACAAAAGGAATAAGAGGGATATCAGATATGCCAACAAATGACATATTTTTTTGACATCTTTATTTTTATTCCATTTGATTTTAATTATCACGACTTGTAGTAGTACGAGGGTTACATTGTGTCGATTTTCGGGTTTAGTACCGTAGAAAGACAATGACCGTGCAATCCACATAAAGGAATTCTCATTTAGTTCCAGGAAAGTTGCCAATAGACCCTACGTCGAAGAACTTCTGTTTACTTCTAGTTAATATTTAATAATATTCTGAATATAAAAATTTCCCATTATATTTTCAACTTTTTGCTCTACTTTTCTTTTCCCTATTTATTTTTAAAGTTCTATTTTTACTTTTGCCTT